>JBMOPE010000036.1:0-1982 GCA_049323755.1 Bacillota bacterium
ATTTTAAAGGTTGTAGTCATAGAACCAACCCCTCCCCATTCCTTACGCTTGATTATACGTAATATTATACGCAAAGTCAATGAATAATTATACTTAAAAATTAAATTTATAGTAATCAGTATGAGTATATTATTACCATTTCATAAACTACTTTGTTCTAGATCCTGGGACTAACCTCAAATTAAATCTGGCAGGGGAATTGGTCTCTGTGCCAACCATTATTGCCAGTTTTACTGATTTGCACAAAGGTTGGTTTTGTCAACACAAAAGTTGACCACTTGTGATAGAGTAAAAGTTAACCGGCCCCTGATATGCAATGGTAAACTGACAGATAATTCTGCCTACTATAACCCCTAGCATTACTCTTCATTAAGTTGGTGAGATGGGTTTGGCCATTTTTCAAAGTCCATGCTCAGGTAACCCCCAGGTAACCCCTGGCAGGGCAAGCCTACCAGGAATTACCAAAAAATGCCTGGCACTTTTTTTCGAAGCCAACGCCCGGACGAGAACTTACCACCGTGGAACTGTTGAACCGGGAGCTGGACCCTAAATACCTGCTGGACAAAGCGGCCCGGCTGGACATACTGGCCAGGACAGCCGCAGGAGCGCTGGTAAATGTGGAGGTACAAATAGCCAATAAATACAACATTGACAAACGTACTTTATTTTACTGGGCGGGACTCTACCACGGGCAGTTAAACAGTGGGCAAGATTTCATCCACCTTAGAAAAACCATCACCATCAACATCCTGGGCTTTGATTGGTTCAAAGGCAAGACAAAGTACCAACACACCTTCCGCATCAGGGAAGACGAGACCGGTGAGTTACTGAACGATGAATTGGAAATTCATTTTTTGGAGTTGGAGAAGTTCATCCGGCTGAAACGCAGGCCGAAGGATGCGCTGGAAGAGTGGCTGCTGTACTTCAATAATATTGCGGGAGAAGAAATGGAGGCGATCGCCATGGGAAACCCCGGCATTCGCAAGGCCATGATCATTGAACAAATATTTTTCAAGAGCCAGCGAGAGCGCCGTCTGTATGAGCTGCGGGAAAAGGCTGCCAGAGACGAAATCTCTATGATTAGCGGAGCAAGGGCTGAGGGAGAGGCAAAAGGGATAGAAAAAGGAAGGGCTGTAGCCCAGGAGGCTATCTGTAAATACCTGGACGCCAGGTTTTCTGAATCATCCTATAAACTGCAAGCAGAAGTAAAGCGTATTGCTGACGTGACAGTTTTGGATAAAATTATTAACAAAATTTATACTGTTAATAGTCTGGATGAAGCGGCAGCTATCATCAGGGAGGCAACCCAAAAGTAACAGCAAAAGTAACAGTGCCAGGCACTAAACTAATTAACTTATTGAAAGTGAAAGTGGTGAAACCCCATGGGTGGAAGTATATAGATGATATTCTCAGAACAAAAGAAGATTAATACGGGACAACATAATATAGTATTTTGCGGATAAAATGCATTGACACTGTATTCAAGGACAGATGATAATAGGAATAGAAATCTGATGGGGGGTGGTATATATGAATCCAACAAGAAGAGAGTTACACAATTTGATTGATGCTTTACCAGACTACAAAGTCAGAACAGTCAAGCAAATCATTGAAATAATCATCCGTGAAAATCCCTGGGAAGAACTTTTAGCCAGCCCTCCGGAAGTTGACGAACCTTTAACAGAGGAAGAAAAAATAGCCATCAATGAAGCAGAACGGGACTTAGCAGCCGGTCTAATAAAGCCCTGGGAACAAGTTAAAAAGGAGCTTGGTCTATGAAATTAATCATAACCAACCAAGCTCAAAAAGATTTAGCTAAACTGGATAAAGCAACCCAAAGACGTGTACAAGTAGCTCTAGCCCGAGTTTACGAATTATTAAATCGTTACTTTACCAATGCTCATAATATTTCAAATGTGAATCCTTGCAATGCTTGATTTTAAAGACATTTTTCATGGGTAGTGCTTGGTATTAGTGGTAAA
>JBMOPE010000037.1:0-28525 GCA_049323755.1 Bacillota bacterium
CTTCCTCTAAATCTCCGTTCGACTTGCATGTGTTAAGCACGCCGCCAGCGTTCGTCCTGAGCCAGGATCAAACTCTCCATAAAATCTTTTATGAAAAGCTCTTTCAAGCTCTTTATTGACGTTCTTTTTTCCACTCCCTGATTCGAAACCTCGAACCTCGGGAATGGGTCTGGCTTAATTCATCCATCACTTTTTTTGCCACTGTTTAGTTTTCAAGGACCGCGCTACCAGTGTTACCACCAACAGCATTTACTATATTAGCATACCATTCGGCCGGTGTCAACTTTGAATCTATCGTTTTAACCGTTCTATACCGATTTTTTTTACCGAGTTTTTACCCGCCCGGCAAGAATGTATTTTATCACTTCTTTGCCTCCCGGTCAACTGGTACTTTTTAGTTAACCGTTCCGCCCTTCTTTTTCACAGCCGTTCCCGGCTGGCAAGAAGTAATTTTATCACTTCAGCACTCTAAGATCAACAGGTAATTATTAGAAAATAACGGTCCTAGTCTCTCGGCTTCATTAAGGGAAACAGAATAACATCCCTTATTGATGACGAGTTCGTAAGCAGCATTACCATTCTGTCAATGCCTATCCCAAGGCCCCCCGCCGGCGGCATGCCGTATTCGAGGGCACTTATGTAATCCTCGTCCATCATGTGGGCTTCATCGTCTCCGGACTTTCTCTTTTCCACCTGTTTTAAAAATCTTGCTTTCTGGTCAATAGGGTCGTTTAATTCTGAGAAAGCATTGGCCATCTCCCGGCCGTATATAAACAGCTCAAAGCGATATGTAAGCCCCGGCTGGTCTTTCATAGGCTTGGCCAGGGGAGATATCTCTATAGGGTAGTCCATTATGAATGTAGGCTGAATCAATCTTGGCTCAACCTTTTCCTCAAAAACAGTATTCAGTATGCTCCCCCATGAGTCAGAAGAACTTACATCAAGGCCCAGTTCCTTTGCAGCCCTGTAAGCCTGTCCATCTCCCTTTAACTGCTCAAAGTCAAGACCGCTGTATTGCTTTACAGCCTCCAGCATAGGAACTCTCTTCCAGGGAGGAGATAAATCTATTTCGACTCCTTCATAAGACACGGTGGTTGTACCCAGAACCTCTGCGGCTACTTTAGAAAAAAGCTCCTCGGTTAGGTCCATCATATCATTATAATCGGCATATGCCTGATAAAGCTCAAGCATGGTGAATTCCGGGTTGTGCCTGGTGGAAATACCCTCATTCCGGAAGCTCCTGTTTATCTCGAATACCTTTTCAAAACCGCCAACCAGAAGGCGCTTCAAATATAATTCAGGAGCTATCCTGAGATACAGCTTCATATCAAGGGTGTTATGATGGGTAATAAAAGGCCTTGCTGTTGCGCCCCCGGCTATTGGATGCATCATGGGGGTTTCTACTTCCAAAAAGGCCTTCTGCTCCAGAAATCTTCTAATGGAGTTAATTATCCTGCTTCTGACAACAAAGTTGTTTTTAACCTCGGGGTTAACAATAAGGTCTACATACCGCTGGCGGTAGCGTAGCTCTACATCCTTTAAGCCATGCCATTTATCAGGCAAAGGCCGCAGTGATTTGGACAGCAGGGACACATTTTCGGCTGATACTGTTACCTCTCCCATCTTGGTCCTGAATACTTTTCCCCTTACACCGATAATATCCCCGATATCAAGCTTGATGAAAAAATCATAAATCTCCTGCCCTACATCATTAAGCCTTACATATAGCTGTATCTGGCCGGACATATCCTGGATATGTGCAAAGCTGGCCTTCCCCATAATCCGCTTAGCCATCACCCTGCCTGCCACATTTACTTCTTTACCTTCATAGCCTTCAAAGTTACTTAAAATATCCTGGGCCAGATTTGTTCTAAGATATTTTTCCCCGTACGGGTCAATATTCTTTTCCCTGAGTTCAGCCAGCTTGTCGCGCCTAACCCTCATTAATTCATTAAGCTCTTCTTCGTGGCTGACTATATCGACACTGCCGCCATCTACCTTTTCCTCTGACATTTATGTTCCTCCGAATTACTGTCTGAGGCCCCATTAAAAGTGAGCCCACCTTAACTAACATTTTATTTGTTTCAGGTACTACCTAAGAATATCCATGATTTGGTATTTCAAGGCGCCTGCAGGAACAATAACCTCAACAATACTTCCCTTGCTTTTACCCAGGATAGCCCTCCCTACCGGTGACTCATTGGATATTTTGTTGTTCCCGGGGTCTGCTTCCATAGATCCAACAACGGTGTATTGAACCTCATCATTATATTCAAGGTCTTTTAAAAGCACTGTAGATCCCAGGGTAACCTCATCTGTTCCCAGGTTTTCATCGTCAATAATCTTTGCGTTACGAAGCATTTTTTCCAGGGTCAGAATCCTTCCCTCAATCCAGGCCTGCTCATTTTTTGCGTCTTCATATTCGGAATTTTCACTGATATCTCCAAATTCGATAGCTTGCTTTATCCGCTCCGCAACATCCCTCCGCTTTACCGACTTGTAACGCTCCAACTCTTCCTCCAGTTTTTTCAGACCGTCAACAGTAAGCAGGACCTCTTTTTCTTTCATTATGCTTCTCCTTACACAAGTAATATTTTATGTTAAACTTACAGAACAATATATGTTCTTTAAGTCATATTATTCAGAAATACTGCAGGGTAAATAAGGAAATAAAATTTCCTCAAACTACAGTTAAGCACTGCAAGGAAGAACCTTACAGTGCCGCCTGTTTTTGACCTGACCTTCCAAAACATTATAAGAACAGTTACCATATTTGTCAAGGTATTTCGGACAAGGGTATACCAGGCCGCTATTCTTATCCAGGCATTACTTATAATACTTATTATCCACATTTTCCATATGGTGGGATAAAAATATTCCTTCAGGCCCTTTTAATCCTGCGTTTTTAAAACCATGTTTTTTTGCAAGGCGGCCTATTTTATCCGGGGTGTGACGCAAAGAACTATTATAGCTCTTTTCCATCGTATGTATAATGGTTTCAGCCAGACAGGGCTCAAAAGTTCCCGGCGGACATCCCTCTTCTGAATAATTTCCTGTGTAACCGGATATTTTAACAAAACCACCCTCTATTACCAATACGTCATTTCTTAGAACGGCAATTTTTTTCCCCAGACTGTGACTTTGAGTAAGATCATAAAAAACGGAGCCCGGATGCAAATCAAAGGGATCAATATCTGTATTTGGTGGAGCAATAACCAGATGAGCCGACCTCAATGCATTTTTGACATCTGATTCTATTCTGGCCGACATACCGCTTTGAAAAAGGATTTTCCCGGCCAGATTTACTGCTTTTTCCTTATGATCAGTAACCAGGGTCATACTTTTTACCTTACCGGATAACATTAGAGAACATATACTGCCCACGGCTCCCCCGGCTTCCAATACCACCGCGTGAATTTTAGAGATACTGTTCCCCATATTAAACAATGCTTCTTCCAGGCTTTCCAGGGCTGTGGCAATAGCATAGCCGCCCGCCCCGATAACGGGAATATTGAGTTCTCCGGAAACAGCATTTAATGCAAGCTTCGTTAGTCCTCCCAGGCCAATAACCTCTGCTCCCAATTTTTCGGCAATCCTGCCGGCCTGCATTACCCTTTTTATTAAAACCTGCTCCGGCAACTTACCAATAAGACGGGAAGTCATTTGAAGATATATAACCCACCCCGTGGCAGAGCCGTGAGGGGTTCTAACATAAATTTCCGAGATAACCGAAGGAGGAATAAACCTGCCTGATTCCTCAGCCAGACGGGGGGGAATATACCTGGCCAAGGCAAAAAAACGTTTTATGTCAGCGGCCCTGTATGGGTGTACAATAAAGGCAAATTTCCCCAAGGAAAATCAACCCCTTAACCATATAATTAACTCAAGGTTTAAATTATTTTATGTGGCTGTCCTTTTTCTAAAAACAAAAACCGGAACATTTATTCCGGCCAGTCTTCCAGCTAACTATTATTCACAACCTTTTCAAAATGCAGTATACTTAAATTGCCTGAAACCCCTTCAATCCTGCATATACTGTATCCCAGCCTGCTACCACTCCAGACTTCTGATAACCGATACCATTTCCTCTTCTGACCGGGCGCTATTGAGTTCCTGTCTTGCCCGGGCGGCCCCCCTGATGCCCTTAAGGTACCAGGCTGCGTGCTTGCGCATTTCCCTAACCCCAATATACTCACCCTTAAGTTCTACCAGCATGCCCAGGTGCCTCAGGGTGACAGCTAATCTCTCGGCATTAGATGGAGGAGGAAGTTTTTCCCCATTTTCCAGGTAATTAATGATTTGCGAGAAAATCCAGGGATTGCCCATGGCAGCACGGCCTACCATTACCCCGTCGCAACCCGTCTCCTCCATCATGCGCCGGGCGTCTTCCGGAGTCCATATGTCACCGTTTCCTATTACCGGTATGCCAACCGATCTTTTGACTTCTCTTATAATCCCCCAGTCGGCCTTTCCGCTATAAAACTGGGATCTGGTGCGACCATGAACGGCTATAGCGGATACCCCGGCCTTTTCCATTAATACCGCCATTTCAGCGGCGTTAACACTGTCATCATCCCAGCCCTTTCGCATCTTTACCGTTACAGGAATGTCTACGGCAGTAACCACAGCCCGGGCAATTTCATAAGCAAGGGCCGGATTTTTCATTAAGGCGGAGCCCTCACCGTTTTTAACAATTTTTGGGGTTGGGCACCCCATGTTTATGTCTATAAAGCCCGGCCTCCGCTCAGCCACTATTCTGGCTGCCCGCTCCATGTAGTCGGGATTTGACCCGAAGATCTGAACACTGAGAGGACCCGGCTCGCCTTCTATATTTAATATAGTGTTGGTTTTGGAGCTTCCGTAAATTAAAGCCTGGTCACTTACCATCTCGGTATAGACCAGGCCGCATCCGGCTTCTCTGGCAAGAGTGCGGAAAGCCCTGTCGGTTACTCCCGCCATGGGAGCGGCAATCACCGGGTTGGCCAACCTTACACCTGCTATATTCATAATTTCACACTATCCCTTTCTATCCCAGGTTCCTCTCATAAACAATTCTCAGGCCTGTTAAAGTAAGGAGTGAGTCCACCTTGTCAATAGTTTGAGACTCCTGGGCTATAAGTTCAGCCAGCCCTCCTGTGGCTACAACAAGTGGATTGCCCTTCATTTCCTTTTTAATTCTTGATACAATGGCATCCACCTGACCGGTAAAACCGAAAATAATACCTGCCTGCATACTGCTTATAGTATTTTTCCCAATTACCGTGGAGGGCTTAACCAGCTCCACCCTTGGAAGCTTGGCAGCTTTGACAAAAAGGGCCTCGGTGGATATGCCTATTCCGGGAGAAATTGCCCCTCCCAGGTATTCACCTTTTTCAGTTATGGCACAAAAAGTTGTTGCTGTCCCAAAATCAACAATAATCAGGGGGCCCCCATACAATTCATACCCCGCAATGGCATTGACTATACGGTCAGCACCTACCTCGCGGGGATTGTCATATTTAATCTGTATCCCTGTTTTAATACCCGGCCCCACTACAAGAGGAGGAAAGCCAAAATATTTCCTGGACATTATATCAAGGGTCATCATCAGGGGAGGAACCACAGAGGAAATAACAATGGCCTTTATTCTTTTAAAAGAGAGGCCGGCTTCATTAAACAGAGCCCTTAACGTAACTCCGTACTCGTCTGCGGTACGCTGGGTAGCAGTAGATATCCTCCAGTGCTCCAAGAGGCTTTTTCCCTCGTATACTCCCAACACTATATTCGTATTCCCTATGTCAAAAACAAGTATCATATTATCCCCCGCCCGCGTAGTCAGTCCTGTTAATAACACATAAATTCCCCAAACATTTTATCACCGGGCGGGTGGTTTAAGCAACTAGTCTCTTTTAAGCATTAATAACGGGTCCGGAATTGGAAAATGGGAATCAGG
Organism: Bacillota bacterium; assembly: GCA_049323755.1. Lineage (GTDB taxonomy): Bacteria > Bacillota > Desulfotomaculia > Desulfotomaculales > Desulfocucumaceae > BRHc4a. The sequence goes on from JBMOPE010000037.1 coordinate 5,933, forward strand.
AATTGGTGACAATCCCAAACCCACAATTCCTAATTCCCAATTCCCGATCAAGCGCGCACCGCAGTATTAACTCTCTTTAAAACAGCCACTGACAGTATTGACGCCAGTACTCCCTTTAAAATATCCAGTCCTATAAACGGGGCAAAACCTATTTTAATTACCGTTAGAACAGGTACCGACTTACCGAGATAAAAATTAAGAATTCCGTACAGGTAGGGCAGCCCCAACAGGTAAATGAACGCTATTCCCACCAGAGAGGCCATTAGGTATCTTAAAACGCCCGGATTTGCCTTTTCGGTTATCTTTCCTGTAGTATAGGCCCCCAGAATAAAGCCCAGTAAAAAACCAAAGGTGGGCTGCAGTACATAAGCCGGCCCCCCAAAGGGAGGTTTCTCAAAAACCGGCACGCCTATAAGGCCCATCGCTACATAAACAACCATACTCAAAGCCCCAAGCCTTGCCCCCAGAACCATTCCCGTTAATAGAACAACAAAGGGGACAATACTGAAGGGAACCTGTGCAAAGGGCAAAACAATGACGAAAATGCGGGAAACAATTGCCGCCACCGCAGTAAGTGCAGCAAACATTGCAACGAGGGATATCTCCTTAACAGAAAGTTTCATGATAGCCTCCTTGAATATCAAGTAAATTGTTAACCAGATGACCAGTTATGGTTTACCATTAGGGCAGGAAATTATTTAATTTACCTTTAATGACACCTCCCCTGCCATAAAATGCTTTAACTTACCGTCTTCGGTACGCAGAATTAGCGCCCCGGACTTATCCACATCTTCGGCCCATCCATCCCAAAACTCCCTGTAAGTGCTCACTCTGACAGGGCGATGCAGTGTAATACATCTTTTTTTCCATTCCTCCAGTATCGGCTCAAAACCCTTATCCATCCACAGGAGGTAATAGTGCTCAAATTCTCTTAATAGTTGTTTTATAATCTCCAGCCTGGATATAGCCTCACCCCTGATAAGGCATAGTGAAGTTGCATTGTCTTTTAATTCTTCGGTAAAAGCCGGGGTGTTTACATTAATCCCTATACCCACCACCAGATAATTTATCCTTTCTATTTCTGCACTCATCTCAGTTAATATTCCGCAGATCTTTTTACCATTGGCAAGCAAATCATTGGGCCATTTAATCCCTGGTCTGACACCGGAGGCCTTTTCAATTGCCGATGCCACTGCCACGGCCGTAAGCATGGTAACCGGAGGAGCCTGACCAGGGCTAATTTCAGGGCGTAAAACCAGGGAACACCATATCCCCGTTCCTTTTGGGGAAAACCATCCCCTGCCCATTCTGCCTCTGCCACCGGTTTGCTCTTCTGCCACTACAAGGGTGCCGCCAGGTGCACCTGCCTGTGCCAGGTCTCTTGCCTCCCTGTTTGTTGACGCCAGACTTTCATAAAAATAAACAGTGTTGCCTATAATATCGGTATTTAGCCCATCCTTTATCTCATCAGGATACAGGAAGTCTGGAGAATCAATCAGCCTGTATCCCCGGTTAGGAATAGCATCAATGGTGTATCCTTCCTCCCGGAGGGAACGGATGTGTTTCCATACTGCTGTTCTGGAGACATTTAATTTTTTACAGATATTCTCCCCGGAAATATAGTCTGTCCTACCATTTTTTAAAAGAGTAAGTATTTCAGCCCTTTTAGACATAGTTCACCTATAATAAAGAGTTATTCTTTTTCGGTTATATCAAATATTATTGCCAATAGACAAGATTGTCAACCCTATACAAATCATATGTTAACAACATTTCTTGAAGCAGCATAGGCAAAGCTAAAAATAAAGCCCGGCTGAACCGGGCCAAGGGACATTAAGCTATTAATCTTTAATTGTGAACTTCTGGGCCAGATCACGAAGGCTGTCCGCCAACTCCTCGACACTTTGAACAATCCTGTTCACTTCCTGAGTCGTAGCGCTATGTTCCTGGGCGACAGCGGATACGTTTTGCACCGCGCCCGCTATCTGACCAACAACATCAGGTATTTCACGAACATTCTTTAAAAACTCTGTTATATGGGCCAGGTTCCGGGTCATATCACTCTGCAATGAAGTAATTTTATCGGTTTCCTCCTGAACAATTTCATATTCCTCTTTAATTATTGTAACAGCCTGTCTGGAACTCTCAGCGATATCATTTACAATGGCGGCTATTTCCCTGGCCGCCAGGGCAGACTGGTCTGCCAGGCCGCCTACTTCCTCTGCCACCACTGCAAAGCCCCTGCCTGCATCACCTGCCTTAATAGCCTTAACAGCAGCATTAAGAGAAAGTAAATTGGTCCTCTGGGCAATGCCGGTTATAAGATCCAGTGATTTCACAATTTCTTCAGACTGCTGGTTGAGCTGTTCAATTGTCTCAACCGACAGCTTACTCTGCCTTGCAATGGCCTGAACCTGGTCACTGACAACTGTAAGGTCATGGCTTCCATCGTTGAGAAACCTGGCTACTCTGTCAACGCTTTCATTGACACTGTCTACCTGCCCGCAGATATTCTGTGCGTTCGCGGCAACCTCGGTAATGGAGCCGGCTGTTTCCTCTGCTCCGGCCAGGGTTTGTTCTGTCAGTCCTCTTAAATCACTCAGTGTTTCACTGAGCTTTCCACTGACCTTCTTCAACTGATCGGTCAGATCGTTTATTATGCCGGTAAATGAGTTTTCAAGGTCCGCCACTGTACGCAGACTCCTGGAAGATTCAGCACCACTCTTAAGGGCTACCTTTTCTAACTGGCCCATAACCCTTTTCATAGGCCCCACAAGCTGGCGGAACTTGCCTGCACTGATGAAAAAGGCACCCACTGCGGTCAACGATGCCGACGCTATTATTCTCGAAAGAGTACTGTCGGATATAGCTACACTCAGTATTCCCACCAAGCCAAAGACAGGAAAAGCCACCGACGCAGTTTCTACTATGTACCTTCTCTGTGATTTAAACTTGCTTTTACCTCCCCGGCTTTCCTCAATATCAACCTTAAACTTCGCAGAAAGGACATTAAGCTCTTCCACCATATTGCCAACACTGTCCATGGCACTGTCTATTCCATAGGAGGTAGCCCCCGTCTGCTGGGCAACAGCCGATATATTCTGCACCGATCCGGAAATCTGGTTTACCATTTCAGGGATATCACGAACACACCTGAGAAATTCCTCCATTACTATAAGACTATTGTTCATATTTTTCTGGAAAGCGTATATTTTTTCTGTTTCATCCTTTATAATCAGGTGCTCCTCGTTAACAGACTTCATGGTCTTACTGGTGCTCTGCTCAATGCTATTTATCAGAACACTTATTTCCCGAACAACTTTGGATGACTGGTCAGCCAGCTTTCTAACTTCTCCGGCCACCACCGAAAAATCCCTCTCAGAATTTCCGGCTTTAGCTGCTTCTATTGACGCATTAAGAGAAAGAAGGTTAATTCTCTGGGCAATTCCCTCTATAATCTCGAGAGCTTTAACAATATCGGCCGAATGTTTGTTCAGCTTCTCAATTATTTCAACAGATAAACTGTTTTGCCTGGCTATGATTTGAACGTGCTCGCTAATAACTTCAATGTCCCGGTTTCCCTCCGAAAGGGATTTGGCAACCCCGTCAGCCTGCAGGCTGATGCTATCCAGCCTGCCGGATATATCCATGGCGCTGGTGGCAACCTGAGTGATTGCCGACGCTGTTTCCGCTGCGCCAATTGATGTCTGGCTGGCGCATGTCCTAAGCTCAGACATGCTGTCTGTCAGCTTTTTCGCAGCTACTTCCAGTTTATAGGATAAATCCTTTATTATATTAATAAAGGTTTTTTCAAGATCAGATATTGAGCTCATACCACCCTTAAGAGCAGTTCCGCTATGAGTGGCAATGTCTTCCAAATGCCTTACCGCCCGTTTCATAGGCGATATAAACCTTTTGTAGTTTGCAAGGCTTATAATAATACCGGCCAACATCCCCATAAACCCTGCAAAAAGAAAAACTGAGGTATAATCACCAAGCTCGGAGGAAACATAACCTGTGAAGGCCCCGATGGGTGTTCCAATTATCAATGTCCTTAAACTGTAGCGAATAAGTGTCAATTTCTTAATATTCATAAAAAAACCTCCAAGAGAATTACTTGGAAAAATATTTTAAACAATATAACAATAACCTATCTATAGTTGTTATGCAAGATTTTTGTATAAATACTCTTTTAATTAGGAATATTGGAAGATTAATGGGGTGTTTGGGCTGGTCACTGCAATATGTCGATATTTGTCATTCAATCGAAAACTTGCGGGATATAATACTCATGTTTTAACAAGCTCCTCAATACTATACACTACACTGTTCACTTCCCGGGTAGTGGCAATGTGCTCATCTGGTTGATTTTTTCAGGTATCCCCTTAACTGTTTTCTTCATTCATGGTATCCTCGGCCTTCCTGGAGCTGTACGGCTATGGCTGTATCGATGGCGCCATCCATTTTGTATTCCCGATTATTATTAAGAAGCATAATTTCAGACGAGACAGAATTGTTCGACTATTAATTTAAAAATAACCTATATTAAGAAAAGTTTCAAGCTTGTTTTTAGGTATGTAAATATCATCCTGGCTACATTCTTCGATTTTTAAGTTTTTATTTAAACAAAATAAAAAGCGCCACAGGGCGCTTAAGTGTAGCTCTAACTATCTTTTGATGAGGCATTATATATCACACCGGCAATGGGCTTCATCTCACCAACATCAAGGCTTATATCCAGAGCCTTTACCGAGTGGGTCAGGCTGCCTACCGAAATTAGGTCTACACCTGCCCTGGCTATTGTGGTTATTGTGTCTTCGTTTACCTGGCCGGAGGCTTCCAGCAGCACCCTTCCACCGGCAATCTCCACTGCCTTTTTCATCATTTCCGGGCTCATGTTATCAAGCATTACCACATGTGCCCCTGCATTAATGGCCTCCTCCAAACCTTCCAGGCTCTCCACCTCCACCTCTATTCCCATGGTGTGAGGAGCACGGGCCCTAGCTCGTGAAACCGCCTCGGTGATGCTGCCTGCAACTTTTATATGATTATCTTTTATAAGTATAGCGTCATAAAGGCCAAACCTGTGATTATAGCCTCCGCCAACCCTTACCGCATACTTGTCCAATATCCTGAGTCCGGGGGTGGTTTTCCTTGTATCTGTCAATTTTACCTTCTCACCGGCAATGAGTCCTGAAAGATATGCTGTCCTGGTTGCAATGCCTGACATTCTCTGAAGAAAATTAAGGGCCACCCTTTCTCCTGACAATATTGCCCCGGCATCTCCTTCCACCCTGGCGATGAGCTGTCCTGCCGAAACACTTTCACCGTCCTTTACCCTGGGCTGAAAAGAAATATCCGCGTTAAGCTGTAAAAAAACCTCCCTGGCTACATCAAGGCCGGCGACCACTCCCGGCTCCTTTGTCCGGATAAAGCCTATGGTAACATAATTGTCTGCCACAATGCTTTGGGTCGTTATGTCTCCGGTGCCTATGTCTTCTCTTAAGGCCCTATCTACGATTTCCTTTAAAAGTGCCGGTTCAATGCTCACAATAAAACCTCCCGAATGAGGGTTACTTTCTAATTATAAGGTGTTTTAGCCACCTGTCCTCGGCATCAGGGTAATCCAGCCTGTAATGGCCTCCCCTGCTCTCAGTTCTCATAAGGGCCGCCTCGGCTATCAGCCTGCCAACATCAAGCATGTTCCTTACTTCCATGTCGGGTGTGGCAGGAGACTCATAATTCCTTACGTAAAAATATTTATTAAAAAACTCCAGGGCCTTTTTAAGCCCCTCTCCAGTCCTGACCGGCCCTACATACTGGTTCATTACCGTTCTAAGCTCATTACGAATTTTATTATAACCAACAGGACCGGTATCAAGCCAGTCACAGGAAAAATCCATTTTCTTTTTCCTGTGGCCCAGTTTGTATTTCTGGACACACTCCACTATCCTGTGCCCAAAAACAAGACCATCAAGAAGAGAATTGCTGGCCAGGCGGTTAGCCCCATGCACACCGAGGCATGCTACCTCTCCGCAGGCGTATAGGTCCCTAATACTGGTTTCCCCGTTAAGATTGGTTTTTACCCCTCCCATCATGTAATGGGCCGCGGGAGCGACGGGTATTGGGTCACGGGTGATATCCAGTCCGTATCCTGCACAGGTTTTTAATATATTAGGAAACCTTTCCCTAACAAGATCCGGGGACATGTGAGACAGGTCCAGAAATACCTTTTCAGAGGCGGTACTGGCCATTTCCGACAGTATAGCCTTAACAACCACGCTCCTGGGTGCAAGCTCTGCAAGGTCGTGGTGCCTGGTCATGAAGCGTTCCCCATAGCGATTGCGCAGATACGCCCCCTCGCCTCTTACCGCCTCGGAAATAAGAAATCTTGGCGCGCCCGGAAGGCTCAGCACAGTAGGGTGAAACTGGATAAACTCCATATCCATAACCTCTGCTCCGGCACGGTAGGCAATGGCTATGCCGTCCCCGGTGGCAACCTCGGGATTGGTGCTGTGTTCGTAAAGCTTTCCCAGGCCTCCGGTGGACAGAATTACTCCTGCCCCCCAGTATACATGCAGCCCCCCTGCATTGCGGTCATATACAAGTATGCCATAACAGACGTTTTCATGCACCAAAAGGTCAACTGCCTGGTGGTTCTCAAGAACCAGAACATTTTTGTCCTCTCTTATCCGGCTGGTAAGGACCCTTTGTATCTCGGCCCCCGTAGCGTCACCACTGGCGTGAAGTATACGGCGCCTGCTGTGGGCACCCTCTTTGGTGAGGGCAAGCTTTCCACCCTTATGATCGAAGTTGGCCCCTATCTCAATCAGGTCCCTCACCCTGTTGGGACCTTCATTTACAAGTATCCTTACGGCGTTATCATCACATAGGCCGGCCCCTGCCATAAGAGTATCTGCATAGTGCAAATCGGGGGAGTCGGATGTGCCCAGGGCAGCCGCAATCCCTCCCTGGGCTTTATCGGTATTACTGTTATCAACGGCCTGCTTTGTTATTACTACGACTTTCTTACCAATCCTGCTGGCCATATATGCAGTATACAACCCGGCAATACCACTCCCTATAATTACATAGTCACAGTAATTCTGGGGCAGCTGCCGGGTATTAAAATTAACAAGATAATCGGGTTTCACCAGGAGATTCCTCCCCAATGGCTAATTCTGAATACTTTGCAGGTCAGGAGACAGTAGAAAGGAGACAGGAGACAGAATTTTGCATGAATTACTCTAAAGTCTCAAGCGACACCAAATGAAAATTCAGGTAATTTTCAAATCTCAGTAGAGGACACAGAAATTCCTACGAGCATTACATATAGTCCAACACTAAGACCGGACCAAACCATTATCGCAGTATTAGTTGCCATATCAGTAATGCTTGGACCTCCTGTCTCCTGTCTCCTGACCGGGATGCAGTGCCTATAAGCAAAGCATCCGCTCTAGTGATTTTAGCGCCTTTTCCCTTATATCTCCCGGCACTGTAATTCTTGGCTCCAGTGTTACAAGAGCCCTGTGTACCTTTTCCAGTGTGGTGGCTTTCATATTTGGGCATATAAGGTTATTTGTAACCGGGTAAAACTGTTTGCCCGGACATCTTTTTTCAAACTGGTGCAGTATGCCCAGCTCTGTACAGACAATAAACTCCCGGTGATTGCTTTCAGCGGCATATTTAAGCATACCTGAGGTGCTGGCCACAACATCCGCCAGCTCAACCACATCAGGCCGGCACTCGGGGTGTGCCAGCACAAGGGCTCCCGGATGCTTTTCCCTGGCCTTCAGCACATCAGTTTTAGTCAGCTTGTCGTGGGTGTTGCAGAAGCCCTGCCATACAGTAATGTTTTTCCGCCCGGCCTTTTGCGCAACATAATGTCCCAGATTCATATCAGGTATGAAGAGTATGGGACGGTCCTCGGGTATTGACTTAATCACGTTTACCGCATTTGCCGATGTGCAGGCAATATCGCTTTCAGCTTTTACCTCGGCGCTTGTGTTTACATAGCATACCACTACAGCATCAGGCATCTCTTTTTTCCTGGCCCTTAAGGCTTCCGCGTCAACCATGTCAGCCATGGGGCAGCCTGCTTTCAGCTCAGGCAGCAGCACAACCTTATCCGGTGAAAGAATTGCCGCGCTTTCGGCCATGAAGTGAACACCGCAAAAAACAATAACCTCTGCATCGGTTCCCGCGGCCTTTCTAGAAAGCTCAAGAGAATCTCCGACAATGTCGGCTATTTCCTGAACCTCCGGCCTTTGATAAACATGGCTTAGTATAACCGCCTTCTTTTGCTCTTTTAGGTATTTTATCTCTTCTGAAAGTTTGGCCATTTTATCCATTTCTGTGTTTTAGCTCCTTCTAGTTAACGGTTTTGTTTGTCCACAGGAACCATAAAATATTCTAACCACTGATGTCTTTCAATGTCAAGATTAAGAGGTTAACTAATCAACATCCCCGTGGTTTTCGACCCTGCGTACATCCCTTACCCTGTTGGCCTCATCCACCATAACAACAACAGGCATATGGACTGCGGCCTCTTCTCTGGTCATCATTGCGTAGGAAATAATAATTACTGTGTCTCCCGGCTGAACAAGGCGGGCTGCGGCACCATTAAGGCATATTACCCCGGAGCCCGGTTCGCCCGGAATAACATAGGTTTCGAACCTGGAACCATTGTTGTTGTTAACCACCTGAACCTTTTCATTGGGGAGAATATCAGCCGTTTTCATCAAATCCCTGTCAATGGTTATGCTGCCCATGTAATTGAGGTCGGCCTGGGTAACAACAGCCCTGTGTATTTTTGATTTGAACATTGTCAGAAACATATCTACTCCCCCAATACAATGTTATCAATGAGCCTGGTTTTCCCCAGCCTGACCGCCAAAGCCATCAACGCGGGCAACTTCAGGACTTCCATTTCATTAAGGTCAGGTATGGATCTTATTTCCACATAATCAATGCTGGCCCCTTTAAGTTCGCCTATCCTGTCCCTAACCATCCGGACAAGTTTTCCGGTATTCCTCTCTCCTGCTGCAACTGCCTCAGACGCCTCTTTAAGGCTCCTGTACAGCAAGGGTGCCTCTAATCTCTGTTCAGGAGTAAGATAAACATTCCTGGAGCTCATGGCAAGCCCGTCGGCTTCCCTGGCAGTTGGAACGGATATAATCTCCACAGGAATATTAAGATCCCTGACCATTTTTTTAATCACCAGAACCTGCTGGGCATCCTTCTGGCCGAAATATGCACGGTCGGGCAGGACTATGTTAAAAAGCTTGGTTACCACCGTTGAAACACCCCGGAAGTGTCCCGGCCTGGAGGCACCGCAGAGGTGGTCGGTTAAACCACTTACCTCAACACTGGTGCTGAAATTCCCCGGGTACATCTCGTCGCCTGAAGGGTGAAACAGAGCAGCTGCCCCGCATTCATCAAGCATTCGGGCATCCCTTTCCAGGTCCCGTGGGTATTGGCTGAAATCCTCTTTGGGACCAAACTGCAGCGGATTTACGAATATGCTTGCCACAACCGACCCGCACTCTTCTTTTGCCCTGCGCACCAGGGACAGATGGCCTTCATGAAGGTAGCCCATAGTGGGAACAAAACCTATAGCTTTACCCCCGGCCCTTTCTTTTTTGACAAAATTTCTTATATCCGCAATGGTTTCAAGAATCAACACCCTGGTAGACTCCTTTACTCTAACTTTACTCAGATGTATTTCCGGCTTGTCGGAGGGACCAGAGATGCATTCCCTGATGGTCGGAGGAGCCATGGGTGCATTTCCGGCTTGTCGGAGGAGCCGAAGATGTATTCCCAGTTGGTCGGAGGAGCCGAGATGCATTCCCGGCTGGTCGGAGACAGAAGATAAAATCTGTTAACTTTTCCCGTCTCCGACAAGAGGTATTACCTATTAATCTCTCCGACGGATCGGAAATACCCTTTAGCTCCTCCGACCACTCAGGAATACCCCATAGCCCCTCCGACCAACAGGTACTACCCTTGAGTCCCTCCGACCGGAAGTATTACCCTTAAGCCTTAATCTTTTCTATTATTTCATCAGGCATCGAAAATCCATGCTCAGGCCCTGGAAATGCCCGTGACCCTACTTCTTCCCGGTACGATGCCAGAGCCTCCAAAATGTCCTCGTTGAGGTTGGCATAGCGCTTAACGAACTTTGGAGAATTGCCCCCATAAAGCCCCAGCAGGTCATGGGTGACAAGGACCTGGCCGTCGCAGTACGGGCCGGCTCCTATGCCTATAGTTGATATTTCAAGGGTTTCGGTAACCAGCCTGGCCAGGGGGGTAGGCACACACTCCAAAACCAGTGCAAAGGCCCCTGCTTCCTGTACTGCCTTTGCGTCATCAAGCAGTTTCCGGGCGGCTGCCTCATCCTTGCCCTGGACTTTATATCCTCCGAGAGTGAGAACTGACTGCGGGGTTAGACCCAGATGTCCAATCACCGGTATACCGGCCACAACCATAGCCTTTATAGCGTCAGCCACTTCCTGCCCGCCCTCCAGCTTTACCGCCTGGGCGCCGCCTTCCTGCAGCATTCTTCCAGCGTTACGAACACTTTCTTCCCTTGAAAGGTGGTACGAAAGAAAAGGCATGTCGGCAATCACCATAGCCCTCTTAACTCCCCTTGTGACTGCCTTGACATGGTGCACCATGTCATCCATGGTTACCGGGATGGTTGATCCGTATCCGAGTACAACATTCCCCAGTGAGTCACCCACCAGAATGGAGTCAATACCGGCAGCGTCCACCAGCTTTCCCATGGGGTAGTCATAGGCGGTAAGCATGGTAACCGGCTTTCCTTCCCTCTTGGCCTGCGCGAAATAGCTTACAGTAACCCTTTCGCTCAACTGGATCCCTCCCCAAAATGTTTTAACATGTCTTCGGCCTGCTGTCCATCAATGCTTCCTTTTTCCATGGCAATGCGTACCGTGTACCTTCCCAGCACCCGGTAGAGGTTTTCTTCTTCTCTTCCCACGCAGGTAAGAGCAGGCAGGTGCCCCTCTATGGTAGTGATGTCTCCCCTGGCCACCGGTCCCGTCAGTGCCAGTACCGGGCCTACTTTTTCAATATTGTTTATTGTACCCTGAATAAGGGGAAGTAACGCTTCATACGCCTCTTTCCTGGTAAGCCCGAATTTTTCGTAAAGTCCGGTGCTGAAATGCATAATTGACACCAGGTAGTTGGAAGCTATACAGGCTGCAGCATGATAAAGCGCCTTGTCTTTAGCCTCTATATAAAAGGCCTTTCCCTTCAGGTCCTCCACAACCCTCCGGGCCAGGGGCATTGCCTCCGGATCTCCCTCCAACGCGAAATAGGAGCCGGGTAAATTCTCCATGGCTGTAGCCACATCGGCAAAGGACTGCAGTGGGTGTATCGAGACTGCCAGCCCCCCATTTTCCCTTACCCCGGCCAGATAGTCCGAGGAATGAGCACCGCTGGTATGTGCAATAATTGTTCCTTTGACAACGGCTCCCCGGTCCGCCAAATACCTGCTTACATTCTCTATTTCCCGGTCCGGGGTGGTGATAAAAACAAGGTCTGCTCCCTGTACGGCGTCTTCCGGTTTTTCAAATGCCTCTGATCCAACCCTTGAAGCCAGGTTTTCAGCCGATTTTAAAGTCCTGCTGGCCACCCCGCAGATGGTATGTCCCCTGTCATTGAGCAATATGGCAAGGGCGCTGCCCACCTTGCCGGCTCCTATAATAGCTATTTTGGGCATGGACATGCCAAACATCTCCTTTGTTGCTTATGGGATGGTTTTAAAAGGACCCCAATTCTCATTCTCATTGGCGGCTGTTTTGGCAGCCCGGGAGTCTGGATTCTGTCTTCTGAATTCTGACCGCAAAGATATGTTTCAAAGCTGTTTCAACCCGTCAAAAAAGCCTTTCGGCGCAAGAATACACCGAAAGGCTTATAAACTCTTCCTCCCGTCTCGGTCCTTTCTTGGCTCCAAGCGGCTTTTAACGATTTTAAAATGTCGGTTATTTTTAAAACATCTTAGGTAAGGTTCTCAATAGAGATACCATCCTAACCCGTATCTTACCACAGCTTTTTTTAAATAACAATAATTTTAGCTTAAATGATAAAATTAAATTAATTCTTTTATGACTATTCCATCAAAAGATTCCCTATGGTTGACCTTGCTTATATGAAATGGTAGATTAAATTGCAAAAGATTGCTTGTAAAGGGGCCGTTAGTTGAATACCTTCGACATATTTTCAAAAACCGATATAGTCATTCGGGCGGGAAGAGTCTTTGACGGGCAAAGCTTTTGGCCTAATCAGAATATTGATATTGTGGTATCGGGGGGAACAATACAGGAATTGCGCCAAGCTGTTTTATCTTCACCTCCCCGGGATAATAAAACTGAAATTCTCGACCTTTCGAACTACACAATACTTCCAGCGCTAATTGACTGCCATGTTCACCTGGCCCTGGACGGAAAGGACTTTAACAGCGCCCTTGAGCTTTGGGAACAGGAAGAACTCCTTACCAAAAGAATAATCAGTGACCTTAATAAAACATTGGAAAGGGGCATCGCGGCTGTAAGGGATGGGGGAGACCGAAACTGGATTGGACTTCGGGTGAGGAATGAAATAACCCGCGGAGCAATCAGTGGTCCACGGGTTATAGCCACCGGAATTGCGCTGGGCAGGAGGGGTAAATACGGGTCCTTTCTGGGGCCGGGCATAACCGGAGAGCAGATAAGAAAATCAGTAGAAAATGCCGCCATGCGGGGTGTAGACCAGATAAAGGTGCTGGTGTCCGGTGTGGTAAGCTTTAAAAACTACCGCCGGGTAGGGGAGATACATTTCAGCCCCGCTGAGCTTGGTGATCTGGTGGCCATATCCCACAGCCTGGGACTCAAGGTTATGGCCCACGCCAGTTCTGATGAAGCGTCCCTGCTGGCGGTGAACGCCGGGGTTGACAGCCTTGAGCACGGGTATTTTATTGAGGAGTCCACACTGGAGAAAATGGCCGCCTTAAAGATTCCCTGGATACCCACCCTGGCCCCGGTGGCAAACCAGGCCAGGGGTGAACTGAGGAAAGGCCATACCACAGAAGAGCTGGAGGTAATAGAGAAAACATATAAAAGGCAGCTTTATATGGTTAAAAAGGCATATGAAATGGGGGTGCCGCTGGGCGCCGGAACAGACGCCGGGGCCACAGGGGTGCTTCACGGGGAAGGTCTTTTGGACGAGCTGCTGCTGATGGAAGAGGCCGGCCTGCTAAGAGAGGAAATACTTCGGGCGGCTACGGGAACTGCCGCTAATATACTGGGAGTAGAAAAGGAAATGGGATTTATACGGCCGGGAATGCCTCCCTGTCTAATAGCCTTAAGGGGTAATCCCATGGATGACCTGAATGCATTGAAAAATATTGCATTAATGATAATGCCTCTTATGGCCTGTCCCGCATAACTAAGAAGCTATACCACAGACTATTTATCAAGTAAATAATAATGAACCAATGAAAGATATTTATATGTGTGTTTTATGAAAAAATAATATAAATATAAAATAACTTTACATCTTTTTTAGCCTGGCTTAACAACCATCCGATATATTTGTCCCAAGAAATATGGAGGTTATCTGAAACAATCCAATTACCGAACATTATAATAGGGGATGGTTTTATGTCTTCCTTTGTGGCAAAAAAGGATAGTATAGTAATCGTAGATAAAAGTCTGTTTATGCGAAATATACTGAAGAATATAATGGCAAATTTCAACTGCAACATACATGAAGCAACTGACGCTGTCGGGGCTTTGAATATTTCTTTGAGGTATGACCCAAATGTAATTTTTATTTCAATTGAGTCCGATAAGTGTTGGCCCAGCCTTGTTCAATCTCTAAAAAAGAAACAACCCTGCAAAGTAGTGGCTTATTCTACAGGTGTTACCAGGGACATGATTGCCAGCGCATTCTTTGCTGGCGTGGACGAAATTCTTGTAAATCCTCAGAATCAAAGAGAGCGAATTGAAAAATGTTTAGCCAATAATCCCGGTCTTTATAACTTGCCCACCAACGCCAACGTATTAGGTTCATGAAACCTCCCTCCGGCGGATAAGCTAATCCCGGAGGGATTTTTATGACTTTTATACCCAAAAGGGTTTTTTTTGAAAAGGATGCCCTGCGTTACCCTCTGGGGCAGGAACTTCACCGACGCTTCGGCCGGGAGGGTATTCCTATAATGATGGCAGCCAGCCACAACCGCATATCCGGCATCCCCGGCAAAACTCCCCAGGAGGCCTACCTGGAATCCAAGCGCACTCTGGTGGTAGGGGTAAGGCGCACCCTTAAGTTTGAAACCTGCAAACCCTCGGCACACTACCAGCTTCCATTGAATACAAGCTGCAGCGGCAAGTGCGAATACTGCTACTTACATACAACCCTGGGGAACAGGCCCTATCTTCGCATCTATGTAAATGTCGATGAGATACTGGCTAAAGCCGAAGAATATATAAAGGAAAGAAGTCCGGAAATCACCCTTTTCGAGGGTGCGGCCACCTCGGACCCCATACCGGTGGAGAAGTATTCGGGGTCACTTAAAAAGGCCATAGAGTTTTTCGGAAGGCAGGAACTGGGCCGTTTTCGCTTCGTCACCAAGTACACCGAGGTTGACTCCCTGCTTGACGCCGACCACCGGGAGCACACAAGGTTTCGCTTCAGCATAAACACCCAGCATGTTATTAAAAGGTACGAGCACGGCACACCAGGGGCAGAGGAGCGGCTGGAGGCGGCAAGGAAGGTAGCCGGGGCAGGCTATCCCCTGGGCTTTATTATCGCCCCCATCATTGTCTACCCCGGCTGGGAAAAAGACTATGCGGATTTAATGAAAAACCTCAGGGAAAAACTGGGCCCGGCGGCGGAGAACAACATAACCTTTGAGCTGATCAGCCACCGCTTCACCGCCAGGGCCAAGAAAAGGATACTGGATATATTCCCCTCCTCCACCCTGCCCATGCAGGAGGATGAAAGGAAGTATAAATACGGGCAGTTTGGCTACGGCAAATATGTTTATCCGAAGGAGACCCTTCAGGAAATGGATTCACTGTTTAGAAGTGAACTGGAAAGAAATTTTCCGGGGTCACGGGTGGAGTACCTAGTATAGATATTGATGCTTATTTATAATAGTAAGACCAATTACTTTAATAATTATTGTCAAAGTTTTCCTTACTATCTATATAGACAGAGTAATGATCTTTCTGATATATGGATCGATTTTGATTGCTTTTCCCAAAAGCTGGCGGATTGAATTCCTTTCGGTCTCATTTGGGTTTGTATAACTCCTGTTAAATCTAATAAGCCAAGCTTTCAGCATTTCATTTATCCTGCCGTCAATCCCCGGATAATCTAACACAATTATTTCTTTTTTGACTTTAAATGGCTTCACAGTTTTGGCAACTTTCTTGCAATGTTAATAACGGTAAGTCCCGGCAATTTACCAGTGTAATAAGGAGTACATAAACTCACTTCCACAGATTTCTTTGCTAATGGATTCACCTTAATAGGATATGCCAGAGTCTGCCCCCTCCTTTGTCGTGTAAATCGGCTCCAATCAGGATCTGTTTGGCGAATAGTTTTTAAAATCCCAAGAGCGTTAGTCTCACGGAATGCAGAGATGCCTTTGCATAAACTTTCAATCATCTCCGAATAGGAATTGCACCAGCTGATTTTTTTGACATTCACCATAAGGAGTTTTCGGGATTTCAGGAACTATGTGGTAACGGTTAGGGAATTCATCGGCAGAAAGATAACCGGAACTTTCAACGAAATGTTTTATCATTTGCGGGTTTAAACTCACAATAGATGGCACTACAAAGGCTGCCAGGTCCAATTTCCCATCTAGTCCCGGTAAAAAGACAACGACTACTTCGGCTAGTCATGATGACGGTATATTGCTTCTTCGACCTTGCGAAAAAGTAATTGATCCGGGCCTGTTGTCTCGTCGGGTATATAGTCCGGGGACCTATGCCGTTCATTCATGTATTCCCACCTCCGTAATAGTTGAACAATTTGCAAAGAAATACTGTGGAAGTGCAGTTTATGTACATAAACTAGGTAAATAGGAAAACCCTCGATGAATACGGCGATATTGTCTGTTTCACCAAAAACGTTATATGAGCAGAATCCTATTGGGAAAAAGTAATGGAGTAACCGGACTAGCTGCTCCATTAGAAAGGTGGATTTTGGGGAGTGTGCAATGTTTTGTGCAAGTGTTAAATCCACCGAATATTGGATAACCTTATAAAAAAGGTGAATTCAAGGTCACCCTGTTATGCTCACTTGTTGCTAAAAGACGGCTTTCTTTTCTCAAGAAACGCCCCTAACCCTTCCTTGCGGTCCTCGGTGGTAAACACCAGTCCAAACAAGTCGGCCTCATGTATAATGGCTTTGTCAAGATCCATCTCCAGGCCATCGTTCACGGCCTCCTTGGACAATCTAACCGCCACAGGACCCCGGGCGGCAATTCTTTTTGCCATTCTCATGCAGAAGTCAAGCAGTTCTTCGTCCGGAACCACATGATTAACCAGTCCCATCCTATAAGCAGACCGGGCGTCATACTGATCGGCGGTACACAATATCTCCTTGGCCAGGCCGGAGTTTACCATTCTGGTAAGCCTCTGGGTTCCGCCGAATCCGGCGATGATGCCCAGCTGAACCTCCGGCTGGCCAAACTTGGCCTTCTCCGAGGCCACCCTTATATCACAGGCCATGGCCAATTCATTTCCGCCCCCCAGGGCAAAGCCGTTTATTGCCGCTATCACAGGCTTTGATATATTTTCAATTCTTCTCAAAACCCTCTGTCCCAAGCGGGCAAACTCAACGGCCTCCATGGGGCCGAGACTGCTCATAAAGGCTATGTCCGCCCCCGCCACAAAGGCCTTTTCTCCAGAACCGGTAATAATTACAACCCTTGTCTCATTATCCCTCTCAATTTCCTCAACTGCCGCCTCAAGTTCTTTCAACAGTTCCGCATTTAAAGCGTTAAGAACCTGTGGCCGGTTTATAGTAATGAGAAAAATATTGTCTTCCCTTTTCAAAATCAGATTTTGGTATTTCAAGCCCAACCCCCCTGATTTCTATCAGATATTTCAATAATCTGGGCTGTACCCTGACCGCCACCGATATATAATCGTAGTTCCCACCTGGCCCAGTCGATTGCATAAAATATTTCTGTATCCCCTAAAGTTGAGTCAGTAAGGTTTGAAACCTTTAAAACCTTCGGCAATCTCCCATTGCTTAAACCATTCAGTGGATACTTCGTTACAAACTTCTTCTAGTTCATTTGGCGTATTCACTTCCCAGAAAGTTCCTGTCAAAATAGAATCATCACATTGATCTATTTTACAATAGTCCTTTGTTTGGAAAAGGTTAACGGAATTTGTCTTTGCAATCCACCAATTTTCAATTTTTCCATTTATTAATAATACGGCTGCGAGTATTTGAAGAGGGTAATCGTCGTTACACCTATACAAATCAATATTTTCATCTCGGGAATATTTGCATTTAATAACGAAGTTCATTTAAACCACCCATATCGTTTTAAGGATTAAAGCCCAACAATTTAGAAAATATCTCCTTATGCATACTTCGGAAAAACTATTTTTTAATATTTACAGGCTTCCCGCAAGTATTTCACTTAAGCCCATTTCCGTCATTTTTGCCCACAGGGTCATGTCGTACTCTTCCTTTTCATCCATTTGCGGAATATCTTGTCCATAAGGAGCCTTCTGTCATGATTTATTATGTTTTTAAGCTCAGGAATGGAGAAGTGGAAGATAAAGTTATCCTCAATGCCTCTGGTAAGAACAAAAACGCGTATATTTGGATCCCTGTTTATTTGTTTGATGAGATGAAATAATTCGCTCAAAATATCCACTGTCAGGAAATTGACAGGAGGATTGTTTATTTCGGCCCACAATGTTGCATTGACACGCCTGGTTGTACCTCCCTGGCTATGCATATATCTATTTTTATACAAGACCCTTATTTTGAATCTTAGAATTAAAAATTGGACTGTATTGAGGTGTAGTGCCGTTTGAATAGATCCGACAACTCGGACATGCTCTGGGACAATGTCTGCATGGAGGCCAGCTGCTGCTGGCTGGCTGCGGCAACTTTTGTCCCGCCGTCATTTATCTCACCGTTGGTCACAGTTATTCCTTTAATATTTTCAATTATTCCACCTATCGCGTCCAGTGTACGCTTGAGGCTTTCCGCAGTATGCTCCACCCTTTCTTTTCCATCCCTGACCGCTGCTATCTGTTTATCCACAGCCTCCACGGTCATATCAATCTGGTTTCTCCCCCTGGCGACCAGATCAACTATCTCCTTGGCCGCCGTATTGGCGCTTTCAGCCAACCTCCTGACCTCCTCGGCCACAACGGCGAAGCCCTTGCCCACCTCACCGGCCCGGGCGGCCTCAATTGCGGCATTAAGGGCCAGCAGGTTTGTCTGTTCGGCTATAGTTGAAATAATTTCAACCGCTTTGCCTATTGATTCGGAGTCATTATCCAGATCGCCCACCACACTGCTCAACATTGACGCCGCCCTGTCAATCTCCTGCATCTGAGTTATTACTTCCCTGGAGTTTGAGTAACCCGACTGGCATTCGCTGAATAGTATTTCAGATTGCTTTCCTATGTCGGAGCTGGCTGAGGCGACGCTATCAAGCTGAATAGCCAACTCCTGGGAGAAAGCCGCTATCTGCTGTATGCTGCGCTCATTTTGATATATGGCTGCACCTACCCCGGAAAGGTTTGAGTCCATTTTAGATCCCGTTTCCCTGGCGCTCTCCAGTATAGCACTAATTTTTAGGAGGTTCTGGCTGGATGCGCTCTCAGCGGCAATCATTTTTTCAAGAATTTGCCTGCTGTTTTTTACCACCGCCAGGGCGGCCAGCGCGCCAATGGACAGGGTTAGGTTATTGTCAATCACAACTGAATTAAGATTCTGGCTGGGGTCACTAACGGTAGAAACAAAAAAAATTAATATATTAAATATAACGGATATTATCATCATACTGGCTGTAAGCGGAAGCGAGTAATACAGCATACTCAGGGCTACCGGCAAAAACCACAGCGGCGCGTCCAGGAGGGCGGCGTCAAGGGTAACCTGAACTATAAACACAATCAAAGTTGTGGCCAGACAAAGAACATACTTTATGTGTCCTTTTTCTCTCTGGAAGCGCAATATTAGATATGAGGCCAGCAGTACGCCGAAACAGATCAGGTTTATTTTGGCCATGGGCCAGAAACCCCTGTTTAATATAACGCCAAGGCACATTGCCAGATCTGAAATGGACAGACCTGCCACAGTAAGTACGGCAAGTGTTTTGAAAACCAATTGATTAGATTTTAGTTCGTTTTGCCTTATGATCTGGCTTTCCGTCAGGTTTGTTTGCATTTTATACCCCCCATTATATAAGAGCACTTAGGAACTGCTGTTCAAGCGCCTTCCACGACCTTACAGTATTTAACCCCGTATCAACCAGGGTTATATCGGCTTTCTTACCAGCGATCAGGTAAACCATCACATGTTGAATTGCAACAACTGCGGGACAATATCCATTACCAAATTTTCTACAATTTAAAGTATAGTGAAATTTTGCTTGTCTTTAACTTCCCTTTCTAACAGTTGTTCACTGTCAGCCTGATAGTTTATAACCGTCAAAATGACATTCACAAACTAACACTTTATGAATATTTTGTCAGGCATTTTATTTCTATGGTTCAAAACATTCACCAATTTCAACAGTGCCCTTGACATTTTCTGTAATAGTTCGCAAATTATTCACAATGTCAATGACATCAAGAAGGGCTATCTGCTCTACGTACTTTTCAATAATTGCGGTAATATTATCTATTGCGCTCTCTGCATCTCCTTTGTTATTCAAATTATTTTGATTCATTTTTAGAGCCCTCCCCAGGAAATAACATAAATTATGTCATTTCTGATTTTAGCAAATCTTTTTTGAATTGGCCCTTATACGATTAATAGTTTAAAACCAATATCCTGACGGTTTTAAACTGTCATTTGGCCAGTTGAATTACTATTGTTTTTTAGGGGTTTCTTACCGGTGATTAATTTTTCTATAATAATGCAATAAGCAGGCTCCGGCTGGCGGACAATATCCCTGGCATGAATTTTATAAAGGAGATTTTAAATATAGTGTTGAACTATTCTCAAAATTACATAAAAATAATCGGGGCGGTGCAAAGCAAAGTGTCCATTGGCAAGGGAATTTCCCGGAAGGAACTGGCCAGCCTGCATGATGAGATATTGCAGGAGCTGAGCATGATACAGAAACCCGAGCGGGTATTGCGCCTTATTGTCCGGCGGGCACGGCGGCTGCTTAAGGCGGACGCCTCCTTTGTGGAAATTTATGACAAAGCATCTGATCTTTTAAGTTATGGCGCCGACAGCGGCCTGCGCAGCAATGAATTAAAACGGGCAAGGTTAAAACTCAGCGAGGGGGGATCTACCTGGTGGGTTGTCGAGGAAAGGAAAGTGCTGTTAACAGAGAATTACTTCAAAGACTTCAGTTTCCCCCACACCAGCGATCAACTGGTGGCCAGCGAAGGGATTGTTTCCGGCGTCGGAATTCCACTGGTCTTTGAGGACGAGTGCCTGGGGGTGCTGTACGTTATAAATCGCACCGAAACCAGTTTTTCACCGGGACAGGTGGAATTGTTGAAATCATTTGCCAACCAGGCCTCTATAACCCTGGGTATGGCAAAGATGTACGAAAAACTGCAAAAACAGAACCGGCAGCTTTTGGCCATTAATCAATTGGGTACTGACGTCTTTGGTGTACTGGACCTTAAAACCACCATTTCATCGCTGGCCGAATGGAGCGCCCGGCTTTTTAAGGGTTCTGCGGCCGCCGTCTGGCTGCTGGAAGGCGGCCACCTGGTACGCCAGGGTGTACACGGAACAGGGAAACAAGGGGGAAGGTCCAGGATACCTTTTGCCGAAATAAATCATCTGTTCAGCCCGGATAAAGCCGTTCAGCTTTTTATGCTGGACAACAGCGTTTGCCGCATGTTTGCATCCCGGTTCAAATCAGTGGCTGTTCTCAGCCTCACGCTAAACGGAATAAAGAGTAATTACGCCATGATCTGCATCGGCTATCCCCATCATTGGCAGATAGCGGAGGATGATGAATCTTTTTTGCTTACTGTTGGGAAATACGCCCTGATGGCCATTGAAAACGCTCTGAGCTATACCTCGGTCGACCAACAACTGGCCAGGCGGGCCGGTGAATTGACCATCCTTCATGAAATGAGCCGCAACCTTTTCACCATCAACGACAACATTGAAGACCTCTTTTTTTTCATCAGCACGAAGGTTATTCAGACATTTGAAGTCACTGCCACGGCACTTGCAGTGAGTCATGACGGACAGAAAAAAAATACACTATGGCTGGTCAGAAAAAAGGGACAGGACCTGATCATGAAAGAAAGATCCGACCTGCCGCTGCTGTCTCCGGATACAGACTATACTCAGGAGCCCTTTGGGGTTAAAAATATTAAGACTGAATGGGCCAAACCCGTTGCCTCCATGATGTCGGAAAAAAGCTCGAACCTGCTGGCCATACCTCTTGTCCTTGGGAAGGAATTACTTGGGGTCTTTATAGTCACGCCCCAAAGAGGCCGGCAGCCCCTGGTTCCTTTCCATTATAATTTCCTGTCCCAGATGGTCGGATTGATCAGCCTGGCTCTTAAAAACCGCCAGTTAAAAATAAAAGCCCGGGAACTGGCCATACTGGGAGAAAGAAACCGTATAGCAGCCGACCTTCATGACACTTTAATCCAAATGCTTTTCAGCGCGGGGCTTAACCTTGACCGCCTGCTGATGGATGACCGGGAGAGGGGCGTGCCGGCGGAAGAAATAGTCCGGCAAACAAAGAACTTAATACAAAAGGGCATCAGTGAGGTTAGACAGGTAATTTTCGAGCTGACCGGCAATCAGGGTGTAAAACCATTAGCGGAACAGCTGGAAAACCTGCTTTCCCAAGCCGGAGTGGAGGGGGGCATGACTACGGGATTGCAAATTTCCGGAAAAACAGAAGCTTTGCCGCTGGCGGCCAACCTGTTCATTTTTCGCCTTGCCAAAGAGTTGGTCGCCAATGTGGTTAAACATGCCCGGGCCAGTGAGTTATTGCTGCGGTTAACCTTCAGATCCGGATGGATCAGCCTGAAGGTGATTGATAACGGAACAGGTAAAACAGAAAACATTAAAGAAATACTTAATAACAGCAGTTTTCATTTCGGGTTGTCCATTCTCGAGGAAAAACTGAAAAGGGTGAGTGGAAAGCTGACAATTAGCAATAATTTGCCCCAGGGTATAATAGCGCACGCTAAAATAAGACTGGATGCCTTTACGGAAGGCGACTACTACGGGGGGGAGATTAAATGACAAGCACAGAACCATCTCCCAAAATAAAATTGCTTATTGTGGACGATCACCGCATAGTGCGTGAAGGTCTTAAATTCTTACTTGTGGCGGAAGAAGACCTGGAGGTGGCGGGCGAAGCTGATTCCGGCATTGAGGCGCTGC
>JBMOPE010000038.1:0-140859 GCA_049323755.1 Bacillota bacterium
GACAATTAAGGCCTTTTAAGTATAATGCGTTAAAAGGGGGCAATTGCATTAATAGCCAATTGTCCCCTCAAAATACTGCCTTATTTTATATCGATTTGGACTTTACACAAAGTTCGGGATAGACCCGATATTATCGATGGTACGGTTCACCCCTGGCTATTTTAAAGGCCCTGAACACCTGCTCCAGTAGTATTACCCTCATGAGCTGGTGGGGAAAGGTCATTTTGGAGAAGGAAAGTTTGTGATTTGCAGCTTTCAAAACCTCACCCGACAGCCCCAGGGTGCCACCTATTATAAAGTCAACCCGGCTTTTTCCCTCAAGGCCCAGCCTGGATATGAACTCAGACAGCTCCCCCGAGGTCATCTGCTTTCCTTCCCTATCCAGGGCAACAACGTAATCCCCGGTGTTTATATGCTTTAAGAGGCGGTCGCCCTCCCTTGACTTCACAGCCTCCTCCACGGCGGGTGAAATACCCTCCTTGAAGGGCTCGTCGTCCACCTCAATCACACTAACCTTTGCGTAAGCCTGAAGCCTTTTCAAATATTCCCCCTGGGCCTCTTTAAGGTATTTTTCCTTTAGACGACCCACTGACAGTATGTTAATCTGCATGAGATCTCCTTGTCGCGGCAAATTTTCATAAATTATACCACATTCATTAAATAAACGCCCTGCGGGCGTTGCCGCTAGAACAGCGGCAGTTATCAAGCATTTTTCGTAGGTCCTTGGGATTGGGGATTGGGAATTGGGGATAAATTCAACTACTACATTTCGCCTATACAATACCAATCTGGCTTCATGGAACAAAGACCCTATAGCTACACTTTTAAAAGACATTCATCGGGGCGGGAATATTACCTACGTGCGTTGATTTTTCGATAGGCTGTTATCTGGCTCTTGGCGAAGAAGGCTACAGAAAATTGAAAAACGGCGCTGTTACGCGCCGTTTTCTACAAGCTTTATATTTGCGCCGAGCTGCCTCAGCTTATTTTCGATTCCGTGATAGCCCCTGTATATATACTCAGTATTCGTTATCTCGGTTGTTCCCCTGGCCATCAGGCCCGCCACCACCAGGGCGGCCCCGGCTCGAAGGTCTGTAGCCTTAACCTGGGTTCCGTGGAGGCTGTCTGTGCCCTCGATTATGGCAATCCTTCCTTCAACCTTTATCTTGGCACCCATTCTCTTTAATTCATCAACAACCTGAAAGCGGTTTTCAAATATATTCTCCGTTATAAGGCTGGTTCCGGGTACAGTGGCCAGAAGGGCCATCATCTGGGACTGCATGTCTGTGGGAAACCCGGGATAGGGAAGCGTTTTGATGTCTATGGCCCTGAGAGGGCCGGAAACCCTTACCCGAAGGCACTCCTCACCCTCTATAATATCTACCCCGGCCTCCCTCAGCTTGGCCCTGAAGGGCTCAAGGTGAAGGGGAATGACGTTTTCAAGCTGAATATCACCCCTGGTGGCCGCCGCTGCCACCATAAAGGTTCCTGCCTCTATTCGGTCGGGTATCACGGCGTAGCGCATGCATCCCCCAAGGGAAGGCATTCCATCAACTTTTATGATGTCAGTTCCTGCCCCACGGACCTTGGCCCCCAGGCAGTTCAAAAAATTAGCCAGGTCCACAATTTCCGGTTCCTTGGCAACGTTTTCAATAACTGTCTGCCCCTCTGCCAGGCAGGCAGCCATCATTATGTTCTCAGTGGCTCCCACGCTGGGAAAATCAAGGTAAATCCTGGAACCTTTAAGTTTTTTACAGCTGGCAACCACACTACCCTTTTCCAGCCGTATCTCCGCGCCCATTTCTGCAAATCCCTTAAAATGAAGATCCATGGGCCGGATTCCTATATTGCAGCCACCGGGGAGAGGTATCTCTGCCTTCCCGAACTTAGCCAGCATAGGCCCCAGCAGCAGATTTGAAGCCCTTAGTTTCTTGACCAGGTGAAACGGCGGCATCTTGTCAATGGAATCCGGCGATGAAATCCTGATGGTATCACTGCCCTGCCACTCAACATCCGACCCCATTGACTCTATCAGTTTAATCATAACCCTGACATCATTTATATCAGGAATATTTTCTATGGTAACAACATCCCCCGCCAGAACAGTGGCAGATAAAAGGGCCAGGGCAGCATTTTTGGCCCCTCCGACTCTTACCCTGCCCCTTAGGGGATTGTCCCCTGTTATCACCAGTTTTTGCACTTTTGTCCTCCATTCTGTGGTTTGTCAAAGCTGGCAACGGTATGACAAAAATAATCAGATTGTTTATCCCTTTACGATAAATGTGCTTTTGGTGATTTAGTTCAATAAAATCAAGAAAAATCCTGCCTGGAAATTTAAAAACCTGACCAAGTTCGCCATTTTTGTTCAAAAGTGGCAAAATCTATCCCCAGGACTTTATTAATTGACTGGTCCATTCCCCTTCCCTCACCCAGGGCTGTTACAATTTCCAAAAGTTTTTCCTCACCATATACCGTACTAATATACTCAACCGCTGAAAGGGATTCACGATATGCCAGGGCCTGATCCGGCAGGTCGTCAAAGCCCCTGTCCATATCTCTCAGGCTGTAAAAGGCCCCTTCATCAGATGCTTCCCTGAAGGTGAACCTGAAGCCCGTAAGTTTGTATTCCTCATACTGAGCCAGGCCTTCTGTAAACCATCGGGGACAGTTTCCCCTGGTTGCATAATCAACTGCCAGATGAGTCAACTCATGAGCCATGGGGCCAACACCGGCAAAAATATCCCGTACTTCTTCAGTGTCTTTACTCTCAATCCATGAAGCAGGAGAAAGAACCCTTATAACACCGGCCCAGTATACTCCCATAGCGCTCTCGCTGGCAGGCCATCCAAAACTTGCATTCAGCTCCTCTTTCGAGGGATAAACAAGCACCATAGCTTTCTCTGATGATTTAAGCCGGTACTTATCAGCAACAGGGTGATAAAACTTTTCGGAGGTCTCCAGCACAATACGGGCATAGTCGGAGTCTTTATGCTGGTAACGCACCCTTACATAATCACCCTCCAGGGTAAGTAAATCCCTGGTTTGAAAATTCATGTACACCCTGGCGGTTTCCCTGTATATCTCGTACGAAAAAGCCCTTATTTGGGCTGGAAGCCTCACAGCTGCAGCCAGGATAAGTGTTAACAAAACAAAGGAGGCCTTCAGCAGAAAGCCTGACCGGCAAAACTTTTTATTATGGCTTTCTCTATAATTCATAATATTCCTTCCTATAATTAACCAATAAGTTATTTTACTGCCCAGATGAATATATTATAACGGCGCCAATACCCCCGTCCCAGCGGTAATTTATTGAAAAAGCCGCCCTATATCGGAATGGGGACACACCTGCTGAAGATTAGGTATACCTTTGTAGGCAGGAATGTCCCCGATGCGGTGCCGTCTTTGCAGACGGCGGAACTCAGAACACAGAATTCAGAAGCCCGAAGATGAAAAATAAAAAAGTGCAAGTCATCCTTGCACGTCACAATTAAACCACAGGACATGGAACACATAAGGAATGCCCCAATTCTGAATTCTGAGTTCTGAGTTCTGAATTCTGGATTCCGACAGAATAAGAATGTCAGTATAAGCGGTACTTTTTACTTTTTAACCAAAGGCTTTAGTGTTTCTATAATGCTTTTTACCCTGGCGGTCTCCGGGTCCTTTTCACCTGCCAGCTGTACAAAGCGCTCAAATTTTTCTATGGCCTTTTCATATTCTTTTTTTCCCACCAGGGCATGTCCATAATAGTAGTACGCATCCTTGCTGTTGGGGTTCTTACTTATAATACCGTCCAGAACTCCTATAGCCTGATCATATTTACCGGCCGAAACGTAGCTTCCGCCAAGGGCTGTTTTAATATCCTCCCTGTCCGGAGCCAGTGAGGCAGCCTTTTCATATGTCTCAACAGCCTTATCGGTTTGTCCTTCCCTTGTGTAAGCCTGTGCAAGTTCTTTTAAAACTCCGGCATCATTAGGGCTCGCATTGGATTTTTCCAGAAGTTCCTCAGAGGTGGGAAGCTTCTGCTCCTGTGGGAGGGCATTCTCTGCCTGGGTGCCATTTAATCCCGGTATAAAGCTAAGAGAAGAAGCCAGAAGGCCGGCCGACAGGATAAAAGCAAGTACTCCGAACACTATTCTTTGATGAAGTTTTCTTTTTCTATTCAAAGTCATTCCACCTTTTTACCATATTAACGCTCCTCGCGAAGTTAGGACAACCCCGCTTTATTATAATAAAGACGGCAGCAAATGTCTATCCGACTGAGGAATGAAAAAAGGCCCGCCATTGCGAGCCTTTTATTTGGTACCTAAAAGAAGTTCATGGGGTTCCTGGCATGTCCGTTTACCAGCACTTCAAGGTGAAGGTGCGGACCGGAAGACCGTCCAGTGGACCCTACCCTGCCGATAAAATCACCTCTGCCAACCTTCTGTCCCACTTTTACCGCAATACTGGAAAGGTGGGCGTACCTGGTCACAATCCCGTCCCCGTGGGAAATATCGACGCATTTTCCGTAGCCGGAATACCAGCTGGCCCTTATAACAGTACCGGACTGAGCTGCTGCAACCGCAGCTCCGTATCCTGCGTTGATGTCGACTCCGGCGTGCAGCCTTCCGCCTCTCTTGCCGTACGGTGATATTACCGAACCCACTGTGGGCCAGCTCAGCTTCCCGCCACCGCCAGAACCACGGGAGGCTAGCAGTACACGGGTGCCCGAAGCCACTATTTTGGGCTCAGCCTTATCTATGGCAACTTCATTTAAAACTACACGGTCTGTCTCTAAGCCGTTTATATATGTAACCTGGTATGTAACTTCCCTCTTGCCGCTTTTTCCCTTGGCCAGTATTTTTTTCTCACCTATGTAAAGGTTCGAATCTTTCTTTTCCTGCAGCGGCGGCTCAACCACCTCTTTGACAACCAAGGTTGCAACAACTTGAACATTAATGAGAGGGTCAACCTTGCTAAGGCTTATTTTGTCGCCCAGGCCAAGCCTGCCGGGGTCTATTCCGGGGTTCATGGCTATAAGGTCGTCTATAGTCATCCCGTTCTCAGCGGCTATATCCCAAAGGGTATCACCGCTCTTAACTTCGTATGTATCTGTATGCCTGACTCCCCCCTTTAAAAGGTTCAGGCCCGCCTCAACAGTCATCAGCCTCGATTTTTCCACCATGGTGTCTATAAGTTTTACTTCTTCCACAAAATCTACTGTACTTCCGGGTGCCGCATATCCGGCCTTCAGTGTTTCCAGCAGCTTCTGGGCCTCATCCCGGCTCTTCAGGGCCAACAAGGTTTCTCCATTTATTTGCACTTCGGTGCCTGTTACCCTGGAGGTTACAGCGTCATTGAGGGCCAGCCTCAAGGCCTCTCCCGAGAGAACAATGCCGGACTCATTGGTTTTTTTGATATGGATTCTTCCCAGTGTGACTGACGCATCACCCTGGGGATATTCTTCAGCCAGCTGACTTATTATATCCCGGGCTTCAGCCGGATCACCCACAACTGCAATCAGGTTGCTGCCCGAATAAATGCCCCACTTCATGTATCCCGCACTGGCAGCGGATACAATTGACATTATTAATACGGTGTATAGCGCTACCCCTATAATTGCTGCAGGTTCCTTCGGCTGCTTAACATACTTAATTAATTGTTCAAAATATTTTAACATCCCTCTTTTTGCTCTACCTACTATAAAAAAACCCCCCTCCCTGATATGAAATAGCTATATCTTAACCTATTAATCTGACTAAATAATGGATTATACGGAAAAAGCAGCTAGCGTATCAATTATTATACCACATACATCTACTGCCAGAAAAAAGCCAATTAAGCCATTTACCACTAATATAATTCTGATATCTTTAATTTTCGCAAAATAACCCAATTTTCCACAGACCAACCCTATAATTAAACAAGTTGGCGGAATATATGAAAAAAAGCATTAACCAGACGAACCGGGCCAGGTTTAGGGCATATTTCTGCAGGCCAGGTAAATGGCACACTCGAGCCTTTTTCTGGTCATTGTGCACCCGGGTAAATATGGTTTTTCAAGGCTGCCATTGTGTATATAGGCGTTGGCATGGCACCCTCCGCTGCAGTGAAACTTTGCCCAGCACTGACTGCACCCTTCCTTTCGGTAAAGGTGTGAATTTTTAAACAGATCACCCAGGTCACTGCGGGAAATTCCCTCAAAAACATTACCCATAATAAACCCGTCGCGCCCCACAAACTGGTGACACGGGTACAAAACACCTTCGGGATCAACGGCAAGGTACTGGTAGCCGGCCCCGCACCCGCTCATTCTTTTGGGAAGGCACGGGCCGCCCTCAAAGTCTATGTTAAAGTGAAAAAAGTTTATATGACGGCCGCTTTCTTTCATATCCAATATTACCCTGACAAGTTTTTCATATTCTCTGGAAATGACGGGAAAAATATCGTCCTTCAGGGAATAGTGCTCTTTTCTTTCGGCAACCACCGGCTCCAGAGATATATTGTCAAACCCAAGTGCTGCCAGATGCTCAACATCCCTTGAAAAGTCAGGATTTATAGCGGTAAAGGTACCCCTCACATAATAATCCCGGTAGTTTCTGGTAGCCAGAAAAGACTTCATATTTTGAAGCACAATATCATACGAACCTTTTCCTCCGGAAAAAGGCCTCATGGCGTCATGGATTCCCTGACGTCCATCCAGGCTTAAGATTACACTGATATTGTTTTTATTTAGAAAATCCCCTATCTTCCCGTCCAATAAAACCGCATTGGTGGTAAGTGTAAATTTTATTTCCTTTCCACTCTTTTTTCCCATTTCCTGCCCATAGTGAACCAGCATTGAAAGCACGTCAAAATTAAGCAGGGGCTCCCCTCCGAAAAAATCAACCTCCAGATGTTTCCGGCTGCCGGAGGACTCAATGAGAAACTCCAGCGCCCTCCTGCCTACTTCAGGCCGCATCAGCCCGGCTGCTCCTCCGAATTTTCCCTGCCCTGCAAAGCAGTACCGGCACGAAAGATTGCAGTCGTGGGCCAGATGTAGACAAAGGGCCTTTATGACGCTTTCTTTGGGCGGATTATAGTTACCTTCGAACGGGTCCGGGGAAAACAGTATTTTTCTCTCTATAAGCTCTTTTATTTCTTTAATGGCATCGTCAATATCCTCCTCGGGAAACCTGTCTGAAAACCTGGTCGAAAAATTTTCCTCCTCAATATGGTCAAACTCCTCCAGTATGTCCCAGACAAGTTCATCTACAACGTGCAGTGCCCCGGTGTGGACGTCAAATACCAGCCTTGTATCGTCAAAAATAAATTTATGTATCATCATTTCCCCCGCTAAAGTAAAAAACCCAATCCTACGGGACCGGGCCTATATTTTACAGAATTATTTTTTTTCTTTGACACAAACCTGGTTGCCAACCGTACAGGACGTTTTGCATGCGGACTGGCAGGAAGCCTGGCATTCTCCGCACCCCCGGCCCTGAAGAGTGTTCTTTAAACTGGTTTCATTAAGAGTCTTTATGTGTTTTCCCATTGCTTTCCCTCCTTTTGCCTTTCCAACCTTTATTATACGAAAGGCTCATCCCATAAGCAACAGTTTTCCCGCCTTATGTAACACATTCTACTTCACAGGTGTGTCCCCTTTCCACATGTTGGGGACATTCCATCGGGGACATTCCTCCAAAGGAGGTGTGTCCCCATTCCGCTGATTGGTGTGTCCCCATTCCTTAAATGGTGTGTCCCCTTTCCTCTATAGGTCTTCCTCGGCAATATTGACAACGATAAGTGCCCACGCGGGAATAAAAGTGCCCCAGACAATATTGTTAAGCCACAAAGCAATAGGAGGCGTACAGGACGGATTAAATGTGGAAACGGCAATACAGATATCGCTCACCAGGATAAGATAGCCGGCAAGAGCAAACCTGCGGGCAGCCGCCTGACTGTAATACCCCCTGCTAATAGTGCAAATGGCTGACCAGGTCATATAACACAGCACCGCACCAAAAAGCAGCAGCCCTAAAAGAACCTCCCCGTCCACAAAGGGAAAGGTAATGATAGCTGCAGGCAAAGCTATAACCAGTACCGGAATAAAGAATAAAACCATCTCAAGGCCCGCCTGATCTCCTCTTTCAAAAACAATAATAAGCAAGAGGTAGGCAAAAAAGAACCCCAGCACCCCGAAAACCTTCACATCACCGGCAAGCCATGGAATCGTGCTGCAAAAATTTAAAAAGAAATCTCCCAATGCCATGAATAAAACCACGGCAGTCAACATTCCCTGCTCCCGGAACCTCTTTTTAAACACCAGGGCTGTTACCAATAATGAAAAAACAACGGCAAACTTAAAGTAGTTAACCGCCCGGCTACCGTAGCAAAGGCTGTTAAAAACAAGAATTGCAGCGGTCAACATCAAATAGACCGCTAAAACAGCTATTTGCGCCTTTTTCACAGGAAGATGCCCCAAGCTTTTCATTCTATTAAATAGCTATTTGTTTTCCGGTATCTATATTACATTCTGGCAATAGCAATATTTACCACACATCTGATGAATACATAATTATCACAATGACCCAAAATCTTGAAGGAATTTATTGGGGCGTGTCGAAAAATAGGAAATATTGAGAAATATTTGCTGCAAGGGGGGCTGTCTGTGAAAAGTATTAAAACCATATTTATCACTATTTCACTTCTGATTACAGTAATAATTTTTGCGGCACAAACAGGATTTGGGTTTTATCAGTTTAAAGCTATTGTGTCAAAGGAAGTGGAAGCCGGTTTAAAGCTACAGGCTGAAAAGGAAGCACTTTTGTTAAGCGAGCGGATTAGTGATGTTGGTAAAAACAGCGTCTCTTTTGCAAAGAACATTGAGGGCCTATCAAATTACAACGCCAATCTCCTACTTGATCAGATTAAGCCCTACATAAAAGACAACAAGCTTGTTTACGGCGGGGGCTTCTGGTTTGAGCCGTATATGTTTGACAAGGGTAAAAAATATTTCGGCCCCTACGTCTACAAGGAAAATAACGAAACAAAGCTTACCTGGGACTACAGCAATGCGGAATATGATTATTTCAAGTGGGACTGGTACAAAAACGGAATGAATGCCCGCAATGGCATTGGCTGGACAGGCCCCTATTATGATGATGTCTCCAAGGTTACCATGATCACTGCGGCAAGTCCTATCCAAAAGGACGGCAAGGTAATAGGAGTTACCACCTGTGATATTATTATCGACGAGCTTAGCGAGTACGTAAAGAACCAGATTAAAGTGGGGGAAAACGGCTACGCCTTTATAGTGACCCCAGACGGATTTTACATGGCCCACAGGGAGGCCGAAAAAAACTTTAAGATTAAAATTACTGAAGACGAACAGGCCGGGGAACTTGGAAATACAATTATAAAGGCTGTCCAGCCGGAAATTGAAAAGACAACGTTAAGTGGGGTTGACTATTATGTCAGCTATTCGCCCATCGGAAACACTGGAATGAAGCTGGTTACCGCCCTGCCGGTGTCGGAAACAACAGGCCCCATTAATCAATACTTTATAAGAAATTCGATATCTTTCCTTATTTCCATAGTAGTATTCGGAATTCTTCTCTTCCTGCTGATACACAAAAAGGTAACCCAGCCCCTCTACGCCCTGTACAAAAACGCCAACCAGGTGTCCCAGGGAGACTTGACCTATGATGATGAAATAATAAAGAACAACTCCTCCAAGAGTGAAATAGGCCACCTGTCCAAGGCATTTAATTTCATGATCCAGAACATGAACGACCTGGTGCGGGAGATTTCAAAAAAGTCAAGACTGGTTACTGAGGCGGCACAGCACCTGAATGCAAATGCCGACCAGACCACAGCCAACGCCAGCCAAACCGCCGCCACAATGACGGAAATAGCTTCAACGGTTGACACTGTGGCCTCTAACATACAGGAGATTTCCAAGGCCTCTGAGGTTACCACCAAGCTGGCCATGGAAGGAAATGAAGGAATTGCCAGTGTTACTCATCAGATGAAAAATATTGCCGCATCCACCAGGGAGGCCGCAGAGGTAATTAACGGCTTAAGCAATAAGTCACAGGAGATTACCCAGATACTTGAATTAATTAACGGCATCGCCGAGCAAACCAACCTTCTTGCCCTTAACGCAGCCATAGAGGCAGCCCGGGCGGGAGAGCAGGGCCGGGGCTTTGCAGTGGTGGCCGAAGAGGTAAGAAAGCTGGCCGAGCAAACCGCCAGCGCCACCAAGGAAATTAACAACTTGATCAATGCAGTTCAGCTTGAGTCCCAAAGAGCTGTTGCCACCATGGCAGAGGGTGTGGAAAAGGTTGAAACAGGAACAAATGTTGTAAACAGCGTTGGAGCCAATTTCAGAGAAATTATCGGGGCAGTACAGGGATTCTCGGAACAAATAGAGCAGGTAGCCGTGGCAACTACCGAAATGTCGTCAGGTATAACGAACATCGCCGCCTCCATCGAAGAGCAGACCGCGTCAAACGAGGAAGTGCTGTCGGCGGCCGAATCACTTTCAGCCCTGGCAGGAGAGCTGAACGAGGCCATACGTAAATTCAAAGTATAACCATTTTATTAAATGAAAGTATAGTTTCACGCTTTGAGGGCGGAACAAACCGCCCTCAAAGCAGAGGACCCAATTTTCATTCCCCTTGGTGGCTTCCTGCTTCATTATTCCTCTCCGATTATAAATAATAATTATACAGGAAAAGGTCCCACCATATGGTAAGGACCTTTTAGCTGTCACATTTTTATTTAGTTATTTGCCTTAGCAGGGAAGGACCAGTTTTGGCGCTGACCCATCTTTTCTATCATTTGGTCGGCCTGTTCCTGTGTTATTTTTCCTTCCGATACATCCTTGGAAAGTTCTTCTTTTCTATGCTCCAACATTTTTTGGTTGAATTGCTCCATAGTCATGCCGTGCTCGGTGACTATGTCCTCAATCTTTTTACCTGCTTGGAACTCGGTCTTAAGCTGGTCGGCGGTTATACCCAGCACATTTGCCAGGGCGTCGGTGTTGGGGCCACGCCCCTTGAACATACCGCCCCTGCCGCGGTCAAAGCCAAATCCGGGGAAGCCAAAACCTTTATCATTAGATAATATTTTGTCTGCCTGTTCCTGGGTGAGTTTGCCCTGCTCCACTGCCTCATTTACCATTTGCTTTTTGGTAGCCTCCAGGGCATCCTTTGCCTGGTCCTCGCTAACACCAAGGTTTGCCGCAAATTTAGATATGAAGTTTTGATACATGGCAGTTAAATCCGGTTTACCTGTTTGGTCATCTGTATTGGCAAAGGCCATTCCGGATACCGCCCCGACTAAAATAACCGCCGCTAATAAAACCGCTCCAAGGTGCCATCTTTTTGACTTCAAAAAATCAAACCTCCTGTACATTTAATTTTATTCAGCGGTGCACCGAATGATTTTATTATAAATAGCGATTATGAAAATTAGCTGAAAGCCAGCTTAAAATAGGCTTAGACATTTATGTGAAAATGTCAAAAGACTTTGGGGACTAAAAATAAAGCGCACCTCTGTAAACATTAATCTTTTAAGCAAATAGCAGGAACTATCCGCTTTATTTGGTAATACATAGCTATAGAAAAGCAAAGTCTAACCCTATTAACCGGCGGGGTAGTTTAATGAATTACATTGAAATAGTCAATGACGCTGTACAATATATAGAATCTAATTTACACCGGAGGCTGTCCCTGGAGAAACTGGCCTCCAGGTATTACCTTTCTCCTACGCATTTTTATCGCATTTTCCGGGCGGTAGCCAATCAGACCCTCAAATCATATATACTGGAGCGAAAGCTTTCCGCTGCCGCCCTTGCGTTAAAAAGAACAGACCACAAAGTGGTGGACATTGCCTTCCAGTATGGCTTCAATTCCCATGAGCAGTTTTCACGGGACTTTCAAATGATGTTTCATGTTACCCCAAGCCGTTACAGAAAAGAAAATATCAGTGTTTCTTTAACGGAAAGGGTGGATATAATTGAGCGGAATTTCATAAATAAAAATAAAGATCTAATTGTTGCTTTCTACTGCCGGGAGTTTAAAGAAATAAAGCTGTTGGGAAAGGAAGCCCATCATAATCCTGTGTGCTCCTGCGAAATGGATCAACTGATTCGCAAGGTTTTCGATTTTTTTGAGGAGCATATTGTCCAGGGCACTGCCAGGCGATTGTTCAGCGTTAATGGCGGCGACAGCAGAGACCAGTCCCGCAAATTTTGTTTTTATGGTATTGAAGCAGAGGAATATACGGGAGACCGGTCCGGTTTAGCGGAGAGGATTATCCCCGAATCCAGGTACGCTGTATTCGTATACCCGGAGTTTATGGGATTGATATTTCGCACGGCATTGAAAGATTTGGATAAATGGCTCAGTTTATCCGGGCTTGAATTCAACAGTAATGCCGGTTTTGATTTTATTGAATTATTTGCTGAGGATTACCGGCAGACCGGGAAGTTTTATTTACATGTGCCTGTACTTTGAATTTATTACTGTAAAAAACCTCAAGAATTCACTTCTCATCTCGGTTATCTTTTAAATAAGCCTGAGAGGAGGATTTCGATGAAAGAGAGTCAAGTCAGCCGTACCTCACTGTTAACGGCCTATTTTTCCCCAACAGGAACCACAAAAAAAATCGTTGAAACTATTGCCGGTTCAATCCAATGCGAAAAACGGAGGACCCTGGATTTTACCCCAAAAAGTATTAGAGAGAATGCCAGTGCTGATTTTAGCGGTGACTTGGTCATTATCGGTTCCCCAGTATATTATGGGAGAATTCCAAATGAAGTGGCGGATTATTTGTCAAAAATTCATGTTAATAACCTTTATGCAATATTGGTGGTTGTGTATGGAAATCGTGAATATGAAGATTCTTTAAAGGAATTGTATGATGCGGCTTGTAATGCAGGTTTTTTGCCAATTGCCTGTACTGCATTTATTGGAGAACACTCCTATTCTTCTAAAAAACTGCCGATGGCTCATGGGCGGCCAGACGAGATGGACCTGGAAAAGGCAAAATTATTTGGCGCCACTATTCAAAAACATTTAGATTTCTTAATAACGCAGTATAATACTATTAAAATGTCTATACCTGGCAGCAGTGATTATAAGAATAAAACAATACCCAAATACCCTGTAGCGCCGGAAGTGTTAAAAGAACAGTGCGCTATCTGTAAAAAATGTTTAGAGATATGTCCGGTAGAGGCCATAGCTATTGACAGCCAGTCCAATTTAATAACCGATATAAATTTATGCATATTATGTTTTGCCTGTGTAAAGAATTGCCCGTCCCATGCGAGAGGAATTGATGATACACTTTGGTCTCAGGCAATGGAACTATTACAAAAGAAGTGTTTGGAAAGAAAAGAGCCGGAATTTTATTATTCATTTCCAGGACACTAAAAATCAACCCTCAGTCAACAAAGGGGCACTCAAAAATAATGACGCAATTTGCGAAAAGGAACCCCCCTGGATATGCCGAACTGGTAGACAGGGGGTTGTTTTTTTATAATACTAAAAATGCATAGGTAGTTTTGGTTAAAGGGCAAAAAAATAACCCCCTTTGTTTTGTGGGGTAAGTTATTTTTTATCGGCATTTTCTTTTTTTGCCATGTCCTGGGCTGCTTTATTTATATCGTAGCTGTCCCGGTCGCATTCTTTACGCTTGTCCTCTCCCAAAAGAGAAATCATCTGCTATGCACCTCCTCGAAAAATATATTGTCCAAATTGGCAAATTCATATACTTTAAAAAATCCATGAGGTGGTAAAGTTGAAATTTACCTTTGATGATTTACCTGACGATATGAAGGAAACACTGGAAGCTATATATGAAAAGGCAAAAAAAATCAACGGTTCTCTGACGGAAAGAGAGTTTTTTAAGCGTATGGTCTTCGATTGGCTGGAACCCTACAGGAGAGAAGTGGGAAGCATACCTCCAAGAAAAAATGTGGTTCTTAAAAATAAATTGCGGGAAACTATGAAGTATTATAAAAAAACTCAGGCTGAAGTGGCTAAATATGTTGGTGTAAGCCGTAATTACATTGGACAAATAATTTCCGGCGATAGTGTGCCCACCATTACGATAGCGTTGTTAATATGTAATAGCCTGGATCTTCCACCGGAAAAAGTTGGAGAATTATTTTTTTTAGAAAGTATTGACTAAACCATCACTAAAAATTTTTAAAGTGATGGTTTTTTTGTGTATATTTTTCAAAATGCCAACTATATATACATTTAAAAACCAAATATTATTAACCAGGGCAGGGCTCGTTTAAATAATATGAAGGGGGGCGCGGCGGGTGGGTATTATTAATTCTATCATCAGTAACATACCTTGGATATTCAGTGGTATTGGCGTAAGTATATTATCATGTATTCGTCGGCTTGCCGGTAAAACTAAGGCGCTGGTTAAAAAGAGCCCAAAAGATGATTTAAAAGCTCCGGATAATGGTGACAAATTAGTAGTTTACCAGGGCTCCGGCACTATGATTTTCGTTAATTGCCCCCTAACCATCGACAAATCAAAGGCCACAAATGCTGACAATATAAAAACCAATGATTTATAAAAAAACGCCCTGCGGGCGTTGCCGCTGTCCCATCGGCGGGAACCCAGAATCAGAGGAAAGGGGACAGAGACGAATGGTGCCAAGAGACGAATGGTGCCAGACCCTTAACTTTTTAACTTATTGACTACCCTGTCTGTTTATATATTTAAACACTGCCACTGCGGAAACTCTAATATAACGTGCGATTTCTTCCTGGTTAACTCCGGTCTCTGTCAATATCTCGTCCGATGCATTATTTTTCTGAGATTTAAAGCTGGAAAATCAGTGAACCCGGAACCTGACCAGAATAGTGGTTCCCCCCGGGCCGGTATCTATGGTAATTTCTGCATTATGCCTGGACGCAATACCGTAACATACAGCCAGGCCCAAACCTGTTCCCGTATCCTTTGTTGTAAAGAAGGGGGTTCCGATTTGATCCAGTATTTCCGATGGAATACCCGGGCCCTGGTCATGTACAGCCAGGATGACATCACTGTTCCGTACAAAGGTACTTATTTTCAGGCTGCCGCCGAAATCCATTGATTCCAGTGCGTTCTTGACTAAATTTAGGATTAGCTGCCGGATTTCATTTTCGTTGAGAAGAAGGTTTGGAACGCTGCCGGTCTCCAGCACAAAATTTATTCCGGCATCCATCGCCTCT
Organism: Bacillota bacterium; assembly: GCA_049323755.1. Taxonomy (GTDB): domain Bacteria; phylum Bacillota; class Desulfotomaculia; order Desulfotomaculales; family Desulfocucumaceae; genus BRHc4a. Next base: position 15,207 of record JBMOPE010000038.1, read on the forward strand.
GCATAAATAAGCGGCTGAAGAGTTTTTATTATGTCACTCAGGTTTTGATCCTTTAAATCCACCACCCTGTTTTTAGCCAGGGACAGATATTCTGTTATTATTGAATTTGCCCTGTCTAATTCACTTAGCATAAGATTAAAGTACTCTCTCTGGGCCTTATATTCTTTTTTATTTCCTAGTAGCTGAATAAAGCCCCTAACGGTGGTCATGGGATTTCTAATCTCGTGACCTATACCGGCAGCCATCTGGCCTATAAGATGAAACCTCTCCATTCTGGCCATTTCCTGCTCCATTTTGACTTTTTCCGTAACATCCCTGACATATGTCAAAATGCCCGCTAATTCACCGGTAGTAATATCTATAAACGGATATGAGAAATGTTCCAGCCAGCCAATACTCTTCCCCTCTTTATCCCTAACGCAAATAACTGCATTGGCGGGCTTACGGTTTTCAATAACCTTTAAATTCGGGCATCCCGGGCATATATCTTCTTCCCCATGGTAAACTTTATAACACTTTTTTCCCGCCAGGGGGAGTGCATGTTCAAAAATCTTCTCAGTTTTTTTATTTACACGTATTATATTAAACTCTATATCGATAATCGATAATCTATCCTGTATGCTTTCAAAAACACTGTTTAAGAACTGCTCATTGTTTCTTCGCTCGGCCTCAGCATTAATATGCATAGTAAGGTCATTATATATGGTAAGTATATATTTTTCAGCCCCAAGCTCAATTATAAAGCAGCTTAACAAACCATATAGCAACTCCCCATGCTTTGTTCTGACATTTACTTCAAGTTCTCTTAGCTCTCCCTGCCTTTTCAATAAATCCAGTGCTTTGACGGCATTGTCAGGATCCAGGAAAATACCCAGCTCTAACGGGTTAGCCCCTAAAGCTTCTTCATGGCTGTAGCCGGCTATTCTTTCAAAGCTCTTATTTACTTTGACATACCGCCCCTCATAATTGCTAATTGTGATTGGATTGGGGCTGGCGTTAAAGGCCCTGGAAAACAGCTCCATTGAAAACCTTAATTCTTCTTCCCTCCGCTTTCTCTCTGAAATATCACGAATAACCACCTGAATCGCCGGCATTCCCTTGTAAGTTAGCGGGTTAGCCGCCACCTCAATATCCTTTACAGACCCGTCTGCCACAATTACCTTTAGTTCACTTAAAGGGGCGCCTTCCCACTCATCTATCATTTTTCTTACGCGCTCCCTTACCATCTCCTTACAGTCAGGGTGGATAAAATCCATAAGCTGCCTTCCAATAAGCTGTTCAGGGCTTTCCGCGCCGTATATTTGAGCGCCTATTTTGTTTACAAAAAGAATATTACCTCCACTGTGCACCACAATAGGGTCAGGTGAAAGGTTAATAAGCTTTCTGTACCTTTTTTCACTCTGCCTCAGTTCCCTCTCGGCGGCTTTGAGGCTGGTAATATCGGAGAGTGTCCCCACATACCCCATAAATCTGCTGTCCCGCCCCATATAGGGCACAGCCTGTCCCAATACCCATACTACCTTTCCGTCATTTTGCTTAAAGCGGTATTCTAGTTTAAAGTTACTTCGTTTTTCTGTGGACCTTTTTATTTCTGAAATCACCCTCTCCCTGTCATCTTCATGTAATGCCTCGGTCCAGCGGTGTATCTCAGAAAAAGACAGACCTATCATTTCACTGGCCAACTCATTGACATAGACGTAATTACCCTTTGAGTCCGTCTGAAACAAACCTACCGGCAGTACTTGTAACAAGGTTTCATAACGTCTCTGACTTTCCCATAATGCTTCCTCTATCATCTTTTTCTTTTCAATTTCCTGCCGGAGTACCTCGTTGGTTATTCTGAGGTCTTCAGTTCTCTTTTTTACAGTGTTTTCAAGGCTGTTCCTGTAATTCTCCAGCTCATACTCCATTTTTTTCTGTCTGGTAATGTCCCGGATTATGCTACTGATTATAAAACCACTGTCAGTTTGTACCGGGTAGGAAATATCCTGTATATATCTTTTTCTGCCATCAGGCTGCTGAATCTCAACCTCTATGCTCTGACCGGCCCTGAAACCCATTCCTGTGGAAAGAACCTCCTGGATCAGGGATTTCATCTGCCTGTACTTCCCGCGGCTTTTTTTACTATCAGGTATCATTTCATACATGACCTCATAACATAAACGACCCACCGTACCATGCCGGCTTAGCCCCGTGATACGCCCCATCGCCTGATTCCATTCTATAATCCTGCCGCTCTCATCGGTCAGTACAATGCCATCAACTGAACTGTTAATAACACTATAATAATGATCTTTTCTTTGAGAAAGATCACCTATTGCTTCTTGCAGGGAAAATACCTGTTTACGAAGTTCGTTTATTTCCCTGATTAGCTGTTCCTTTGTTTTATCTTCGTCTCTCATGTTACGGCTACCCCAAATGGAATATTTTTAGTACACTATTTTGATATTAAAATTCCATTATCCTTCTGATACTTAGTCGAATAATGTCAAACATTGAAATGCTTTCAATGTTTATTCACAGTTATGATGAAGTTGCCCTAATAACCACAAAAAACGAATGACCTTTGCCAGCGCAATCTTTTATAAAGTGCGCCAGTATCTTTGGGAGTGTAAAAATATTTGCATAGTGAAGCACCACCAATTGATTCAATAATATCCATTTTATAATAGTTCATGTTGTATGTTGATAATCTGCTACCTGGCCCCAGTGATAATTATAAGGGCCAGGCCAAAAAAAAGGACAACAAAAAGCCCTCCGAAGAAAAAGTTAAGTTTCCTCGGAGGGCTTGATTTCACTGGAGCGGGTGAAGGGGATCGAACCCTCAGCCCTCAGCTTGGGAAGCTGATGCTCTACCATTGAGCTACACCCGCCTGCAATATGTAATTATATCATTTCCTGGCCGCAAGTCAAGTAATAACCGGCTGGAACACCTGTTAATTTATGGCACTAATTACATAATATCAGCCCTGCCCCTGGACCCACAGCGTAAGCTTTGTGTTATAGCTGGACCGCCAGGTCATATATTTAATGCGGACATACCTGAGAAAATACAGCGGCACAAACAAATGCTTGCCTCCCGGCGCAATGACCTGCGGCAGTTCACCGAAAGAGCCCCAAACAAGTCCGTCAGGGCTTATTTCTGGCTGAACCAGGGCAGTTCCCTTCCCGGTGTTGACAACCATTATGGTGCAGGTTTTTACCCTGGATACACTTATTTTTTGGGTATACCGCGGCTCAGTGGATGTATACAAATCGCTGGACATCGAGGGTGGAGAATACCAGGCTTTTAAAGGAATGGCCCGGCTTATAGAAAACCGGGCAGTTGGCACAATTGCATTTGAACTTAACAAACAGAGGCTTAAAAACGACTGGCTGCCCTTTTATAAACTGCTCAAAGAAATAAAGGCAGGCTGTATGGCTAAATTTTTCACCCTAACCCCGGAAGGCGAAACCGTTCCCTCCGAACTTGATTCGCTATTTGAAAGCGGCTCCCCCTGTGTGATTATGAAATTTTAAGAACAGCCGGCCTCACTTTCCCCTGTTTTTGGATATTCCCGAAACCCTGTCCATATCTGCTTCCACCATAATACCTACAAGGTCATTGAATGTTGTTTTCGGCTTCCAGCCCAGCTCTTTTTCTGCCAGTGAGGCATCCCCAATCAACAGGTCCACCTCCGCCGGGCGGTACAGCGACCTGTCAACAACAACGTATTTTTCCCAGTCCAGCCCGGCCCTGGAAAAGGCCTCTACCACAAATTCTCTTACAGTATGGGTTTCCCCGGTGGCGATAACGTAGTCCCGGGGTTTTTCCTGCTGCAGCATCAGCCACATGGCCTCGACGTACTCCGGGGCATAGCCCCAGTCCCGCTTTGAGTCCATATTCCCCAGGGACAGGCTGTCCTGTAGGCCAAGCTTTATTCTGGCAACGGCATCAGTAATCTTTCTGGTGACAAACTCCAGTCCTCTCAGTGGTGACTCGTGGTTAAACAGTATCCCCGAGCAGCAAAACATATCATAGGACTCCCGGTAGTTTACCACCGCCCAGTGAGCGTAAAGCTTCGCCACGGCGTAGGGACTTCTGGGGTAAAAGGGGGTGCTCTCGCTCTGTGGCACCTCCCTCACCTTTCCGAACATTTCACTGGAGGACGCCTGGTAAAGCTTTGTATCAGGCTTTACCAGCCGGATTGCCTCCAAAACATTTACCGGTCCCATCCCGGTAATATTGGCGGTTACCAGCGGCTGGCTGAAAGAAACTCCCACGAAGCTCTGGGCTGCGAGGTTATATATCTCATCGGGCCGGGCCTCTTCAATACCCCTTGCAATGGAGCCCAGATCCAGCAAGTCAAAGGGAATCAGCTGAATTTTGTCCTTTATTCCAAGATATTCAAGCCTCCAGAAGTTCTGCGTGCTGGACCTTCTATACCCTCCTGCCACCCGGTACCCCCTGGAAAGCAGGAATTCGGCCAGATAGGCCCCGTCCTGTCCGGTCACGCCGGTAACGATTGCGGTCTTTGCCAATCTAAATCTCTCCTTCAATAATTGCTTACCATACTGTTAAAGAACCTTATAACCTTTTGAGAGGCAACTTCCCGTGAATACAGGGCCTCAAACTGCCTTTTGCCATTCAGGGAAAGCATACGCCTGAGAGATGAGTCCGCTAAGAGCCCCATAACACACCCGGAGAAATCAGACGGGGTATCGGCTATCAATATATCCAGGCCTTTTTTGAAGGATAGGCCCTCGGCTCCTATGGCAGTTGAAACCACCGGTAAGCCCAGTGACCAGGCTGTCATTATTTTTATCCTTGACCCTGCGCCTATAAAAAGAGGCACAACGAACACCCCTGCCCCTCCAATAACGCTTCTTTCATCCTCCAGCTGCCCCCAGAAAACAACCGACTGGTTATTCCTGACAGCTCCCACCAGGCTTTGGGGAGGCTTTCCGGACCCGACAATATGAAGCCTGCTTTGGGGAAAGTGATTCCTTACCCCGGGAAATACCTCCCTTAAAAACCAGGTAAGTCCATGTACATTGGGATACCACATTGTTCCCACAAAAGCTATGTCAAAAGGTGTGACCAACTGGTTATTATTACCGGAAGCCCTTTTTGCTTCCACTCCCCCTCCCGCCACCACAACCTCAACGGGAACACCGGGAGCATATTTTTTATAAATCTCCGCCTCCAAAGGGGATACCGCCATACAGGCATCTACCAAAGGCCAGTGCTTTTTTTCCCAGTCCAGAGTTTTTTTGTATTCCTGCAGGTATTTAACCCGGTTTTCTGCGGACAGTCCGCCTTGCTCAGCCATACGCCGCAGAAGAAGATGTTCGGCATTTTGTAAATCAAGTACAACTTTGGCGTTGGGCTGCATATCCCTTATTAGCGCCAATGTCCACAGCATAAATGAAGTTTCAACCACAACAATATCAAAGTCATTCTCGCCAAGCATTTGCTTCAGGGCCTCACGATATCCGGAAGATCCAAGAAGATAGGCCGCACCATCAGGAATATGTTCTCTTACCCCTGTCGGGTTGGGCGTCTCCCCCCTGTAAATAACCCCGGCTATATTGGTAAAACCAGGGTACTGCTTCAGATAAGCCTTTACCTGCCCTGCATGCCCGGCAGAAGGGGCGGGAAATAAAATACTTATGCTGTAACTGCCTGTTTTCCCCAGGGCAATAAGGGGATTTATTATATGCATTGCCCCGCCGGACAAGGGCGGGCAAACCAGAAAGGGTGGATAGGGTGCGAGGCTCAGGATTTTAACCGGAGATAATTGATAATTTAAACTTTGATACTCATATTGCATGACCTGAACCCACCTTCGTTTTTACCACAATATGATGGGAAGTTTTTCAATGTTACTTCAATTAATGGGCAAATAGGCTCACAAAATACCTCCCTTGGAAATATTTATAGGGTATTGGGGGGTGTATTATTTGAAAACCTGCGCAGCAATAATGGCCGGTGGGAGCGGGGAGAGATTCTGGCCCTTAAGTAAAAAAGGCTGTCCAAAACAGTTTCTCTCCCTCCTGGGAGGAAGTTCGCTTTTAAGACAGACCGCAGACAGACTTCAGGGGCTTGTCCGGCAGGAAGACATATATATTGTCACCCTAAGGGAATATAAAGCTATGGTTATGGAACATATTCCCTGGATAGATGAGAATAATATTCTGGCGGAGCCCTTCGGAAGGGATACAGCTGCAGCGGCAGGCATTGCTGCTGTAGAAATTTCCCGCCAGAGCCCTGATGCCATCATGATAATGCTTCCTGCCGACCACTATATTGCCAACCAGAAAGAATTCAGGAATGCGCTTAAAGCGGCGGCAGATGCCGCATCAACCGGCGAAAGCGTGGTTACTGTAGGAATACCGCCATCAAGGCCGGAAACAGGCTACGGGTATATACAAATGGGGGCCTTTGACCGGGAACTAGCAGGCCTTTCGGTGCACAGAGCCGTTAAATTTACCGAAAAACCTTTATTTGACAAGGCGCTGGAATTTGTAGAGAGCGGAAATTATTTGTGGAACAGCGGGATATTTATTTGGAGGGTTGATTTGATCAGGCGACTCATAGATCTCCACCTGCCGGTTCTTTCTGAAGGCCTCAAAAAAATTGAAAGCAGTTCCTTAAAAGAAAAGGAACATGAAATAGAAAAAGTATACCAGAGACTCCCTAAAATATCGGTGGATTACGGTATTCTGGAGAAAATTAACAACATTCTTGTTATCAGGAGCAATTTCGGGTGGGATGATGTAGGGTCCTGGACCGCCCTAAAAAGAATCGACCCCGCAGTTTCAGGAGAAGGAAATGTAATAAGAGCTAAGGGCACTTTTCTCAACACGAAAAACAGTATAATAATATCCCCCCACAGAATAGTAGCCGCTATGGGTATATCTGATATAATCCTGGTGGATGATGGACGAAACCTTTTAATATGCGGCAAAGAACAGTCCCAGGAAATAAAGAGACTTATCCAGTCATTGCATGAGGCGGGCTTTTTGGATTCCCTGTAAAAAAACGCTTCACAGCATTATTCATGGGTCCGGAATTGGGAAATGGGAATTAGGAATTGGCGATAAGATTTAAAATACTGCATTTGGCTTATACAAATCCTCAAACCCCAATTCCCAATTCCTGATTCCTAATTCCCACTTTCAGTGTCAACTGAGAATCTCTCTTCCCGCCAGCCTGCTGACTGCATCCGCAATGTCCATGGCCGCATTATCCCAGGTATAGTGGCCCGTTACAATATCCCTTAGCGCTCTGCCCTTTTTAAGGGATTCACTGCGGTTTTCCAAAACCCACCTCATTTTTTTTCTTAGATCCTCAACCCGGGGCTGTGCCCAATTCTGGTCCGGCTGGTAATACGGGCAGTGTCTCTGAATGGGAACGGGCACCATATCGTATTCAACCAAAAAACTGTTATCCTCATCTAAAAAATCAGTCTGACCTCCCCATCCGGTGGCTATCACCGGCGTGCCCAGACTACCGGCCTCCAGCAGCGGCAGTCCGGCTCCCTCCCCCCTGCTGGGAAGAACAAAGCAGTCGCAAGACCTGTACAGATTAACCATGTTGGCAGGCTGTGCATCTCCGGTGAAAAAATAAACAGGAGCAGCGTTTTTCCGGGGCCGGTAAAGATCTTTCAGCCTGTTCATATCTGCCAGTATATTTTCCCTCGCTCCCATAAAAGGTCTCCCAAAACCTGTTTTTATCATCAGGCACACCCCGTCATTTCTGGAAAACTCCTCCCAAAAGGCTCTTACCAGTATGTCATACCCCTTCCTGTAAATCCAGTCAAACACCGATAAAAATTTAAACAGGGGATAATCTCTTCCACTAAAAATATCCCTATATTCCCCCGGTTTCAGAAAGTCCTCCTCAACACCATAGCGAACCAGCTCCACGGGCTTGTGGACCCCTCCAGCGGAAAAGGCTTCTACATTCATTCTGCTGGGCACTGCGATGGCGTCCATTTTATTGCACCAGTCCCGCCACCGGGGGTGAATGGTATTAGCCTCCCAAACGGACATACCCATTGAAAAGGCTCCGTGCTTTTCAAAGTGGTCAGGAAAACCATGCCTTATAAAAACAGTGTCTGAAGGCCTCTCAAAGGGCCTTAACGTCATCCGGGAAATCCTTTCCCTGGCTTCGGGAGGTATTTTTAACGGAGTCCCTTTGCCCACCTGTATTATTTTTATGTTGGCACCCATCCTGTCAAGGGCTAAAACGCAACCTCTTGCAACAGTGCTATATCCTGTAATATCGAAAAACCTTGCCTTCCAGATCAGCTGCAAAACGATCAACCTCCGGTTTCCAAAATAAACCTTAATTAGTTTATGCCACAGCACAAGCCTGGAGGGGTTCGTCGGGTGGATAGCCGGAGATTCTGTGGTCAATAAAGACCGGCTGTTTATTCCATCATCTTTTTTGCACAATCAACAATATCACTGGCATCCCGGTAAAAAGCCTGTTCGAGCGTGTAACTGGCCGGGGTCGGAACGTCCGGGCAGGAAACCCGCTTAACAGGAGCCTTTAAAAAACTGAATCCTTTTTCAGCAACAAATGCAGCAATTTCGGCTCCGACTCCCCCGGTTTTCCATCCCACATCGGCTATCATCAACCGGCCTGTCTTTTTAAGTGAATTCAGTATAATCTCTTCGTCAAGCGGCTTTAAAGTCCGCGGGTCTATCACTTCCACGTCTATATTAAGTGTATGCAGCTCATCCGCCGCCCTTAACGCTTCAATAACCATATAGGAGATGGCCACTATAGTGATGTCCTTCCCCGGCCTCCTGACCACGCCTTGCCCGAAAGGAATGGTATATGCCTCCTCCGGAACATATCCCGTTTGCTTAAAACACCAGCGGTGCTCTATTATTAATACCGGGTTGTTGTCCGCAATGGCCGTTAGGAGCAAGCCCTTGGCGTCATAAGGGCTGCTGGGCATCACCAGTTTCAGCCCGGGCACATGCATGAACAGTCCATGCAATGCTTGAGAGTGTTGAGCGGCAGAGCCCCACCCCCGGCCAATTACAGACCAGATAACCAGAGGCGTTTTTATGCGCCCTCCGAACATGTAGCTCCACTTGGAAGCATGGTTGACAATCTGATCCATTGCCATTAATAAAAAGTCAGGCCGGTTATGGCAATATACGGGGCGCATACCCGTCAGTGCAGCCCCAATAGCCACCCCCGTCAAGGCATTTTCCGATATCGGGGTATCGAATACCCTGTCAGGGCCGTATTTTGTATGCAGGTTCAGGGTAGCCCCAAACATTCCTCCGGGATCATCAACCCCCTGCCCCATTATAAAAACACGGTCGTCCAAGGAAAGAGCTATATCCAGAGCCTCGCGCACCGCTTCTGCGTGGGAGACCTTCCTTGCGCCATACGGCTCATTATTTTCAACAACATACTTCTGTTTTTCTAAGAGAATTTTTGTCCAGGGCATGTTTCTTATCTCCTTTTACAGGTATAGCCCCATATATATTTCGTCCTTATCCGGGAGTGGGCTTTCACGGGCAAACTGAAACGCATCCTTAATTTCCATGTCAATCATTTCACAGATTACCCCTATCCCGCCCGGTGTAAGCATGGACCGGTCAACCAGGAAGCTCTCAAAAGACTTCACGGGGCACCTTTTTTCCCATATATCCAGTTCCTCTTGCGTTCTGTACCCCAACTCAACGCCGGTCCCCCCTCCGTGGTGATCGCTTAGACGGTACGTCTTGCATTCCAGCAATGACGGGCCTTTTCCAATACGGGCATCGGTAATGGCCCTATTGGCAGCGTTAAAAACTTCAATTACATTATTACCGTCAACCCGGTACCCAGGGATGAAAAAGGGCTCTCCCCTGCGATAAATCTCATCGTTTGGCTGTCTATTATTCAGAGGTGAACAAACAGCGTACAGGTTATTTTCACAGACAAATACAACTGGAAGCTCCTTAAGCTTGGCGAAGTTTAAACTTTCATAAAAAACTCCCTCTTCCACCGCTCCATCACCAAAAAAAGCTACAGAAACAGCGCCGTTTTTTTGCAGGGCCGCCCCCAGGGCAGCCCCGGCAGCCAGGGGGATGCACCCCCCAACAATTGAGGAGGAACCTGGAAACCCTGACTCTATATCAATAAGGTGCATCGATCCCCCCCTGCCTCTGGAGCAACCGGTATCCTTATTATAAAGTTCGGCAATCATAGCCTTTAAATCACCGCCCTTGGCGATATAATGGCCATGCCCCCTGTGATTGCTAAATACAGTGTCGCCCGCCTTCAGGCAGGCGCACACTCCTGCAGCAACCGCTTCCTGACCGATGCAGAGATGGACGGGCGTCTTCATTTCATTCTGGAAGTAAAGCTCCGCAATCTTCTGCTCAATTTTTCTTATTTTTAACATATCAATATAAAGGTATATAAGTACCTCGTCCGAAATACCCCAAGTATTAAAAACCATACGATAACAAACCCCATTTTCCGGCAAATTAGTTTCGTGTGCCGCCTATTATTTTGAATACCAAACATCAAGTTAGATTTTATCCCGTATAAAATCCCTAAGGCTCCCCCCATTAAACAAAAAACCCTTTATCCCTGCCTTGCGGGCAGCCTCCAAATCGGTATCTTTATCACCAATAGCAATGCTTCTGTCTTTATCTACCGGCCATTCTTCCATTGCCCGCAGGAAAAGGCCCGGGGCCGGTTTGCGGCAGCTGCAGGCCACTTTATAGGACCCGGCGCCGGCTTCAGGGTGATGGGGACAATAGTAAAAGGCATCAATATGAGCACCTATTTGGGCCAACTGGTTATTCATCCAGCTATGCAGTTTGATAACCGTCTCCTCATTGTAATATCCCCTTGCCACTCCGCTCTGGTTTGTCACGACAATAACCAGATAACCGTAATCATTAAGATATTTAACCGCTTCCCTTGCACCATCTGTCCAGATAAATTGGCCGGGAAGGTGGACATAACCCTTATCTATATTAAGCACTCCGTCTCTGTCCAGAAAGACCGCCGGTTTTTTCATCCTTACAGGAAGAATCTTTCTAGCCCTTTCCAAGTCTTTGGGCACCCCGATATCAATAAAAAAACCATGGAAAGGCCATCCCCACACCAGACCCCTTTTAGCAAGGAGCGGAATAACATCCTTTTCCAAAGAACAGGGAGACCGCCGTATCTCGGCTATTATCTCTCTACTCATCCAGTAGTAGCCGCCATTGATTAAACCCGCGCTTTTAACGCCCTTTTCTTCAAATCCATTGACCTGGCAGCCATTCACCCGGGCCTTTCCATAGCGGGAAGCGTTGGAAACTCCCCGCAGCGCCATTTTCACCAGCCAGTGCCCGTCAGGCTTCCGGCATAAGAGGTCCAAATAATTAAAATCGAAAAAAGTATCGCCATTTATTAAAAGAAATTCATCTTCAAGTATGTCGCCCGCCTTAAGGATCGCCCCTGCCGTTCCCGCCGGCTGGCCCTCAAAAACATACCGAAAGGTAGCCCTGAAAAGCTTCCCACCGCCAAAATGCTGGAATATCTTCTCCCCCTTGTATCCACAAAGGAAAATTATCTCCCTGAAACCGTGGCGGGTAACGTTAAAAACCAAATATTCAAGGAATGGCCGGCCGTTAATGTCAAGAAGGGGTTTCGGGGTATCCGCAGTAAGATTTCCCAAACGGCTGCCCAATCCGCCAACCAGAATAACAGCCTGTTTCATTGACAACACTCCATCACTAAAAGGATATACCCAATATTGTACAGCATTAAAGGACTGCCCCAGCCATTCTGGCTTTTTGAATTCCGGCAAAAGCTTATTTCTGGATTAGCTTTTATTTTTGATAAAATCCCCGATAACCTCAGCCAGATAATCGATTTGTTCCTCGTTAATATCCTGGTGAACTCCTATATGCAGGCCGTGGTCAGCCACATACTCGGCTTCCGGAAAATCGCCCATTCTGTATCCCAAAAAGCTGAATCCCGAGCACTGAGTAGGCATGGACTGGAAAAGGTTTCTGCTGTCTATGCCGTTTTTCTCGAGGAAAATCACAAATTCATCTCTGGTGAAGGGCGCTGATTCTTTAAGTATGATGGGAAAGGCATGGGGACCGATTATTTCATAGTCCTCTTCTTTAATGGTATACATGAAATCAGAGTATTTTTTAATAATCTCACACATGGCGCAGAAATTATCCCGGCGTTTTTTTATTATCTCATCGTAGTGTTCCAAAGACCCCAGGCCAAGGGCGGCTTCCAGCTCGTTCATCTTGGACGAAAAGCCGTGTCTTTCAAAAACAAAGCGAATATCGGTATTTGCCGGGTTGTCGAAACGCTTTGCGCAATACCCTGACGTTGTGTTGGAAACACAGGTTTTGCACTTGCAGGCGCGTCCGTGAGAACGCAGCGATCGTAGTATTTCAGCCTTTTCCTTATCATCAGTAAGCACTATTCCGCCCTCACCGGTAGTAATAATGTGGGCAACATACAGGCTGAAGGCCGCCATGTGTCCCAGGGTTCCTATTTTCTTTCCCCTGTACTCGGCGCCGTGGGCCTCTGCCGCATCTTCAATAACATATAAATTGAATTGTTTTGCAATGTCGTTGATCTCATCCATGGCGGCGGGTTTACCCATCAGGTGAACCGGTAAAATAGCTATGGTGCGTTCTGTAATGGCATTTTTGATCAGAGCGGGGTTGATATTTAGCGTTTCACGTTCAATATCCACGAAAACAGGCGTAAAACCCGCATGAAGCACTGCGTTGCCTGTTGCCACGAAGCTTAAAGACGGAACAATAACCTCATCGCCGCGTTTGGCGCCAAAATCATACAGCACGGACAGAGCAAGGGCTATGGCATCTGTCCCGGAACTAACGGCCACCGCTTCGCTTATTCCATACAGTTCTGAAAACTCTTTTTCAAATTGGCAAACCAGCCTGCCGCAGGAAATTCTCTTGCTTTCTAGGGCCTCAAGAACCAATTCTTTGGACTTGCTGGTAATAGTTATGGTCCCAAAAGGTATTCTTTTGACTTCTCCCAAAAAAAAACCCCCTCTGCTACTAAAAGCGCTGTTTATACTAATCATTGCTGTAGTAAACAATCTGGCTTCCCGAATTTTCGAAACGGATGGGCACATGTAAGAGTCCGCTCAGGGATTCTTTAACTCTTTCCCGAAGTTCCGGCCTTATAAAGAACAGAATAAAACCTCCCCCTCCGGCGCCTATAAGCTTCCCTCCGGTGGCCCCCGCTTTTAATGCGGTATCGTAAATATAATTGATATAGGGAGTGGATATTTTATTTGTCAAACTGCGTTTGAGTTTCCAGCTTTCATCCAAAAGCTTCCCAAAACTCTCCAGGTCTCCATCTCCGGTAATTATATCTATAGCCTCATCCACCATCTGGTGCATTGCTCTTAATTCAGCCGCCTTATTGGGTGTGTTTCTTATTTGCTCACCAGCGATTTGGGAGGCAGTTCTCGAAAACCCTGTAAAAAAAAGCATTAAATGGTTTTGAAGCTGATCCAGCCTTTGTTGTTCCAGGGTAATCGGCTGCACCTGGATGTCATCTTTGCCGAAATCAACACGGTTAAGACCGCCCATACTCACCAAAACCTGGTCCTGGGAACCCACATTTTCCTTTATCCTTTCCTGTTCTATGAAAATAGCTTCCCGGGCCAGCTGCATCTTGCCGATCATTCTCCCTTTCAGGGCATAAAGCGCGTGAAGGAGGCCCACGGTAAAGGATGAACTGGATCCCAACCCCGTTCTGGCCGGCAGGTCTCCGTTATAGTGGATCTCCACACCATCGGAAATGTCCATAAACCTGAGAGTTTCCCTTACCGAAGGGTGCCTAATCTCTTCGGTGTTGTAAACATGTTCCATCTGGGAATAGACTATCCGGTGCTTGTGTTCAAAGAAGGGCGGCAGGTATCTCAGGGTAATGTAACAATATTTGTTGATAGTAGTTCCCAACACCGCCCCGCCGTTTTCCATGTACCATACCGGGTAATCCGTGCCCCCGCCGAAAAAAGAGAGCCTAAAAGGAGTCCTGCTGATAATCATTCGCTACACATCCATTTAGTTAAATATTGGAAAACTGATTTTTCCTGATAACCTGAAAGCCTTTTATCAGCTCAGCGATCCCGTCCTGCAGTGAGAAAGCCGGCTTAAAACCTGTTTTTTCTATTTTTTCATTGCTTACAATATAATTTCTCTTATCGGGATCTTCCCCTATTTCCGACTCCATAAAATAAAAATCCGGGACCTGCTTTTTTATTTCCTCGCATAACTCACGCTTGCTCAAATTGGTGTCGCTTAAGCCCACATTATAGGGTTCGTTTTTCATTTTTTGATAATTTTCAAGGCAGTGTATAAACGCCCCGGCCACATCGCGGACGTGAATGTAATTCCTTTTAAAATTGGCCTCAAAAAGCACTACATAACGGTCATTAACAGCCCGATAAGTAAAATCATTAACCAGGAGGTCCAGCCGCATCCTCGGGCTGATTCCGAATACCGTGGCCAGCCGCAGAGTTATGCAATTACCGGCATTTAACAGCATTTCTTCTATTTCCACTTTTAAGCGGCCATAAAGGGATATGGGGTTTAAAGGAGTTTCTTCAGTGCAGTAAATGCCTTCCTGACCCACGCCATATCCGGAATTTGTAGTTGGGAAAATAATAATCTGGCCCTTGCCCCGCAGATCCAGCAGCATCTTGATAGCGTCAAAGTTAACTGTTTGGGCGCCCACAGGGTCGTTTTTGCATAAAGGCGCTCCCGTCAGGCAGGCCAATGGGATAACAGCATCAACGTCTTTTAAGCATTCGGACATCAAGCCGCGGTCCCTGGCATCCCCCCGGATAATTGTAAGCCTTTTATTGTGACAGCAGTCCAGCAGAGCTGCCTGGTTAAACATAAAATTGTCAACGGCTATAATGCCATGACCTTTTTCCAGCAATTGCGGTACCAGTACCGATCCTATGTAGCCGGCAGCCCCGGTGACCAGAATTTTCATGTGTTAGTCTTCCCTCCTCACTTTTATTGGTGTTTTAGATACCATTCATATGTTCTTTTAATTCCTTCTTCCAATCTTACCCCTGGCTTCCATCCCATCCCGCGTATTTTGGCAACATCCAGCAGTTTCCGGGCGGCTCCGTCCGGTTTGGTTTCATCAAAACAGATATCTCCGCCATAGCCGGCAATTCCCTTTATCAGGTGCGCCAGCTCCTTGATTGAAATGTCCCTTCCAAAGCCGATGTTGATCAATTCCGGCTCATTGCAGTGATTCAGCAAAAGAATACAGGCCTCAACCAGGTCATCAACATAAAGGAATTCACGCCTTGGAGAACCTGTGCCCCATACCGCCACCCCTTTTTCATTATTAACCTTGGCTTCATGTATTTTTCTTAGTAAAGCCGCCAGGACATGGCCTGAACCCGGATCGAAGTCATCATGGGGACCGTAAATGCTGGCCGGCACAACGGGAATGAAGCATGTTCCGTATTGCATGTTATAGGCCTGGCACAGCTTTATTCCGGCAATCTTGGCAACTGCATAGCATTCGCTGGTTGGTTCCGGCCGCCCGGTCAACAGGTAATCTTCTTTCATCGGCTGCGGGCAAATCCGTGGATACATGCAGGCGCTTCCCAGAAAAAGCAGTTTTTTGACCCCCGACTTCCAGGCAAAATGAATCACATTGCTTTCAATCTGCAAATTATTGTAAATATAATCCCCCGGATATGTAATGTTGGCCTGTATGCCGCCCGATTTGCCGGCGGCAAGTATAACATAATCCGGCCTTGTGCTGAAAAAGAATTCCTTTACCCTTAACTGGTCGGTAAGATCTAACTCCGCAGGAGTTTTAGCGATGATTTTTTTATAACCATTGTTTTTCAGATAGGACAGAAAAGAACATCCAATCATATTGGTGTGACCGGCGATAAATATTTTTGAATCCCTGTTCATCCCGTCAATCTCCTGATTTTATGTGTACTTTCTTTTTATTTCCTTTGACAGTGCTTCTTTAATATGTTCAACTACCTGCCTTCCAAACTTTTGCTCCACCATTTCCAGGTATCCGTGGCTTGCGTGGAACTCTCTGAACGCCTGGTCGCGAAAACGCAAAACCTCTTCACCAGGCAAACAGCCGGTAGGCAGCGGCAATGTTTCTTCACTGTACTGCGAATACCCCAGCCAGCTGTCAGGAAGCCGCACGCCGTTCCTTACAGCATCATCGTACAGTTGCGAACCGGGGTGAGCCATAGTGCAGTAAAAGTTGGTATACTCGCAATTAAGCTCTTTTGCCAGATTTAAAGTATCCCGCATGGTCTCCAGGTCGTCGTCCGGCAAACCAAACATGAAATTACCCACCACATTAATCCCCGCCGACCTGGTCATTTCAATAACCTTCTTGACTTTTTCCCTGTCATAGCCTCCTTTGGACACCCCGTTAAGAATCTTTTCACTTCCCGACTCAATGCCGTAACACAGCCACTTGATACCCGCCCGTTTCATTGTGTAAAGCAGTTTTTCGTTAATTGTATTGATCCTGGCGTAAGCCCACATATTCAAATCAAAGCCCTTATCAATGATTCTGTTGCAGATGTTTAAAACATGGCCTGGTTTCAGCACAAAACATTCATCAAGTATCTTAATGTTTTTAATACTGTAATTTTTCACGAGAAATTCAATTTCTTCCACAACCTTTTCCGGGCTGCGAAAGCGGACGCCCGGAGACCCGAACAATGATTTTAGCGCACAGAAGGAACAGCTAAAAGGACATCCCAGGCTTGTGTAAATCACGGCATAGGGCTGCCTTTCGGAAAGATTATGAAAGCAATGCCAGTTGTGGGCCCGGTACTTTTCCATGGGCAGGAGATCCCAGGCCGCCATGGGTAAATCATCAAGGTTTTGAACTAGGGGCGCACTGGGATTACCCGTGACTCCATTTTCTTTCCGTAACCATAATCCCGGTATATTGTAATCCGTTACAGTTCCGCCCGACTTCAAACATTTTAAAAGTCCGGTGATTGTATAAAACCCTTCTCCCTGACAGACAAAGTCCACGTTCTCTTCCAGGAGGGTTTGTTCCGGCAGCGCCGAGGGATGCAGGCCCCAAAGCATCACCTTTGTGCCAGGCGCCTTCTCCCTGATGGCCCGAATCAACAACCCTGCCCCATGCATTTTCCATGTGGACGCCGACAAATGTGACCCGGTCACCACTACGCAAACCAGCATGGGGTCGTGGGTAATTACAGCGGCTGCGGAATCTTCGGGACTCATATTTTCCGCTTCCGTGTCGCAAATAGCAGCGGAGTAGCCTTTTTCTCTAACATAAGCTGCAATCAGGGCCGCCCAGAGAGGCGGCTCTATTGCCGACACAGATTCTGCCAGCTGTCCGTAAATATTTTTTTTGTCGTTGGGCCGGACCAACAGCAGGTCTACTGATTTTGTCACCAATTTCCCCCCTCTTACCGTATATAGCATTATATAGCGCTCCACTGTTGCATGTGATAAAAATTGGGGTAATTTCCAAAAATAATGCGATCCTGTCTGAAAAAAACAAAACTGAGTAATAGCGCGAAAACAAGTAACCTACCGGTCTGATAATTCATACACTATACAGTACCAACCATTTATTGGTTTTATTGGCCTGCGATTTCCATTATTTAGACTTTGCTGTTAAATAATAAATAGTATCTACACTAAAAAAATTGACTAATTAGAAAGGGCCTTATATTAAACAAAAATCAGCAAGTCGAAAATGAGAAAGTATTATGCGCTGATAGTTTTCAAACTAACACGGCAAAGCTGGGGAGAAAAAAAATGAACGAGATAACCGTTCAAATTGAACAGAGCATCGATTATTTAAAAAGAGTTTTAGCCAGCCCGGTTATTGTCAGTCAAATCTCTGTTATAGCGGAAAGAATATGCCGGGCGTACAAGGACGGAAAAAAGCTTTTGTTATTCGGCAACGGGGGAAGCGCCGCAGACGCTCAACACCTGGCGGCGGAAATGGTAAGCAGGTTCCGGCTTGAACGCAAGGCCCTGCCGGCACTGGCCTTAACCACAAACAGTTCTGTTGTTACTGCCATCGGAAACGATTATGAATACGCCGTTGTATTTGCGCGCCAGGTGGAGGCGCTTGCCGAACCCGGTGACATTGTTATCGGGATCAGTACCAGCGGCAATTCGGAGAATGTACGGCTTGGATTAGCCAAGGCCAGGGAAAAAGGAGCCTGTGCCGTGGGGCTGCTTGGGAATGAGGGCGGCCGGGTGCTGAAGTGCTGCGACATTGCGCTGGTTATCCCCGGAACAGATACTCCAAGGATACAGGAAGCACATATTTTGCTGGGGCACATTCTCTGCGACCTGGTGGAAAAGTCGCTGTTTGGGCAGTAACGCTTTAACCCATGCCATAGTTTTTGCCGGGTATGATGCGCCGGGAAAGGATGATGGCAACTGAATACAGATTTAAAATTACTGTTTCTGGAGTATAACTTGGATTCTTATCTAAAATTTTTTTATAACGAAATTTTGGGTAATTACAAAAAAATTAAATTAACTCCTTTTAACAGACTTGCTGCAGAATTTATTGCTAAGGTGGCTCACCAAAAAGAACAGATAGAATTTTATGCAGATAATAAAGAATGTGAGGTTTTACCCCCACAGTGCGTATCAGTTTTAGACGATAATATGTCCGCAGACTGTATCATGTTTTTTACCAATAACGAAAGAAAGCTGTCATCAGCATTAATAGAATATGTTGACTTGAAGAAAGGTATTATTGTTGCTCCGATCACTGGACACTATTATAAAAACAGGCCCATATTTTTAATATCCATCCCCAAAAGCGGAACCCATCTTCTTTTTGAACTTGTTAAAGCCTTTGGTTACGGCGACGGTGTGGTTTGCCCCGATAATCCCAGACCGGGCAATTGGTACTGTATTGAATATTCAAATACACATACTAAGGCCTGTGATTTCTTTATAGATACAGTCAGGCGAAGCCCTTTCGGGAACAGGCACCACCCGTTTACAAAGTATCCGGTAATACTCATGTACAGAAATCCGTTGGATATTTTAATATCTGAGGCAAATTACTATCACCAGGAAGGAAATACAACCTTTTACGGATACCTGTCCAATAAAACCTTTGAGGAAAGGCTTTTAACACTTATCGATGACAGGTGGCTTTTCAAGAGCATTCGGGACAGAATAGGCAGTTTTATTCCCTGGCTTGATTTTAATAATGTTATTCCCGTTTCATTCGAGGAGCTTATCGGTCCCAAAGGCGGAGGTTCTTTAAAGGCCCAAAAAAGAATCATCTGGTCACTGCAGCTCAAACTGCACGTGCCGGGAGTTCCGGAAAAATATGGGGATATGGTATTTAATAAAAAAAGCGCCACGTTCAATGAAGGCCGGATTGGTAATCATAAAAAGCATTTTACTGAAAAGGCATATAGAAAATTTTACAGTCTTCCGCAGGATTTTATGGAAATACTCGGATATGGCAGCGAATACGGCAGCAATACAAATGTGCTGCCCGCCCGAGCCGATGAGTTTATAAGAAGACCGGTTTTATTCAGTGAAAAAAGCTTTGATGACATACCCATCGCCGTAGAGTATGATTACCTGGACCATAATATAGTAAAGTACAGGGGATCTTTCTATGGTATCCCTCTTTGCCTGGGTAGTGAAATTAATTATTATGATTTGCCACGAGATAAAGATTTGAGTTCTGCAAAACAAAGAATTTCTCATATATTAAACAACCAAGTATCAACTAAAAACACCCCAAGAGAAAACAACATACAATTTTACATTATTCAACATTTAATTATTATACTTCTACTAAAAGCCTGGCTTCACCCAATTAGATCAAAACCCACATAAAACACACAAGTTATTATAATCTCATCGCTATCAAAGCAATTTATATATTGCAAATTTGTCTTAATGAGGTGTTCTTATGAAGAAAGTTAGCGTAATATTGTTGGATTGGAATGTGCGGGAGAGCTTTCATTCTATAGACAGTCTTATCCAACAAACTGTTCCGCGTCACTTATACGAGATAATATGGGTGGAGTATTACGACCGCCGCCCTCATCAGATCTGCGATCATGTAAGCAAGGGCAATATTGACAAGTGGATTGTTTTGAACATGAAAGGTATGTACAACAAACACCATATGTATAATGTAGGCTTACTTGCCAGCTCAGGCGAGATTATAGTAATATCTGATTCTGATGCCCTTTATTCACAAACGTTTTTCGAGTCAATCATATCAACTTTTGAGGCGCACAAAGATGAGAAAATTGTTTTATACCTGGATGAAGTTAGAAGCAACAATAAATCCTTCTACCCGTTTAAGAACCATAAATGGGAGGATGTTATGAACGCTCCCGGCTTAATCAACTGGGATCCTGTCAGGCGTATGCCTGCAGGCTTAACAACGAATGATGATATTATTCACCTGAGAAATTACGGCGCATGTTTCTGCGCTAAAAGAAAATCAATAATCGAGTCAGGGGGTTTTGATGAGTACCATGCCTACCATTGCTTTACATGCGGTCCTTACGAGTTGGGGTGGAGGATGTTAAATAACGGGTATAAAGAAATCTGGCATCAAACCGAATGGCTGCTGCATACCTGGCATCCCTGGATCAGACCTGAAATTGATATAGTAGGTCAAACAGACAGAAGGGGTATAAACCTGGCGGCATTGGTGTTGCGAAAAATGAAAAGGGTACTGCCATTTAAGGAAAATGAGAGGATTAAAAAACTGAGAACCAGCATGTCAAATGTTGATAACAAGAAGAGTTCCGAGATAACTCATTCGCTGATTGAAATTATTGCCAATAAAATTAATAGTTGGTAATCTGTCTGGTTAACAATAAATATCACCAATTATTCCATAAGGAATATACTGATAAAGAATTTTTCTCTGCCTGGAGGAATCCGGATGGATTTATCCGTTATAGTCATTACGCATAACGAAGAAAAAAATATCCGTGACTGCCTGGAGAGCGTAAAATGGGCGGGTGAAATAGTCGTCGTAGACGCCTACAGCACCGACAAGACAGTTAAAATTTGCAAAAAATATACTGACAGGATATTTCTCAACCGGTGGCCGGGATACAGCAAACAAAGAACTTTTGCTCTTGAAAAGGCTTCAAGAAACTGGATTCTGGCGCTGGATGCCGATGAACGGGTTTCTCCCGAACTGGCCGAAGGAATTAAAAAAATTGTATCCGGGCAAGCGGTGGCCAACAGCTATTACCTGCCCCTGAAGAACTATTTTCTAGGAAAATGGCTAGAGCACTGCGGGGCTTATCCCAGTTTCAAGCTTAAACTTTTCAGGAAAGGTTACGCAAAAGTTTCCGAAAGAGAAGTGCAGGAAGAGTTTTACCCGCTTCACTCCCAGCCGCACATACTGGATTGCGGCTCAATCCAGCACTACAGCTATGCCAGCCTGGAGCAGTACATCGATAAATTTAACCGGCATACAACTTTAAATGCGCTGGAAATGAAGAAAAACAATCTCCAGTTTTCCAGCCGGGATATTATTAAGCTGCCGGTTGATACCTTCCTGGATATGTACATCCAAAAGGAAGGCTTTATGGATGGGCTGCACGGGTTGATTTTCTGTGTCCTTTCTTCCATGTATGTTTTTGTCAGCCACGCCAAACTCTGGTCGATGGAATCAAACAACCCGGTCCCGTAATAATCCTGGCTTTTCATTTGCAGCCACTGAGGGGATAAAAATGTATATCGGCTTTTACAGCCACTATGAAGTTTTAAATAAAAATATGATATTTACCAATCCCTTTCACGCATGTGGTGATAATTCTTGCTATCCCATGATTTACCTGGCCCGGCACCTGAAAAACATCGGGCATAAAATATGCACAATTGATTTGGAATATACCCTGGAAAAGTTCGACGCGATAATATTCAGAGACCTGCCCAAGCTGGAAGATATCTATTTTTTATATCTGCTTGAGCGGAAATTTGATAATCTTTACCTTTTAATTAACGAGTGCGAAGTTATTTTGCCGGATAACTGGGATGTAAAAAACCATGCGTGCTTTAAGAAGATATTAACCTGGCATGACAGGTGGGTTGACAACATAAAGTACTTTAAATTTCATACTCCGGTTAAAGTGCCCCCCAAAGTGGAATTTGATTTGGGGCAAAAGAATAAGTTTTGCACAATGATTCAATCGGGAGATAAGTTTAATTTTCACCCGTTATCACTGCAATTTGAAAGAAGAAAAGCAATCCGCTGGTTTGAGCAAAACCACCCGGAAGATTTTGATCTGTACGGCTATAGATGGGATAATACTTATCCTTCGCATAGAGGATCTGTTAATACAAAAAGAGAGGTCATGCAAAGATACCGCTTTAGTATTTGCTACGAGAACGCAAGGGATCTCCCCGGCTATATAACCGAAAAAATATTTGATTGTTTTTTTGCCGGAAATGTTCCCATATACTGGGGCCCGCCTAACATAACCCCATATATCCCCGCAGAAACTTATATTGATAAAACAAATTTTAAAAGCTACGAGGAGCTTTATAAATACCTTAAAGGTATGCCGGAAGCTGAATATGTTGGCTACCTTGACGCTATAAAGCGGTATGTCACAGGCGACAGGATTTACAGGTTTACTCCTCAAGCCTTTGCCAACACCATCATGGAACTCCTGGGAATATAAAAATTACTAAGGAGGAAAAAATGAACGCCAGAACTTTTCAAGACACTGACATGTCTGAAAAAGATGATGGTTTTAAACAGATCAGGCATCTTTATAACACATTAAAGGGATGCCAGCCTGATCAAGAAGCAACTCCAATACTGCTGGGCGCCTACAGGGGTTTCAATATAGTATATTTGGACAATAGACTTTTAGTTATAAACCAAAGCATTGGAGAAATTGACTTTACACAGGAAAACCAGCGCAATCGTTCTGATGTGAAGGCATTTGACGACCTGGAAGAGGCTATCAGCTACACTGTTTCCGCTCCTATTTGGGCGGAAGAACCCCTGTTGATCGAGTTTTACCGGGGATTCAACATCGTTCAGTTCAAGGATACTGTCTATGCCATATACCAATTAATGGGGAATCTTGATTTGAGGAAGGATAACCATCGTTCCCTTTCCGGTATTATTAAGTCAAAAAGTTTACAAGAAGCAAAAAGTGAGATTAATAAGTTGTTTCCTACACCGCTACAGCCATAGAAGCATCTAACAGTAAATAAACCATTGGAGGAAAAAATGAACACCAGGACACTTCAATATGCCGACCCGGCAAAATGGAAAGATCACCTTTTCGGCCTGACCCCTGAACGCTGGGCCGATTTAAAGGGGAAAAGCTTTTGGATAACCGGGTCCGGAACGGGATACGGAAGAAGTATGGCCTTTGGGCTGGCTGCAGCCGGCGCCAGGGTTTTCCTTACCGGCAGAAGAGAAGAAAAACTCAAAGAAAGCATTCAGGAAATAGAGTCATTCGGCATACCTGCTGAAGAATGCCATATTGTAACTGCCGACCTTACTCTTTATGAGGAAATACTGGCGGCTGCCGCTAAAGTAAAAAAAATGTGCGGCGCTCTTCACGGACTGGTCAATAACGCTGCTTTACCCGACCAATCGGAAACGGGAAAGCCCCTGGAACAAAATACACCGGAACGGTGGGAAAAGATGATATCCACCAACGTAACCGCTCCCTGGCTGCTGACCCGGTCAGCCTTTCCAATATTAAAGGCCGGCGGGAGTGTAAAGGTTTTGTTTATGACTTCGGAAGCGGGATGGGCCTCTACACCCGGGGTAGGGATGTATAACGTAACAAAAGCCGCTCTCAACAGTCTTTGCCACTCAATGGCCCATGAGTATACCGCAAGCTATCCTGATCTGGATATTCAAATGAACTCCCTTATTCCAGGAGAAGCCCGCACGGAAATGAACCGGGGAACCGATATAAGCCCGTATACTATAGTAAGCATGAGCCTGATTTTATTGTCGCACCCCGGGGGAGGACCTAACGGAAAGTTTTTTCACAGGGATGGCAGGCATTTTTCTTTTGCATACACAGATTCTTATCATAAGCCGCTTATCTAATTATTTGTGCATGTTTGTTTAGTTATATAAAACATAGTATTGAAGGTGATTAGATATGTCTAGCATATACCCCATAGATATTCCCGATATTGAGGTTCTTCCGGGACTGGATTTCCTTCTCTTGGAGCTGCCTTCCAGGTATATGCCGTTTATGCCCAATGGGGTAGGCTATGTGCATAACCTGCTGAAAATGGAGAATATCAGTTTTCAAACCATTGACGCCAATATTATCTGGTATCACCGGTATCATTCGCAAAGAATACTGGACGGTCTTGCTAACATCGTAACACCCTCCGGTTATATCATGAAAGAGGATCCCTGGGACAACACAAATACCGACGAGTGGGATAAGCGTGAAATAATTGAGTACTTCAGTAAAGACATTGATGAGATAGTCAGCGGCATAGTTAAGATGAGGCCCAGGATACTGGGGCTTTCTCTTAACTGCACCAACCGGCTGGTGTCCCAGGAAGTAGTTAACAGGGTGCGTGATCTGTACCCTGAAATAATTGTTTTGGTTGGCGGCTATGACTGCAATAATTATGAGGCAAGCCCTATGCTTTTTAAAAACTATGATTATATGGTAATAGGCGAGGCGGAAATGGTCCTGGGTCCTTTGGTTCGCGCCCTGTTATCCGGTGACAGGCCCGGGGATCTGCCGGGGGTTGTTTCCCGCCATGATTCGCCGGGAAGGACATGGAAAAGCGCTCCATTAATGGAAGACCTGGACGCGGTTGACTTTCCACGGTACGATTGGACAGATATACGGATTTATCAGGATTACAAGGGATATAATCTGACGCCTGTTACAGCCAGCAGGGGCTGTAATTGGTCAAAATGCGCATTTTGCGCTGAATGCTTCCCCTGGCGCAGGAGAAATCCCCAAAAGGTGGCTGATGAATTTGAATGGCTTAATCAACAGGATTTTACCGTGTTTCAATTTAATGAAAGTGATATGAATGGCGATCCCGATGCATTAATGGATATTTGCAGGGAGATTATAAAGCGCAACTTAAATATCATTATTACCGGACAACTGCGTATTGACAGGCGCAACACTGAAGAATTTTTCAATCTTTTAAAAAAAGCAGGCTGTTCGACTCTCCGGTTTGGAGTGGACGGATGGTCAAAAAACCCCCTTCGCCTTCAGAAAAAAGGCTATACCATGCAAGTGGTTGAAGACAACTTAAAAAATTGTCACAAGGCCGGTATTCATGTAACTGTGAATATGGTACTGGGTGTTCCGGGGGAAACCGAAGAGGACATCGACGAGATGATCAACAATATTATCCGGTTAAAAGATTATATTGACAGTTTTGAAAGCATAAATACTTTAATCCTTGCGGCAGGCAGCGAATACTACAACCATCCCGAGCGTCACAACATATTCTTCAGGATTGACAGGGAAACACTGTATAAAAGAAAGCTGCGGTTTATCCCCCCCACGCTGTGGTATAGCGAAAATCCATACATCGACCATGAGGTTCGTTTGCGGCGTCTTCATAAAATATATACCGCGCTTTATGAAAACAAAATAAATATAGGGCCTTTTGCACAGGAGCGAATTAAGGCCATTGAAAATGAACTGGGCACAGCCTGTCAGCAACAGAACTACAGGCTGGAAGAAGATAATGATTTTAAACTGATAAGATACCTTTATAACAATTCAAAGGGGCGGTTTGCCCGGGAAACAGTACCAATATTGATAGGCAACTGCAAGGGATTCAATATAACTTATTTTGAAAATAAACTCTATATTGCAAAAGAAATTGGAGATATTGACCTGACACAGGAAAGCCACCGCAATCATCCTAATATAAAAGCGGTTAATGACATAGAAGAGGCTATCAGTTACATTGTATCATCTCCTATTTATTCAGAAGAACCTCAGTTGATCGGATCTTACCGCGGGTTCAATATTGTCCGGTACAGGTATTCTGTCTATGCTGTAAACCAGTCATTGGGAGAATTGGATTTGACGCGGGAGGACCATCGGTCTCTTTCAGGAGTATTTAAGGTAAAAAGCTGGCAGGAAGCCGGAAGCCAAATTGACAGTTTTCTATCGTCACGGAATAGCTAAATAATTAGCGTTGGAACATTGATTATTATAATGTAAAAGGAGTGTTTACTTGAAAAACAAGTACATTTTCTTGCACATACCAAGGACGGCGGGAACTTCTTTATTTTCGATGTTTTATGATATTCTTGGCTTTGAAAATGCAATATGGATATCGGATATTGATAATTTTGAACCACAGCATGCATCCCTGCTGGAAAAATTCCTGCTTATAGGCGGGCATTTTATGGTAAGCCATCAGAAAAAATATTTTAATGACAGGTATAGCATATTATTTCTGAGAAACCCTGTTGACAGGTTTATATCCACCTACTACTACTTTAAAAAATACGGTAACGACGAAGTTGTTAAAAACCTGGATTTGATTTCCTACCTGGAATTTTGCCGGAAGCTTGGGTGCTACCCCTTCACATTCTTTAATAATCAAACCGTTTATTTAACAGGTGTAATGGATTACAGCGTTCCTGAAAAGGATTTACTGGATATGGCGAAGGAAAACCTTTCAAAGATGGACTTTGTAGGTATATATGAATCTTTATTAGATTCTGTCAATTTACTTCTTTGTGATACTAAATGGCCCCCGGCGCGGGAGATACCTTTTGAAAATGCCAGTGATACAAGGCCAAAATTGCCTGAAGTAGATAATAATATACTGGAACGTATTGGAGAGTTAAATAAAATTGACATGGAATTATACCAGTATGGTGTAAATCTCTTTAACGAGAAAAAAAGAAATATATTACGGGAGTGCGGAAGGTAAATAAATTGCGGCAGGGGACGATTCCCGGATATCCGCCCCCTGTCGCAAATTCAGTTTATGATTAATTGATATATCCCCGGCAGATAAGCTCATTTAGCACCTTTTCCGAGCTTTTATCAACAGACTCCTGATCCGTCAGGCACTTCACTTCCGGGTTGAGGGGATTCTCATACGGCGAGTCGATGCCGGTAAAATCCTTTATTATTCCAGCCCGCGCCATTTTATACAGCCCTTTCACATCCCTCTTTTCACATACCTCCAGGGGAGCGTCAACATACACCTCAATGAAATCTCCAATCTGCCGTCTTAAATAGTCGCGTATTTCACGGTATGGCGAAATAACCGACACCAGTACGATAATATTGCACCGGGTCAGCAGGTACGCTAAAAAACCTATCAAATGCAGATTCTTTTCACGGTCATTTCTGCTAAAACCCAAATCCTTTGTCAATGTCCGGCGCACGCAGTCACCATCAAGGACAACGGTGCTGCACCCCCTGCCGCACAGTTCTTCTTTAACTTTAAGGCTTATGGTTGACTTTCCCGCTCCGCTCAGCCCGGTAAACCACACAGTTACACCTTTACGAACGATCAATGCCAGGCACCTGCCCTTCGTGTCTGTTTTTTATTTGCATTTGGCCTTCTCATTTTTTTTCATTATATGCATCAGTATCCTCCAACGACATTTATTGACAGACACCTTTTGTTATACCTTCGGCTGCGATGACAAACAACAGTTGCCAACCGCTTGACTATCATAAGAACCTTCTCCAAAACAGTGACAGATTCTAAGGGAAAATCATAAGATACCCTAACAACATTTTCAAACCCAGTCAAGGATTGGGTTTTGATAGATTTTTCAGCACCTGTTTTGTCCGTGAAAAGGAGGGCTTATTCATTGGAACTGCTATCTGTGGGCCCACCGGGCCTGGATTCTTCCGGTTATGGCGAAATGCAGAGAAGAATCCTCCTTGCCCTGGAAGATGTTGGCTGGAATGTGACAATGCGGCCCTTTGCATCATTAAATGCTCTAATAGAAGATGATCCCGGCAAATACAGACTGGATAAAATGAGGAAAAAACCTCTTCCTCCACCAGGCTCTCCACTGCTTTTTTTTGGGCCTGCCGTATTATTTTACCCAAATCCCAACTATTACAACATCGGGTTTACCATGACCGAGTTTGACAGGATCAGTAAAGAATGGGCAGATAAATGCAACAGCATGGATGAAGTATGGGTTCCCTCCCGTTTTAATTTTGAAATCTTTATTTCAGCCGGTGTTTTACCGGAGAAAATTCACATTATGCCATTGGGGGTAGATACCCGGCATTTCTTTCCGCCCAAAGATCGCAAAGACAAAGAAAAGTTCAGCTTTCTTTCATCTTTTGAATTAATCCAGCGAAAAGGCTGCGATTTATTGATAGAAGCATTTTGCCAGGAGTTTTGCGCAGGTGAGCCGGCTGAGCTGGTAATAAAAGCCTTTGAGAACTGGGGAAAGTATGACCCCAGTGGAAAAACCCTGACAGAATTGCTGCACAACATTCAAAAAAAATATCCGAAAGCTGCAGCCATATCCTTGAAAAAGGAATTGATTCTATATTCGGAAGTTCCCTCTTTATACCAGGATGCCGACTGTTGTATTTCCGCTTCCCGAGGCGAGGGCTGGAACCTTCCGGCCATGGAAGCAATGGCCTGTGGGATACCTGTCATTGCATACAACTGGTCCGGCCATACGGAATTTTTAAACCATGACAACAGCTTCCTGATGGAAATTCCGGGTTTAGAGGAGATAAAAAACGGTGTCCCCACGGGAGCCAGGTGGGTTAAGGCCGATACGGACTCTCTGCGCAAAATGATGCGTTACGTATTTGAAAATCCTTCTGAAGCAATACAAAAGGGGGAAAAATCCCGTGAAAACATTGCTGAAAAATATTCTATAGAGAATATTGCCCGCATGATCACATCCCGGATAAAGAACAGGAATGGCGCTTATGTTTAAAAAAAAACTGGCCGTTATTGGCTTTGGCTACTGGGGAAAGAACATAGTTCGCATACTTTTGTCCCTGCCATTAACAGAAGTGGCAATCTGCGATCCGGCTCTGGCAAATCCGCCGTTCCCAGGCGACTCCAGGGTCTATCTTTATAGTTTTGCGGAAATATTGCAGGATCGGCAAATTGAAATGATGTTTATCGCCACACCGGCTTCAACACATTATGTACTGGTTAAAGAAGCTTTACTTGCCGGAAAACATGTGTTTGTTGAGAAACCCTTTACACTTTCTTTTTCTGAGGCGGAAGAATTAAAAACCATTGCCAGAAATACACTTCTGATACTGATGGTAGGCCATATACTTCAATATCACCCGGCTGTTCTGTACCTGAAGGAATTTATCGATAGCGGAGGCCTCGGAAAAATTCTTTATTTTCGCTCCAGCCGCACCAGTTTGGGAACAGTTCGCCCGGACACCGGGGTTTTATGGGATATGGCGGTCCACGACATAGACCTGGCCTGTTTTTTAACAGGCCGGCTGCCTCTTTCCGTTAACGCCTGGAACAAGGCGTTTCTGGAGAACTCCCTTGGGGACATGGTCACAGTTCAGATGACTTTTCCCTCCGGGGTTATTGCAAATCTTTTTGCATCATGGCTGGACCCTCTTAAAAAAAGAGAACTGGTGGTTGTGGGAGATAAAAAAATGGCCGTTTTCGACGATACCAGCCCATCCCAGAAACTGGCCGTTATCGACCGGGGGGTGGACTATATTAAACCCTATGAGTATAAAGACTTTGGAGAGTACCAATTATGCTACCGCTACGGAGATATACTGTATCCCTTTATTGACATGCAGGAGCCTCTGCGCAATGAAGTCATTCATTTCATTGACTGCGTAAAGAACCTTTCACAGCCCAGAACAGGCGATGAAAAGGCGGTAGAAGCCATCAAAATAATGGAGGCGGCCGACCTTTCCGCCCGCAACGGGGGAGAGACCATCTTTTTGGATTGGAATGCACAGGAGGGAAGACAATGATACCCGCTGCCAAGCCCATCATTGGAGAAGAAGAAATTGCCGCAGTTACGGAGGTTTTACAGTCGGGACAGTTAGCCGGAGGAGAGAGGGTTTCCCGTTTTGAAGCCCTTTTTGCTTCAGAGATGGATATTCCCTGCGCCATTGCCACATCTTCGGGCACCACTGCCCTTTTTGCCGCCCTCTGGAGCCTTGGCCTGCCCCCCGGCGCCGAGGTAATAACAACCCCCTTTACTTTTATAGCCAGCGCCAACGCCATCCTTTATTGCGGGCACAACCCGGTTTTCTGTGATATAGACGAAAGAACCTTTAATATATCTCCTGATAAATTATGGAAACTCCTGCGCTCACGAAAAAAACCGCCGGTTGCTTTAATCGCCGTTCACCTCTTCGGGCAGCCCTGCCAAATGGACGCAATTATGGATATCGCAGAAGAATACGGCATAAAAGTAATTGAAGACTGTGCCCAGTCCCACGGCGCCGCCTGGCAGGATAAACTTGCCGGAAACATTGGAGATATCGGGGTTTTTAGCTTTTACCCGACCAAAAACATGACTACCGGCGAAGGAGGAATGGTGGTCACCAAAGACCATGGGCTGGCTGAAAAAATACGCATGTTCATCAACCACGGCTCCCGGATACGGTACCGCCATGAGCTTTTAGGGCATAACTTTAGAATGACCAATATAGCTGCCTCCATAGGGACAGTTCAATTGCGGCATTTATCCGAACGAAACGAATCCCGCCGCAGAAACGCCGGAGTACTTGACCAGATACTGGAAAAATTACCCTTTATCATAACCCCTTATTGCCACCCTGATGCCCGTCATGCATATAACCAGTACACTATCCAGTGCTTGTACCGGGATGAACTGGCCAAATTCCTGGAAAAGGAAGGCATCAGCACAGGAATCCACTATCCCATGCCAGTTCATAAACAGCCTCTTTACCAGAAGCTGTCT
This sequence comes from Bacillota bacterium, assembly GCA_049323755.1. GTDB lineage: Bacteria > Bacillota > Desulfotomaculia > Desulfotomaculales > Desulfocucumaceae > BRHc4a. Next base: position 46,138 of record JBMOPE010000038.1, read on the forward strand.
TGTGGAAAAGCTCAGTTGCCCGCAGCCGAAAAGGCTTCCCTGGAGGTGCTTTCCCTCCCGGTGCACCCATCCCTGTCCTCAGAGGATTTACAGTATATCGGACAAAAAGTTGGTGAGTTTTATGAGTCAAAAGGTCTCCGCAGCCATTATAACCCTCAATGAAGAAAAGAATTTGCCGCGCTGCCTGGAAAGCATAAAGTGGGTTGACGAGATTGTTATAGTCGACTCCGGCAGCACTGACAGGACAGTGCAAATAGGCGAAGAGGCCGGGGCCAGAGTTTACCATAATCCCTGGCCTGGCTACTCCAGGCAATGGGAAAAAGCTGTCCAGTTATGCTCCCACCCCTGGATACTGCTTATCGCCGCAGACAATGTCGTCGAAAAGGAACTGGCCGATGAAATACAAAAAGCCCTGGCTTCACCGGGTGACGTACGGGGTTTTGCTTTCCCGGTCAAAAACTTTTTCCTGGGAAAGTGGATAAAGCACTGCGGGTGGTATCCGTTTACCAGCTTGTTTCTGGTGAGAAAAGATTCCTGCCAGATTGCTCACCGTGAGGTGCATGAAAATTTTTCTGTATACCCTTTTATCGTAAAGCAACTAAGTGGTCATTACGAACACTATACCTACCTCTCTCTACGGCAGTATTTTGAAAAATTCAACCGCTACACCGACCTTCAAGCCCTGGAAATGCTGAAAAACAACTCTCCCCTAGGTGAAAAAGATTTGCTTCCTGCAGCAGTTCATAAGTTTTTTGAAATGTATTTCAGGCAAAAGGGTTACAAGGACGGCTTACACGGCCTGGTGCTCTGTGTTTTATCGGCCCTGTATGAGTTTGTAAGCATTGCCAAATACGCCGAACTAAAAGGAAGCTTTGAGAAATACGGTGATATTTCATGAGAATAGGACTGGACATTAATCCCCTGGTAACAGGGCATCGTTTCAGAGGCATCGGCACATACGTGAAAAATCTTTTGCAGGGCCTTTTATATTCCGGCTCAGAGCATTCATTTTTACTTTTCACCAGTACCGGCGAAATATCGTTGCCGGAACAAACAACACATAGAACAATCGGGCCAGGTGGGTTTTTCCGGGCAGTATGGGAAAATAACATTGATATTCTGCATATAACTGACTTCTACCACCCGGCATATAACCTTTCAGATCTGCTTGAAATAAAGCGGCACGGGGTCAAGCTGGTCATATCCGTTGCCGACGCCATCCCCCTGCGGTTCCCGGAACACTATCCAAACGAAAAACTTTTTATGGAAAAAAACCTCACTCCCCTTATTCCCCTGGTTGACAGAGTTATTACCATTTCCCGTGAATCAGCCGAAGACCTGATTAAATTTTTTTCACTGCCTCCAGAATCGGTTTCAGTCACCCATCTCGGTGTTGATTTCACACATTTTTCACCCACTCCTACACCCAGCGACAATGAAAACCTGCAAAAGTATGGTATAAGTCATCCATACTTCCTGTATGTGGGCGGACTTGACTGGCGAAAAAACTGCGAAACAATTTTACGGGCTTTCAACAGCTTTATGAAAGAAAATTCCATGCATTACCAGATGGTTCTTGTAGGAAACGACCCGCTAACACCATACCTGAAAAGTCTTGTGCAGGACTGGCCGCAGAAAATGGTGCAGACAGGCTTTGTACCGGCATCAGACCTGCCTTCGCTATACCGGCGCGCTACAGCGTTTCTTTTTCCCTCCCGCTGTGAAGGATTCGGGCTTCCGATACTGGAAGCAATGGCCTGCGGGACACCGGTGCTTTCTTCAAACAGGGGATCCCTCCCGGAAATACTGGGAGACGGAGGAATATTAATTGACCCCGACCAGATAGAAGCCTGGAAAATACATATGAGCTCCCTATCCATGAATCCTACCCTGGCGGAAGATTTGCGAATAAAGGGACTGAACAGGTGCCTTTATTTTTCCTGGGAAAAATGCGCCCGTGCAACACTGGAGGTCTATCTCTCCTGCCTGTAGTATGTTTTTATCGCCGGATAAACAACATAAAGGGGATAGTCTAAAATGAATCGGTTTACATGCGGAGAAAACGTAAGAATAAGTAAAAACGCATTTATTGAAGATGATGTGATTTTAGGCAACAACATAACCATTTACGACAATGTGGCTATAAAAAAGGGATCGGTTATAGGCGATAATGTTACTATCGGCTACCGGGAGTTCCCAAAAGGGCATAAACAGCCCGTAGAATTGCTGACGGAAATCGGAGAAAATGTAAGAATCCGCAGCGGAACGGTAATTTACTGGGGAACCAGGATAGGAGACAACTCCTCCATAGGGCATAACGTTGTCATCCGGGAAAGAACAATAATAGGTCATGATACATACATCGGAACACTTACCGCCTTTGAAGGAGATACAAGAGTCGGCAGTCACGTCGGCATTCACAGCCAGTGCCATATTACCAAATACTGTGAAATAGGAGATTACACTTTCATCGCACCCCTTTTTGTCGGGGCCAATGACATGTCCATGCAACACAAAAGACCGGGTCACGGTAAAAATCTAATTGGCTTCACTACCGAAAAACATGTAAGAATAGCAGTGGGAGTAACTGTATTGCCAGGAGTCCGTTTCGGCGAGGGCTGTATAGTGGGAGCAGGCAGCGTTGTCACGAAGGATGTGCCTCCCTACAAAACTGTAATGGGGGTCCCGGCAAAAGTGGTGAAAGCTGCCCCAATAAATGAAATTGCATCTCCTTAATAATATTTGTCACTTTTTAACCACCTGCAAAATAGTAATATTTTATGGATTAGTGAAGAGGTGGTTTTATAAATGCTTATTGAAACCGGCTACCAGGTACCGGAAAAACCCGACACCCTAATAACCCACCATATACTGGCTGACTCCCAGGAACAGATGTGGCTGCTCTTCCAGAGCCACTACCGCTCCCTTGCCTTTGGCACATCCGGGGACGGCGGCAGAACATGGTCCCCCGCCAGGGAGCTTCTCTCCGATATTTCAGGCCCCTTTTCATATTTCACCGGGGCCGGAAAAAATCTGTATGTTGTTGCCAGAAAGACACACCCCCCGGATATCCATCTCATAACCTGGGACGGGGAGAAATGGTCCGAAGGCACTATATTTACAGCATCTGGCAAGCAGGTACTTACCAGCCAGCCTCTTATCATTGAGGACAGCAATTCCTTAGTACACATAGTTTTCGCTCTACGGGGCTATACTTCCGCGGAGTGGAATATAAAACACTTAATGATTGATTTAACTAAGGGAAAAATGACCGGCTGTTCCGTTCCTGCCCTTTCTGAACCCAGTCCTGGCTTCCCTGCAAGATTTGACTTTTTAAAAGAAGTTCTTTACTGGAGCGGAAGTTTATTAATTGACTCGGAAAATGGACTTCACCTTGCCTGCAGGTCATTTTCCGAAGGCCATTATCATATTTTTTATTCCAGCTACAATAATGCAACCGGAAAATGGAATAACCTTCTTCCCCTTACAAAAACTCCTTTTCACCGGGGGAATCCGGGGATGATTACAGGGTCCGACGGAAAAAGTATTTATGTTGTATTCAATGTTGAAGAAGATACCGGTTATAATATGGTATGCCTATCCCGTGATCCGGGTGGCAATTGGAGCAAGCAACGGGTATTAGGTTCCGAAATTAAAAATGACACTCCCCCTGTACTGGTTAAAACACCCACCGGGCCTCTGGCGTATTGGGCTGACGGGTACGGTATTAGCCGTGCCTTCCTGGAGGTTAACCACCCTACAAAAAGAGTTTTCACGGAAAAGGTTTCATCTCTTTCAGCCGCCTTTGCCGGGGGAAGGGTGCTGCTTGCCTGCACAGGGTTATCCCAGGGAAAAAACAGAATACTCCTGGCAGAGGACTATATATAAACGCCCTGCGTGCGTTGCCGCTGTTCCAGCGGCATAGTTAAGCATTTATTAAATTATTACATTTCGCCTATACAATCCCTATTTGGCTTCACGGAACAAAGACCCTATAGTTGCACTTTCAAAGGACATTCATCGGGGCGGGGAATATCATCTAAAAATTTATTTTTTCCTGGTGTATAAATAAAGGGCCGCCTACCGGCGGCCCTTATTTATCAGTAAAACAAATCTGTTATAATAGATCCCGAATCAAAAAACAACTTTTTTTTGCTTTTATCTTCAGGAACAGTTACCATCCTTACCAATTCCTGTTCCTTAAGCCCCGAACCTATTGTACATATTGTAATATTAAATACCCCTTCACCTTGGTCATCATCACTGGCAATGTATCCTCTGCCCCTTAATGCGTAAACAGAAGCGCCGGCAAGACAGTCCCTCATCAAAGACACTTTGACGGTCTCGGGCAAAGCTTCTATAGTTACTTCATGATTCCGGTGAGTGGCTACAGCCTTTAACCTGTAATAGTTTATTATCTGGTATTCCAGGGCCGGCCTTTCTCCGGTCATCGGATATAACCGGCGTGACGCTTCGACATTTACCTTAACTTCCGGCGGAGGTTCGGCCAGAGCCATAATTCGGGCTTTCCCGCCTGACTCCGCAAGGTCTTTTGCGGAAACCACCAGCATATAAAGCCCCTGCCTGTTGGTATAGGTATGTCCCAGATGCTTTTCTTCACCCACTGGCAGGTGGGAAGTTAGTACAACCAGAGCGCCCTCCAGGTAATTTCCCCTTGAGTCTTTCACCCTGCCCCATAAGGTTACATCATCTTTTCCCGGACCCTCCCCAATACAATAATTTTTTGCCATACCAAACCATCCTCACGGACATTTATTCACCCATTTCGATTGTATTATCAACCTCCAGGGGTAAGGGCACCCTGGCTGTAAGTTTTTGATACCGAGTTTGGGATATGTTATTCTGAGACGGCAGGCTGCTTTTGCTGGTTCTGATTATATACTTGGAAACTGAAAAGTCCGGGCGCGGAATACTTACAAGATAGTACCCGTCCTTGCCGCTGTAAAAGTGGTTAAGGGGAATCTCCTCTCCGTCATTTTTTATGGCAAATATTTTTAAAAGCGCTCCTTCCAGACCTTTATTGCTGCTGTCTTTAATCTTACCGTAGAAAACAACGTCATTTATTTCCTTAACACACAGGTCTTCCACCTGGTAAAAACTTTGTCCCGACTGTTCACTCTCGTTAATTTCTATTTCACAGCTATCCATCACCCAAGCCATCGAACTTCCTCCTTATATTATTTAATCTCTTAGATTAAACCTCAATTATACCGCTACTGCAGCCCGTTCTAACAATGTACCTTTCCACGGGCACATCCGGCTTTTGAAAAGAAAACATAAAATTCCCGTCTTTTCCGGCATAGGTAAAAGCCACCGGAAATTCCGTTCCATCTGCCCTGCAGGCACAAAGTCCCAGTATTAAACATGGTACTCCTTGTTTTGTTTCATTAACAACCTTGCCAAATACAACAATTTCACCCTCGTTTTCTTCAATAGAAATATCCTTTCTGTAAGCCCCCTCAACAGAGAATCTTCCCCATACCTCCTCCCTGCGGGCATCAACTTCGCAAACATTGGTCCCGGATATCATGATAAACCCCCTTTAATTCAGTTATTACATACTCATAATATTGTTCCGCCCTGTATTGTGTTACTCTGCCTATGTGTTCACTTGTTTCCAAAAAGGGATTCTTTTTCCAATAACCCGGCATGGCAGACAAGAAAACAGCATCATATTTTAAATAAACGCCATGTAGTCTTGTTAGCATTATTCTGGGGTCCGGAATTGGGAATTGCACAACATTGTCTTCTAGCCGTGAGGTTATCAGCATATGGGGATGATATTCCAAAAACGCCCAATTCCTAATTCCTAATTCCCAATTCCTATTTTAAGGCACGGAGGTAAAAAATGGATTATAACAATACTCCTACAATTAAAATAAGCATTATAATACCTGTTTTTAACTGCGCCCGGTTTGTTGGGAAAACTGTTCTCAGCGCCCTAAGCCAAACCTACCCGGATGTCGAGGTGATTATTTATGATGACTGCTCCACCGACCCCCTTGTAAGGAAGATCCTTCTTCAATACCATAATCACCCCCGGGCAAGACTTATCTTCGGCAAAACCAACCTGGGCATTTCCATGGCCACAAATCAGGCAATTATACGGTCAGCGGGCGACTACCTGGCCTTTTTGGACTGCGATGACATACTTTCTCCCAACGCCATTGAGACAGCCGCGCAGTACATTCAGCTTCATCCTGACGTCAGCTACTTTTACTCCAACAGGGAAAACATCGATGAAGAGGGTAAGATTATCAACCGGATGGATTTTTCTCATTACACAGGTAAAAGCCCCCGGGAGCAGATTCTTACTTTTATGTTTGCAAGCCACCTTAAAGTAATAAAGAAGTCTGTATTTTTTGAGGTCGGCTTATTTAAAAAAGAATACGACTCCTGCCAGGACTATGATATGGCTCTCAGGCTGTCCGGCCGCCATAAATTTTTCCATATCCCGGAATACCTATACCAATACCGGATTCACTCAGGCCAGGTCTCTCAGGCGAAAAAAAGGGATCAGGCAGTACTGTCTTACCACGCAAGGGATGTTGAGGTAGTAAGAAGGCAAATTTACAGCGGACACATTGGGAGAAAGAAAATAAGCATAATCATGCTTACAATGAACCGCTGGAAAAGAACAAAGGCCTCCCTGGAGCTACTGGTCAAAAACACTACCCTGCCCTATGAGCTAATTATACTGGATAACAACTCCTCTGATGATACCGCACAAATGCTCAAATGGTTTGCCGGGCAAAAAGACAATGTAAAAATAATACTGGAAAAAGAAAACCTCGGCCAGTCGGGGGGGCGTAAGAAGGCCCTGCAGGCTGCCGGCGGCGATTTTATTGTAACCCTGGACAACGATATAGGAGTGGGCCCCAGGTGGCTGGAGAATCTACTGGTTCGCCTGAAAGAAGCAAAGGCGGACGCTGCCTGCTGCAGGGTACTGCTGCCTGACGGTAAAATACAGTACAACGGCGGACACTTTGATGTGAAGGAACCCTTCATAACCTTTTCCTTCATTGACAACTCCATGAAGTATAACAGCCTGGATACCCTAATTTTCAGAGAGTGCCGGTGGCTGCCCGGAGGCGCAACTATATACCGCCGCCCGGTATTTGACAGGGTGGCTTTTTGCGAGGAACTCCGTGGGGGGATGGAAGATAACGACCTTTCCCTGCAAATGAATAAAGCTGGCCTCAAAATGGTAAACTCCCCCCTCTCCACCGTGGTGCACTACCACACCCATCATGAGCCGCAGGAGCTGCAGGACCCGGAATACCTCCGGCGGCGCTATAATTGGGAACAGCTTAAAACCACTCTGTCTGTCTTTTATAAGAGACACGGCCTGATTATTTACGATCCCTGGCTGTTTGATAAATACGGCATTCCAGGTGATGGTGCGGGCGCAATTGAGTTTTTCAGAAAACAGTATTGTTAAAAAACTAACCCTTTCCAGCATTATACATATATTAATTATAAGAACCGCTGCTTTGAAAGGCGTGGATAGTATTGAAAAAACCCGCAGCATACATGAAAGATCCTGTGTCCATTATTATTCCCGTTTTTAACAAGGTTGAATATACCAACGAATGCATAGCAAGCCTGATGAGCACTATACCGGCTGACACAGAGGTAATAATTGTGGATAACGGCTCCACCGATGGGACCGGCCAGTATTTAAGCACGCTGCCCCCCAACTTCAGGGTTATTACCAATGATGTAAACATGGGCTATTCAAAGGCCTGCAACCAGGGAGCCAGTCTGGCCCGGGGCCGGTATCTGGTATTCCTGAATAATGACACCATTGCCCTCCCAAACTGGCTGGAGGAAATGGTGAAAACAGCACTGGACGCCAGTATCGGTGTTGTTGGCAGCCGTCTTTTATATCCCAATGGAACGCTTCAGCATGCCGGGGTAATACTGGTGGAGTCGAAGCAAGAACCCCTTATGGCGCTGCATTCCTTTTATAATATGCCCGGAGACCTTCCGGAGGCCAACGTGCCCCGGGATTACCAGGTGGTAACAGGGGCCTGCCTGCTTATCAAGAGAGAAGTTTTTTATGAAGTGGGCGGGTTTAATGAGGAATATATAAACAGCTACGAAGACGTTGACCTGTGCTTAAAGGCGAGGCAGGCAGGCCACAGGGTGGTATACTGCCCCACCAGCGTGCTGTACCATCATGAATCAGTCAGCGAGGGAAGGCACAGGCACGACCGTCGTAACGCCGACCTGTTCATTAAAAAATGGAGAAATATAATACCTGACTATCTTTTTTATAAAGGCAAGCTGGTGGAATGGCGCAAGCCGGTGTCTGTTATGCTGGCAACCCATAACTCCATTGGAACCATAAAAAACTGTATGAATGCGCTCCTTGCCTCCACCACCTCATTAGACCAGATAATTATAATAGATAACAACTCAAATGACGGCACCAGGGAATATTTGAAGGGGTTGAAAAGAAAAAAGCCCTCTTTGAGAATATTATTAAACAAAGAAAACCACGGGATCTCAAGAGCGTATCAAATGGCCCTGCCTTATTGCACCAACGAGTACGTTGCACTTTTAATACCGGATGCCCAGGTAGCAAAAAAATGGCTTTTGGCGCTAACACATTTTGAAACCAATGACATAGGAGCTGTTGGGCCGTTAACCAATAAAAAGACAGAAAAGCAATGGTTTCAGCACTACATTAACACCTTGGAATGTCCCGGGGTGCTTTCAGTGGAGCAGATTGAAAGTATACTGCTGGATAAGAACTCCGGCAGGGTGATGGAAACCAATCTCCTGAATAGTTTATGCATCCTTATGCCGAAAAAAGTTATTGCTGACCTGGGATTGTTTGATAAAGAAGAAATGTTGGAAAAGTGTGACCCGGAATTGTCCCGGAAGCTGGAAAAAGAAGGCTATAAGCTATTGGTAGCCCCTGACACCTTCGTATTTTGCCAGGAAACTGCCGAATCTCATGTGCAGCGGAGCTACAACCTTAACAGCGGGATGAAAAAAGAGTATGCCCACGGACAGTGCCCCACACATGAAAAGGTCTGGGGATTTCGCCACAGGTGAGAAGACCCGCTTTATAAGCCAGCCCTTTTATATATTATTGTCCATCAAACATTATATTGACTAAAATAAGGGTGGCAATGAAAAACTGCCACCCTCAGCCTTATACATACAGCAGTATAGTCCCTGAACACCATATAAAGATATACTGTCACAAATGAAATAGTTATACATAATATATTAGAAGGAAACTATAATGTCCGGGCATTTTTCCAATATGAGAAAGGAAAGACGTGAAATTATATGGACCAAACAAATCATGGTCAATTCCTAAAATATTCAGTATCAATTATAATACCTGTATTTAATCAGGTAAAATACACAAAAAAGTGCATTAACAGCTTATTAAGCACTCTTTCAAAAACAAATGCAGAAATAATCATTGTAGACAATGGTTCATCAGATGAGACCGGTTTATATTTAAAAACACTACCACAAAACTTTCGCATTATAACAAACAATAAAAATCTGGGCTTCAGCAAAGCGTGCAATATTGGAGCCAAGGCCGCCCGGGGAAAGTACCTGGTTTTCCTTAACAACGACACAGTAGCTCTCCCCAGCTGGCTTGAGGAAATGCTTAATATTATCGAAGGTGAAGAAAATGTAGGAGTAGTTGGAAGCCGCCTTTTATTCCCCGATGGAACCATTCAGCACGCCGGTGTGCTGATTGCCTGCAACAAAGTAGACCCCCTGTTTGCCGTGCATGCCTTTTACAGAGTGCCCGGCCACCTGCCGGAGGCTAATGAATTCCGGGAATACCAGGCGGTTACGGGAGCATGCCTATTGATAAAAAAAGACCTTTTCTTTGAGGTAAATGGGTTTAATGAGGTATATATCAACGGTTATGAGGATATAGATTTATGCTTTAAAATAAAGCATAAAGGATACCGGGTGGTATACTGTCCCAAAAGCGTTTTATACCACCATGAGTCGGTCAGCCAGGGCAGGCACGATCACTTCATGCATAATAGATCCACCCTGCACAAACTGTGGCTGGGAAGAATAAAGCCGGATGCCCGGTATGAAAAGGGGCGGTTATCTGATTACCGGGCCTCGGTTTCTATAGTGCTGGCAACTCAAAACTCTATAAACACTATTAGAAATTGTTTGAATGCACTGCTGCCCACATTAGATTCTTATGACGAGTTAATTATAGTTGATGACAACTCAACTGACGGAACCGGTGAGTATTTAAAAGGCCTTAAAAAAAGAATGCCTGCTGCAGCTATTATATTAAGCAGGGATGATATTGGCCTCTCTGCGGCATACAGCCTGGGAGTGTCCCGTAGTTCCAAAGAATACGTGTCTGTTTTAAGTCCGGAAGCTGTGGTGACAAAAAGCTGGCTTACAGCTCTTAAATATTTTGACTGTCCGGGCATCGGAGCGGTAGGGCCGCTAACAAACAAAAAGACAGAGCGCCAATGGTTCCAAAACTATATAAGCCATGGGGATCTACCCGAAAAGGTTACGGCAGGCGAGCTTGAGGCCGCACTGCAAAGAAAAAACAGCGGCAAGGCTGTAGAAACCCAACTTCTGGATGGTTTATGCATGATAATCCCCAAAAAAGTTATTGATGAACTGGGCATGTTCGAGACGGAGGATTTATTAGAAAAGTACGATCTGGAATTATCATGGAGGCTGACTAAAAAAGGCTATAAGCTTTTAATTGCCACGGACACCTTCGTATTTTGCGAATAGGATATCTCTATTTATTGAAATAGTCATACAACGAAGAATCTTTCATTTCGTAAATTTCTCTCGGCTCCTTGAAATAGGTAAATTTTAAATCATTTACACTGACTTCCTTTTTAACCAGGGAGGCAAACATCTGAACAGGCTTTAATATTTTGTTTTTCAGACAAAAATCATCTATATGCCAAATAGCGTCCAATATTGCTTTGTGCATTTCATTGTTAATGTCAAAATTGTGACCAAAATCGCGGTCAATGAATCTGTTGACAAGACAGAAGAAAACCCCAAATTCCTTGAAATTAAACACTCTATCCAGTAATGGAAGAATATCCTGAGCCCTGACACCTTCAAAGCTTCCTGCGGAATAATCAATTTGTATTCTTTTGTCAAATACTTTTTTCAATTGGTGATTATATTTAAGACTTTTGGGTAATATTGCCCAGATTCTATTGCAAATATCCAGGGTGCTATCCCAAAATAAATGGCCATTCCTGCCAATCATATCATTTACCAAAAAAATTGAATCCGTTGTCATGCACTTGCTTATTTCTTTAAAAATGTGTTCCAGCGCGACAAAATGGTGTAATGATTGATTGGCAATTACCATATCAAAACATTTGTCTATTTTTACTTTATTTATGTCAACCTCAACAAAATTAAATGCATCTTCAACATTATAGTCCTTTGCTGATTGATAAGCTCTATTAATCATATAAGGATTTAATTCATAACAAGTAAAAAAACAGTTTGGGGCCTGCAGTGCTGTTTTTATTTCAAAATCACCATTACCACTGCCTAATGACAATATTTCTATCTTGTTCTTTTCACTTTTTAAAGCATTAATGTGTTTTATAACCATTTCATCAAATGAGCCAATATTAAATTTCTCTAAAATCAAATTTTTTATATATCTATTAGTAATGTAATGGAATGAATCAGGTAAATCATGAACAACTTCAATATTTTTATAGTTATTTATTTCATTATAAATCTTATTTGTATAATCATCCATTTATATGGTCTCCTTTTTTTGCAATACATGAAACGCTCTTTACTATCATTAAACCTCTATATCTTTACTGATAACATCAATCGCATTCTTCTTTGCAAAGTGCTCCTTTACATACTCCCTTGATTTATTGGACAGGTCCTCCAATTTTGCATAGTCCTTGTAAAGGCTTATCACTTCAAGAGCAAATCTATCCTCACCGTCAGCTACCACCAGCTTATCACTGATATCTGCAAGGCCTTCCACACCCATGCCGGTTGATACTACCGGCACACCGTAATACATAGCTTCAATCACTTTTCCCTTTACGCCGGCGCCGTACCTCAGCGGAACGATAACTACCCTGCTTTCCCCGTAAATTCTGGCCAGTTCGTCATTTGTAACATATCCCGTGACAATGATGTTATTCGACTGCAAATTTTTTACTTCTTCAGTTGGTTTTGAACCAACTATATAAAGTTTAATTTCCGGTACATGCGCTAATATTTTTGGAAAAATTTTTTCTGAAAACCAGACTACAGCATCAACATTAGGCTTATGACCAAAACCGCCTACATATAACAATTTACTTCTTTCTTTAAATGGCTTTGCTTTATCTATTAAAAAGTTTTCATAAATATTAATGGGGATTAATCTTACTGTTTTGCCAGGGAAATGCTTTTTAATCACTTCGATTTCGTATGTCGAAAGATAATAAATAACATCACATTTGTTGATTATATGAAACTCTATTCTTTTCCACCGCTCTGAGGCCTTTAGATTGTCTTTATTCAGGGTAATATTATACTCCCTTAATTCACGCAAATAGTGCAGATCGCAACCATAGTAAATCATCTTAGCGTTTGTATATTTTTTAAGCTGATCAATGTATTTTGCCGATATATGCGGCCTATTTAGCAGGACATAATTGATATATTTGCCATTTATCTCTATCCATTTGTACATTTCTAGAATTGAATTTTCATATAGCACTTCTACTCCCTTCTGCAGGAGGCTTGTAGTATATGGCTCAAATTTGCTTGAGTTAGCCCCCATAAAAACAACGTTAAGCCCTAACTCAGCAAACAATTTTATGTATTGGTAAGTAGTTTTACTTCCAGCATCTATATCCGGGTGAGGAACATAATGATCTATCGCTAGAATAGCTTTTTTATTTTTGCTTCTGTCCCTTGCCCAAAAAATATTCTGACCACTTGGAATATGCTCAGTTCCTAAAGTTTCTCTCCACTTATCAAAAAATTTATATCTGTTTTTGACTTGATAGCTCTTAATCCCATAATTAGTATCAGAACCGTGAGATATTCCTTCATAATGTTCTACAACGGATTTCGGCTGATAAACAACCTTAAATCCTCTTTTCCTAACCTCAAAGGCAAGGTCGGTATCCTCATAGTATGAAGGGGCGTATCTTTCGTCATAGCCGCCGATGACGTTCCATAAATTAGCCCGAATCATTATACATGCGCCGGAAATGTAATCAACTTCTTTAATATAGTTATATTGAGGCTTATCAGGGTCATCCTGACTGCCGTAATTCAAGACAAATGCGTCACTCCATACGACTCCCCCGGCTTCCTGCAGCCTTCCGCTTGGATAAACCAGCTTTGGACCGATCATGCCAATCGATTCATCTTTTTCCATCAGGTCTGCCAGATTCTGCAGCCAGTCCTTTTTTACTTTTGTATCATTATTAAGAAACACTAAATATTTTCCCCTTGCAAATTCAGCAGCCCTATTGCAGTTTCTTAAAAAGCCAAGATTATCTTCATTTCTTATTACTTTTATGTTTTCCACATAATCAGATATGTTTACGGTTTCATCATTGGAAGCGTCGTCAGCCACAATAACTTCAAAACTGCCTTTTGTGTTTTCATATATTGATGCCAGGCAGGAGTATGTGTATTGCCACTGGTTAAATGCAGGGATAATAATTGATACCAGGGGGACAGACGGGTTATCAAATACAATTTTGGCATATGTTTGGCTGTTCATATTAGACCTCTTCTTTAAAAATTAGTGTGAACTTAGGAACCAATTTCCTTCAGGCCAGCCACAGTAAACGCTAATTAATAAAACCTGTGGTATTTACCACCTCATATACCATTATATGTTAATTATGATTAATTTGTTATCCCCCTGGCTTTTTCGCAAAATATATACCCCACAAGATATACCTGGCTATTTGTAGTCTTATGCCGGCTGGATGAATTGTTTTCTCCACCAGTCTATGGTATTAAGCAGCCCCTTCTTTAAAGGAGTTCCCGCACTCCATCCCAGAATAGTGGCGGCCTTCCCCGCGTTAGGGACTCTCCTGGGAATGTCCTCATAATCGCTCCCGTAAAGTTCTTTAGTGGAAACTCTCCTTATGTTGAAGGGCCCCCCGGCCAGGGACCCGATAAGTCGAGTGACTTCCTCCACCGAAGTCTCCACCATGGAACCTATGTTAAGGACCTCCCCAGGTGTTGAAGGGCTGAAGGCCGCCAGCAGGGTGCCTGATACGGCATCATCTATATATGTAAAACACCTTGTCTGGCTGCCCCCGTCAAATACAAGCAAGTCGTCACCCTGAAGGGCCCGTTTAATCTGTGCCGGCACCAGCAGCTCCGGTCTCTGCCTGGGGCCATACAGGTTAAAGTACCTCACCACTACAGCCTCAAGACCGTATAATTCGGCGCAGGCCCACAGCATGTGCTCGGCAGCCGCCTTGCTGGTGCTGTATGACCAGCGCTTAACAAGTGTTGACCCAAGCATCCTGTCAGCATCCTCATGCCATGGCACACAAGGGTTTTTGCCGTATATTTCACTGGTGCTGCTAAAAATTATTCGTATCCCGCTGCCCTTAATCGCCCTGAGAAGGTTCCTCAGGCCCAGTATATTTACATCAATCACTTTCAAGGGGTCTTCTATATAACGGCCGACTCCCACCACTGAGGCGAGATGAATGACAACGCCGGGGCCTGCATAATCAATTGCTTTCGCAACATACTTTTCGTCAGAAATATCTCCTTCCAGATACTCAAAGCTGCCGCAGCCGGTTAATTTGTTAAAATCGTCATTCCACATGTAGGGAGCAGAGTCCAGGCCTATTACCTTATTGCCTTTCTCTACAAGCCTCTGGCAAACATGACTTCCCACAAATCCGTTGCAGCCCGTAACTAAAACTCTTTGCATAAGCTTTCCTCCCTGTTTGGCCCCGGCGTAACACGCCTGCCTGGGGATATATATTCCAGACCTTCGGCAGTCATGTCCGCCCCGTTAAAAATGTACCTGCAGTCAAGCAGAAGGCAGCCTTTTTTAACAAGCCCCTTCCAGTATCGGGGCTCCCGGGGAAAGTCATCATGCCCCACCATAAATACCACGGCATCCTTTCCCCTGGCGGCAGAAGTAATATCACTGTCTACTGAGGCAGCCCCATATAGCAACTCACTTGCATACCCTAAAGAAACCCAGGAATCGAAAACGTTTACCCTGGCCCCCGCCGCCGACAGAAGCCTTACCAGGGTTATTGAGGGGGAAAACCGCGTATCTCCCGTGTTTTGCTTAAAAGCCAGCCCCATGACGGCAATTTCGGCCCCTCTGAGACTCCTTCCGGCAGCCACCAGCTTTTCTTCTATAACTTCAACTATAAACCCCGGCATCCACTCATTTACCTGTCTCCCGGCAGAGGGCAGTTTAAGGTTAACTCCCATCTCCACACCAAGGTTATGTACAAACCACGGGTCCTTAACCAGGCAGCTGCCTCCCACACCCGGGCCGGGAAAAAGAATATTTACATTTCCCATTCCCTTGGGCAGTGTATTGGCCCCGTTTATTACCTCCAGCACATCAATATCCATTTTGTGGCACAGCATACAAAGCTCGTTGGCCAAAGCAATATTCAAGTCTATCCACAGATTATCTGCCAGCTTTATCATTTCTGCCTCTTCTGGTCCGGAAACACGGATAACCTCCCATCCCATCCCGGACCAGAAGGAGGCTGTTATTTCAGCGCACTCAGGCGTTAAGCCTCCGACTATTACCGGTATTGACTCCAGGTCCCTTATAATCCTTCCCTCAGCCAGCCGCTCAGGACAGAATGCCACGTGCAGGTCTTTTCCAGCTTCAAGTCCGGTCTTTTCAGAAATATAATCGGCCAGCCTCCTTGTGGCGCCGGGAGGGACGGTGCTTTTCAATATCAGCACCTGACCTCTTCGTAAGAATGGAATTATGCTTTCAGCGGCTTCCGTCAGCTGACTTGTATCCGGCCGGTAGCCATCATCAAGAGGAGTGCCCACTGCCAGAATTATATATTCGGCCTTACTGATTATTTCTGGCACGGTATGAGAGGTAAGCCGGCCAAAGGACACTGCCCTGCGCACCAATTCATCCATTCCCGGCTCCTTGATAGGGCAGACCCCGGAATTTACTTTTATTACCACATCTTCACTGCGGTCTATCCCAAGCACCCTGGCACCCCTCCGGGAAAGAAGGGCGGCAATGCTTATCCCTACATATCCAAGGCCCACAACGGCCACCTTGCTTTTGTTTAACTCCATTCAAGTTTCACCAGCCTAATTTAATAATCAGTTAACTTAAAACGGTATTTTAAATCTCTGGAAAAACCAGTCATCATCCCTTCTCCTTTTAGAAAAATACTCTTTTCTCTGTACAAAGACATCACTTTCCAATATCTTTCGCTCCACTCCTATACTTTGTGGATGACTCTGTATCAAATTAATAACCTTGGCAATTCTTTCACTCTTAAAGTGGCTGTATGCCATCCGGAGCAAATTGTAGTCCACATGCTCCCAGGTTACCGTGTATGGATGCCTTTCCCGGAATATATGAAGTATCTTCACATCGGGAACAACCCCCAGGCGGCACCCGAAAAGCCACATTTTAAGTGAAATCTCCTCATCCTCCCTTCCCCAGACAATGAATCCCCTGTCAAACCCGCCAACATCAAAAAAGACCTTTGTCTTAACAGCCAGACAGCCTCCGGGCAAAAGCGGGGATGGTGAAAATTTCGGGGGCCTTGGAAGCCAGGTGAACTTCAAGTTTTCATCCCAGGTAAATCCTCCGGCCACATCGTTGGGCCTGTCGTGAGGGGCTATTCCCGGGCAGGCCGCCTCTATTTTCCCTTCGAGAATAGGGTCCACCAGCCTGTCAATCCAGTAGTCTTCGGTAAAGATATGGGCGTCACAAAAAATGAGTATTTCACCCCCGGCCGCAGAGGCCCCCTCGTTGCGGGCTTTTGCCGACCCAATGCCGGCTGTGGTGACTAATTTTATATTCCCCATTTTATAGTTATCCCCCAAAAAACGGCAGCACCCATCTGTGGACCCGTCATCCACCACGATAATCTCGTAGGTAGTGGCATTTTTAGACCCCAGGACTGACTTTACGGTGTTAATTACATTTAATCCCTCATTTTTTGCAGGGATTATAACCGAAACCGTAGGACCTGACATTTAATCCACCTCCCTGCACGGGTATTTATCGTACAAATCCAGCGCTCTTATTCTGAGATAAGGTAAAATGCTGCTGTCTCTGCTCATAGATATCTGCCTGCCGTGCCAGCGGTACTCTGCCAGAACCTCGGGCACACACCCAAAGCGGTAGTAGGCTGCTGTTCTAAGCCACATATCATAGTCAATGGTGTGGCGAAGGCTCTCATCAAACAATCCGGTACGTTGAAAGCATTCAGCCTTCATCATGACCGTGCTGTTAGCGAAAAAGCACTGGTTGACCAGTGCGCTCCTGTTAGACTGACAATCCCTGAAGTGAGGAGGTACATAAAAAGACTTCCTAACGTAAGAGGAAGTCATGTCTACCGTGGCATGACCGGTATAAACAAGCCCTGCCCACAGATTATTTTTAAAATAATCCACCTGCTTTTTAATCTTGTCCGGAAAGAAAAGATCATCGTCATCAAGCCAGGCCACCAGTTCCCCTTCCGCCTTTTTCAGCCCAAAATTCCGGGCACTGGCAGCTCCCCCGTTTTCCTTGTAAAAATATTTCAGCTTACCGGCATATTTTTCCATCACTTCACCTGTGCCGTCAGTGGAGCCATCATCAACCACAATAATCTCCAGGTCCTTAAACGTCTGGGCAAACACGCTTTTAACAGCCGTCTCCAACATTTTTGCCCTGTTATAGGTTGGTATAATCACACTTACTAAAGGCATCGAACCATTCCCTAACATAATTTTCATAAAATGTAATTCATTCTATGAAAAACAATCGCAAGATGCTACAACCTTCCCCCAGTAACAATACTGGCAGGTAAAGCGTATATTGGAAAATAACGGATTTAAGGAGGGTTTTAACTTTGACCATTATATTTAATGAAGACGCATGGGATTATGTTAAAGTTAACGCAGGGATAATTACAATTAACCAGGAACCGTGCCGGGGCTGAGGGGGCCGCTTGAGAATTTCCCCCGCCGTGAGCGTGGGCCAACCGGAAAATATTGACAATTATGATGTTTATACCAGAGAGGATGTTTGTATATACCTTACAAAGGACTTCCCTAAAGACCCACCCAATATAGTTATCCATCTTAAAACCCACAAAAAAGATCCCCCGAGGCTGATAGCCTCAAGAAGAAGATAAATAAACGCCCTGCGGGCGTTGCCGCTGGAACAGCGGCAGTTATCAAGCATTTTTCGTGGGTCCGGAATTGGGAATTGGGAATTAGGAATTGGTTTGGGCATTTTCCGGCCCTTTTTTCTTTTCTATAGTACGAAGCATTGCCTATTGTATCTGTGAAGGAGAAACCCCAATAATAGTCGTCGGACGTAAGACGTCAGACGTCAGGAAATTAGGATGCGAATTTGGGGTAGCATTCTACGACCGATGTCTGACGACTGCATACTGAATTGGCCGGTTACAGCCGGAGGATCCTATCGTGAGTGCGGGGGTTTATCCGATACGCCCCAAAGCTATAATGTTATTTGCAACCAAACCATGGGTTACTTTAACGCTTTAAAGCGGCATATACTTTCCTTAACGATAAAAAAAGTGGGCCTTTGGCCCACATTATTTAAAAAAGGGGATATACCTCCTCTTCTCTAGCATTATTGTAGACGGAGGAATGTCCCCAAATAGAGCAAGGGAGAAACTCCGCCTTGGCCCCCCTAATCCCCAATCCCCAATCCTCAATCCCCAATCCCAATCCCAATTTACCACATCTTGGTTGTAGAATTGTGTCGAATTATTTGTTATCATAGTAAACAACTTCGCCCCATAAAGAAGGTTGCCCTGAAAAAAAGATTCCACCTTGTTTTCCCTTAAGAAAAAAGCTTCCTCTTCTGCATTACGCACTGAAAGAAGCTTTTTTATATTGCAATCAAAAGGAAGGGGGTGCAGAAACTTTTTCCGGAACCCTTTTCAAACGCAGAAAAAAGGAGGACATCTTTAAAATGAATCGTAGCCGCAGAATAAGAATAGGTATTGCCACACTGGCTGTGTTTCTTATAGTAATGGCCTTTCCCATATCGGGAGCCTTTGCCGAGGCAATCTACGGAAAAGTTGGAACGGTAACCTATACCGTATACAACATTGAAAAAATGCTCACAGCCATGGGATATAACGTAGGGACCGTAGATTACAAATATGACACAAACACCGAGGCCGCGGTTAAAGCCTTCCAGCGCAACAAGGGCCTTCCCGTAACGGGAATAGTCAACTACGATACCTACAGGGCAATAACCATAGCCTACGCAAACCGAGGAACGACTCCGACACCGACTCCGACACCGACTCCGACCCCGACCCCGACCCCGACACCGACTCCGACCCCGACCCCGACACCGACTCCGACCCCGACTCCGACCCCGACCCCGACCCCGACACCGACTCCGACCCCGACCCCGACTCCGACCCCGACTCCGACTCCGACCCCGACTCCGACCCCGACTCCGACCCCGACTCCGACCCCTGCTAAAGTATATGGAAAAGTCGGAATGGAATCCTATACAATATCCAATATTGAGAAGATGCTCACAGCCCTGGGATATAACGTAGGGACCGTAGATTACAAATATGACACAAATACCGAGGCTGCAGTTAAAAGCTTCCAAAGGGATCGTAACCTGCCGGTTACCGGAGTTGTTGATGACAACACGTACAGAGCTATAGTTTTAGCTTATTCAAACCGCGATAGTTCTCCGACACCGACACCGACTCCGACTCCGACTCCGACTCCGACCCCGACTCCGACTCCGACTCCGACTCCGACACCGACCCCGA
The DNA here is from genome assembly GCA_049323755.1 of Bacillota bacterium. GTDB lineage: Bacteria > Bacillota > Desulfotomaculia > Desulfotomaculales > Desulfocucumaceae > BRHc4a. The sequence continues at coordinate 66,156 of JBMOPE010000038.1, forward strand.
CACCGGCTCCGACTCCGTCGGGATTGACTGCAGAAGAATCACAACTGATTAATCTTATAAACCAGGAAAGGACAAGCCGTGGGCTTCAGCCCCTCCAGGTGGATATGCGCCTGGTTGGAACCGCAAGGGCCAAGGCCACTGACATGGCTGTCAACAACTATTTCTCCCATACCTCCCCCACCCTTGGAACACCATACGAGCAGATGGTAAGGGCAGGTATAACCGGATACAGCATTCTGGGAGCTGAAAACATCGCCTTCGCCCGCTCAGTGACTGAGGCACACACCAACTTTATGAACAGTGACGGGCACCGCAGGAATATACTTTATCCCACCTACACCCACATCGGGGTAGGCGTGGTTAACGGCAGCGCCTGGGGCCGTGTGGTTGTAGAACATTTTGCAGGTAAATAACTAAATCACATTCTTAAAAAAGGCACCTTAATGGTGTCTTTTTCCTTTTAATTTGCCAATTAATATTCCTTTAACTTCTACAAGGGCAGTAACATATTTTCCTTTACCCCCATAATATGGACCAAGGATTAAATAGATCCACTTTTTCATTTCATTAGATTTAAAGGGGGTATGTACCCGAAAAAAAAGTTCTTTATAAAAAAATAAGTAAAGAGAGGTATACCTATGAATCATGATGTATTAGTTCAGAACAGGCAGCCGCTGCCCGGCACTGTCTGTATCCCGTCTATCAAGGAAGTAGTATGCCGCTGGGGGGCAAAGTGTTTCCATGACATTCATTACTCCACAACATTCCTCCCCTTCGGGTCAACAACTCCGATGCCCATTCCGGCCGGAGCCTGCCTGCAGGGTCTGCCCACAATTACAAACTTTTCTATCGTTCTTGACGGAGTTGTAAACGGCTGCTGCAGGGTGCTGGTAAGCTATACCATAGTAGCAATACTGGTAGACATAAACGGTCTTCCCATAGGGGTTATCACTAAGGTAGTAACCAATCTCCCGCTGCAAATCCCCATTTTCGACGTGCCGAATGTGCTGTGCTTCGGGCCGGTTATTAATAATGAGCCCTTTGTGATACTGTTCCCCAGGGTATACAGCGCTACAATTACTACCGTACAGGGTACTCTTACCGCTGTATTCAGGGTTGAAAAGGAATTCGGCTGCTTCGAGAGCCGCAAGGCCATCGTTTGCCAACTGGAGTGTGCTCCCGATGAGCCGGCCTGCACACCGCCCTTCCCGACTCCTCCCACATCGCCGGGGTGCCCGACCTTCACCACTCCCACGGTGTGCTTCGAGTTCTGTGTTGACGATGAGCTTACCAGCCCTTACAACTGCGATCAGTGCCCGCCCCCGCAGGTCACCGTTGACCCGGTTATTTAACTTAAAAGTTAAACAGCAAAGCAAATATTTTATAAAAAATAGGCAGTCACAGGTTGACTGCCTATTTTTTTACCGTGAAGGATTACCATATTTACCCATTAAAACCATTATACAAGCACCTTTGGCACCTTTTACCCATAGATTATTCACAGCTACTACTTTTCTCCCAATGAAGGAGGGTTAAACTGTGTCGGATTTCTATTTAACAAATATCAACCCGGAAGAATTGGAGGCTTCAACAAAGCTGGCAAAAGACCGGAAGCTGCAAATGAAAAGCATAGACTACGGTACCCTGGCAGAAATGTATCCTATAGGGGTAAACATAGAGCAGAAAATTACGGAGCAGGTTAAAAAAACTGTTATTTCAGAACCCAAACAGGAGGATGCTCCCGTCAGCAAACAAGATATTGAAGAAGACAAGGCTGCTTTAAAGCAGGAAGGCCTCCCGGTACCCGAAGATTCAATGGCAAATGTAACCGGGGAAAAAAAGGCTGATCCAGATGATCCACTTAAAAAAGGGAAAATGCTTCACAAAATGGCTCTTTCCGGCGATAAAAAAGCGGCCTGGGAATCCTACATGTTTTTTTTGAGGTCCCTTGAAAGCAAACCGGATGATCCGGTTGTAAAGGCTTTTCACGCCGACTGCCTGTCAATGGTGGAGCGCTACTCCAATTCATTCCCGCAGGAGCCTTTTAAGCTATATAACCCCTTAACAGCACCGTGCCGCGTCAAACAGCACAGGCGCTAAAAAAACGGGCCTTCGGCCCGTTGCCGCTTCACCAGCGCATTGGTTAAGTATTATTTATGGGTCCGGAATTGGGAATTGGGAATTAGGAATTGGTTTGGGCATTCTCCGGCCCTTTTTTCTTTTTTATAGTACGAAGCATTGCCTATTGTATCTGTTTCCATTTCTTAATCGGTTACATTTACCCATAGGTGGAGCGTCCGGTATGGATCGGTATCGTCCTTTCTATATAATAAAAACTCCACCTTTATATTCTCGCCCGGCTCATGAAGCCTGAAATTCAAAGGACTTTCAAATTTGCCCTCATTGTCCAGGGCTATGGGATATACTGAGCCAATGATATATCCCCTGGCTTTAATTTCCACCCTATATTCCTGCTGGCTGTATTCATGGTTAACCACACCCAGTATAACCGACTCTTCCTTTCCGGCCTTTAAATCCCTGGGGTACCCCTCGGCCTTCCCCCCCGGCCCCAATATATAAAACTCTGTAAACTTTTCTCCTGTCTTGGGCATTTTGATTACGTACACCAGGGATCCCACGGCAAAGAGTATGGATAGCACCAGCACCAGGGAGAGCAACTTGTCCACCTTTCCCATTTGCCTCCAGTCAGGAAAGGATATGTTAAATCCTATAAACAAACGCTTTTCTTCCGGAAGCTTTTGCCTCCGGTACCAGCCCAGGGCAGACATAGCCAGCACAAAAAGGCTGAGAGAAAAGAGAATAGGGTAAAGCCTGATTCCCCAGGGGGTAAAATTAAGTATCAGTCCGATGAGGGGCACCACCGCAATGCTGAGGCCGAAGCTTAAGGCCACCCTCTCAATGGCGTCCAGATCCTCACGCCCCGGAAAGAGAGCAGCGATAAGCGTATATCCCGGAAAAAAAAGCACGAAGGGAAGCCCCAGCGCCACCCTCAGCGGCTGAATATCCGCAAAGGAAATGAGGATTACCAGTACCAGTGAAAGGGCTATTATTATTTTAAATTCATTTTTTAAGGCAAAGCTCATAGCACAAACACTCCTCCAAAAAACGCTTCTGCTGAGATACTTATGCTGTCGGAAGCCAGAATCCAGACACCGGGCCGCATAAAACGGCCACCAATAAGGATGAAAATTGGGTTCTTATAAACCACAGAGAACACAGAGCACACAGAGAGTTTATAAGCCCTGCTTGTAAGCTTTAAGAGGTTTTTTATTAAAAAGGGTACACTTCTCTATCATCTACTTCGGTTTCAGACCTCATAGTAATGCCTGAGAGCAAATTCTCTGTGTTCTCTGTGGCCTCTGTGGTTTTATAAAAAGACATTAAATATTTTCAACGAGGTATTTCTTTTCCCTGATTGATAGATTTCGGTATTGGGGGCACAGTCTTCCCCCTCTTCCCCAGCCAAAAGCCTATAAGTATAGCCGCTCCCAGTATTTCCGGCAGGTAAACATCCGGCCTGTGCATACTCTGCAGAACCCCCTGCAGAAAGTCCTGCCCCGAGGAGGGAAAGCCCCAGCCATACAGGGGCCAAAATAGAACCGTGGGCCTCTGCCACATTTCATCCAGCACCAGGTGCGCCAGTGTCCCGAAGGAAAAGGCCAGGGGCCAGAATATTCCCCTGCGCAAGGCCCAAAGGGCCACAAGCCACAGCAGTGCGGTAAATACCAGGGTATGGCTGAATATTCTGCCGTAGTTAATGGTATCCCTCAAAATCATATGGCCCAATGGTTTGTCTATAATGTCCGGAAACATCGAACCCAGCGCCACCAGGCCATAGTTTATATTAAACTCCTTCTTCGCAACTTTCTCCACAAGACATCCGGCTATGCCGGCCAGCCCCACTGTAATTCCCATGTGCCCTAAAATAAGCATGATTTCTGCCTCTGCATTACAGAACTTCCCCCAGGCCGCTTTCCCTGAGAGTCTGCACAACTTTCTTTATTTCCTGGACCCTGTCCCTGTGGCTGATTAAAAGGCTGTCTCCCTCGTCAACAACCAACAGGTTTTCAACACCCAGAAGCGCAACGGTCTTGCCGGGACAAAAAACCAGCGTATTGTTGGTATTGAGAAATACTCCCCGGCCGTTTAACACATTGCCGTGCTGATCCTTTTGGGAAAACCGCTCCAGGGCAGTCCAGGAGCCTATGTCATCCCACCCAAAGTCGCCGGGAATAACAAGCACATTTTCCGCCCGCTCCATAATACCGTAGTCCACCGATACTTTTGGAAGCATCAAATAAACCTTTTCCAGTATTTCTTCATAGCGGTCACTGTTCAGCACCTCCCCGATTTCTTCAAGCCCTTTTGCCAGTCCGGGTAAATGCTTTCCAATCAGTTTATTAATCAGGTCTACTCTCCATATAAACATGCCGCTGTTCCACAAATACCTTCCGCTGGACAGGTACTCCCTGGCCTTCTGGTAGTCCGGCTTTTCAACAAAGCGGGCAGCGTGGTAGGCGGATACCCCGGCAAAGGTATCCTGCAAATCTCCACGCAGTATGTATCCATATCCGGTCTCGGGCCTGTTCGGGGTCACACCCAGTGTAACTATGCTCTCAGCCCGCCACGCGGCTGTAATCGCGCCTTTCAGAACCGCCTGGAACCGGGAGGCGTCACTTATGTAATGGTCCGCCGGAAGCACCACCATAACTTCATGTGGGTTTTTTCTACACAGGTGCGTTGCGGCAAGCCCAATTGCCGCAGCCGTGTCCCGTCCAAAAGGCTCGATAATAATATTATTTGAAGGAAGATCAGGAATTTGTTTCAGGACAATATCCTTAAACTCCCTGCCGGTGACAATATATATATCCGAAAGGTCCACAAGACCCTCAAGCCGTGCCAGTGTCAGCTGGAGCATGGTTCTTTCCTCAACAAGGCTAAGAAACTGCTTAGGCATTGCTTCCCTGCTCCGGGGCCAGAACCTCTCTCCCCGCCCCCCGGCCATTATTATAGCAAAGGGCATAATCTATCTATCCTTTCACTGCCGAGCACCCGGTTAGGATTTTCCCGGAGCCGGTTCCCTCGGGTTAACTAACTATATTAATTTCACTTTTGGCACATTTATTATTGATGCCTTGGATGTACTGCCGGAATTCATAAGACAGGTCCTCTCTCCCAAGCGCAAAGTCAATCGTCGCCTGAAGGTATCCCAACTTATCGCCTATATCGTACCTTTTTCCCTTGAAGGCATAACCATACATGACCTGTTCCCGGCATAACACCTTAAGGGCATCGGTTAGCTGTATTTCCCCGCCTGATCCAGGCTTAATATCCGACAGTATAGAGAATATACGAGGGTCAAGAATGTAGCGTCCCATTATGGCCAGGCGGGATGGAGCAGTATTCACTGAAGGTTTTTCCACCAGGTCCTTTATTCTGAACATGCCGTCCCGCTCTTTTGCCGCATCAAGTATTCCGTATTTGGACACGTCCCGTCCCGGGACTTCCAGTATTGCTATAACAGAGGACTGAAACTCCTCATAAAAGTCCATGAGCTGCCTGAGGCAGGGTACATCGTTTCGCACTATATCATCACCCAGTAAAAGCGCAAAGGGCTCATCCCCCACAAACTGCCTGGCGCAATATACCGCATGTCCCAGGCCCAGCGGTTCCTTTTGCCTTATAAAGTACAGATCCACAAGTCTGCCGAGATTTTGGACCATTTCAAGTGTTGAAGTTTTGCCCATTTTTTTCAGCTGCACCTCAAGGTCGGGTGCCCTGTCAAAATAGTCTTCTATAGAGCGCTTGCTCCGTCCGGTGATGATAAGTATATCTTCAATCCCGGATTCTATGGCCTCTTCGATAATATAATGAATTGCCGGCTTATCTACTATGGGCAGCATTTCTTTAGGCATTGCCTTGGTGGCGGGAAGAAAGCGCAACCCAAGGCCTGCTGCAGGAATTACTGCTTTTCTGATCCTCTTCAATAAGGCACCTCCTTCGTGTTATGTGAAAAACAACAAATATCTGGCCATATACGTGGATGTCAACCATCAGGGAGTAGCTACGGCCGCTGGAGATTTTTCTTTAAGTGCCCCCCAGAGAGGCCAAACCACAACAAGCGCTACTATTAGATGTGCAAGTGCATAGGCAATACCTGCTCCCGGAAGACCTAATCGACACAGAAGCCAATAGCCAAGCCCAAGGGCAATAGCCGCCAAAACCCCTGTTTGGGCGATAATTATATGTACCTTTTTTCTTACCTGGTTTACCGCAATGTACAATGAATTTATACTCTGAGGAATTGTGGCAAGTGCAAGGTAATACAAAACCTCTGTACCCGATTCCCTGTACCCGGGACCAAAGAAGTGCAGCAACCAGCCTCCCAATAGTATCATCATGCCCACAGCCGGAACAGAGGCTAAAATAGATAAAGCTATTACTTTTCGGCCATCACGCTTTAACTTTAAAGGATCGTGTGATCCTTCAGCAAAAAAAGATTGGGCAATACCATTTGGTATTATTGCAAGCACCACAGTCATCATCCAGGCTATGTAAAAATATGCGCTTTTTTCCGGCCCCAGTACATTTAAAACCATTATGGGATATATGAACTGAGGGGCCGTATTTGTTAAATTAGCAATAAAATTGGAGAGAGAGTATGTTATGATTCTTTTGATGTATTTTTTTTCAATCCGCGGTTGCATGAAGAAACCTCTATAAACCTTAGGTATAAAGCATATACATGTTACCAAAGTCCCAATTATAACTGCGACACCTATACCAATGAAAATTCCAAATCCTTTAAAAGAGTAAAACAGTATTATAGGAGTTGGAATTTTAAAAACACTAATTAAGACATTTTTTTGTAAAACAAATTTTGTTGCCCGACCAGCAATAAAAACGCTGTCTGTTAGTACAGATAATGCAGTTATTATGGTAACCACAAAAAACACTGCCATAAACAATAGGTTATCCTGTAAAAAACCCAGGGTAGGTGTCCATTGAGTAACACCTGCCAGGTAAATAACGCACATTATAAATGCAACGATAGTTGTTAGAGTAAAGGAACTGTTTATTAGCCGGGATGCACTAATACTGTCATCCGGCATAAACCTTATAATACCGGATCCCAAACCTATATTTGCCATTAGGGCTATAAAACTTGATACTGAGAACAGCGTAGTTCCAATACCCACCTCAGCGGCCACAAAAAATCGAGCCATAATATTCCAAAATATAAATCCAAGGACTGAAATACTTGTTTTATCTATAATTAAATAAAAGGCATTTTTTACAAGCGAAGATTTATATGATTGGATTATACTAATAACTCGAACATATGCCTTTCTAAATACAGAATGCTCCATTAAATCATCCTTTATAAATCAATAAAAGGAAGTAAATGTATACTCCACTACCATTTTATATAGAGCTTTCCAGAGCCATTATTATAAGACAATAATGCAATGTTATTCATTTTGAAGTTGTCCACAAATTGGCTAATTGCGGGATCTCCAGGCATAAAACTTTTATCTCCCTCCCTTAATGCAACTACTCTAAATGGCTCCCAATTATCATATTTAATTTTTTCTATTAATAGAATTTGTTTACTGTTCACTTTATCCCATGTCAACATTGACTCCCCTTTTTGTTGTTTTATGTCAAGTATTAACTCTGTTAATAGGTCTGTCGAGAAAGAGTATGGGGAATAAATATTTATCCAATTATTTGCTGCAACTATATCCGGATTCTTCATGGGATCAGCATAATAATATTTTGGTTCATGGGAGTTAACACCTCTAACACGAGATGTACCGATACCAGTACCACCAAATATTACCACACATAGTAATGACATTATTAAAAATTGCTTAAATGTAAATCTTCCTTTAATTGAATATGCAATTGTAAAAGAGGTGCCGATAAAAAAGAACGGCAACAATCTCCGCATAACCTCTGAGGCTTTAGCAGAGTTAGTTGCACTGAATAAAATTGAAATAAATGCTAAAAAACTTATTGCTACCATACAGTACTGAAAAACAATTTTATTACTCCATTTACTTTTTTCTCTCTTTGCCAACTTATTAAAGGAATATAAACCTATAATGAATATAGCTATAAGTGATGGTACATAAAGAAATTTATATATGAATAGCTCCCATGATGGCAGTCCTTTTCCCCACGATGGAACTGAAATGATATTTGTTTCGACGCTAGAAATATAAGATGCTTCTAAAACTTGTCTGATTGCCTGCAAAATATTGTTTTGATAATAACCAACAACATCTGAAGCACTATATACCAACCAAAAACCGGCAAAACCAAATAGAAGAAGTACATAATTTATTGGCATAAGTGATTTAAAGCCTGTCGCGTAAAAACCAGCTAATGAATGTATGATTATAAATGTGACAAGTATACTAAACAAAGCATACGTAGACAAGTGGTGCGTTATAGTTATGGAAGATGTCACTAAAACAAATAAAATGCTGTATGAAATATAATTCCTTGAACTGTTTTCCATAGATCTTGATATGGTTAAGTAGATTGCCACAAAAAATAGAATTAGACTTATTGATTCGTAGTGATATATTGTATTAACCCACGAATAATCAATGTTTGCTGAATAAACAAATGCAGCGACACCGGAAACAACGGTATTTCCACTTATTTTACTTGCTATAAAATACAACAACACAAGTACCGTTGAATGTATCATCATAATAGTTAGCGATGAGACAGGATAGCTATTTGTAATCCCTGTTATTTTTTGTAGTGCAACAATTAACAACTCCATTCCAGGAAACTTTATTAGTACTAGATAAATAGGATTACTGGCCACTGTAGATACAATATCCAGTGATTCATTTAAATATATGGCTTTAGTAATATTGCCCATTAGAAATTCGTCTCTAAAATTATAATAACCCCCTGACCCAAGATATTGAATAAGATAAAAAACCATGCCATAAAGAAACAAAGAGCAGCATTTAGTTTTTGAGGTAAATTCTTGATTTTGCACTATTATAAAGACAGGAACAGTACACAAAAAAAAACCAACCCAGTACAAAAACCAAGGAAACTTACTTAAGTAGGCTATTATGTAAGTTAAAGAAATTATCCCTATACCGGAAATAAAAAGGGAATATAAAACTAACTTAATATCCATGAGCTTTTCAGTATTCGCAACTTTATGCATTTTTATACACCTCTACCCTATGGAGCTCAACCTTCACCTTATACGGGGTTCAGGATGAGTTAATAAACTGATTCTTCTTTTCTCCAATGAACAGACAACACGCCCTGTTCATTGGAGAAAGCAAAATTGTAACAAACTATAAAATTTTGTTTAATCTGTTAATCTAATTCTTTTTTAAAAACCATTGCCATGTATTTTTCAGACCTTCTTTCAAAGGTACGCCTGGGGAGTATCCTAACAATTCTTTTGCCTTACTAATATCGGCAAAATTCCTATAAATTTCCCCTTTGCGAAAATCTGCATAAATAATCTCAGGTTTTCCCGGGTAGATTGTTTCTCTAATTTCATCTATCAACTTGTTTAATTCAACCTCTATACCGGAGGCGATCTGGAATATTTCCCCATTAGCGCCCTCGCATTCAGCGGATAGCATTATTGCCCGGCAAAGGTCTTTAACGTAAATATAATCCCGGGACTGTGTACCATCGCCGTATACGATCAATGGCTTTCCCTCCAGTATATTTTTAAAGTAATGCGCCACTACACTTCCTTTTTTAAGGGAATACGGGCCGTATACATTTGAAAACCGCAGGCATACAGTGGGCAGACCATAGGCGCCATAAAAGGCTGAGCAATAGCCCTCTCCGGCCATCTTGCTGGCGCCATAAGGGGAAATGGGCCGGGGGACCATTTTTTCATGTACAGGGGGGGTTTGATCCCCAACTATTGCCCCCCCGGTAGATGCAAAAATAAATTTACCAACATTATGCTTAACGGCTGACTGTAGTAGATTAAAAGTGCCGGCAACATTAATTGAGAAATTTTCAACAGGATTTTCTACCGACTCAATCACCCTTGTATGTGCAGCAAGGTGGACTACCACATCCATCCCTTTAATTGAGTTCTCAATGTCGTCTACGCTGCAAATATCTCCCCTTATTACTTCTACATCCAAATTTTCAAGCAATTCCGGACTTCCTAGACTAAAATTGTCCAGTACCCTTATCTCGCCTGCCGTGTCCTTTAACATGTGAATGAGGTTAACCCCAATAAATCCAGCACCACCGGTAATAAGATATTTTTTATTTGTATACATTTTATTACCTCACGTTAGCTGTTTTTCTCCAATCAACCCTTGGCGCAATAAACTCTGGATCAACACGGTCTTTGTATTTAATTGCTATGTTTAGCATTGAATCCAGTAAAGACTCGGAAAGGTAATGAGGTTGAAGACCTAAATCCAGCAGTTTGGTATGTTTTGCATTGAAATAATGCTCTTCGAGCTCAACCCTTGGGTTCGGAAGGTTGTTAATTTCTACATTCAAATCAAATTTATCCCCAGATCTCTGAACCATCTCAGCTAAATCTTTAATAGAAAATTGTTCGGTAAACTGATTGAAAACCCGGTATTCTCCTTGTGCAGGAGGGTTTAGAATTGCTAATTCAATGCAACGGACCGTATCCCGTATATCCAGGAATCCCCTGGTTTGTCCGCCCTTGCCATAAACTGTTAAGGGGTAACCGATGGCTGCCTGTAGGCAAAATCGATTTAGTACAGTGCCAAACACATCTTCGTAATCATAGCGGTTTAAAAGATCCTCATGCATTAATATCTCCTCTGTCAGATTTCCATACACTACACCCTGGTTCAGGTCAGTTGCTCTAATTCCCCACGTTTTGCAGCAAAAATGAATGTTATGGCTGTCATGTACTTTGGAAAGGTGATAAAAGGATCCGGGTGATTTTGGAAAGGGCAATACATCTGAGCGTCCATTATGATGTATTTCAATAAAACCTTCCTCTATATCAATATTCGGCGTGCCGTACTCTCCCATGGTTCCAAGCTTTACCAGATGACACTCCGGATTTACTTCTTTTATAGCGAACAAAACATTTAAATTTCCCACTACGTTATTTACCTGGGTAAATTCCGCATGTTCCCTGTCAATCATTGAATACGGGGCAGCACGCATTTCAGCATAATGAACAACAACATCAGGGTTAAATTCAATAAATACATTTTTTAAGAATTCATAATTACATATATTTCCTATGAAGCACTTTATATTTTTTCCTGAAACCTCCCTCCACCTCTTAACCCTTTTTGATAACGGCTGAATAGGTGTGAGGGATTCACATCCCAATTCGTGATCCCACTGCCTTCTATAGAAATTATCCACAATACAAACGTCAAAACCCTTATTGGATAAATACAAAGAAGTAGGCCAACCGCAGTATCCGTCTCCACCCAAAATTAAAACCTTCAAAATAATCCTCCTCATCTATTTTGAATTTGATATTTTGCCTGCACTTGACAAGAAATCATCAGGACGCAGACTAGAATGCAGAGATGCGATTGCAAAACCGGCACCCGTAAATCCCAAAACCGTAAAAGTACATACTAATTGCTTTAACCCTTTAACAGGCCTGGTAAAAAGATTTAATATTATTTCAGGCACTAATCTTGAAAATATCCTTTTGAGTAAATTAACTTCTGGATTTAGTATAGATTTGCCCACCTCTTTTCCGCTAAAAGACTTTTTAATAAATACTCTTCCTTTTCCGACAGAATAGGAGCGCTGTCGAATGAAGGAAAAGGATGTTCTATAAGCCTTTACTTTGTGATAAACTGCCATCTCAGGCACAAATAGTATCTTTTTTTCCGTTAGTTCCCTTATTCTTAAGGAAAGATCAACTTCCCCTACAACCAGACCCTTTTTTCCCCTCATGCCAATGCATGTATTAAACCCCCCCACAGATTTAAGAGCACTAGTCCTGAAAGCCATGTTCATGCCCCAGGCGTTTCTGACTTCATGCGACCTAGTTGAATCAAACCAGCCGGTACATGCAGTTATCCACCAGAATTCCCTTGGCAGCCAGTTAAGATCCTCACTTTCCCATAGTGGCACTGCAGGGCCTGTAACACCAACAACTTCTGGACTTTCAAATGCTTTAACCACTGCATTAATCCAGTTAGGCATTAAAATAGCATCATCATCAACGAAGGCCACTATGTTAGACGAGGCCTTCTCAATACCGAGATTTCTTTGTACATTTAGTCTGTAATCACCCATATTTAAAATAATCTTTACCTTTTTAGCAATATTAACCTTAACAAAATCATTTATCTTCCCGTGCAATTCTTTTGATTTCCCGATAACACATATTACCTCAAAATTGTCTTCAGGCTCATTGTTTATACTTTTTAATAATTCACAAATATCATATAGCCGATTATTGTCATATGCAGCAATTACAATGGATATCGCAGGACCACAGTCATTTGCCAATAAAATCACCTACTTACTTAAACAACATCTTTAAAATAGTTATCAAAATCCTTTTCCCATCACCAAAACTCCTCAAGTTTCCCTCTCCATGTATTCTACGGTCTTCAAAACTAGGAACCTCGGCTACTTTTAGCTTTGACTTCCATGCTTTAATGTTCATTTCAGTTTCAATTTCAAACCCATTACCCTCTATATCAATATTTTTTAAAAACTTCTCCTTATAAAAAGCGTTATAGCCATAACAAAGATCGGTATAATTAGAACGGTAAAATACATTAGTAAGCGTAGTAAAAACCCAGTTTCCGAAAACCCTGTGCCGGGACATGTCCACGGTGCCACCGCCGGAAAGAAAGCGGGAGCCTTTTACAAAATCGCAGCCATCAAGCAAGGGCGTTATAAAACGGGGTATTTCCTCAGGCGCCATTGATCCGTCGGCATCAAGCATTACGATAATATCACCCTTAGCCTTTTTGATTCCGTATCTTAATGCGTCTCCTTTTCCCCTGCCCGGCTGGAAAATTACGCATGCTTTTGGAAGCAGCTTTTTTGCAAGCTTTACGGTATTATCCGTCGAGTGACCATCAACAATTAAAACTTCGTGTGCGAATGAAGGAAGGCGGGGCAGAACGTGGGGGAGGTTTTTTTCTTCATTAAGTGTGCAAAGGAGGATAGTTATTTTATGCCCCTTCAAGTCTAATTCATTATTCTCCTTTTGGTAATCTATAAGGTTAACAGCCATTTTTAATCACTCCACTTATTGAACATTGATTAAAAGGGTAGCGCGTTCCCGGGTTGGGCAGCCCTCTTTAGATTTTTACCGCAATTAACAAACCCTATCGCCGCCACTGCAAACTTCTGCACCCACGGGCCGGCTTTGAAGAGTCTGCGGGCTAACCAGGAGGGATAGTCTATATCTCCGTGGCCTGCTATAAGCCTCCGCCAGTAAGGGCGGTCCAGGAATTGTATCAGGCTTTCCACCTCGTCGTCAGCCATACTGCTATATGTCTCCCGGTGCCTGAGTCCGGACTGAAATTCCGAGTGGAATTCCCTGTCCCATAAATGCTGGTACTCCGAGAGGAACTTTTCGCCCAGGTTTTCCTCCCGCAGAGACCTTACGGCAACACGGGAGCATATCAGCGCGCCCCTTAGCCCGGTGTATATTCCCCCTCCGGATATGGGCTTGGTCTGGGCAGCGGCATCTCCCACCAGCAGGGCATTGGAGGAGTATATCTTTCTCATGATCCCAAAGGGTACTGCACCCCCGGTATACTCCAGCTCCCTGAAATTTTTAAAAATAGAGGGGAATTTATCTATCATGCCTTTGAGGTATTGTCTGGGAGATTTGTCACGGTGCATTCCACCTACGCCTACTCTGGCGGCTCTGCCTTCAAGGGGTATGACCCAGCCGAACCACCCCGGGGCGAATGTTTGCCCCAGCAGCACAGTCAATTCCGGTGGGTTTTCATGGGAAAGCTCGAATTCCCCGGCATACATATATATTTTATTTTTTACCGGCTCCAGGCCCAGCCACTTGGCAACCCTGGAGTTAACCCCGTCAGCGCCTATTAAAAGCCTGCACCTTATGCGCTCTCTTTTGCTGTTGGAATTTACCGTGACAGTAAATCCGTCCTGTCGCCTATCCACCCCGGTAACACTGCAGCCTGTCATTATCTCAGCCCCGGCATCAGAGGCCAGGCCGGCCAGGTACCTGTCAAAGGCGCCCCTGTCCACCGCCTGGGCATAAACCCTGTCACCATTAATCAACAAATCCCCACCCAGGGGTGAAAGTATACGTGCTCCCCGGTACTCTTTTATTACAAGGCTTTGGGGAGCAGAAACCAGGTTCAGGGTGCGGGGTGAAACCAGGCCCGCACACTGCACAGGCTCCCCTATTTTTTTATGTTCTTCCAAAACCAGAACCTTAAAGCCCTCCCTGGCTACTTCTGCGGCAGTAAAACAGCCGGCAGGGCCTCCACCAACTACGACCACATCATAGAGCATATTTTTCTACCTCATACCCCATGTACAGCTAAATTATGGTAATTACCTAGTTATTTTACATTTGACAACCATAAAAACCAACCCAAAAATTACCTTATTTTACCTTATATAGTTATATATGTTGACGCACCCCGCCCCTATTCGTCAGCATGCGATTGACTCAATAAATTTCCAGCATTTTACATGTTGTTACAGGCCCCTACAGCCAAAAGTGAAGCCTTATAAGAGAATACATGTTCGCCTCTTGCATAATACTCCAATATTTTTTTAAGCGCGAAAAAAAGGATCCGGGAGAAGATTCTCTTCCCCCGGACGGCTTTTATAAGTTAGAGCTTCCGCTATATAATATTTTTTAAGGCTTTTCTATTTATTTCTTGTCTTAGTCATCATCGACTTCATATACGCCCTTATCAGTGCAAATTCCCCCTGATAGCCGGGATCCACCTGGTATCCTATCCTATGAGTGACCAATACCAGCCTTTCTATGTTCCAACCTATATCACGGAGATTTTTCTGTACGTCAGAGAATTTTCTATTGGCCTCCCAGCTATTGCCGGAGGCCAGTTCAATCAGAGCGGCGAAGTTGGCCCTGGTGGCGCCGGGCACATTTGATTTGCTTCCGTCCAGATATTTATATAACTGTTCAACTGAGGAACATCCGCTTAAAATTGACCCGGTTAACGGGTTCGCTCTAAATTCATTAAGGCTATCCCTCAGGGTGTCGCTGTCAGTTGCATACAGCACCTTCTCCAGGCATAATACAAAATCAACCACGTTTTGTCTGGCAACAGCCTCATCTCCGCCAAAGAGTTCTTTAACCCTGTCATTATAAAGGCCGTAGGTGGGGTTGTTTAACACATCCACCCAGGGCTGCTCCGAGGGATTCCTGGAAAGGCTGCAAAGTCTTGCCCTGGCATTCATCACCGCATCTTTTCCCGCTGGGTCAAGAGCCAGGTTGCCATAAAAGACATCTATTGCGCTTTGTTTTCCATTGGCAGGACCAGCCCCGGCCGGTGACGGCGCCAGCATCATTGCTGAGCAGAACAGTAAGACGGGCAGAAAGATTAATACAAGCGGGTTAGAATAAAACCTTTTCACTCCTTTTCCTCCTTTAACATCTTTTACTTTTTATTGTTTATGCTATCCCCACCTCCCATATAATCCGCTGGGTAAATATTATCCATGAATATAATATCACTAGCTGCCATTAATGGTAATATATGTATTTTGGAAAAAGACAATCCCCTCACAGATGACAACAATAGTTATGGCTGATATAATATGGATAAATTTTACAGGAGGAGGTATTATGTCTCAAAAAAAAATTATTGTTTGGGCAATATTTTTATGTGTCCTGGCCGGAAGCTTATTTTTCTATAAACAGGCAGATAAGACCATGGGGTACAACGGGAGTACACAAAACGCTGCGGAAGGCACGGCGCCCGGCAGCAAGGAGCCCCATAGCCCAGCAGAATCGGGACAACCTGATTCTACAGAGAAAAAAGAGGTTTATATAGACGACTCTTCCGCCGCAAGAAAAACTGCTGCCCCCTCAACCTCCGGGGCCAGTCAGACAGATGGCGAAACTAACCCACTGCAAAGCAGCATAGAAAAAAAATACATTACCAGGCTCGAATCCCTGGCCGCCTTTTATGAGGGCAGATTAAACAGATTGCTGGGAGCAGCCCTGGCGGATTATAATTCCGCAATAATGAAAAATCCCAACGCTGACATATTGCCGCTGCTGAACAAATATTACTCCGAGGCGAAAACTCTGGAGGCTGAGTGCGATTCCCGCGCCTACCCCGTACTGGACGCCTTTGAAAATGAGCTGAGAGCCAATAGCCTTCCCCCGGACGCCGCTGTCAGGGCAAGGGAAACCTATGGGGAGCGAAAAAGGTCCATGGCTATCCTGATAACCTCAGAAGGGCGCTGACCGAACCGGGCCTTCACCAGCAGCCCTTCCGTCGTGCAGACGTATGATCCTTTGGCAGGCCTTTGCCACATTCCAGTCATGGGTTACCACAACTAGCGTTTTCCCACCCTGGTTTATTTTTTTAAGCAACTCAATTACCATGCTTCCTGAGACCGAGTCAAGGTTTCCTGTAGGCTCGTCGGCCAGTATCAATTCAGGGTCCATCATTATAGCCCTGGCAATAGCCACCCTTTGCTGCTCACCTCCGGAAAGCTCCCCCGGAAGGCGGTTTTCCTTGCCGGACAGGCCCACCAGGCCCAACAGGTCCAGGGCCCGCCCACGGCAGCCGTTACCCGTGGCAACTGCCGGCACCTGGACATTTTTAAGGGCGCTCAGGGAGGGGATAAGATTATGAGCCTGGAATACAAAGCCCATTTTTTCCCGTCTGAATTTGCACAGCGCAACCTCACTCAAATTAACTATATTATTTCCCCTGAAATATATTTCTCCCCCACTGGGCCTGTCCAAAGCGCCCAACAGGTTCAAAAGGGTGGTTTTACCACACCCTGATGGTCCCATTATAGCTACAAACTCCCCTTCGCGAATAATAAGGCCTTTTATATCCAGAGCGCTGACCGTCAGCTTGCCCTTTCCATATGCTTTTATCAGATTTCTGACATTGATCAATATATTCTGCCCCAACAAATTAAACCTCCGAATCACCCTATTTCATACCTCGCGCAGAATCTGAGCGGGCGCAGCCCTGCCGGCCCGGAATGCCGGGTAAATCCCTCCGGCCACCCCTATGGCTATGCCGGCAAGGCAAACGCAAAAGGCCACCCTCCAGGTCAGGGTGGTTATGTCATCGGCAATAAACGTCTTGGCCAAAGCCAGCCCACCATAGCCCAGGGCTATACCGGCAGCTGACCCCAGCATGCTCAGCACCAGGGATTCCACCAGCACCATTAGGATTATACTGGCCGGTGTCCAGCCCAGAGCTTTCAGTATTCCAAATTCCTTCATCCGGGTTATAACCGACAAAAGCATTATCACCATTATTGAAAGTCCCCCCGCAACCACTGCCACCAGGGACAATGCCACCAGAAAATTACCCAGCACATCCAGAACATTTTTTACCGGGTTCAGTACCTCTTCAGGCACCACAACCTGTACTTCGGGGACTTTCTCCGCCAGGCCCGACTCAATGGCCCTGGCCACCGCCTCTACGTTGTCTACACCGTCGACAAATACATTTGCGGCGGATATTTTGTCGCGGGGAATTTTCCCTATTTCCCGGGCCAGATTTTGGTGGCCGCTGAAAGCGCCGTCCATAATCTCATTGCCGGTCCGGTATACTCCCGTTACCAATAATTCCACTTCCCTGGCCCGTCCCTTTTCCATTATCCTGAACCGGTAAATCTCCCCCGTCCTGTAGGGTGAATTGAGCATTTCCATATAATCCTGCAGGCTCTTTCCAATAATAATCTCCCGGTCATTTTGAGGCAGGGTGCCCTCTATAAGCCTCCGGTGGGGTGTATTGGCAAATTGGGGTATCTCCTCCGGGCAGAACCCATATAGAGGCATTACGTAATTGATATCCTGGGGCCTTAAAATTGCCGAAACCTGTGTGTATACTCTTTCAACATGGGGTATTTTTCTAATTTCTTCAGCATAAGATGATGGTATCGGCGGGGTGCCCATTCCGAGGAAAACGCCGCCGAAAATGGCATCACGGCCTGAGACCGTTATCCTGTTGGATAAATCGCTGAAAGTCTGATCGACCCGTCTTTCCATCCCCCCGGCCAGGGAAAAGAGAAAGGCCATCAGGGCAGTGCCGAAGGCCACCCCCAGCACAGCCAGAACTGAAACCGCTTTTTTTCTAAAGGCATTGTGGATTGAAAAAAGCACAAAAGACAAGGGATTTAACCTCAAATATATTTTTTAAGCTATATATACCATATATTACCATACATGAAAACCTCTTATGGTTATTATTGCCAAATATCCTGAATAGCAACTTTATATTCCACAAACTTCCATTTTATTATTCCTTCCCTGCCCTTTCCTAACAGCAAAGGTCAGGGATATATAAGCGCCAGTCCATTTTCGCCGGGACAAACATTTTTCTGCAAAATGTTTTTATATAGCAACTTTTGAAACATACACAATATATATAGACATATTTTTCGACACACGCTACTTTGTGCCGCTATTTACGATTTAATGACATGTATGCCCCCTGGAACCAACATAATTCGTGAAATAATTACGTTGTTTAAGTTTAACTTCAATGTTATCATTTACTTATATGTTGTTCCGATTATGTTTTATATTCTGCAAGTATTTATCTTTATTTAAACACAAGGTGATTTGATTGGACTTTACTTTGCATAAACTCAAACTATTATTTTGGACTACCCTATCCGCAGTAATAATGGCAAGTTTTGCGCCATCATACTGGGCTAGTTTTATGGACATGTTCTCATACGATTTTATTTTTGGAGACCATCATGCAGCTCCTTACGGAATGCTGGTTTTGTGCTGCCTATTTCTTTTAAGCAGAATAAAAAAGATAAAAGAGGAAATGTCCGGCTCCGCCCTTGGAAGAGACTATGTATATATTGCCGCCGGACTGGCATTAATCGCCACTGCGGTAATATTACCTGAAAAGGCTGATTTTGTACTCCTAAAATTTTTAGCTGCTTTTGTGGGTGCCTTTGCCGTAGTATTCGGCAGTACCGCCAGAATTCCACTTATCCTGCTGGCTGTATTTACTGTTGCCACAATGTTCCCCCTTTTGGTCTCCAGATATATGGAGTACGGATATGCTAAATTTTCTATTGCTCCTATAAAAACTCTGGCGCCATTGTTTGGATTGCCACTGGGGGTCAACGGACAATTGATTAGTTTTTTAACGGACACAGGCCAGTCTATAACCGTAAAGGTTTCGGCGGGCTGCGCCGGCCCTTCTACCATGGGAGTCTTCCTGGGTATTTTCGCTTTAATGTACCTGGATATGCCCCTCAGGTTTAAAAGGGCTTGCGCTGTATTTGCCTTCGGGGTTGCAGGCACATGGCTGCAAAGCATCATAAGGCTCCTTTTTATTTTGGAAACAGGCCACTATTTGGGAGAAAGCGCGTTGTGGACAGCCCATTCCTGGACAATATACGCGCTGTTCCCCGCCTGGTACCTTATTTTTACTCTTGTTTATTTTAAACAGGCGGGCGGTAAAAACATTATTAAAAAAGCGATCAACGCTTGAGGGGGGTGCATATATAAAAGCCAACACATATGTCAAAAGGGGGGATGTTATTTGCATGCTAAGGCAAAAATCTTAGCTAAATCTCTGTTTGTTTTTAGTATCCTGTTCCTGATGTTAGCTTTTAACGGATCTGCTGTAGCGCCATCATATGCTGTAAGTGAGGAACAGGAACAGCAGCCGGCAACCTTTTTTTCTGATTTGCCCAAAACCCACTGGGCGTATGAATTTGCAAACAAATTGTACCAACTGGGGATTACTCCGGAACATCCCCGAAAAGTCCTCAAACCGGAAGACACCATAACCAGGGCAGAATTTACCAGAATGCTGGTCAGGGCACTGGGCATAGCAGAACGCACTTCCGACCCACCTGTTTTTGAAGATGTGCCGGAGTCAGCCAAATACTACGGCTTCGTGCAGGCAGCCGCAAAAGACGGCATTGTGGTTGGAGGCCAGGGAAAATTCAACCCGGACATCCCCATCACCAGGCAGGAAATGTTTATCATGCTGGTAAATTCGCTTGAAGTCAAAAATACAACAAGGTCTGCCGGCAAATCAACTTTTTTAGATGCGGGCTTAATAGCTCCCTGGATAGAGGCGTACGTTAACAAAATTACAGAAGAAGGCCTGGTAGTAGGCTATCCCGACAGAACGTTAAGGCCTGAAGTTAATGCAACCAGGGCCGAGGCATACACGGTGATCGCCCGTTTAATAAACAAAAAGCCGGCCCCGGAACTGGCAACCGCCCATTCACTGGACGAAAAAGCAGCTCCGGAAATTGGATATAATATCCATCAGCAGTTACTTCAATTAACCGGGAAAAACATGCCCCAGCCGGGCAAATACTTTTTGCAGATTTATGACGGTAAAAATAACAAGGTGGCAACCATTGGCATAGACGTTGACAGCAAAGGCAGCTTTACCACCAGCTACAGATTTAACGGGACCGAGGCCGAAGGTAATTGGCGTGTGGATGTTGCAAAACAGGAAACACCTATACAAATCGAAGCTAGCCGTACGTTTTTTGTGCCGCTGGCAAGCATACCGGAATTTCCCGTAGGAGCTGCCGGTGCTGCCGTTGCTGGTATATGCGCCTTCATCTACTACAGGATGAGGAAAAACAAAGAGGCTCTGGCCGCATAATTTGAAAGGGAGTAGACGATGCAGGGGTCACTTATTATGAATGTCAGAAAACTGCCCCCCATAAAAATAGTTTACATACTTTCCCTGGCCGCTCTGGGAGTACTTTTGACTTTAACTTTTTTTATGCCTCTGGCCACCGGAAAGGAGTACAGCACTGTTCAAAAGGAGCAAGTAATCAAAACCGAAGAGGGCTGGCTGGTTAAATTTGAGGTGGTCAACGGAGAGAAAAACCCGCAATCCTTCACAATTATTGAGGTGCTGGGCTCCGTTGAGTCTTACCGGGGATTAGCTACAATCCCCGGTGGGGGTGGTTATAGTTTTACAAATCAAATATATTCCAGAGATCTGGCCGGGGGAAAGGTAAATTATTATATCTACAGGAATAATGAGCCTGATCCGGTTGAAAGCTTGACCTACTATTTGAAGTAAGAGCCCCGGGATAGCTTCAAAAACCCCGGGACATATTGTCTGATGTTCTGAAGGAGAATCACAATTGAGCGGAATGCAACAAGCATTAACAAGTGAAGCCGGTTCCTGCATTAAGCCGGAACGAAACCGCCAGCTTGCACTGTATGGATTAGGGATCACCGGTATTATTGCGGCCATTACGGTCTGTGAGTATATTTTTGCATACAGGAATGTAGCTTATGGAATCGTGATGTCTCTGGGCCTAACCATACTGCTGTACGCTTTTCTGGCGTTTCGCAAGACGGATGACCTGCTGGCGGAAAGCGTAGAATCCCTTGTGCTGGTACCCATGTATATTCTGTTTACCTCTTCCCTGCCCTGGTTTTTTATCAGCCAGCAATACCTTTTACCCGCGGTATATACCTGCATTATAGGACTGTGTGTACTATATATATACCAGAAGGGAATAAGCTTTAAGGAGCTGATAGGTGTACCGGACAGGAAAAGGATGGCGCTGTACGTATTGATGGGAGCCATCGGAATTCCCACGGGCCTGGTGGAGTATTTAATCTTAAAACCGGCCCCCTTTTACCCCGAATTTACTATCAAGTACCTGCTGCTGAACTTACTTTACATGTTGTTCTTTGTGGGAGTGGGGGAAGAAGTGCTTTTCAGGGGACTTATCCAGAAGAACCTGGGCCGGCTTTTTGGGTGGAAGTGGGGACTGGTCGGGGCTTCTTTGCTTTTCAGCATAATGCACCTTACCTGGAGATCGGTCCCGGAGCTGTTTTTTGTTTTTCTGGCCGGGCTCATATTCGGCTACTGCTATATAAAGACCGAAAGCCTTATTGCGTCCATCATAATACACGGGGTAAACAATACGATGTTGGTTGCCGTTTGTCCCTATGTTATAAAATAATTAGTAAGGAGGTGTTTTATTGATGGAATTACGGGCCGGGCACAGGATAACCTTTTTTAAGACGGTTATGATTTGGCTTGCACTGATCCTGCTGGGAATTTTTTACCTCAGCATAAGAGAAAGCCAACAGCCGGTAAGCATATCGGTGATGCCCGAAGCTCCCCGCCTTGGTGAGCCAATTGAGGTTACCTTTCAGCTGAACAACCCTGGCCTGGATAATTTGGCAACAAATTACCAGTTCTATGCCGACGGGGTGTTGTTAAAGGAGGGAACTGCCAGTATTAACCCTCTTTCCTCCAAGACATATCAGTATGTATTCAACTCCCCTGTGGAAATCGGCCAGAGAGTGAGCTTTGCAGTGAAGACGTTATCTGACGGGGGCAGCTACGAAAAAGTAGTTTCAATACCGGCCTTCCCCCCCCAGGTGGCCAGCAGCTTTATATCCTTCGCCTCGTTTTCCACCACTGTTATGAGCTCTATGGCCACTGTTACCCACTACCAGGGAAACTTTTCGACAGCCGCTGGGCTTAACATAGGATTGGTAATGTCGATATGCCTTATACTGCTCCTTATTTTCCTGGAGCTGTCCGGGGCGGCAATATCAGACGCAAAAGACAATGACAGGGTTTCCGGGGGGATAATCACACTTCAGCGGTTTAAGTTTAAATTCGGCACTCTGACAGGGGTTTTATTTGTCATATTTATGGGGATTGTGTACACTAAAATAGTATTGCTGCTAACCCGCTGACCAAAAATTACTTGAACAAAGCACTGTGGAAAAAAACAATGCCCTGTGGTTTAACCACAGGGCATTACTGGTGACCCCTACGGGATTCGAACCCGTGTTACCGCCGTGAAAGGGCGGTGTCTTAGACCGCTTGACCAAGGGGCCTGGTGAGCCATCGGCGACTCGAACGCCGGACACCCTGATTAAAAGTCAGGTGCTCTACCGACTGAGCTAATGGCTCACGATTGACTTCGTTTTACCGAGTCAACGATAGTAATGATACACTATATGACTGTGTGATGTCAACCACCTAAATTTGTAAAAAATATAGTTGTTAAAATTCATCCGGTTTAACTGGGACTGCTTCATCGCCCATCAGTACGCCTGCTCCAAAACCAGTGTCTGCTCCCTTCCGGGCCCAACACCTATGAGGGCAATGGGAACACCGGAAAGCTCGCTTATCCTGTTCAGGTATTTCCGGGCATTGACCGGCAGATCCTCAAACTTTCTGATCGCAGTTATATCTTCTCTCCAGCCTGGCATTTCTTCATATACCGGCTGGCACTGGGCCAATATCTTTAAAGTGGCAGGGAATTCAGAAATGCTTTCCCCTTTATAGCTGTAGCCAGTACATACCTTTATCTTTTCCAGGCCTGTCATAACATCCAGCTTGGTAATGGCAAGGTAGTCAAGTCCGTTAATTCTTGCCGCGTACCTGGCAATAACAGCGTCATACCATCCGCACCTGCGGGGCCTTCCGGTGGTCGTTCCGAACTCATGGCCTCTTTCACGCAGGTATTCTCCGGTGCCGTCATTCAGCTCCGTGGGGAACGGACCCTCACCAACCCTTGTTATGTACGCCTTGGCTACTCCGATAACCTTGTTTATCTTTGTGGGTCCCACTCCGGCCCCAAGGCAGGCCCCGGCAGCAACAGGGCTGGAAGAAGTGACATAGGGATATGTTCCATGGTCTATATCCAGCAGTGTTCCCTGGGCGCCTTCAAAGAGTATGTTTTTTCCCTCTTTAATTGCTTCATCTACCGTGACGGAAACGTCTTCAACAAAGCCCGAAAGCCTCTCCCCAAACTTAACATATGTATTGTATACTTCGTCGAAGCCAAACCCCTCAGCACCATATACCTTGACTAAAAGCTCATTCTTTACCTCCAGTGAAGCCTTAAGCCTGTCTGAAAAGCTTTCGGGGTCAACCAGGTCTGCTATCCTTATTCCGGTCCTTGAGGATTTGTCTGAATAAGCGGGACCTATTCCCCGTCCGGTGGTACCTATTTTATTAGCTCCCCGGCGCTCTTCGTCACAGGCGTCCAGCCTCCGGTGATACGGCATTATTACATGGGTTCTGGGGCTAATCCTGAGATTCTTAACGCTAATGCCCTTTGCTACCAGCCCGTCGATCTCGCCCAAGAAAACCTCCGGGTCCAGCACCACACCGTTCCCTATGAGGCATAACTTTTCGGAATATAATATGCCTGAGGGAATAAGGTGCAGCTTAAATTCCTTACCGTCCGCCACAACTGTGTGTCCGGCGTTGTTACCACCCTGGTACCTTACAACTAAATCCGCATCCTTGGCAAGAAAATCGGTAACCTTGCCCTTACCTTCGTCACCCCACTGGGCGCCTATGACGACTATGGCTGACATCACAATACCTCCTAGGCATTTCTTTCCTGTCAGAATCCAGAATTCGGAAGTCAGAATCCAGAATGGTTTGGGTAAATCCCGGTCATTCTGAATTCTGAGTTCTGACATCTGAATTCTGACCCATAAGCATATCTACATAGTTATATTATTCTTTCCCCAATCTTTTAACAATCTCCCTGCCCACCAGAACGCCGGCCGCGGAGGCCTGGGCAAGTCCCCTGGTAACACCGGCCCCGTCGCCGCTGGCAAAAAGGTTTCTTACCGGTGTTTCAAGGTTGGAGCTTAGTGTTAGCCTTGATGAATAGAACTTTACCTCCACCCCGTAAAGAAGGGTATAGCGGGAGTAAACACCCGGCGCAATAGCGTCCAGGGCCTTTAACATTTCCACGATGGCCACAAGGTGCCGGTACGGAAATACCAGGCTTAAATCTCCCGGAGTAGCCTCATTAAGGGTGGGGACTGTAAGACATTTATTCAGCCTGCTTACCGTGGTTCTCTGGCCCCCTACCAGGTCACCCAGACGCTGCACAATAACCCCGCCCCCCAGAAGGTTGGCAAGGCTTGAAACATATTTTCCATAGGCTATTGGCTCTTTAAACGGCTCAGTAAAGGTCTTGCTTACCAGAACCGCAAAGTTGGTATTTCCGGTCTTTTTATAAGCGTGGGAGTGGCCATTTACGGTTACCAGCCCATCGTTGTTTTCAAGAACAACTTCTCCGTAAGGGTTCATACAAAAAGTCCGGACCTTATCATCAAAGGTCTTGGAGTAATAAATGAACTTGGCCTCATAAAACACCCTGGTAAGGGGCTCCATTATTTCAGCCGGAAGTTCTACCCTTACTCCAATATCTACCGGATTTACCTCGGTCTTTATATCAAGGTCCCTGGCGAGCCCGGAAAGCCATTCCGCGCCTTCCCTGCCGGGGGCCAGAACTACATGCTTTCCATATATCTTCTCATCACCCGAAACTGTTATTCCTGATACAGCACCCTGTTCTCCCTTTAAAACACCCTCAACCCTGCAGTCAGTGCGAACTTCAACACCGCTGGCAACCAGATATTCCTTCATCTGGCGCAGAATCTCCATGCAGCGTCCTGTCCCCAGGTGCCTTATGGGAACCGGAATGAGCTTAAGCTCGGCATTTGTGGCCTTTCTCTTAAAATCCTGAATTTCTTCCTGGTGCTCAAGGCCGAACAATACTTTGGGCGCGCCAAATTCAAGATAAATATTGTCCACATAATCTATCATGCTGGCCAGAGCCGGCTCACCTATATAGAGCTCCAGGCTGCCCCCAATATCTGTGGAAAGGGTCAGCTTACCATCGCTGTATGCGCCGGCCCCACCCCACCCGCAGACAATTGAGCAGGGATTGCAGTTATAGCATTTGATATTCTTTTCCTTTGAGGGGCAAACCCTCTTTTCAATATCTCTGCCCTTTTCCACTATTAATATTTTGGTGTTTTTTCTTTTTTTAATAAGCTCAATGGCTGTAAAAATTCCAGCCGGCCCCGCACCCACAATAATCACATCATACACTGCGGTCAAAACTATTCACCTCATTAAAGTTGCAATATATTTTGACTGTCTGGTACAAATGATATCCAGACACACAAAAAAACCTCAAATGCCACCGGCATACCGGGACCTTTGAGTTTAAACAATTATTTTTATTAAGCTAGTCATTTATTGATATCCAAACATTTAAAGTTTAACAGAGAGCAACCAATGTGTCAACTCCCTTCACATGGAAACCTTTTCCCTTTCAGACTCTTATATTGGTCTTTCGTACTTATATATCCCTTTTATAGCCATTGCTATTGGCAAATCAGTGTATTCACTGGGATTATATGCTGAACAGGCCAACAGGGCCGGGTAGCATGATACCACGTCCCGAACCTGATAATATTACATAATATGGTAGCATTATTTTTTCATAATACATATTATGGCAGTGAGAAGAAATGCGCAAAAACAAAAAATATGCCAAAAAGGAGCATCTTATGAAGAAGTGTATGGTTTTTGGAAATTGCCAGATTTCACTTATTACCAGATATCTTTTATTATCCAAAACTTTCTCATCTTATTATCAAATTATTGATGTGCCCCCGGTTTTCCTGTGTGATCAAAAAGGATTAAATAGAGATGATGTTAAAAAATGCAATTTATTCATTTATCAAAAAATAGGTGATGCCTTTGGCAAAAATTTGTCCACAGATTACTTACTAAATTGCTTGCCTGACACATGTCAGACAATATCATTTACCAACACTTACTTTACCGGCTATCATCCAGAGTATGTTCATAATGAGGTGCATAGACCAGATCCTCGCTATAATCCACTACCCAATGGAAAATTTCCCTATGGAGACAAAAACATAATAAATCTGTTAAAAGAAGGTAAAAGCAAAAATGAAATTGCTGAAATACTATGGGATGATAATTTTTATTCTTATGAAGAGGTAAAAGCCAATCTGGACATGACCTTGGACGATTTGAACAAAAGAGAGGAAGACCTGGATGTCAAAGCGGCCGATTTTATTCGAAAAAACTATCGGGAGAATCGCCTGTTTTATACAATAAACCATCCCACTTATTTGGTTACCAGGCATGTCGCTATGGGTATCCTGAGGAAAATGGGTCTTCCTGAATGGGAAATTTCGGCCATTGTGGATGACCCTTTTAAAGGCCACCTGCATGTCCCTTATTACCCCAGTGTTATAAAGCATCTGCAGCTTTCATTTATTGATAAAAACCACCGGTATTCTTTATATTATGATCTGGATAAAACCTTGGTAACCTTCAAAGAGTATATTTATAAATATGTCGACTACGTGACGGGTGTTTGACAGGGGATTTAGCATATATTCTCCGGTTTTATTCCTCAACATCCCTGGCAAGATTCATAAACCGGGTATATTCCGATAAAAAGGCCAGTTCCACTGAACCGGTGGGGCCGTTTCTCTGCTTGGCCACAATTATTTCAGCAATGCTTTTCTTTTCGGTATCAGGCTTGTAATACTCTTCCCTGTATATAAACATTACCACGTCGGCGTCCTGCTCAATGCTCCCGCTCTCACGCAGATCGGACATTATCGGCCTTTTCTTGTCCCTCTGCTCTACAGACCGGCTCAGCTGAGCCAGCGCTATTACAGGGACTTCAAGGTCCTTGGCGAGAGCTTTGAGAGATCTGGATATGTCCGCTATTTCCTGCTGGCGGTTTTCCGTCCTGGAGGAGCCCTGCATAAGCTGCAGGTAGTCGATTATAATAAGCCCCAGTCCTTTTTCAGCCTTTAACCTTCTGGCCTTTGCCCTTACCTGCCTCACGGAAAGCCCCGGAGAGTCGTCTATAAAAAGCGGTGTTTTGGTAAGCTTGGCTGCGGCCTCAGCCAGTTTGTTCCAGTCCATGTCGCTTAAGTTACCGCTGCGGACCTTTTGCAAGTCCACCATTGCCTCAGCGCAAAGCACCCTTTGAACAAGTTGGGCCCTTGACATTTCAAGGCTGAATATCGCTGTTGGTATTCCACTGTTCAATGCTGCCTGGTGGGCCACCGTCAGGCCGAAACTTGTTTTTCCCATGGCAGGCCTGGCTGCCACAATAAGGAGATCCCCGCTCTGCATTCCGCACAAAATTCTGTCAAGGTCTGAAAAGCCGGTAAGAATCCCGGATATTTTACCCTTATTCCTGTACCTGTCCTCGATAATCCTAAATATTTCCACAAGTATTTTGTCAATAGGAGTAAAGCCTGCGGAGGATCTCCTTGAGCTCAGCTGAAGAAGCATGTTTTCAGCCTCGTCAATCAGCTTCTCGGCATCTTCCCCGGCCTCATAGCCCATACCGGCAATACGTGTGGCCATTGATATAAGACTGCGCAGCAGAGATTTTTCCTCAATTATCCTGGCATAATACTCGACATTGGCGGCTGTTGCCACCATTCCGGCCAGGGATGCCACGTATGTGGCCCCCCCCACCTTATCCAGGTTCCCCTGCTGCCTCAGTAAATCGGTAATGGTAACCAGGTCCGGGGGAACCCCGGCCTCGTCCAGGTGAAGAAAAGCCCTGTATATAAGCCGGTGGCTTTCAAGGTAAAAGTCCTCAGGTTTTAAAAACCTGGACACCCTGTACAGAGAATCTCTTTCCACAAACAGGGCGCCCAGCACTGACTGCTCAGCATCAATATTCTGTGGGG
The DNA here is from genome assembly GCA_049323755.1 of Bacillota bacterium. Lineage (GTDB taxonomy): Bacteria > Bacillota > Desulfotomaculia > Desulfotomaculales > Desulfocucumaceae > BRHc4a. The sequence goes on from JBMOPE010000038.1 coordinate 94,888, forward strand.
GAGCCTTATCAATCAAAGTTATCACTCCCTGAAAATTACCACATTATAATTTATACACCCCGGGATACAAATCCTCCTTGAAAAAAAGAGCTTCCCCAATTTTGTAAAATGATGTCGCGCAGTGGAATCCCCGGCCAACTTCCCATAATATGGTTATAAAAGCTTGTGCAAAATAACGACATAAAAAAGAGGGCCTTTGGCCCGCATCCTCTCCGATCCCCAATTCCTAGTTCCCAATTCCCAATTCCGAAATAAAAGCGCCCTATTCGGCGCTTTTATTCAATCACTCTTTTATTCAGTTAATAAGCTGGGGCTTATTGCTGAATACCACCTGCATTATTTCTTCAACCGTTATTACCGGGGTTACAGTTATCCCTTTAAGATCCTGGGGCACATCCTTGGAATTTTCCCCGGGAACCATGACCCTTTTAATTCCGGCCTGCCTGGCCCCGTATATCTTTTCGGGTATTCCCCCCACGGCCTTCACCTTGCCCTGAATGGAAAGCTCTCCGGTGACAGCTATATTCTGGGGAATGGGCTTATTTTGAATGGCGCTTAACATGGCCAGGAATATGGCTACTCCTGCCGATGGGCCGTCAATTCTCCCTCCGCCCACAATGTTGATATGAACATCATAGTTGTTAAGATCTTCACCGGTTACTCTTCTGAATACCGATGCGGCATTGAACACCGAGTCCTTGGCCATGCTGCCCGCAGTGTCATTGAATCTTATCCCGCCCTTACCCTTTCCACGGGCAGGAAAAGAAACCGCCTCTATTTCAAGCACCGATCCCAGAAAACCATGTACCCCCAGGCCGAAAATTTTCCCCACCTCACTGGTGTCGCTGGCCTTTCTTAAAACATATGGGGACAGCCGGCTGGACTGAATCACTTCGTAGACATCCTCGGAGGTAATAACTATCTCACCGGATTCACCGGGCTTCCGGCAGGCCAGTCCAAATGCATCGGACAATATATTTACCGCCTTGCGTCCTTCAATAGTATACTGGCCTATTACATCAGCAACGCTTTCATCCATGGTTACACCCAGTTTCTTTGCGGCCTGGATAACTATTATTTTAATATCCGATGGAGTTAGTGGCTCAAAATAGACCTCGGCACACCGTGATCTAATAGCCGGACTTATTTCCTCAGGGTCCCTTGTTGTGGCCCCAATCAGTATGAAATCGGCAGGAGCCCCATCTTCAAACAGCTTCTTAACATACTGGGGAACACTGGAATCGTGCGGGTCATAGTAAGCAGAGCTGAAGAAAACCCTTTTATCCTCAAGCACTTTCAGGAGCTTGTTTTGAAGTATGGGGTCCATTTCCCCTATTTCATCAATAAAAAGTACTCCCCCGTGAGCATCTGTCACCAGCCCCGGCTTTGGCTCCGGAATCCCCCCGTCAGCCAGGTCTTTGCGCGCCCCCTGGTAAATTGGGTCATGCACCGATCCCAGAAGGGGGTTGGTTACCTCCCTGGGGTCCCAGCGAAGGGTTGTCCCATTGACCTCTACAAAGGGAGCTTCGCTTGCAAAGGGACTCCCATCCAGCTGCCTGGCCATTTCCAGGGCAAGCCTTGCCGCAGTTGTCTTACCCACTCCGGGAGGACCATACAGGAGAATATGCTGTGGATACGGTGAAGCCAGCTTTGACAACAACGCCTTTATAGGCCTTTCCTGGCCAATTATCTCATCAAAGTTAACAGGCCGCAGAATATCCATGGCAGACCTTGCCAGGTTCTTTTGTTCCAGCTTTTCCAGCAGTGCAAGCTTTTTGAGAGTTTGCGCGTTTTCTGTCCCGCTGCTTTCTTTGACTACCTGCATTCTTATTTCTTTGACATAGTCCTCATGACGGGCCTGAAGCTTTTCATTCACTTTTCTTTCTATTTCGTCCTCTACGGTACGCCTTGCAATTATCTCGGCAATTTCGTCCTCAAGCTTCTCGAGTATACCCGGTATTTCCTCGGCTGTGGGAACGGTATCCAGGGTAGGATCCTCAAAAACCAGCTTTTGAAGGGCTAAAACCTTTTCCTCAATCTTATCCGACCTCATTAGCTGCAGGGCGTTTAATTTACCTGCCCTTAGAACCAGCTTGTCGGGCCCGTACAGATTTGATACAAGGCCATACAGCGCATTGATCTGCTTGGCAAGTCGAACCTGGCCCGGAAAGCTGTCCCCCGGGCTGTTTTTAATGCTGCCTTTTATCTTTTCCAGGAACACCTTCACAGCTATAACTCCTTTCCGCTAAAAAACCTGGAAACCATGGCTCATTGACGGAAAACAAAAATACAGTACATTTTACTTAACATTTATACTCCCGGGACACCTTACAAGTAAAGCGGTAAAATTTATTCACCCTGCACAATTACTTCAATATTTACCTGCACAGCGGGGTGAAGCCTTATGTTAACCGGGTATTTGCCCGCAGCCTTGATGGGTTCTTTAAGTCCAATTTTCTTTTTGTCAATCTCGATTCCGTGCTGGCTGGCAAGACCTTCCGATATATCCTTGTTGTTTACCGCTCCGAAGAGCTTTCCACCCTCACCAACCTTTGTTTTAATAACCAGTTTTATTTCTTCCATGCGTGAGGCCAGAAGGCGGGCGGATTCCTCTTCCTTTTCCTTCTTCCTGTCCTGGGCGGCTTTCTGCTGAGAAAGCTCCTTAAGCTTACTTTCAGAAGCCTCCACTGCCAGGTTTCTGGGAATAAGAAAGTTTCTTGCGTACCCTTCGGCGACATTGATAACATCACCTTTCTTACCCTGCCCCTTAACGTCTACTAGAAGAACAACCTTCATTTAACATCGTCCTCCTCCGGTTTTCGGCCATCCGAAGATAACCGGCGAATATTAAATATTGAGTCTGTGAGCCCCAGAGTGATCAAAGCGATCACCGTAATGTGCGCTAAAATAACCAGCCCAGCTATAAATGCAGCCTTGACAGGCCAGGAAATTTTCCATTTATTAAAGTAAAAGGCTGCTACCGATGCCCCCAGAACAGTCAGAACAAAACCGGTAACCCATAGAATAATTTGACCGGCATGCTTCAGTCCGCTGGTTTGGGCCTGATCCCCCATAAGTATAAAGGACAGCCCCGCAATTACTCCCCATATGACAAACCAGGGAAGTTTCCACCTGGAAAAAGGAATTGCCGCAGGTACGGTCAGCCCCAGCCGGGCCATTGCAAGGCGGGTTAATGAATAATTTATAAAGGAGGCTACCATTACCCAGATAATTATAGAAGATGTTGCAATAACAGGCCATATGGCCTCCATTTGGGTTACAAGCATCTCCATATCCCTTACCCTTGCCGGATCCATGCCCTCCCTGCCGCCCAGGGCCATTGCATCATTTTTTACCTGATCGAAAACAGCCCGGTCCAGATCATCCAGAACAAAAGGATTTGAGCCGGTTGTTAAAAATACCAGCGCAAGCATTGCCACAGCAATAAAAACTGCAAAGGCAACCGTTGTTACAATTGCCCTTCCGGACGGCACATGATTTTTAAAAAGCAGTCCCAGCAAAATGCCCATTGCTCCGGCCTGTATAACTAAAGAAAAGGCTACCTGTAAGCCGGACGCCAGGTAAAGAATAAAGAACGACATTACAAGGGACGCCAGGCCGTACCGGGTGTCCAGTTTCCTGACCAGAATGGCCAGGGGGACCGGAATAATAAGAAAAGCCAGTATTGAAATAATCGGCAGATAAATTGCTGCCAGGGCCGGGATAAGAAAGGCGGCGGACAGAATAATGAAATCTTTTACCCTGTTGCTACTTAGGTCCAAGATCAAGGAATCACCTCTTCCTGTCTACCAGATAGGCTAAAAGCAGAGAAAGATCCCCGTACCATTTTTCAACTTCGTGAGAATCCTCTATCCCCTTTCTTAGCTTTGCCTCAACTGCCACATCTATTTTGGAAAAATTATACCCCAGCCTGCGCCCTAGCACATAACAGGTTACAATTATGCCTGAAAGGGCGTCCAGCAGCCTTTCTTCACTGCCACGGAGCATTCCTTTGTAAAGAGCTGATATTGACGATAAAAGGTCGGCCTTAAGCCAGTCCACCACGCGGATGTTTTTGGCTATATCGGGCTCATTGGTGCCTGGATACATTTTTTCCCCTCCGGATCTTTAAAAAGACTTATCACTATTCTTCAGCAAGACCTCTTTTTCCTTCCCCGAAAACCCTCCGTTTTCTGTTATTTACTGTGCCTTTTGGTGTTGTTCAGCAAGAAAACAAAAAGCTTCCTCCCATAAGGCAGCTTTTTAGGCAAGACAAAAACTTTAAAATTAACAGGCTATTTAAAAATACTTCCGGAAAAAAAGAGAACCGCTTTTTCCCTCTCTGTTGATATTTTGGCAGTAGGGAGAACCGGCAAATGAAATATTTGTATATGTTTTCCATTAAACCTATAGAGTAAATTTATCCTATAATCTTTGTTTTGTCAAACCCAAAAGCCTTTGGGCAAAAACATGACGCAGAAAGATATACATAACATTGGTGCGAGTTCTGCGTCAAGGAATGAATACTTGCATTCAGTTATTTGTTACTCCAAAAGAGCCTTTAAATATACGCGCTGGTCATTCATAAGCTGCTTATTTTCCCAGATCCGGTTTTTATTGCCTTCTGCCAGGCTAGTTTTATAGCGGCCAAGCTCCCGCTGAACACCCATGGAGATTTCCTCGCGCTTTAACGTATAACCATGCAGTAAATCTCTGATGCTGTCTTTATTCTCAATAACTAGCCAAGCTCTCCTGCGAGCTTCTTCCCCGGCCTCTACCAGCCTTTCTCTTTCGGCCTTTTTAATGGATTTAATCTCCTGCATCAAACCTTTTCTCAAATCCGCCGCCATAGCATTGCGATTTTGATAAAAGCCGGTTAGAAGGCTCAAAACCTCTTGCTTCAACAAGGCACTATTCTTTTGAAGCATCTCTTGATAACCTTTTGCTTCCCGGCGGCGGACCGTCTCGTTATTCAACCTGTCCTTTCTGCTGCCCATGTTACTCACCCTTTCAGAATCCTTAAAACTACACCCGCCCATCAAGGGGCGGGCGTAGGGCGAAAAGTGCAGAAAAATTTTTATGCGGGGCAAGCTGCAGTAGCAGTTAGACCTATTGCCTCAGCATATTTAAGATAGGTATCCACGGAAGCAATAACAGCACGGGCCTCTATGGCAAGCAGCTCTATGCCAACCAGTGATACCCTTGCCCAGGCGTCAACAACGATACCTTTATCCAGAATACGGTCGATAACTTCCACGAGGCTGGACGAAGCGATAGATTTTTCAACAGCCATTATAATTCCTCCTTTTTTAAACATACCTTTGAAAATATAAAACTATGCGTAACAGTACAACTAATAACCCCTTTATATTTTAGACAGGTGACCACCGCTGGCAAACACTTTCATAAATAGTAAACCCCCTGTAACAGACCCTAAAACTCTTTATTAGATATAAAAACCCTGTCTAAAATAACCAAGGAAGCTATAGTAAACCTATTCCAATTAGGCACCCCCCCTCAAAGGTACGAGTAGATATCCATTGGCTTTTCTATCTATATACTATTTTAGAGAGTCATGGGATGTGAGTAAAATATTACACTTTGAAGGAATTTTTTATAGATATATAGTTTGCGGAATTCTGTATTGCGCTCTATTTAGTCATCAGGCATGTAAAAAAGTAACAAAAACACAGCACATGGCATATATTGCCGCAGGTGGTATTTATCACCTAAAAATATTTTTTGGAGGGATTTCTCTATGGAAAAGCAAAAAAACCCATTAATTGACGAGGCTTTAAGACTGGTAAGCCAGATGAGGCCGGATTTGAAAGCAACTCGTGATCTGTGTGACTGTGGCGGTGGGTTTGTTGAAGAAAGCGTTTTTTCCTTCAGCAAAAATTGCTGCCTGTGGGTAGTAATACTTTGCAATACAGGCCAGTTCGCATTTAAAGAAATTACTCCGGATTGGATAAAGACTTATTCCAACCTCATACTGTCTTCCCCTGAGGTATTTGTCGAGTTTGACATTAATCATAAGATATGCGCATGGGCTGTAGAGCAGGATAAGATCTGTGTCGAGGAAGGACAGAGCCTTGTAAAAAAGACCCGGCCTGTATAAATAACCCCCTGCAGCCTGAATAAACATCATAGGTGACCGCACAGGTGTCCAGCAAATAAGTGCACCTTGCGGCAGGCAACAAGAGGTTACCCCGGAACACGGGGTAACCTCTTTAATTGAACAGTAAATTCAGGAGTATTTCTTCTTGACTTTTTGCATAATCATTTCCCATTCAAAAATAACTCTCTTTCTGAAATCGTCCCAATATTCTTCAGGAATGTTCAAGAATCCGTAATATGTCAGGTTTAATCTGGCTCCCTGCAAATTTATTTCTTTAGTCATCAGGGGAACGTCCTTCCCTTTATTAAGCCTTTCCAGCATTTCCTCCACAATGGCTGTCACTCTGGTTAACTCTCCGGGATGCAAAACTGTTTCTCCCTTTTGATCCATACGAACGGCAAATTCCCTCATTACATTGCCTATCTTCCAAAAAGTCTGATCAATTATGATTTCGAGTCCCGATTCGATATTCTCCCCCTCAAATAATATCATCATGCATTCAATAAATTTAATAAGCTTATTTAAACTCTCAGTATAAAAATCGTAATTCTCGGAGTTGTTAAACTGAAGGCTGCAAATCACCTCAAACAGATCGAGCAGATTTTCTGCCTTCTTATATATAAAGGGTGTATTATTATTGCCGGTGTCTTTAAGCTCAATTTTTTCCCTACAGGCTTGGATGCTTTTTTGAAGAGAGTTTTTTGAGTTCAGGAAGTTGTCTTTATTTCCTTCTATTCCTGAGATCAAAAAATCAACGGTAACTCCAAATTCCATAGCCAATTTATTGAGCATAGCCGTGCTCGGGTTTTTGATTCTATCCCTTTCAATTAAGCTGAGATACTGTTTGCTCACGTCACCGAGCCGCTTTGCCAGCTCCTGCAAGCTGTAATTCCTGGCATCGGTTTTTTTTTCTCCAGTCGGAGATATCTTATTCTTTCACCCAGGGTGTGGTGCAACAAATTATCCATAGTTCAGCCCTTCTTTTTTCGTAGCGATTCAAAAGTTTCCACGGCATTTATAAAATCTTTCTCACGCAAAGTAAAGACCTCGCTTTCGGGGCCGCCCCGCAATATAGCGGCCCTGATAAGGTTCATAACGGCGCTGCGGCATATCAGCTCAATATCGGCTCCACTATACCCCTCAGTGAGTTCGATCAACATGTCAAGGTCCATATCCACAACTAAATTTTTCCTGCTCATTTTGATGGCCAGTATTTTCTTTCTGGAGGAAATGTCAGGCATCGGTACCTCCAGGTGCAAATCAAACCTCCCTGACCGGAGCAGCGCCTCGTCAACCAGATCCGGCCGGTTTGTCGCCGCCAGCAGGAATACCCCCCTCAGTTCTTCCAGTCCGTCTATCTCGGTCAAAAGCTGGCTAACCACCCGGTCGGCAACCCCTTCTCCCCCGGTATCCTTTCTCCTGGGTGCCAGGGCGTCTATCTCGTCGAAGAAAATTACGCAGGGAGCAGCCTGCCTGGCCTTTTTAAATATCTCCCTGACTCCCCTTTCGGTTTCACCCACCCATTTTGAAAAGAGCTGGGGACCCTTTATGGAAATAAAATTTGCATTGCACTCAGACGCCACCGCCTTGGCCAGCAATGTCTTCCCAGTACCTGGCGGGCCATAGAGCAAAACTCCTTTTGGAGGAGTATGTTCAACGGCGCGATATATATCAGCATACTTTACAGGCCATTCTATGACTTCCTTCAGCATTTGCTTGACATGGTCCAGCCCGCCGATGCACTCCCAGTTTACATTGGGCCTTTCAACAAAAACTTCGCGTAGTGAAGAGGGTTCTATCTCCCGCAATGCCTGCCTGAAATGGTCCATATTAACGGTGAGGCTGCTGAGAAAACTGGAGGGCAGTGTATAATAATTAAAATCTATATCTTTCCAAACAGACCGCAGCGAAGCCATGGCCGCTTCCCGGCACAGGGCTGCCAAATCAGCTCCAACAAAGCCATGGGTCAAACCGGCCAGCTTTTTTAAGTCCACTTCTTCCGCCAAGGGCATTCCCCGTGTATGGATCTCCATTATTTTGAGCCTTCCGGGGTAGTCCGGGGGGCCTATTCTCAATTCCCGGTCAAACCTGCCCGGCCTTCTCAGCGCAGGGTCCACAGAATCCGGCAAGTTTGTGGCCCCTATTACGATTACCCCCCTTCTGTCGTTTAACCCATCCATCAGGGCAAGCAGCTGGGCCACTATCCTTTTTTCAACCTCACCGGGCACCTCCAACCTCTTGGGGGCTATGGCGTCTATTTCATCAAGGAAGATCACCGCCGGGGACTTTTCCCGTGCCCTGTCAAAAATATCCCTGAGCCTGGCTTCACTTTCCCCATAGTATTTGGCCACTATCTCCGGGCCGTTTACATTGATAAAAAAGGCCTCCGTTTCCGAAGCCACCGCCTTGGCCAACAATGTTTTTCCCGTGCCGGGCGGCCCGGTCAGCAAAAGGCCCCTGGGCGGATCTATGCCCAGTCTTTCAAATATTTCCGGATACTTGAGCGGAAGCTCCACCATTTCTCTTATACGTTTTATTTCCGTGTCAAGTCCGCCGATGTCCTCGTAAAGTACTTTGCTGCCCCCCTGTGCCCTTCCTCCCGAAGTCTTCTGGCCCACTGTCAGTTTTATCCTTGTTGTGGAGTTGATCTGCAGAAAACCGTCGGGCATAGACTCCTGAATAACGAATTCCTGAAAGCTGGCCCCAAAAAGATTGATCCTGATCCTGTCTCCTTTTGTGCAAGCAAGGCCGTCCAGCAACCTGTTCAGATAGGCGCTGTCTTTTTTTATTCTTTCCAGAGGTATCGGGGTAAGAGGAGACAGGACAACCTCCTCGGCAGCCTTTCTCGCCGCCCTGATTATCTTTATTTTTTCACCCAGCCTGCATTGCGCGTTTTCCCTTGTGATCCCGTCAATCTGGACAATGTCTTTGTCCCTTTCCTCTGGAAAGGTTGGCATCGCCCTGGCACAGGAGGTGCGCTTGCCTTCCAGCATAACTATTTCACCTATCTCAACCCCCAGCAGCTTTAAGTAGGCGGGATCAAACCGGGCTATATTTCTTCCCACATCTCTGGGAATAGCCTCCGTTACTTTCAGATATATCTCATTCATAATTATTCTTTAAAACCTCAGCTTAATCCCTATTTTTATTGACTCTGAGCTCCAAAACGCCGTTACGGTAACTCTTGCAGAACTGCGCCGTGCCCTTCAAGCCCTTTATTGTGATTTCTTTTCTGTATTTCCTGCCGCTTTTTGCCGCGGCATCAGCAGTAATAAGAACATTTTCATCATTAATGACAATGTTAATATCAGCTTCATCCACACCCGGCATTTCCGCAATAACCAGGAAGTGATCTTCCTCGGGGATTATATCGACGATAGGCTCCCTTACGTCCTCCTCAGGAAGTTTTTCATCATCCAGGGAGTGGCCAAACCTCTCCATAAGGGGCGTGCCGTTCAGTCCCATTCGAACTGTATAGCCGTATACTCCTTTTATATTCCTGCCGCTGTTAAACCGGCCGTTTTTGTTTATTTCAACCAGGCCCTCTCTTTCCATTTTGCCGACGGCCTCCACCAGATTTGCCAGACCCTTAAAAATACCCGACAGGCCGCTGGCGGAATTTGTTTTTTCCCTGCCTTCCTCTCTATCAGCCATATCCTCATATCTCCTTTCGCAGGCTGATGGCCGGACTTACCGACACCACCCGCCGCACCTCTTCATCCCACTGTTTCATGAGCCCGTAATTAAGCATGGTCTCCATTCCCGCAATGGCCGCTCTCAGGTTTACACCTATAAGAGGAACGCCGCCAACGGAGACCAATAAGTCGGCATCCAGAATAATTCCCTTATCCAGTACTCTCTCCAGCAAGCCGGCCAGGGTTATTTTACTTTCACGGGAAGGTTCCACAGCCCCCCCTCCTTCCATTGGCTACATAAAGCTATAAGCAGGCCATGGGCCGGAAAAAATGACTTCCAAAAAGGGTATACAATTGATCCGTTCAAGGACTGCCCCCAACACCCCGCACTGCCTTTCATCAGCCAGACAGCTGACGTTTAAAAGCATTATTCTTGAGCGATCCATTTTTTTAATTTTTTCCACCTGAACCCGTTCAACAGATCTTTCGATAGAAGAATAACTTTCCCTGAAAAGTCTGTCCGCTTCTTCCTCAACCAGCTTTTTTAACCTGGAATTTATCTTTTCCTTGATAAGAAAAGCCTTCCCTGCCGGTGATCTTGCCAGTTCTTTCCGTAACCCCACAATTTCACTGTTGGAATCAGCCAGTGCCTCGGCAGCCTTTTTAGAATCCATAACAACCTGCACACCGTATTCTTTACAGCCTTCTATAATCCTCAATTTTCCCAAAATATAGTGACAGTTGTCTTCCAGCCACTTAAACAGCAATTCTTCCGGAGGACAGTCATCACTTTTTATTATGGTGTTAAAGGTAAAGGGCACCACATTTCCATATTTCAGCCAGTATCCCTCTACAACCTTGTGATGAGCCTCCACCCAGGCGGCAACCATATCATTGTCCCCGGAGTAATACGGCTGGGGATCGCAGTTGTGGACCACAACCGTAAGGCCTTTAAACGACAGAGTGTAAACCTTTTCACTGTCTATGCCCAGCAGGCCTAAACCATCCACTTCCCCATTGATCACGCAATAAAGGTACCTGCCGCTCTTTTCCGAAATGTCACTAATCATTATCTTCCAGCCACCTTACCGGATTTAAAGTTTCCACTACCTCGTTTATAACGTCATCCAGGCCGTCTTTAATTCCATCAACCACATCAAGCAGATTTTGTTCCAGTTTTATTGACTCCAAAGCCTCCTCCAAATCCATAATGGCCAGCCCCAGCCTTTCAATTTCTTCCTCGGAAAGGCTGCCGCCATCCATTCTTCTATAAGCCTGGATCTTTAGAGTGTCTTTAATGATATCCATAAGCGCCAGGACCAGTCCCAATACTCCCTGTTTTAAATCACTGTCTTTAATGTCAATATGCATAACAAGGCCTCCGTTATAGCCCCGGAGCCCTGACGGCCTGTCTGGCCCGGGCGCTGACCCACCCGCACCACGGACAACCGGTGCTTAAAAGTTCCTTGACCCTGGATCTTTTACCGCATTCCGGGCAGGTTTCCTTTTCCTCCGACGCTTCCTTCACCACGGACTGGCTTAACTCGGTCCCCACAGGAAAAGCCAGCCCGTATTTAGCCGCCGTTTCAAAAGAAGCAACGGCGGCTTTTATTTTTATACCCAGCAATTCCACTCCTACTAGAGAAACAGTTATATCAGCGTTAATGACCAGTCCCTTATCCAAAATCCTGTCGACAATATCCATCAGGGAGGTGTTACCTGTACTTTTAATCGGTTCCAAACTAATCCTCCCCTTCGCCTAATTCGCCATTCCAGTAGGCAACAATCTCCATATCATCGTCCAGTTTGACGGAATAAGTACTTTTATCATATACCGGCGGGTACCCCAGCTTTTTTAAATACCTGTTTGTTTCCGTGACAAAAATTTTAGCCTCCCAGCCTCTTTCGGGCTTGTTGATGCCAAGCACCTGAATTGCTTCTTTTTCATAGCCCAGTTCTTTTATAAAAAAGGATTCTATTATCTTCCTGACAACGATTACACTCATTTAATCACCCTCTTGACCGGCTTTTTACTATTATTTTTGTTCTATCTCATCCAGCTTTTTCAGCAGCCTTTCTTCTTCCCGCATGTACTCATCCTCAGTGATTTTTTCCAGCTCCAGCTCCATTTGCAGCTCTATAAGTCTTTTTTTGATTTCATCCGGGTCGTTTAACTCTTTATCCACCATTTCCTGAACCGCTTCAGCTACAGACACCAGACCTTTAACCGGCCCCCACAGGGGCAGCAGCAATAATTTGCCTAACATGCCTTTTCACCCGCCGTCATACGATAATCTGTATAAAATCATAGGGAGGTACTGGTCCGACATATTTAAAGCGGGCGCTATCGCCATACTCATCAGCTAGCCGGGATAACTGCCCGTCGAACAATTCCTGACCTGACTTGTCAATCAGTAAGTTGGCATTGAAAAACATCTCATCACCATAGTTTTCCTTCAGTTTTATTCTTGCGGTGTATTTTTTCAGCGCCCTGACAACCTTATCCCTCTCGGCTTCCTTATGGGATGCCAATTCACTCTCCACTAACCGGCCTATCTCCACAAGATCATTTCTTGAGCCGCCTCCGCCCGCCAGGGCTTCCCGCATTTTTTTAATAGTCCGGTTGCTTTCAGCTATCTTTCCGTATACTTTGGATATATCCGTCCACATAATCTTCAGGCCCATTTCATTTTTATCCCCGAAATAGTCCAGAAGTTGCCTGAATTCCTTGTATCTGGGCCTTAATACATGCTCCCGTATGTCATTCTCACTCTGCGACTGGGTACCGAACCTTACCGGCAGAACGGTATATTTAAGCATAATTTCTTCCAACACTTTTTGGTGGGGAAGCAGGTTTTCCCTGGAAAGGGTGAAACGTTCCGCATAGGAGTCGCTGACCACCATAGCAATGTCTGTGTAATTAACGGTATATACCCGGTCACAACCCTCCATTCCGCTAATATTGAAAACACACGGTTCTCTGGTGAGTATTACACAATACAGGTATTTTTTTGCCTCAGCCATAAATACATTCCTTTCATGCTATAACGATATGCCCTGCCGCAACAGACTCGCCGGCCTGTTGAGCCTCATTCTTTTGAATGTTCACTGTCTCTACAACAAAAAGATCTTCCAGTTCATTAACTGAGTATTCTTTATGGCGGTAGTAATAATCCAACAGGTCAAAAGCATCTAAAATGGGCTGAATCGTTCCGGAATCCTCCTCTGTTCTCTTATCCGGGTGTATTCTTTGTAAAATTGCCCTCTTGGCCTTTAGGACATCCCGGTACACGGGAACGCCGGCAATACCCAGGGTCCTTAACGCCTGCGAAATGTTTTCTTTTTTAAGGCTCTTTACCTCGATGGTAAAAAAGCTAAAAGGTGGCATCGGCCCCACCATTTTCACCTGCAGATAATTAAAATCACTGGGAAGGCTGTTTAAATAGATTTCAACCTTTTCGGCACCTTCCGGGGTGGATAAAAACCCCAGGCTTAATACAGTGTTTTCATCCATCCGGTCATTGACAAAAACATGGTTCGTAACAGATTCAATCTCTTTTATAATCCCACCGGCAATTTCATTTTTCCAGCCTTTTATTACCGCCTCCACAAGCCGGCCTATAGGAATTAAGTCTTGTTGGGTGAGATTTTTTTTTGTTAAAGCTTCTTCTTTTAACTTTTTTACCGCCGGATCCTCACCAGCCCTCAAAAGAACCTGCCGCATATCAGTAAAATTGACAATTATATCCCACTCATCCATATCCTTAACTGTCCTGAACAAGTTCAGAAAAGTACTTCTATTACTTTTTATCAATTCACTTAACTCGTTGACACTGGTTAATGTCATGCCCGGTTTGAAGGGGATCAGCTTTGCCCGGCTATAGAGGTGGTTTAATACCTGATGGTGGATCATTACCCAGTCAAGAAATTCCTTTCTGCTGCGCGTGAAAAAAATATTCCCAGGCACAAAACCATAAATAACAGCAACTTCACCGTATATAATACTGTCAAGCTCTATCTTTCTGCCATTTATATCTAATATGCCTGGATTAAAATGCCCACCCCCGGCAAGAGCGCCATAAAGATAAATCAAGTCCATAAACTACCCGCCCTTACCGCTGTTTTTTCATTTTTATTTTTTGATATTCACCCATTTTAAGTGTTATATCATCCACTCTTCTCTGTAAAATATTTATTTTTTCTTCTAGCATTAATATTTCCTGAATCAATCTGTGCTTTTCTTTCTCCAAAACATACAGGTCCAGATAGATTTTTTGATTTAAGGGCTCCCTGGGAGACCCGTTGATTTTTAAGGTTTGTGGAGTCTTAATATTTCTCAATCCCAATACAATGTTTTTATTCACTTTAATTCCCCTCTAAAACAGAAGATTTATCGAGAATATCAACAATCAAGCTGCGCACGCCTTTTTGAAGCCGGAAATTCCCCTTGCGGCTGGTCTCTGAAGCCAGCACATCTATGCATATCTGCCTGAACACATCATTCTTTGCATCAAAGGGAATATTCATAACCTTAAGGGTTTTGCCAATCATAATGCAGCCCCTCACAGTGGGCGGACATTCGCACACGCTGGATTCGCGCAGTTTCCTCATTATACTTACAATCTTCCTGGCTTCCTTTGGTTCTATCTTTACATTGCTCGCAGTAATCTGTACTTCAGTTTCTTCATCAAAAAAATCCAGGTCCAATGTAACCATTCTTTCCCTCAATGCGTCCTGGCTCCTGTAGACTCCGGCATATTCCTCGGGATTGCTGGTAAATATGGCCGTAAAACTAGGGTGAACCTTAACATAACTTTCTTCGCCACCCCTCATAATGGGTAAGTCCAGAACTTTTTCCTGCAATACTGTCAAAAAGATGTTGTTGGTTTCGGGACGTGATCGTGTAAACTCATCATAAACCAATGTATATCCCTGTTTACAGGCGGTTGTGAGCCTGCCGTCAACCCAGTGCTGCATAACGTCTTCTTCAGTTTTTACAACTGAATGAACAAATTTATCCACCACCTTGCGCATCCTGTAGCCGTGTCTGCCTCCGATCAGATCGGTGACACTGAGATCCTCGTTTCCATGAATCAATTCGATCGGCCTGCCCAGCATATTGGCCACATGCAAAGCCATGCTGGTTTTTCCGGTACCGGAGTAACCCCTTAAATGAACCGCAAATCCAGCTTTGATGTAAGCCATTATCCATTCTGTCATTGAACGCGTATACGGGGTATCTACAAAGTCAGGCATGGATACGGGTCTGATAATGCTCTTAACATTCTCCTCAATAATTTTTGACAACCCCTCTCATATGTGTAAATTATCTTTATACTTTTATATGTATTTGTATCTTTTTTGTTGACTACTTTTTAGTGTTTTTTTCGGTTGTAATCGAAATATGTCAAGAACAAATTGGCCCTCCGGCTAACTAAAAAAGCCGGTGATGGATCTCATCCCCGGCTTTCTCCTAAATAAAAAAGATGCGGTGTTTGACCGCATCTTTTTGCTTATTCCGCTGTAAAGGGCAGTAGAGCGATATTTCTTGCTCTCTTTATGGCCAGTGTCAGCATTCTCTGGTGCCTGGCGCAGTTGCCGGAGATCCTGCGGGGAAGTATTTTCCCTCTTTCAGTTACGAACTTCTTAAGGCGGGGGATATCCTTGTAGTCTATGCCCTCCTGTTTATCGACGCAGAAGACGCAAACTCTCTTTTTGCCTCTACGACCACGTTCACGTTTCATTTCTTAATCCCTTCTTTTCTGTAGGTGATTAAATTTTTCTACCCTAGTTTCTTCAGAAAACATGGTAAAAGAATTGTTCAGAGAAACCCTAATACACAATGAACTTTTTGCCATTTAGGGTCAAAACGGCAGGTCATCCTCGGTAAAGGGGACCTCACTGAACTCATCATCATTATTGTTGGAGCGGTAGCCTCCTCCAGGCTGTCCGCCTGTACCGGGGGAAAACTGTGAGTCCTTGCCCCGGTCAAGGAAGCGTACATTCTCTGCCACCACTTCAGCAGCCTTACGGCGAATGCCCTGGTTGTCATCGTAAGAGCGGATTTGCAGGCGTCCATCAACTGCCGCCATGTACCCTTTTTTGAGGTGGTTGGAACAGGTTTCAGCAAGGTTCCTCCATACGACTACATCGATAAAATCGGTTTCCCGATCTCCCTGCTTGTTGCTGTAAGTCCTGTTAACCGCCAGGGTAAACCTTGATACAGGCACACCGCCGGGGGTAAACCTCAATTCCGGGTCCGCCGTTAAACGGCCAATCAGTATCACTTTATTGTACATTTGTGCACCGCCTTGGTTCTTCTTTACATATGCGGGCTGCAGATTAATTACTCATCCTCGCGGATAATTATATGGCGCATAAATTCGTCGGAAATTTTAAAGATCCGATCCAGTTCAGTTGCAACTGCGGACTCCGCGCTGAACTTTGAGAGAACATAAAAACCTTCCTTGGCACCGTCGATTTCATAGGCCAGCCTTCTTTTTCCCCATTTGTCGATGCTGGCAATTTCACCCCCATTTTTTTCAATAAGGGTTTTAAATTTTTCGACGGCCTCCAGTGTCTTTTCCTCTTCCAGTTCAGGACGGATTATAAAGACTGTCTCGTATTTGCGCACACTGTTCACCTCCTCCCCACGGACTACGGCCCCGCCACGCAGACGGAGCAGGGGGAAATTTAGCCAATTAGGCTTAAGTATTATAGCATAAAATTTGTTTTTGATGCAAGTAAAAACAGTTTTTATACCGGACGGGCATTGGCAATTATGGACTTAACGCTTTTTTCAAACTTTGGCCTTGGTATCATTACAACTCTTCCACAGGTAAGACATTTTATCCTGAAGTCCACCCCGGTTCGCATTATCTCCCAGGCATCTCCGCCGCAGGGGTGGGTTTTTTTCATTTTAACGGCATCCCCCACACTGTATTTAACCGGTTGAGTCATAAAAATCCTCCCCGTTTATCTGCCGGGTGCACCCGGCAACCTTTCTCCAGGCAGCTACCCACGGCCGTCCAATAAAATGATAATTAAATGTGGTTCATAAAGGCGCTGTATGCCCTGTATGTCATATATATATCAGCCTTTCCGGCCACCTCGAAGGGCGAGTGCATACCCAGAAGAGCCACGCCGCAGTCAAGCACGTCCATATTGTACGCTGCCAGGAGGTAGGCTATAGTGCCCCCTCCACCCTGGTCAACCTTTCCCAGTTCTCCGGTTTGCCAATAAACACCCTGGCTGTTAAAAATTCTTCTGACCCTGGCAACAAATTCAGCTCCGGCCTCGCTGGACCCGCTTTTTCCCCTGGAGCCTGTATATTTGGTAATAACCACTCCACGGCCCACTCTGGCCGAGTTAAGTTTGTCCATTACCTCCTCGTAATTTGGGTCCAGTGCAGCATTTACATCTGCCGACAGGGCGCTGGAGGCAGAAAGCGTTCTTCTTAAAAGTATGTCACTGTAGCTCATAGCACTTCTGTCAATAAGTTCGGCCACAAAATTTTCAAAGAATGCAGACTGCATCCCGGTGTTGCCCGTACTTCCTATTTCTTCTTTATCAGCCAAAAGAACCGCTGCAGTCCTGTTGGGTACTTTTATATCCAGCAGGGCTTTTACCGCAGTATAGGCGCATACCCTGTCATCCTGGCCATAAGCCCCTAAAAGGCTCCGGTCAAACCCCACATCCCGGGCTGTCCAGGCAGGAACTGCCTCCAGCTCTGCGCTTATAAAATCCTCTTCCCCTATACCATAGGTTTCCCTTAATTTGTTTAAAATCCCCTGCTTTATTCTGTGTTTTACACCTTCCTCTTTAACCGGCATCCCACCTGCCAGTATATTAAGGGCCTCCCCTACAATTCCCTCTGACATTTTCTTTTCCATCTGGTCCTTTGACAGGTGCGGCAATAGATCAGTAATTGTAAACACCGGATCGCAAGGGTCCTCTCCAACCTTTATTTTTACCAGGGACCCGTCTTCCCTTACCACCACGCCGTGTAGTGAAAGGGGTATTCCCACCCACTGGTACTTTTTGATACCGCCATAATAATGGGTTTTAAAAAGTGAAAGGTGAGCATCCTCAAAGAGAGGCTCCGGCTTTAAATCAAGCCGGGGAGAGTCTATATGGGCTCCCACAAGGCGAAGGCCGCTTTCGGCCGGATCACTGCCAACAACAGCAAGAACAATTTCTCTATCCCTGTTAACAGAATATATCCTGTCACCGGGCAAAAGCTGGGGCTTATTGCGCATGTCGGTGAAACCATTTTCCAGGGCCATGTTTAAAACCTGTTCCGTCACTTCCCGCTCGGTTTTGCCCCTGTCTAAAAACTCTTTATATCCCTCACAAAATGAAAACACCTTTCCCCTTTCAGTGTCAGACATCCTGTCCCACACTGTGAGTCCCAGTTTTTCATCATCTTTTTCATACCTTAAAACAGCCATAAAAGACCTCCATTGATTCTTATACTGAGATTATTATTCGGTCGGGAGACAGGAGACAGAATACAGAAGACAGGAGTTTTACAAAGTAAATTTTAAATATATTGGTACTGAATCACTGCTATAGATTATTTAGCCAAAGAGGTATCAAGATATTATCAAGATATTTAGGTAATATCCTCGGTCAGACTTCTGAAACCAGGTTTTTTCAGATTACTGTTACATTTTAAACAAAAAATATTTTGCACGCACCCTCCTGTCTCCTGTCTACTGTCTTCTGT
The DNA here is from genome assembly GCA_049323755.1 of Bacillota bacterium. Taxonomy (GTDB): domain Bacteria; phylum Bacillota; class Desulfotomaculia; order Desulfotomaculales; family Desulfocucumaceae; genus BRHc4a. The sequence goes on from JBMOPE010000038.1 coordinate 113,369, forward strand.
CTCCTGACCTTATAGAAATACCGATAAGCTAAATTACCCCTGCCACCCCGGAAAGGCTACTTTCATATAGGCCAGGGCTTTTATAAAGTAGGGCGCCAGAAAAGATTTCTGTAAGGCCAGGCTCAAAAGCGAAGGCTTTTGCCCACCGGCAATAAACGCTGCAGGGACTTGCAGGGAAACAACAATGGCCACAACAATGGCCACAATTATACCGCCTTTGGCTGCCCCAAGCAGTAAACCTCCAGCCCTGTCCAGGGGTCCCAGGAGCATTATTTTTGATATTTTGCCCACAATCACCCCTATAATAACAACCATATTTGAAACTATTAAAAAAATAGCAATAAAGCATAAGATATCAAGTATCCCCGAGGCCAATACCTTTGTTACCGACTCCCCTATACCCTGCAGGCCATACCAGGCTACATTGGGTGTCCCAACATTCCCCGGAGTAACCAGGGGGATAATATCAACGGAACTCTTTAATTCCGGGAAAAGGCCTCCACCTGCCTTTAGGGGGTCAGGCAAAAACCTGCCTATGGCTGACACCAGGTTAAACTTAAGATTAACGGCGTCGGCCAGAGGGCGGTAGAAATTAAGGGCCGCAGCAAGTCCAATAAGAGCGCCAAATAATTTGGCAAGCCCCACTACCAGGCCGGTTAACAATCCCCGCCAGGCATACCAGATTATTATACCCAGAAATAATATATCAAGCCAGTTCAAGCCTTCACTTCCTTTTTAATTTATATATTCCCTAATTAATTAAACTGTTTTATAGAATTTCCTTCTTATAAAAGTGACAGGTAGAACAACCATTAATCCAAATAAAAGAATAAGCCCCACGTAGCCAAAAAGCGGGTAAAGAATCCTCACCAGCAGGGAAAACTTAAAGGATGACAGGGGAACGGCCAGCAACACCGCTGCAATTCCTATGTTTTTATAGCGCCTGCTGTTTGTTTGCGCAAATCTCGATGCAAAGCCGTGGGCATCGGCAATGGCTGTTGTCAATATGGCCATCCATATAAGAAGTCCCAGCACAAACTTGACCACCGGTCCAAGCTGCCCGGCTATATAAAGAAGCGGAACCTCATACTTTATTATTTCAGGATAAAAGTTAAGTCCTGTATAAAATACCAGGCCTGTTACAACACCCAGAAGAAGCCCTCCCAGCGCTCCCCCTGTTACACCCTCCCTGTAAGACACCGTCCTCCCCAGTGACGACAGAACCGCAACCGGAACCACCATGTTATATGAAACATAGAGTATGGACGACCACAGCCAGTTAACCCTGTTTCCGGTGCCAGGCTGGCTATAAGATCCCAAGTTGCTTAACTCTCCGGAATATAAAAGAGATAAAGAGCATATAAGCAGAATAGCCACCACTTTTACGGGAACCAGAGCTGCATTTGCCGTTATTACTCCTTTCAGTCCTCCTGAAAGAACTAAGATGGTAATGAGTGCAATCAAAAGAGTTCCCAGCCAGCCCGGAAGGCCCAGATGTTCTGAAAAAACGGCGTTTCCGCCTGCAAGCATAACAACCAGGCCCCCGGGGAGCATAACAAGACTTAAAAAATCCATCAGCCGGCCTGGTATTTTCCCCATTGTAATTCTATATATGTCTGTATAGTTTGTGGACCTGACATGCACCGAAATAAACATTACCAGACCACCAAGGTAGCTGAAAAGGGTTGTAGCCAGCACAATACCCCAAAATCCTTTATCCATAAAGATAATAAAAAACTGAAGTATTTCCTGCCCTGATGCAAAACCAGCGCCTATTACAGCTCCTATATATAAAGCCGCAATTCTATATACAGACCATATTTCCGAGATATTTTGCATTTATTTCCACCTCTCTTTATTTACACTTTATGCCTTTGGAAAAAAATATATCCGGGTTTTTGATTAAACTCCGGACACTATGGATATAACTATATCGGATTGCTTTTTGGAGGGATATATATGGCTGTACAGATTAAAGACCAACAAACCAGCCTTGCAAAAACTAAAATTCACTTGGAAGACCCCCTGGCGGTGGCCAAATTTTGCTGGGATTTAACCGCCCGTTTACAACAGGCCTGTATTAAAAAAGACCGTGACAAGGTGCTTCTTTGCATTGGAACCGACAGATCCACAGGAGACAGCCTGGGACCACTCATTGGTTCTAAAATGCAATCTCTTGTTCAGGATAATTTCCATATATTTGGAACTCTTGACGACCCCGTTCACGCCAGCAATTTGAAAGAAAAGCTTGAACATATATATTCCCGGTTTATTGACCCCTATATTATCGCAATAGATGCCTGTCTCGGGAGTATAGAAAGCGTGGGGCACATAAGCATCGGGGATGGGGCACTGCAGCCTGGGGCCGGAGTTCACAAGGATCTTCCGCCTGTGGGCGACATTCACATCACTGGCACGGTTAATGTTGGCGGATTTATGGAATACCTGGTTCTTCAAAACACCCGCCTCAATATTGTCATGAAGATGGCAGACCTTATTGCAGACGGACTTGCCAGAACAATATCGGAGTCCTCAGCGCTGAATGTGGGATAAATGCTAATACTGAATGAAACTACTGTCGGAATTCAGAAGTCAGAATTCAGAATTCAGAATAATTACAGGCCTAAATTGTAAAGGGGCTGTCCCAAAAGAAATTTCTTTGGAGACAGCCCCAACACTTTGCACTTAACATTTTATTAAACCAAGGCAAACCAACCCAATTACTGCTAAAAAGATTTCCAAACCCTTCTGGATTCTGACTTCTGTATAATTGGGGACATTCCTGTCCTCAAAGGAATACTCAAGCTTCAGCAGGTGTGTCCCCATTCCTCTTAGTGGTACCTCAAATCCTTCAGCCTGTTTATAATTTCTTCAGGGGTTTTGCCGCTGGCTTCTATTACCGGAGCATTGGTGCTGATGTCCTGAACATTCATAAAATTATTGCTCATGCCTGTAACAATAATAGCCTCGACATTCTGCTGTCCGCTATAAGGGGATATAACCTCATAGCCTTCCTGTCTGAGCATTTCCATTAAGCTGTTGGGAAGGCCTTTTTCCACCGCCACCCTTTTCAATAGATTGCACCTCCGTTCTTAAGATTGGTCCATAGTTTATTTTTTGGTGACGGCGTCTAATATATTCGTTTATTCATATCTTTCAAGTATTGACAACACTTCCCTGTCCTCAGTCTGATCAAAATCAATATAAAACTGCCCCACAGCATAAAAGGGTTCGGGTGAATTTAGACAAACCACCTCGTCAGCCTCTTTTTTAAATAATTCCAAGGTATCTGGGGGAGCCACAGGGACCGCTAACACAAGCCTGGCCGGGGCTAAAGTTTCCCTGGCAAACCTGGCCGCTGCCAGCATTGTATACCCGGTGGCTGCCCCGTCATCCACAATTATCAGGGTGTTTTTTTTAAATTCAGGGTAAATTGCGCTACCCCGGTATTTTGTCATTCTTCTCTCTATTTCCTTTACTTCGCTTTCAATAATCTCTTTCAGCGTGCTTCTTTCTATCCCTATTAAAGAAACGAGTTCTTCATTTAAAAAGGTTGATCCGTCCTGGGCAACAGCGCCCACAGCCACCTCCGGATTTTCAGGAGATCCTATTTTTCTGGGAATAATCAAATCCAGTGGCGCATGGATTTTTTCTGCAACCTTGACCCCTACAACAACCCCTCCCCTGGGAATGCATAGAATAACTGGATTAGAAGGCTTTTTTTTAATAATTTCGTCTGCAAGCTTTAAGCCCGCATCCTCCCTGTCCCTGAACAACAAATAAATCATCCTCCAGCAAAAGAGTACTGTCTCCTGTCGTTAGTATACACATAATTTGACAGTGTAGTATCGGTAGTATAAAATTTTCATGAATAGCAACGGAAATAATATTGATTATATATTATATAGGGCAAATTGCCGGGGGTTAAAATTATGGATAAATCATATATAAAAAATATTTTGGAAATGGTATCCCAGGGAGGAGAAACGGTGGAGGGCGCGCTTCAGAAGTTGCAGCACCTTCCCTATAAAGACCTCCATTTTGCTAAAATTGATCATCACCGGGGTATAAGGTCCGGTTTTCCTGAAGTCATATTCTGCCAGGGTAAAACTAAGGAGCAGGTTACCACCATATTTAAGCACATGGCCTCGGCACACTCTCCAGTTCTGGCTACAAGAGCTAACCCTGAAGTGTACGATGATGTAAAAAAATCCGTTCCCGCAGCTGAATACCACGAGCTGGCCCGCTGTATAGTTTATGGAATGCCTGAAAAACCTCTCAGAGAAGGTAAAGTACTGGTTATAAGCGCCGGAACAGCCGACCTTCCAGTCGCCGAAGAGGCGGCGGTATGCTGCCGGGTTATGGGCAATGATGTGGGACGCCTCTATGATGTTGGCGTGGCAGGCATTCACAGGCTTTTGGATAACCAGGACCAATTGCGGACTGCCAGCGTCATAATTGTAGTGGCCGGGATGGAGGGTGCCCTTGCAAGCGTTGTGGGAGGGCTGACCGACAAGCCCCTAATTGCGGTCCCCACCAGTGTGGGCTACGGTGCCAGCTTCGGAGGACTGGCGGCTCTTCTGGCAATGCTTAACAGCTGCTCCGCCGGTGTGGGCGTAGTTAACATAGACAACGGCTTTGGGGCTGCAGCCCTTGCCAACTCCATAAACAGACTCCGCAGCTCAGCACTCGCACCATCCGAGAGGGAAAATGTAAACCTATAGGTTCTTTTAGCCACAGAGATCACAGAGAATTTTTTAAGCATTAATCTCAGGTCTAAAAAAGATTCGAGAAGTTATAATTTCTTTTTTACCCATTTAATAAATTCTTTTAAAACTTTTAAGCAGGGCCAAAAACCTCTGTGTCCTCTGTGGCTCAAATAAAAATGACCTGTGAGAGTAGACATTAGAGGCTTTAAAAAATCAGAAAGAAGGGCCGGAATGAAAACTCTTTACCTGGATTGTTTTTCAGGAATAAGCGGTGATATGTGCCTTGGAGCTCTTGTAGATGCCGGAGCGGACGGTGGAAAATTAAAAAAAGATTTAGAAAAGCTTAACCTGCACGGGTGGGAAATGCAGATAACCAAAAAATCAGTAAAAGGGATTACCGGGACCAAGGTTGATATAAATGTCCTGGAAGAACACCAGCCCCACCGCAATTTTAAAGACATTCAGAGGATTATTAATGAATGCCCCCTTCCGGACCCGGTACGAAAAAATTCTATAAATATTTTTGAAAGACTGGCCGAGGCCGAGGGAAAAGTTCACGGAGTTTCTCCAGACCATGTCCATTTCCACGAGGTGGGCGGGGTAGACTCCATACTTGATATTGTAGGAGCCTCCCTGGCTCTCTATTACCTTGGCGTGGAATTGGTCTATTGCTCACCCGTTCCCCCCGGCAGGGGTACTGTTAACTGCCGGCATGGAATGCTGCCGGTGCCGGCCCCGGCCACGGCAGAGCTATTAAAAGGAGTTCCCCTCGCAAGTCTGGATATAGAGGGTGAGCTGGTAACGCCAACAGGCGCGGCCATAGCAACCTCAATGGCAAAGGGCTTCGGCCCTCTTCCGGAAATGACGGTGGAATCAACCGGATATGGGTTTGGCAGCAAAGACTTTGGCATACCCAATTTCCTCAGGGTATTTATAGGTGAATCTGTTTCAGGCATAAAAGGATATGAGACCGAAACAGTATCTTTAATAGAAACAAATATTGATGATATGAATCCTGAGTTCATGGGGCACATAATGGAAAGGCTTTTTGACAGAGGCGCCCTGGATGTGTTTGTAACTCCCGCATACATGAAAAAGAACAGGCCTGCTTACCTTCTCACCGTGCTGTGTCACCCTCCTGAAAAAGATGACCTTTTGAGTATTATCTTTGAAGAAACCACAACCCTGGGGGTAAGGTGCCGTGAAGAAACTAAAATAATGCTGGGGAGAAAGACAGTTGAGATAGCCACTCCTTACGGGAAGGTAAGGATGAAGCAGGCGCTGGACAGGGATGGTGCTGTCCTCAGGGCTGCGCCTGAATACGAGGACTGTAAAAGAATAGCCCTGGAAAAAGGAATGCCGGTAAGAGAGGTTTACGAATCAGCACTGGTTAAATCAAGAGAGGGAGGCCGCTGAGGCCTCCCTCTACATATACAGTTCTCCAGGCAATTTTATATAAAGACACAAAGTTAATGGTATTTACCGGAGTCAGTATTACCTGGTCAATATCTATAGCGTCGTTTTCTTCTTCCACCTGTTTGCTGAACAGTATCCTGGCCCAGGCGGCGCCGGCAGGAGGCCGGTCGGTAATGTCGAAGTAGGTCAACCTGGCCAGGGGATTAATCCTGCCATTTGGAATAAACAGCCCGAGTCCGGTGGAAATGGGGTTGCATAACTGATCCAGCCACAATATTTGTACTGTCAGGTTGCCATTTTCGGTCATCCCTAAACCCGCAAAAGCCTCAAAACTTAAAAATAGTGATTTCAATACAATAAAAAAGTGGCTTACCAAATACATCTTAATGGTACGCCACCTTGCCTGACATTATAATTTTTTCAACCTCTCAGCGGAAACTGGTAATTTAATACCTTTCCTCTCTTATATGAATAGACCATATCTATCAGCAGCCAGCACCAGAATAACTATCACCACTATGGAGGGAAGCAGGTTTCCAACTTTTATCTCCTTTATCTCTAATAAGTTAATTCCTATTCCCGCTATGAGAATACCCCCGGTGGCCGTCAGCTCCCTTATTACATTATCGGTAAAAAGGTTTTTTACCACCTCGGCCAGCAGGGTTATTGACCCCTGGTATAGAAAAACTGGCAAAGCCGAGAATATTACCCCTATCCCCATTGTGGAGCTGAAAATAACTGCGCTTACACCGTCTAAAATTGACTTGGCATAAAGGGTTGAAGGGTTTCCTGTAAGGCCGTCCTCTATTGACCCTATAATAGCCATGGCCCCGACACAATAGATAAGGCTCGTTGACACGAAGGCCCTGGAAAACTTGCTGTCTCCCCCTCCAAATCTTACCTCCAGCTTGTTCCCAAAAGAGGCCAGCCTTTTCTCTATGTCCACCAGCTGTCCTATAATTCCGCCCAATACCAGGCTTATTACAACCAGCAGTATATTTTGGGTCTTAAAGGCCATCTGCCCGCCAATCAGAATAACCGAAAGGCCAAGCCCCTGCATTACAGTGTTTTTAACCGGATCTGGAAGTCCCTTTTTCAGCAGTATTCCTATTATACCGCCGCCTACAATCGAAGCCACATTCACCAGTGTGCCTATCATCTCTACAATTCCAACCCCCAATCCCTAATCTCCTTTTAAAAAGGCGGGCCTCGGCCCAACAGATTTTTAACAAAGTCCTGGGATATTAGCCCATTATGGGGCAACTTACGGGCAGGCCTGGAATACCAACCCCATTGCCAACTGGTGCTCCGGCTGAAACCGGCTTTAAGACTTGAAGGCAACGGCCTGCCGACCACCCTCAAAAGTCGCGTCCTGCTCCTCTCGGGTTGCCGTCTGCATCCGGCAGACGGCTCGGCATTCCGTAGCCTTCTGCTTCAAAACCCGGTAACACCCTTCGCAATATTTGGCAACGGGGCTGGTATTCCCTGCCTCCATGAATGTCACCTGGGGTCCTTTTCTGGTCAAGGCTTCCAAGCAATTTCTGTTTAGAACGAATTCGCTCTACAGTCGACCCTATATTTACACTTTCAAAGGACATTCATCGGGGCGGGGAATAGCATCTCCATGTGCTGATTTTTCGAAGGCTGTTATCTGGCTCTTGGCGAAGGAGGCTACAGAAAGGCGAGCCGTCAACAGGACGTTGACGGAAGTCCGAACCGGCGAATGGATGCGCCGTTGAGGACGGTCGACTATCTGTTGACGACGAGCCATAGAGCCAGTTCAGCCGGAGAGATCATCAGCATATGGGGATGATATTCCAAGTCTACCCTATAGTCGGCCTTTAAGCTATCAACAAATCTTAAAAAACCGCCTTTCGGCGGTCATATCTGCGAACCTGTTTCACGTGAAACATTTTCTAAGAAGTAGCAGCCTCTGTGTTTTCCTTTAAAAGCTTTACAAACCGAACCATTTCCTCGGGATTTTTAAAATCCATTACCAGCCTTCCCCCGCCGTCCTTCCTATCCTTTATCTTTACCACAGCCGGTATAACCGAGCATAATTCATTTGCCAGTGCGTAATACTCCCTGTTTCTTCCCCTGGCCCTGGATCTTGTTTTTATCCTGTTAAGACTTTTTACCAGGCTCTCCGCCTGCCTGACATTCATCTGGCTTTTAAGCACCCTTTTGGCTGCGGACACCTGCCTGCTTTTATCGGAAATCCCCAGGAGTGCCCTGGCATGACCTGGAGATAACTTGTTATCTATCATCATTTTCTGAATTTCTTCCGGAAGTGATAACAGTCTTACCATATTACCCACAAAGGGCCTGCTTTTTCCCACCCTCTTTGATACATCTTCCTGGGTAAGTCCGAAATCCTCCATTAATATTCTGTAGGCCCTTGCTTCTTCGAGGGGATTGAGGTTCTCCCTCTGAACATTTTCTATAAGGGCCACAGCAGCAGCTTCAAGATCTCCGTAATTTCTTACAACCGCAGGTATCTTTTCCATACCCAGGGTCTGACAGGCCTTCCACCTTCTTTCCCCGGCTATCAGCTCATATCTGTCTCCTTCCAAAGGCCTTACCACAATAGGCTGAACTATACCGTGCTCTCTTATTGACTCAGCCAGCTCCGACAGGCTTTCCTCATTAACTGTTTGCCTGGGCTGCCTTGGGTTGGGTATAACATCATTTATGTATATTTCTCTAAGGTTTCCCTCGCTGCCTTCCTCTGTAACGGGTAATAACGCATCCAGTCCTTTGCCGAGACCCCTTTTTTTAATCAATTCCCAACACTTCCTTCGCCAGCTCTTGATAAACTTCGGCTCCCCTGGACCTTCTGTCATACACCATAACAGGCTTCCCATGACTTGGCGCCTCGCTCAGGCGAACATTTCTGGGTACGATACTGCCGTATACCCTGTCCTTGAAATACCTTTTGACCTCATCCACCACCTGTATGCTGAGGTTTGTTCTGCCGTCAAACATGGTAAGCAAAACACCTTCAATTAACAGGCTTCTGTTTATTCCTCTCTGCACCAGGGATATGGTATTCATGAGCTGTCCCACCCCCTCCAGCGCGTAATATTCGCACTGTATGGGAATGAGTACAGAGTCAGCTGCTGCCAGCGCATTTATAGTAAGAAGTCCAAGAGAAGGAGGACAGTCTATAATGACAAAATCATAATCATTTCTTACCTCTTTTATAGCCTCTTTGAGAAGATATTCCCTTCCTTTTATGGAAACCATCTCAATTTCAGCCCCGGCCAGATCTATCCTGGAAGGAAGCACAAACAGTTTTTCAACAGGACACTCAATAATTACTTTTTTGGCATCTATGCCATTTATCAGCACATCGTAAATGGTATATACAAGTTCCTCTTTATTAAGACCCAGGCCGCTGGTGGCATTCCCCTGGGGGTCCATGTCAATGAGCAGCGCCCTTCGCCCCATTAGCGAAATCCATGCCGACAAATTCACGGCTGTGGTGGTTTTCGCCACCCCGCCCTTTTGATTGGCAATGGTAATTACTCTTCCCATTGAATACCCCCCTGAAAAAGTTACATACAGCCCTTACCTATAATAACTAACGGATAACTATTCAACGAAAATAACAACCGTTCCTTCTTTTTAATAAAAAACTATCTCGTTCCTTTAATACCAATTAATTTATTTATTAATAAAAATAGGCTGTTGGTATAAACAGCCCTGAAATCAAAGTATTAAATTAATATATCTATTTTCCTTATAAAAAAGGACTTCAACAGTTTTTAAAACATTTTCACATATTTAAATTAATAATTATATTATAGGCCTTTTTGCAGGTATTCCCTCACGTCTTGGATATGACCGGGGTGTTGGAGCGCTCTTTTTTATTAAAATAATATTTCTCTCATCCTCGATAATAGGAAGTCTCATTTTTTCTATTCTTTCCACCATGCCACCCATCAGGTTTATGGCCTTTTCCGCAGCTTTTAGTTCTTCACCGGCACCCGGCCCCTTCATTGAAAGAAAGTAACCTCCCAGCTTCACGAGGGGAAGGCATAGCTCAGCTAACACATTAAGCGGGGCCACCGCTCTGCTAACCACTATATCGGCCTTTTCTCTGAATTCAGCGGCTTTACCCATTGTCTCAGCTCTGTCCCATCTTGCCTCTGAACCGTTCAGGCATAACTTTTCTATCAAGGCCTCCAGAAAATTGACTTTCTTTTTTACAGAGTCCACCAGTAAAAGGTTTATATCGTGGCAGTAAATCTTTAGGGGAATACCGGGAAAGCCCGCTCCCGTCCCTATATCCACCAGCTTTTTTCCCTTAAAATCAATAATGCTTGCACAGCTTAGTGAATCCAGGAAGTGTTTGACCGCCACCTCCCTTTCGCCCTCCAGGGAGGTGAGGTTATATTTTGAGTTTTCTTCTTTCAGAAAATCATAATACCTCCTGAATAGGAATATATCCTTCTCTTCCAGGTTTATCCCCATTGCCGAGGCACCACTTTCAAGGCTCTCCTCCAGTAAAGATGACAAACCATCTACCCTCCCCCACTATGCTCTCCTTGACAGCTGCTCCAGGTAAATCATCAAAACTGAAATATCCGCGGGACTTACCCCCGAAATCCTGGCCGCCTGCCCCACCGATTCAGGCTTTATTTTCATGAGCTTTTGCCTGGCCTCATTGGAAATGCCCTTCATTTCACTAAAATCTGTCTCCGGAGGTATCTTTTTGTTTTCCAGCTTATTAAATCTTTCCACCTGTGCCATTTGCTTTTTAATATAACCCTCGTACTTTACTTCAATTTGAACTTCTTCTTTTATATACTCTGGAAGATCCGGGTGCTTAAAGGGTAAATCAAGCAAATCCTTATATTCCACCTCCGGCCTTCTTAGTAAAACGGCCATACTCACGCTCTGCTGGTAATCGGAGCCCTTTCTATTCAATATATCCTTTATTTCTTCAGTGACAGGAACATAGGTTGTGCTTAATCTTTTTATTTCATTATTTATTAATTCCTTTTTATTTAGAAAGCCCCTCATTCTTTCATCACTGATAAGCCCTATATCAAAACCTTTTTCCGTAAGCCTTGTGTCAGCATTATCCTGCCTCAGCAGGAGCCTGTATTCTGCCCTGGATGTAAGCAGCCTGTACGGCTCGTTTGTGCCCTTAGTAATAAGATCGTCTATTAAAACACCTATGTAGGCTTCGGATCTTGAAAGTATTATAGGTTCTTTCTCCTTAATAAGCCGCGCCGCGTTTATTCCTGCCATAATGCCCTGGGCAGCCGCCTCTTCGTAGCCCGATGTGCCGTTTATCTGGCCCGCGCTGAAAAGGCCGGGAATATTTTTGCTTTCCAGTGACAGCTTCAACTCTGTGGGGTCGAGGCAGTCATACTCAATGGCATAACCTATCCTTACAATCTCTACCTTTTCCAGTCCCGGAACAGTTCTAATCATGGCTATCTGAACATCTTCCGGCAGGCTTGAGCTCATTCCCTGCACATACATTTCATTTGTGTTTCTGCCCTCGGGCTCTACAAAAACCTGGTGCCCCGGCCTTTCTGAAAACCTTACCACCTTGTCTTCTATTGAGGGGCAGTAACGGGGTCCGGTTCCCTCTATAAAGCCGCTGTACAAAGGAGACCTGTGCAGGTTTTCCCTTATTATCCGGTGAGTTTCCTCGTTGGTGTAAGTCAGCCAGCAGGGAAGCTGTTCCCTTTCCTTTATCTCTGAAACAAAAGAAAAATTATAATTTTTTTCATCCCCAGGCTGTATAGTCATTTTGGAAAAATCAACACTTCTCCTGTCTACCCTTGACGGTGTCCCGGTTTTAAACCTTACCAGTCTCAGACCTATTTCTTTCATGCATTCCGAAAGCTTTAACGATGGAAAATTTCCGGCGGGGCCTCCGGAATAGGCAAGTTCACCTATTATTATCCTTCCCTTTAAGTATGTGCCGGTTGTAAGTATTACCGCAGGAGCCTCAAAAACCGCCCCTGTACTTCCTACCACTCCGTCTACTTTTCCTTTTTTTAATACTATTTTATCTACCATTACCTGCTTCAAATCAAGGTTTTCCTGGCTATCCAAAACCTTTTTCATATTGTCCTGGTAAAGGCGCTTATCGGCCTGGGCTCTTAATGCGTGAACTGCAGGCCCTTTGGCGGTATTAAGCATCCTCATCTGTATGGCGGACCTGTCCGTATTTATGCCAATCTCACCGCCCAGGGCATCTATTTCCCTTACCAGCTGACCCTTTGCCGGCCCCCCCACCGCGGGATTACAGGGCATAAGAGCAATATTGTCAATATTTATTGTCAGCATAAGGGTTTTACAGCCCAGCCTTGCTGCGGCCAGCCCGGCCTCGCAGCCTGCATGTCCTGCCCCCACCACAATTACATCATATTTTCCGGCCAGATATTCCACTGCCCTCACCTCACTTGCCTATACAAAAATCGCTGAATATCCGGTCCAGCAAATCCTCGGTAACCGTGGATCCTGTTATTTCACCGAGGGCTTCCCAGGCGGCCCTTACATCTATGGAAAGAAGGTCAGGAGGAACACTCTCCCCCAGCAGGGACCTGAATTCTTCCATATGGCTCCGGGCCCTGACCAGTATTGACTCATGTCTAACATTGCTTATTATCACGGAGTCAGGTATTACAGCTTTACCCCCGGTTACCATTTGCTCTATTTTTTCTTCAAGTTTCTCAATACCTTCTCCTTTAAGGGCTGATATCTCTACATGGGGAATACCATATAGCTTTGAATCAAGTTCATCACCGGCGATATCAACTTTGTTAATTATAAGCAGTGTTTTTTCCCTATCTACAATTTCCAGTATACCCCTGTCATCGTCGGTCATCCCTTCAGAGGCGTCTACTACAAAAAGTATAAGGTTAGCCTCGGTAAGAAACTGCTTTGTTTTTTCCACCCCTATTTTTTCAACAACGTCTTTTGTTTCCCTGAGTCCTGCCGTATCGGCCAGTATAAGGGGTATTCCCCTTATGTTTATTGTTTCTTCTATTATATCCCTGGTAGTTCCCGGAATGTTAGTAACAATAGCTCTTTCACGTCCAAGTAAGGCATTGAGTAAGGAAGACTTTCCAACATTGGGTCGTCCGGTGATTACAGTCATAATCCCCTCACGATATATCCTTCCTCTTGCGGCCGCCTCTATAAGAGTATCAAGTTCCCTAACTATTTCAGCGGCTGAATTCTCCATCTCTTTTTTATTTTTTTCTTCTATATCGTCCTCTGGAAAATCAATAGTCGCCTCAAGCTGGGCTAATACTCCCAGTATTTTATACTGGAGATCCGCAATTTTCCTGGAAAGGCCACCTCCTAGCTGTGACACGGCCACTTTAAGGGAGGCCTCAGTTTTTGACCTGATTATATCAATAACCGACTCTGCCTGGGAAAGGTCTATTCTCCCGTTTAAAAAGGCTCTTTTTGTGAATTCACCCGGCTCCGCCATCCTCACTCCTGCATCCAGAACTGCCTTCAGTGTTTCTCTTAGCGGAACAGATCCTCCATGGCAATTTATTTCCACTATATCTTCTCTGGTATATGTGCGGGGGGCCCTCATAACTGTAAGGAGAACCTCATCTATCACATTTCCGGCGCTGTCAAACACATGGCCGTAATGCATTTTAAAGCTTTCCTCCAGCCAGTTTTTTTTCCTGGCGGTCCTGAAAAGCTTTTCTGCCACTGAAAAAGCCTTTTCTCCACTTATCCTTACTATTCCCACACTTCCCTCCCCCGGAGGTGTGGTGATAGCAGCTATGGTGTCGTTAAACACAGTAATCACTTCCCGGTGCTTAATGCAAATGTCAAATGAATCCAAAAATATATCTAGTTATTATATTTCCATAGAACTTATGTTTTTATATCTCTTTATAAAAATATGTGGTAATTATTGTATTTTTATCTTCAGCATATCAATTTTAATTCATAGTTTTTTTTATGTCCATAATACATTAATAAAACTGTTAATAAACTTATTCTTTTAAAATAACAAACCCGGCAGATTTTGACTGCCGGGCTGTAGTCTACTATTTTTTAGGAGATATAATTATTTTTCTGTAGGGCTCTTCTCCCTCACTGAATGTGGATATATCATCCCGCCCCTGTAGCGCTGTGTGTATTATTCTTCTTTCCAGAGAATTCATTGGCTCCAGCACCACATTTCTGCCTCTTTGCATGGCCTTGTCAGCAAGCTTGTGGGCAAGCTTCTTCAATGTTTCTTCCCTGCGCTTACGGTATCCCTCAATATCCAAAATTAATTTTTTTCTGTTTTCCTGGTTTTTATTAATGGAAAGATTTACAAGATACTGCAGCGCGTCAAGGGTTTCTCCCCTTCTGCCTATAAGTATTCCCAGGTTCTCTCCCTCAAGGTTTAATGTTATTGTATTATCCCTTTCAGCAATTTTTATTTTTGCTTCCAGGTTCATGGTATTGAGAATATCGGTCATAATGGAATTAATTCTTCTGGCAGGGGTATTCTTTACAATAACCTTTACCCTGGCTGGCTTTGATCCAATTATTCCCAAAAAACCCTTCGAAGGCTGTTCAATAATTTCAACTTCAATATCATCCCTGGGAATTCCCAATTCGGAGATAGCCAGATCTATGGCTTCATCCACTGTTTTACCTGTTTTTTCGATTACCTGCACCCTCCGGTATCGCCTCCTTTAATCCCGCGGTCTGCTTGTTCACAATATACTGCTGTAAAATACCCAGTATATTGAATGTTACCCAGTAAAGGGCCAGTCCCGCCGGAACCTGTGTTGCAAAGTATCCAATCATAAGCGGCATGGTATATAACATCATTTTTTGAGTCTGGTCCTGCATATTGGTGGTTAGACGGGTTTGCAGGAAGGTTGTTACGGCTGCCAGTATAGCCAGTAAATAAAATTCGTTGTTTATTAGACTCAGGTTTTCTATCCACAGAAAACCAGCATGCTGAGGATCCTTGTAGTCAAAAGTTCTTAAGGCCTGGAACAGGGCAATCAGTATGGGCATCTGAATTAAAAGGGGCAAACAACCTGAAAGAGGGTTCACATTGTGTTCTTTGTAAACCTCCATTATCTTTTGCTGCATTTTCTGGGGGTCTTTACCCTTATACTTATCCTGTATCTCTTTTATTTTAGGTCCCAGTTTCTGCATCATGTACATGGATTTCATCTGCTTCAGGGTAAGTGGATAGAGGACTATTTTCAGTATAATAGTAAAAAGAATTATTGCCAGTCCATAACTTGCGATATTGGCAGAAACTGTGAGGCTGTACAACCAGTTTATTGTTGTTGTTATAACGTCTATAAAGGGCTGAAGCATAGCTTATCTATCGCCTCCGTGAAAAATGCAGTCACCTTACCGGGTCGTAACCACCCGGGTGAAAAGGATTACATTTTAATATTCTTATAACAGCTTTACAGGTCCCCACCATTATACCATACTTTTCCAATGACTCTATGGCGTATTGGGAACATGTGGGGTAAAATCTGCAGGTAGGAGCTTTTAGAGGGGAAATAAACATTCTGTACAGTTTTATCAACCCAACAGCAATAAGTACAGGAAGTTTTTTAATAAAGGAAAAAAAACTATTTTCTCTCATAAAAGAAAAACCTCCCGTTAAAATTAGTTCCCCCATAAAAAAATTTTAAACTCATTTATTTAATTTCCTTGACAGTTTATAAAGTTCTTCCTCAAAGGACCGGTATTTTTCCCTTCCGGATTCCTTTCTTGGAATTACAATATAATCATAACCATCGCGAAACCACTCTTTGTTTAGCCTGCAGATCTCCTTTAAAATTCTCTTAACCCTGTTTCTAACCACAGCCTTGCCAATTTTCTTGCTGGTGGAAAAACCAAACCTGGTGAAGCCTGTCTTACCCGGCAACCTGTACAAAACCAGCAGCCTTCCTCCAACAGACCGGCCCCTGGCATAAATTTTTCTGAAATCGGTGTTTTTCTTTATGGTATATATTATTTACACCCTTCCGGTTCAATAATATAATACTTTGATATTTTTACATATTACCAGTGTAATACGTATTAAAGGCCACTTTTCAAGCGGCCTTAAGCACTTAATCTCTTCCTACCTTTTAATCTTCTTCTCTTAATAACACTCTGTCCGGCCGTTGTGGACATTCTTTTAAGAAAACCGTGCACCTTTTTATGTTTTCTTTTTTTAGGTTGGTAAGTACGCTTCATTGTTTATACACCTCCTCGACGACATCACTTTTTTATAAAAATAATGCTAATATCAGGCACATCACACAAAATTATATATTAAATGGGATACCGGAGTCAAGGGAGCTATACCATCCTTCCTATATATTTGTCAACCTGTTGATAACAAATGGAAAATTTGATATCATTTCATTGGTACAGGGTTTTAAAAATCCACAAAAAATTTCACATGTTAATTTTTTAACTGTATAAAAATTATGTTTATCTGGGCGAGCCTCCATAATGAATGGGGGTTCTTCTTAGAAAAACATTTTTGTCTTTTTAAACTAGAATTATTCGGAGGGTTTAATTTTGAACAGAAACAGCTTAACTGAAATATGGAATAACATTATATCCACCCTCCAGTCAAGGCTTAATAATCCTTCTGTAGATACATGGCTTAAATCAATGAAGCCTGTATCAATTGTAGAAGACTCTCTTATTATTGAAGTTACCGATAAGTTTTCCAGGGACTGGCTCGATGACAGGTACGGACCGGTTATAAAAAGCATATTGTACGATCTTTTGGAAGAGGAAATGAATGTTGAATTTGTTTTAAACCACGAACTTCCGGGAAGGCTTCTCATAAAAAATAAAAAACCTTTTCATCTTTCAGAAGATCCTCTTTACCACCTGAATTCTAAATATACCTTTGATACCTTTGTGGTAGGTAACAGCAACCGCTTTGCCCACGCAGCCTGCCTGGCAGTGGCCGATTCTCCCTCCAGGTCTTACAACCCCCTTTTTATATACGGTGGCGTGGGATTAGGTAAAACTCACCTCATGCATGCCATAGGAAACCACATACTTTCAAAGGGTAATTTTTATAATGTACTTTATATTTCCTCAGAAAAATTCACCAACGAACTTATCAACTCTATCAGGGACGATAAGACCCTTGAATTCAGAAATAAATACAGGAGTGTTGATATTCTCCTAATTGATGATATTCAGTTTCTGGCTGGCAAGGAAAGGACCCAGGAGGAGTTTTTCCACACCTTCAACACCCTTTACGAGGCAAATAAGCAGATAATTATATCCAGTGACCGCCCTCCAAAGGATATACCAACCCTGGAGGACCGTTTAAGGTCAAGGTTTGAATGGGGTCTTATAACAGATATTCAAACTCCTGATTTTGAAACCAGAATTGCCATTCTCCGTAAAAAGGCACAGTTTGAAAACCTGGATGTACCAGATAACATACTTACTTATATTGCCGACAAAATTCACTCAAACATAAGAGAGCTTGAAGGAGCCCTTATTAGAATAATAGCCTTTGCTTCATTTAACCAGCGCGATATTAACATTCAGCTTGCCGAAACTGTTTTAAAGGATATACTTCCCGAAAGCAAACCCCGTCAGATAACAGTGGACCTCATTCAGCAAATTGTTTCAAATTATTATAATCTAAAGCCTGAGGACCTGAAGGCCAAAAAAAGAACCAGGAGTGTTTCCTTCCCCAGGCAGATAGCCATGTACCTTACAAGAGAGCTTACCGACCATTCCCTTCCCCAGATAGGGGAGTTGTACGGCGGAAGAGATCATACCACTGTTATCCACGCATATGACAGAATATCAACGGAAATAAAGATAGACCAAGCCTTTGAGGCTACTATTAAAGAACTTATCCACAAAATTAAAAACGGTTAAAGAGCGGACTTGTGGCAATTGAGGATTATTTATTAAAGTCAATTTTTGACAAAATAATAATTTTCAATAAAACCACTTCGATATCTACAAGTTTTAAGGTTCCTAAAAGCCAGTCAGCATAAAGCTTTTTTTATGAATTCCACAAATCAACAGGTACTATTACTACTGCTCCTATAAGTTTTTAAATAATAATTATATTAAGACCGGTGTGTGATTATGAAATTTTTTATCGACAAAGAAAAACTTTCCTACGCCATCCAAAATGTGCAAAGGGCAATATCCCCCAGAAGCCCTCTTCCCATTCTCACGGGAATACTATTCAGCTGCAGTGAAGGAAAGCTGAACCTTTCAGCCACTGACATGGAAATGTCAATTAACTGCTCCGTTGAGGCTGATGTTGTTGAGACGGGATCCCTGGTTATTCCGGCAAGATACATTGCGGAGTTTTCAAAAAAGCTCCCTGATATCCCAATAGAGTTTGAAACAATTGGGGGAGGAAACCTGGCAACCATAAGGTACGGCCAGTCGGAATTCAATATTAACGGCTATAGTGCCGGTGATTTTCCTTCTTTTCAGGTGCCGGACGGTGAGTTTTCCTTCGAAGTAAAGTCAGAGGAATTTAAAAATTTAGTAAAAAAGGTTATTTACGCCCTTTCAACCGATGAGGCCAGGCCTGTTTTCACAGGTGTTTTACTTGAAATTGAAGGCAACAATGCCACTATGGTAGCCACAGATACCTTTAGGCTGGCCATGAAAAAATTCAGAATAACTTCGTCCTCAGCCGAGATTATAAATGTAATAGTGCCTGGAAAGACTCTTAATGAGACAGTCAGGGTTATGGGTAACAGTGATACGGTACAGGTAACGCTTTCTAAAAACCATATTATATTTAAAACCGAGGACTGTGTTGTAACATCAAGGCTTGTTTCCGGAAGGTTTCCATCATACAGGCAGGTAATACCCGATAATTTTACCTGCAATCTTACGGTATCTATCAGGGAAATGCTTGATTCTGCAGACAGGGCTTCCCTACTGGCGGGGGAAAGGAATTCCCTAATAGTGTTTCAGACCCGGAATGAAGGGGTAATAATAAGCGTTAAAAGTGAAAATGGCTGGATAAGGGAAGATATCCCGGCAGAAGTTAAAGGGGATAATTTTGACATACTGTTTAATGTACGCTATCTGTGTGATGCGCTTAAAGCCTGTGAGGGTGAAGAAATAACCATGAAAATCACGGGTACTTACACGCCCGCGCTATTGACACCCCCCGGGGATAACGATTACCTTTCAATAATTGTTCCGGCCAGAACTTCCAAGGAGTGAAGTAGTTGCGCAGCGTACCTGTAAAAGGGTCTATAAGGTTAGACCAATTTTTAAAGTGGGCCGGCATCGCCGGAACCGGGGGACAGGCCAAATACCTTGTGCAGTCTGGTGTTGTAAAGGTAAATGGAGAAGTGTCCCAAAGCAGGGGCAGGACTCTGGCTGACGGTGATGTGGTAAGTGTAGATGATACAGGGTCCTTCAGGGTCGTTTATGAAACGGTGAATAAGTAATGAGGGTCGGGAGGCTGTATTTAAGTAATTTTAGAAATTATAAAGAACTTAACTGGATTCCGCATCCTCATTTAAATATTGTTACAGGTGACAATGCCCAGGGTAAGACAAATCTCCTAGAGGCAGTCTTTTTTTGTACGGCAGGAAGATCATTTCGAACAGCCAGAGAAAGGGAAGTTATTAACTGGCAGGAGGAAGAATGCCTTATAAAGTCCCAGGTTGAAAGAAATAACTATTCTGTTGAAATAACAGTGTCACTGGATAAAAAAGGAGCTAAGGTTTTTTCAGAAAACGGAATAAAGAAAAGCAGGGGAAAGATTTTTAATCCAATACTTTCACTTTCCTTTACACCTACTGACCTTGACCTGATAAGGGGGTCACCTTCTGAAAGAAGAAAATGGATTGATCTTGAGCTTGGTCCCTATGATTATCAGTATCTTTATAATCTAAGTAAGTATGAAAGAGTGCTGTCCCAAAGAAACAATCTTTTAAAAGATAGGCTAACCGGTAAACCGGCAGAGTTTATTGAACCATGGAACCAGCAGTTGGTTTTTTACGGCAGCAGGATTATTAATTCAAGAATAGCTTTGCTTAAAAAAATTTTTCCGGTTCTCAAAGAGGTGTTTGGAGGTCTTACTGCAGGTAAGGAGGATATTACTTTTAATTACCTTTCCAGTTTGCCCCTGGAAAAAGGAATGAGTCCGGAAGAAATTGAAAAACTTTATGAAGAAACGGTAAGGAAGAGAATAAAAGAGGAATTATTGAGACAACAGACTCTTTTCGGACCCCATAGGGATGATATACTTTTTTTCATAAACAAAAAAGATACACGGAAATTTGGGTCTAGAGGACAGCAGCGTTCAGTGGTTCTCTCCCTAAAGCTTTCACTCTTAAAAATGTTTTATGATGAATACGGGGAATACCCTGTGCTGCTTCTGGACGATGTTTTCCTTGAGCTTGACATTCACAGAAGAAAAGGTCTGGATAACCTTCTGGAGGGTGAGGGACAGGTTTTTATAACCTCAAACAGGGAAATTGAAGGATATTTTTCAGGGGATTTTAGAACCTATAGGATAGAAGGGGGACAAATAAAAGGGGGTTAAAAGATGTTCCTTCATTTAGGGGGAGATACTGTAGCTTTAAAAAAGGATATAATAGCAATATTGGATTATAAAAAAGGTTTTTCAGCTATTAACAAGGAGTTTATGGAGATTGCCAGGGACGAGGGCTTTATTGAAAACATCTCTGAACAAGGGAAAGAAAAATCTTATGTGATAACCTCAGATAAAATTTTTATTTCTCCTATTTCATGCAGCACCCTTAAAAAGAGATCATCAAACGATTTTACAATTGATGAATAATCGACGTTGCCATTTAGGCAATGACTATTTAATGAACGGGGGTACCTTTTTTGTTTGAACAAGAAAACACCGGCCGTTATGGAGTAGATGAAATCCAGGTGCTCGAGGGGCTGGAGGCTGTAAGGAAGAGACCCGGCATGTATATTGGAAGCACCAGTGCAAGGGGATTGCACCACCTTGTTTACGAGGTTGTGGATAACAGCATTGATGAGGCCATGGCAGGCTATTGCGACCGCATAGAGGTAATTATTCATAATGATAATTCCGTATCGGTTATGGATAACGGAAGAGGTATACCTGTGGATATTCACCCCAAGACAGGACTTCCCGTTGTAGAAACGGTTCTTACCATTCTACATGCAGGAGGAAAATTTGGCGGGGGTGGCTACAAGGTTTCCGGCGGCCTTCACGGGGTTGGGGTAACAGTTGTTAACGCCCTTTCCGAGTGGCTGGAAGTTGAAGTAAGAAGAGACAAATGTATATACAGGCAGCGCTATGAAAAAGGAGCAGCGGTTACTCCCCTGGAAGTTGTGGATAACACTGAGTCAACAGGCACAAAGATAACCTTTAAGCCCGACGCCGCCATATTCGAAGAAACTGTGTTCAGCCTTGAAACACTGACTAACCGCCTCAGGGAGCTGTCCTTTTTAAACAAAGGCATAAAGATTACCCTCGTTGACGAAAGAAATGATCAGTCCCTGGTTTTTCAGCACGACGGCGGAATAAAAGACTTTGTAGGGCATATCAACAGAAATAAGACACCACTTCACAACAGGATAATATATTTCTCTGGGGAAAAGGATGGAATACAGGTAGAGGTAGCTATTCAGTACACCGATGCGTATGTGGAAAACCTTTTTTCCTATGTGAATAACATTAATACGGTTGACGGAGGAACTCACGAGGCCGGTTTCAAAACAGCCATTACAAGGATCGCTAATGATTATGCCAAGAAATATAACTTTTTGAAGAATGGCACCAGCAATCTTTCCGGAGAAGACATCCGGGAGGGTATAACCTCTGTTATAAGTGTAAAGGTTCCGGAGCCTCAATTCGAAGGGCAGACCAAAACAAAACTTGGAAACAGCGAGGTTCGGGGAGTTGTTGATTTTGTTGTGATGGAGGGAATGGGAACATTTCTTGAAGAAAATCCCTCGGTAGGAAAAAGAATTATTGAAAAGTCATTATTATCTTCCAGGGCAAGGGAGGCGGCCCGTAAGGCAAGGGAGCTTACCAGGAGAAAAAGTGCCCTTGAAAGCTCCACCCTTCCCGGAAAACTTGCTGACTGCTCTGAAAAGGACCCCTCGGCTTCTGAGCTGTACCTGGTGGAGGGAGATTCCGCGGGAGGTTCGGCAAAGCAGGGAAGGGACAGAAAATTCCAGGCCATACTCCCCTTAAGAGGTAAAATACTGAATGTGGAAAAGGCCAGGATGGATAAAATACTGGGAAATGAAGAGATTAGGTCACTTATTACCGCCCTTGGAACGGGAATAGGCGATGAGTTTGATATATCCAGGGCCAGGTATCACAAGATAATAATAATGACTGATGCCGATGTTGACGGGGCTCACATCAGGACATTGCTTCTAACGTTCTTCTACCGCTACATGAAAAATCTTGTTGAGTCAGGTTACGTATATATCGCCCAGCCGCCTCTTTACAAGATAAAAAAGGGCAGGTCTGAAAGATATGCTTACAACGACAAGGGACTGGAAGAGATTTTGAACAACATAGGGCGAAACGGTATAAGTATTCAGAGGTATAAAGGCCTTGGTGAAATGAATGCAGTGCAGCTTTGGGAAACAACCATGGACCCCGATGTAAGGACCATTTTACAAGTGACGCTGGAGGACGCCGTAGAGGCTGACGCTATTTTTTCCACCCTTATGGGGGATAAGGTTGAGCCAAGAAGGGATTTTATAACACAGAACGCAAGGTATGTTAAAAATTTGGATGTATGATTGGGAATTAGGAATTAGGAATTAGGAATTGGCAGGTTGGGGTTTTGTATAGGAGAATAGGTAATTCTAATCTTTATCATTAAACCGCCATCGAAATAGAAGGCGGTTTTTTTTACCAATTCCTGATTCCCAATTTCCAATTCCGGACCCGTTAGTAATGCTTCCTGTTACATAGTTCCATTGGATTTTATTCTGGTGGACTTTATGTATACGCTGGTCTTCTGATTTACAACCACTATGTAGGTTCTTAGTCGGTACATGTTGCCATTAACCGCTATTTCACGGTTATCAATTATTCTTGGAATAAGAAGAGTATCAAGGTCTTCCACCCTTTGGCCTATAAGGGGATTTAACCACTCCTTGACTTTTTTGTTTACTTCAAATTCAACCGTAAGCTCATCATAATCGGTTATTTCCTCCTGTTTATCCATCATTAAAAAAATATCAAAGCCCGAAATAACATATTTTCTTTTTTTATCGGCTTCTTTTATGTTTTGAAGCTCCCGCTCTGCATCTGCAAGGCTGTCCTGGAGTGTTTTGTTGGTCAGGGTAAGGTAGTCGATATGTCTTCCGATATACAGGTTAGAGCCCACCGAACCGATAATTATACCTATAATTAGCAGCGAAACTGATTTTAATATTTTTTTCATTCAAAATTTCCCTCACAAAGGGCCAGTATAAGGTAATATCCTGCCTGAGTTCCTGCCAGGGCACTGGCAATATAAAGCATTTGCTTAACTACCGCCCTTACATCACCATTAAAAAGTCCGCTTTCAAAAACTTCAAAAGTAGAAAAAGTACCTCCTATGGCGGCCGCAATGGCCCATATTTTCATATCCCTGGCAAGCTTTAGCATCACAGCAACAGGTGGTTCTTTAACCAGAACTGCGGCAAGTGAGCCTATCATTACCGAGCCCAGCATTGTACCAAGAGCTGTGAAAAAAATGAGTATAATTTTGTTTTCAAAAGTATTCAATGGTTTCACCTCATGATAAATTTAAAGAGTTTGATGCTCTATAAAATAAATATGTATGGGTAAGAGAATAAATTACATTTATTACCAAACAGTAGAAAAAATATAAAATAAAGAGATATAAAAAGGTAATTTAAAAATTTCGACTGTCAACAGGTTTGCATTGCCGTGATAACATGTAAACATAGTTTTCGCGGGAGGTGAGAAGACCGTTGGAGGCCTGGGGACTGATTTTACTTATGGTGGTTTTGGGAGCCTTTTATCCGGCAGGGCTGATCAAAGCTAAAAAAGGTATTAACAATTACCTTAATGCATTAAAAAATAACCCAGGGTATACCGGCTGGATATACCGCAGGGGTCCTCTGAAGACAAATTATTAAAAATACATGGCGGCAGTTAGCGTGGTCGCCTTAACCGATAAAAATATTAAAGGCATCAGGGGAACGTAAAGGCTGTTTTAGAGGTTCCCCGCCAGGTGGCATGAGCTCCTGCGAGGAAAAATGGGCCGCAACCTGTAATTAGCCGATATTGTTATGGAAAAATAAAGTATTGCGTAATAAGCATAAGGAAAATATAGTATTAGGGGTGAATTTTGAATAATTTAAATTTAATTCCAAACCTGATATAATAGTAATCGGCTAAATTACATAACCGGGAAAAAATTATTGATTTATATGGGGGGAGCCTTTTGCCGCTTGCAACAGGTAATGTAGTACCAATAGACATTAATGACGAAATGAGACAATCATACCTTGACTATGCTATGAGCGTAATCATGGGAAGAGCCCTGCCTGATGTCAGGGACGGCCTTAAACCGGTACACAGGCGAATACTTTACGCAATGTACCAGTTAGGGATGTATCCCGACAAACCGCATAAAAAAAGTGCCCATATAGTTGGTCAGGTTATGGCAAGGTTTCACCCCCACGGTGATGCTGCAATTTACGACGCCCTTGTCAGACTGGCACAGGATTTTTCGTGCCGCTACCCACTGGTGGACGGGCATGGTAACTTTGGTTCGGTTGATGGAGACTCGGCAGCGGCCATGCGTTACACAGAGGCCAGAATGGCCAAAATTACCATGGAACTGCTGGCCGATATAGAAAAGAACACTGTTGACTTCATACCCAACTATGACGGTAGCGACCAGGAACCTACAGTTCTGCCGTCGAAAATACCCAACCTGCTTGTCAACGGGTCTTCGGGAATTGCCGTGGGGATGGCCACAAATATTCCCCCTCACAATCTCGGAGAGGTAGTTGACGGTATACTTCACCTCATAGAAAACCCTGGCGCCGGGCCGGAAGAGCTGATGAAGCACATTACAGGTCCGGATTTCCCCACCGCCGGAAAGATTATGGGCAGGGATGGTATAAGGGACGCCTATCTAAACGGAAGAGGTTCAATAAAGGTAAGGGCCACCACTGAAATAGAAAAAATAAGCGGTGGAAAGAACGCAATTATCGTGACAGAGCTGCCTTATATGGTTAATAAGGCAAGGCTTGTTGAAAAAATAGCTGATTTGGTTAAAGAAAAGAAAATAGAAGGGATAACCGATCTAAGGGATGAGTCTGACCGCAGGGGTATGCGTGTTGTTATTGAGCTGCGCCGGGATACTAATCCGGATATAATTCTTAACCAACTGTACAAGCATACCCAGATGCAGGAGACCTTCGGGGTTATCATGCTGGCGCTGGTGGATGGTGAGCCGAGATATCTTAATTTAAGGGAACTCTTGTACTACTACCTGGCCCACCAGAAAGAGGTTATCACAAGAAGAACAAAATTTGACCTTGATAAGGCCGAGGACAGAGCCCATATCGTGGAAGGGCTTCTTATCGCCCTCGATCACATAGATGAAGTAATTAACACAATAAGGTCCTCCAGAACAGTAGACATAGCAAGAAAATCCCTCGTGGAAAAATTTAATTTATCTGAAAGGCAGGCAGAGGCCATTGTTGAGATGAGGCTTCGCAGTTTAACCGGCCTTGAGAGGGAAAAGCTGGACAATGAATATGCCGAACTGATGGACAGGATAGCACACCTGCGTGAAGTACTTCAAAACGAGTGGATGGTTTATAACATAATTAAGGATGAGCTCACAGAGATTAAGAAAAAATTTGCGGACTCCAGAAGAACAGTGATTTCTGATGAAGAATCCGTTATAGATATTGAGGATTTGATACAGGAAGAGGAAATGGTTATCACCATAACCAACCAGGGGTATATAAAGAGGATTGCGCTGGACACCTATAAGAGCCAGAGAAGGGGAGGACGGGGTATAGCCGGAATGGGCACAAAGGAAGAGGACTTTGTAAGACACCTCTTTATCACCAGCACTCACCACTACTTCCTTTTCTTTACTAACAGGGGTAAGGTGTACCGGTTAAAGGTGCATGAATTGCCCGAGGGAGGCAGAACCGCCAAGGGAACCGCCATTGTTAACCTTCTTCCCCTTGAAAGAGAGGAGAGAATAACTGCGGTGATACCGGTCAAGGAATTCACCGGGGAAGAATATCTTTTCATGGCCACCCGGGGAGGCATAGTTAAGAAAACCCAGCTTATTCAGTACAATACCTCCAGAAGGGACGGGATTATAGCTATTTCCCTGGATGACGGGGATGAGCTTGTTGAAGTGAAGCTTACCGACGGCTCCCAGGAAGTTATATTGGGGACAAAGAATGGTTTGGCTATACATTTCTCTGAAAAAGATGTAAACCCTTACGGAAGGACTGCCAGGGGAGTAAAAGGTATAACCCTCAGAAAAGGGGACGAGCTGGTTTCAATGGACACCATTGGTACAGGTACAGATGTGCTTGTAGTTACTGCAAACGGCTTTGGAAAAAGAACAAGGGTGGAGGAATTCAAGCAGCAGGCCAGGGGCGGAAAGGGAATAATAAATATTAAAACCAGCCAGCGTAATGGAGAGGTGGTTGCCCTGCAGGTGGTCAGGGATGAAGATGAAGTAATGATGATTAGCAGGGAAGGCATCATAATAAGGATAATTGCCAAGGATATTTCAATAATGGGCAGGGCTACCCAGGGGGTCACCCTGATGAGACTGGGACCTGGGGACAAACTGGTGGCCATGGCAAAGGTAAATATTGATAATGAAGAATAAATAATAAAGGTAAAATAATAAAAAAATAGCTGAACACAGTTGACCGGGACATCCAAAAATGCTAATATGTATAAGTCACCGCTTTTATGGCACACCATTAATTGTCTGTTGACCAGCAGTGCAGGAAGTGATAGAATAACTTCTTGCCAGCCGGAAACGGCGGTGAAAAAAAGAAAGCGCCGAGCGGTTAACTAAAAAATACCAGTTGACCGGGAAGCGGCAAAGTGATAGAATAACTTCTTGCCGGCGGAAAACGGCGGCGGCAAAAAACGGTCCTTGAAAACTAAACAGTGGCAAAAAAAGTGATGGATGAATTAAGCCAGAACCGTTCTCGAAGTTCGAATTTGGAATAAGAGAACATAAAGAACGTCAATAAAGAGCTTGAAAGAGCTTTTCATAAAAAGATTTTATGGAGAGTTTGATCCTGGCTCAGGACGAACGCTGGCGGCGTGCTTAACACATGCAAGTCGAACGGAGATTTAGAGGAAGCTTGCGAATCTAAATCTTAGTGGCGGACGGGTGAGTA
>JBMOPE010000039.1:0-26514 GCA_049323755.1 Bacillota bacterium
CCTCCCCCACATTGGGTATGGTGGGGGGGGAGTACGGAACACCGAAAATTCTGCTCAGGCAGCCCGCCATTATGTCCGGGTCCAGTTCCCCTACAAACGGTCCCCGTGGCCCGGCCACGTCACCTGAGTTCTTGCCGTAAAATTTAATGCTGCCGACCTCGCCCCAGTGCTTGGCGGCCAGGGTCATCACCCCGTCCTCCAGGAAGGAATCGATCTCCTCGGCAAATACAACCTCTTTGGCCTGGATAAGGTATTTCAGTATGAAATTCTCCGGCAGGGGCCACGTGGTGGCCATCTTCAACACCCCGACGCTGCCGGTGAGGCCCAGCATTTCCACCGCCTCCCGGGCGTATGTATAGCTTGGGCCCGAGGCGATGACCAGCCTTTCCGCGTTTTCCGGGCCGGCGTAAAAATTAAAGGGAGAGTTTTCTGCAGCCATGGCCGCGCTCTTTACCTTGTTTTTCATGAAGGGCACAAACATGGCGCTGGTGACAAACCTCTGGTCCTTGGGAAAACCGGCGTTTTTTTCGATAGGTGGCAGTTCCCCCAGTTTTACATCGCCGCTGGCGTGGCAGATCCTGGTTGTGCAGCGCACCACCACCGGCAGCATGATCTTTTCGGAAAGCTCAAAGGCCGCCTTGGTTATCTCCTTTGCCTCCTGTATGGTGCCGGGCTCCATCATGGGCAGGTTTGCCGTCCTGACAAGGAATCGGCAGTCCTCTTCCTTGATGCTGGAATGGGCGCTGGGGTCGTCGCCCACCATGATCACCATGCCCCCCCGGTTTCCGGAGATGCAGATGGCCGTTGCAAAGTCAAGGGCCACGTTGAAACCGTCCACCTTGCAGATGGTTATTGACCTTAGTCCGGCGAACGAAGCCGCCGCCGCGCCCTCTATGGCCACCTTTTCATTGGTGCTGTATTCGGTGTATATATTGAATTTGTCGCCCAGCTGCGCCAGGGTGGGCAGCACCTCGGCCGTGGGGGATCCGGGATAGCAAGCTGCATAGCCCACCCCCGCCTCAATGGCCCCCCTGGCCACCGCCTCGTTTCCGGTGAGCACCACGCTCTGGCCGGGCTGGTCCAGCGCCACTCCGAAAATACTCATGGCTGCAGCACCTCCCACTGTTTCTTAATCTCTGTGATGTATTCATCCGGAATTGCAAGGTACCCCGGCTTTTCCTCCGCGCCCAGGACCCGCATCTTCTTATTGATGGCGGCCCTTTTTAGTATGGGGAGTCTTTCTTCCGGATAAGGTTTCATCTCAATAACGCCCTTTTGCGCTGCCAGGTCCACCAGCGACTGGCCGGCGACCGTCCTGATCACCAGGGTGTTCCACTGGGGGTCGTACTCGGTGGATCCCACAGAAATGTCGGCCCACTCCGATGTGCTGTCCAGGCAGCTGTTGCAGGTGTCCTTTATGTACTGCCTGATCTCTTCCACCGGCCAGGTGTCCGTGTTACCTCCGGCGGTGACAGTCAGTCCCTCCAGGGGAATGTCCACCCTGGTTATCCGGGCGCCCCCGGACTTTTCCGCCAGGAAGTCATAGAAGCCCGGCCTGAGGGACCAGAAGCAGAAAATGCCCACAGTAAGCACAGCCGCCTTTTCCCTGTCCAGGTGCGACTCCATGTGCTTGCCGGCCTGCATCTTTCTCACCGCTTCCACCTGGCAGGGGCGGCCCACCAGCCCCAGCCTGGCATAACCATCCCTGACAGCGGCGTTAAAGGCCGACAGGGTGGGCACGGCAGTGTATTTGGACCCTGCGCAGGCCAGCACCTCGCCGGCTGTTTTCGCCAACAACGGCTTGGGTTCCATGGCGCTGCCCCCGGTTACCACTGCCCCGTCCACCAATCCCTGTTCCAGGGCGAAGGCCATTAGCCCGGAGGCCACTCCCCCGTACTGTGCAACACTGGACTTGTTCAGGGCGCGGGCGAAATATATGCCCCTGAATACTCCCAGGGCCTGGTCTTTTCTGGGGGCGCCAAAAACTGAGGTGTCCAGCTCCCCTACGTTCAGCGATGCCTTGGGGCAGGTATTAAAGCATATCCCGTCTTTAAGCCCGCAGCTATGTATAACTCTTACACTGTCCCGTATGCTCATGATATACGGGCAGAGCCCAACGCACATTCCGCATCCGGAGCACATGTCCTTATCCATAATGCTGGATTTCAACTGTTCCTGATCCGGCATTTGCAACCCTCCTATAAAAAAATACTGAATAATATTTTTTTCCGCAGTTCAGTTAACCGGTCAGCCATCACCCCTTTTTTTTATACGGACTTCTTTAGGGGCAGTCTGCCTTTTTCTGATGAAAGTCCATATAGTAGACATAAAGTTTAATATGTAGACGTCTACTATAATCGTATATAAATTCGCAATATTTTTCAATCAAAACTTTTACTGTCTTACCCATTTTCATAATATTTTCTTATCGGCGGACAATATTTCTGCTATACTATCAAAGAAAAAGCTCAGTGGAGACTGTTATATGCCATCAAAAGAGAGAGAAAACAAAAAAGGTCAGGGTGTAATACTTCAGTCAGTGGACAGGGCCCTTGAACTGATTGCCATACTGGCCAGGAACCCCGCGCCCATGAGCGTGGCTGAGATAAGCCAGGTCCTTGACATTCCCAGGACTACAGCCTACGGTCTTACCAACACCCTGCTGCTGCACGATTTTATAGAAAAGGACCCGCTGACCAATAAATTCATTATCGGCTGGAAGTTCCTGGAGTTGGGGGGGCATAACAGGTACAGGGCCAAGGTTACGATCATCCAGAAGGAGGCCGAGCCGCTGATCCGGGAGTGGGACCTTTCGGTTCACGCGGGGACGATCACCCGCCAGGGTAATGTTCTTTTCATACTGGTAATTCCGCCGATAACGCCTTCCTTTACTTCCCCGCCGGAAGGCTTTACAATCCCGGCCCACGCCACCGGGATTGGCAAGGTGCTTCTGGCCTTCATGCCCGAGGACGATACCGGCGAATTCCTCGCTCCGGACAGGTTGCAAAAGATGACCCGGAATACCATTACCGATCCTTCGGACATGCTGCGCGAGCTCTCCGCTATAAGGGCAGCGGGATACGCCGTGGACCGGGAGGAGGCTGCGGAGGGAATCTCCTGCGTGGCCGCACCCATCAGGGATTACAGCGGGAGGGTGACAGCGGCTGTCAGCATTTCAGGGCCGGCCTCCAGGATAAGGGAGAACGAGGATGACCTGATACGGGCAATTACCGCCATGTCAGGCAGGATATCGCGGTCGCTGGGGTGGAGCCCGGATGTTTAAAAAACAAATGGGCAAAATATGGGTTGTCCAATGGACGGATTACATCGCTATTTTGAATTTAACATTTTTTAGTTGTTCTCTTAAAGAGTCATACCTGGTACAGTCTTGGTGTACAAGTAAAATAAAGCCTTAGACTAAAAAAACCGGGATGGCCCGGTTTTTCATTTATGAATCAAGATTGTTTAGCATTCATCCATAATTCCATATTTTTTCATTCTTCTATATACTGTTGAGCGATTTATTCCTAATAATTCCGACGCTTTACCTATTTTACCCCCTGTTTCATTCAGCGCTTTAATCAAAGCATCTTTTTTGGGATTAATTTTTGTGCCAGACAACTTATTATTATTATTGGACAATAAATTCGTGGATATATTATTAGTTATTCCAGTTATTCCTGGCATAATCTTTTTAGGCATTAAATATGCGAGAAGTTCACGACTTATGATCTGATCTCCTGCAAGCCCTGCTAATCGTTCAACCGTATTTTTTAATTCCCGCACATTGCCAGGCCAATCATGCTCCTGAAAAAACTCCATTAGATCATCACTGAGAATACAATTGTGCCCATATTTTTCCCTCATATTATCCCAATAATATTCTACCAGCAAAGATATGTCTTCCTTTCGTTCACGAAGCGGAGGTATCATAATATTTACCCCCGTGAGCCTGTAATAAAGGTCCTTACGAAAATCACCGTTTTGGACAAGTATATTTAAGTCTCTGCTGGTGGCTGCCAACACTCTGACATTGACAGGAGTAGGCCTAACCGAACCCAGCCGGTACACACAACCTTCCTCTATCACTCTTAATAGACCTATCTGCACCTCATTAGGCGCATCTCCAATTTCGTCCAAGAATATAGTTCCTCCATCGGCCTGTTCAAAGCGGCCGGGATGACCTCGCCGTGATGCGCCGGTGAATGCACCCTCTGAATAACCAAATAATTCACTGGCAATCAATTCTTTAGGTATAGCTCCACAGTTTATGGCGACATATGGGCCCGACGAACGTTGACTGCTATTGTGTATTTCCCTGGCAAAAAGATCCTTCCCGGTACCGGTTTCTCCGGTCAACAGAATATTGAGATCAGCTTTCGCAGCCTTTTCAGCCAAATTTAAGGCAAACAAAAAAGCATGGTCTTTCCCAATGATTTCAGGGGACGGAGTTTTTACAATAGGATTGTTATTCACGAAGAATTGCGAAATATTCTTTGGTTGTTTATTATTGTTGTCGCAATTCAAAATATGGATACCCAGTCCGGACTCTATCAACCGGGCCGTGGCAGCAACCCAGCCCATGGTATGCACATTTTTTTCATTTGCCCAGGTGCATAAATTTAACACACCGACAACTTCCTTGCTTAGAGGGTGAAATATTGGTGAAGCCATACAGCTGTAGGGATTGAAACAATACGAATAATGCTCTCTGCCATGTACGATTACATTATTTTTTTCTTTTAGCACTAAGCTTATGCCATTAGTTCCTACATTCTGCTCATTCCATGAGGAACTAACCATATAATTGTGCTTTTCCAGTAAATTCCATGCTTCTTTAAATTTGGTTTCCACGCATATTATAATGCCTTCTGAGTTAGCAATACTAAAAACGCACTCGCTCAACAATAACAAATTCTTATAATAAGAAAAATAGGGTTTAGCTATTTTAATCAGGATATTATCCAAATCATTTTTGCAGTCCCAGGAAACTGTGGGCGCGGCCTCAATAAACGGGTTCACATTATGAAGACGGGATCTCTGCCAAGAATCTAACAAAACGGGGTGAACATTGGCTGGATGAACACTTTTTTCTTCAAACATATCTCTCGCATTTTCTTCGGTTTTGAAGATAAAAAAGTTCATTGTCTCCCCTCCCCAAAAAAGATTATACCCAAGCATCTGTATATTCTGATTATAAAATATATTTAACTCCTTTAGAATACACTAAATTTTAGGGCTATTCTTTTATACTGTATCCTTTCGATTGGAGCATAAGAATTAAAGTATCCCTTGTATTGTATTTATAACTAAAATTTAGCTCACTTTTAGACCTGCTGTTATCAACCGTCCAGGTATATGCAGAATAATCAAGGGACCCGTGAGGCATTTCCAGATATCTGATTTTCCACTGCAATTTGGCAAGGGGCCTGGCCAGCCACATGGGTAATTTAATTACCGGCTTGCCAATCAATTTAGCTATTTCAGTCATTCTGATCACCCCGTCCGGCGCTACATTGAACGCTCCGGGTATTTTTGCTTCCAGCAATTTTATGGTTAATTCCGCCACATCATCTTCATGGACAAATTGCCATGGCGGGTCGTTGCCGTCTACTAGAATAATAACGGGGTTTTTAAAGTAGCGGGAAAGATAATTATCTACATTTTGACCATATACAATACAAGGGCGGATTATATTAAATATTACGTCCTTATATTTTTCCATGTACTCATTAAAAAGTTCTTCATTTATTCCCTTGTGGTATGCGTAGCTGAAGCTTGGAGGAAATATACGGATGGGATCTTCTTCCTTTAAGAACTCGTGATTGTCTTTATATGCTCCGTAAGCTGTGGCGCTGCTGGCCATGATTATATGTTTTATTTTAAGTTTTTCGCAAATGCTTAATATATTTTTGGTACCATTTACATTAATATCGTACATTTTCTTTTCGTCATGAATCGGGTTAACAACAAATGCCAGATGAATTAGGCAGTCTATTTGATAATTACCAAGAAAATCAATCAAACCTTTATCTCTAATATCGGATCTGTAGAATACGGTTTTTGCAGAGTTTATAGAAGGAGGGTTTAAATCAATAGCTAGTATTTGATCGCAATTGGTATTATTGTCCAGATGTTCTATTATGCGCTGGCCTATATATCCTCCTGCCCCGGTGATAGCATAAATACCCATTCTTTTATCACTCCCTTTGCAGATTCATGTTTAATTCTTGCGCAGCTGCCATAAGGCTTTTGGCCTCAGCGGCAGTCTTCTGAATAAAGGAAAACTGTTCATCGGATACAGAGGCTACCTGCAGCCCGCTCTGTTCGATCTCTTTTGTTGCGGTTGCTATCTGTGCGGTATTATCCGCCAGCATTTGCGTGCTATTTAAGATTCCTTTAAAAACATCGCCCGCTTCCTGTACTAATTCCGATCCGCTGTTTACGGCAGTGATGCCTTCTTCCATCGCACCTACGATTCCGTTTGTATCGGCCTGCACTTTGTTAATCAGCACAGCTACTTCCTCTGCCGCCTTACTGCTGTTATCCGCCAGCCTTTTAACCTCCACGGCCACCAACGCAAACCCGCGGCCGTGTTCGCCCGCCCGGGCCGCCTCAATAGCCGCATTTAAGGCCAGCAGGTTGGTCTGTCCGGCAATGGTTGATATGACATTAATTACTTCGCCAATTTTTTGCGAACTGTCATTCAGTTCCCTGATCATGGCCGCCAGCTTTTGCACAATCTCACCAATAACCTCCATTTGCAGGTTGGCTTTAGTAAGAACCCCGCCACCCTCAGTAGCCGCACTGGCCACCGTAGCTGACGACATGTTTATTTCTGCCAAGCTTGCACCGACTTCCTCAATTGTTGCGGATAGTTCTTCCGACATTGAAGCTATACCATGAACTGATAGCTCGCTTGTTTTAACGGCATCTACCAGCTTTTGGCCTGATTGATATACCTGCCCGGAAGTTTCTGCCGACCTGGTAATCAGTGTCTCCATACTGATTAATAACTTTTTCTGCTCCTCTTCCCGTTCAGCCAAATTGAAAAGCAGACTCCTGGCCCGCACACTTATAACTATCAATACTGAAACGGCAAGAGGCAAACTAGCACTAAAGGTGGCTGCATATTTATAAAGATCTTCACTTGAAAAGTGCCGCATAACTATCAGTGATATGTAACAAAGTATAATGTTGATTATAGCCGCAGCAGCACTTAAGCGCGGCATAAAATATAAACACCCTATACCCACCGGAAGCAGCCATAAGACTGGATTAGGCGTGACGCTTAGATAACTTTCCACGTAGAAAACAGACAAGGAAAAACATAAAATGGAAATATATTTCGTATAACTTTCTAAATGCCTGACAGCATAAACAACAGTTGTTACAATGCTTAGAGCAATACCAAAAAAGAGGCCCCAGATCAGATCACCAATTTCCCAGAGCCGAAACCCCATGAAGTATAAAGAAAAACAGATGGAATATCCCCCAATTGTCGTACCCCAACCTAGCCAAACAACTAATATGTTTATTTTTTTTTCATGCTCCCTAAACATACCCCTGGCATCCATTACATCGCCCGCCTTGCTTGTAAGCGGCGCAGGCAGCAAATGCCGATGCACCGCTTACAAATATTTTCCCTTATTATTCGTAATTCTCGATTAGTGACAGGGCAGCAGTAAGGGCCAGCACATCGTTTGAGCCGTCCTCTATTAATGACGCCCTGGCATCTCTGAACAACTTTTCAACATAGTACTCTTTGCTGACACCATAACCGCCGAAAAGCTGAACAGCCTCGCTGGCAATTTCAAAGGCCACGTTGGTGCAGTAAGTCTTTGAAATTATTGAATATCTGGTGACAGGAGGGAAATTGCAGAAATTATAATTCACGGCCGCCCTTGATATGGCTCGGGCCGTTTCAACCTTCTGGAACATATCAAATAATTTTTTTTGCACAAATTGATGTTCGTATAGATACTTGCCTCCCTGCTTTCTGATTTTCGAGTAAGCCAGGGCTTCTTCAAAGGCCGCCCTGGCTACACCAGTAAATATTGCACCCATGGATGCATTACATATTGCCAAGGTTGAATCTAAAATGGACTCATATATATCAGGCTGGACAAGCATTAAATGTTTGGGTATTCTTACATTGTCATAATAAATTTCACCCTGGGGCAGTTCCCTTTTGCCCATTTTGTCCAGGCACCGCCCTTTGGAAACCCCGGGCAGGTTAAGCGGAATGATGGCCACGCCCCCTCCTGCCAAACCCATGGACTTGTCAATATTCAAAAAACACACCGCGTGAGTGGCCTGGGGGCCGTTTGAAACCCAGGCTGACTGCTGTCCGTTAATAACCCATTCATCTCCGTCCGGAACAGCTGAAACCTGGCCGGTTATCCCGGGATTATTAAATATCGGCGTGCCCGGAGTAAGCTGATCGGATCCATGGTTGGGCTGGGTAATGGCCCAGCATCCTATCAAGCTGCAGTCTGTATTCTGTACAAATGGGATGACTATATCTTCTATCACTTTGCCGTCTTCATCGGGCACCATGGTTCCCATAAAGGCCGGAAAGGAGTCAACCCCGATTGAGACCGCAAAGCCCGAGCTCCCCCAGCCCAATTCTTCCCAGACAATATGCAGCTCAATAGGCGAAAGGCCCAGTCCGCCAAAGGTTTCAGGAACCAGGATGGTATGGTACCCCAGTTTCTTCATTTGTCTCATGACATCCCAATAAATTGAATCCTTTTTAAGAACATCCGCTGGATCTGATAATTTATCAAGCTCAATGGCGGCTGGGCGTAGAACCTCCCTGGCAAACTTCCTGACACTCTTTTTTAAATCAATTTGCTCATCAGTCAGATCAACATTAAGATCGAGGTAATCCATGACATTTCCTCCTTAGATTAAATCTTATAAACATTACCGGCATCAGGGTCAAACATGTCTCTCAGCAGCCGCTCCAAATTCTTTTCTGATGCTGTTTTGGGAATTTCATCAACGATCTGCAAATATGAAGGGACTGCGTTACGTTCCAGTCCTGACAGACAAATTTCAAATATTGATTTAGGGTCTATGGTTTTACCAGGAAAGGGAACAATTGCAGCCACAATATCGCTCTCACCCGGGGCACCGGATGAAGCCGGTATGCCATAGACGCATACATCACTTATATCCGGGTGCTGAGCTATGATCTTCTCCACATAGCCAGGCTGTATAAAATCACCCTGTCTTCTCAGGCCGCCGCCGGCACGGAAATCAAAATAGAACCAGCCCTCACTGTCCCTGTGGCACATGTCTCCCGTTCTGAGCCACCCCCCACGGGTTTTTTCCTCAGAGGCCTTTTTATTGCCGTAATACTCTACTTCAGTGTTTCCCTGTGCCATGCGGCAGATCAGCTCACCAATCTCACCCGGCCCGCACTCCGTATCGTCGTCCCGGACCACTTTCATTTCCATTAAGCCATCCAGCGGCTTGCCAAAGGAGCCTATAGGGCCAACCCCCGGCGGATTATGGGCAAAACCGCCTTCCACAGCCCCGTACCACTCATGAATTTTTACATTAAATCTTTCTTCAAAATCGCTCCATATGGCTGACGGCGTTCCCGCGCTTAATACCTTGCGTACGGGGTTATCTGCATCATTTTCTTTAACCGGCTCACTATATATACCCATCATCATGCCGCCGAGAAGTGAGAATGTTGTGCATCCATATTTCCGGCAGATATCCCATATTCTGCTCTTGGTGAATTTATGGCTGATAACAGCTGGAATTCCCAGGGCTAATGCCGGTATCAAGGTAACACTCTGGGCATTTCCATGAGTGAGTGATAACCCTGTATAGAGAATATCGCTTTCGGTGTACTGCCAAATAGCTTTTGAAATGAGGGTATATATGCTTAAACGGTTTTCCTTTGCCGCTACTCCTTTAGGGTTCCCAGTGGTACCTGAAGTATAGATAAGCTCTATTGGCGCATTGGCATCCATTTTTCTGTCATCCGGAGGACTCGATTCCTCCTCCGCCAGGATTTCATTAAGATTGGGGTATTTATCGTATACTGCTGCCCCGAACACATCTTTGTAGCTTACCCCCAGCACCTTTATCTCTTTCTTTTTCATTACAGTCTCTATTTCATCCATTAGGTTGGCAGCCACAAATATACCCTTGGCATTTGAGTTCTCCAACTGGTAAATGAGTTTATCACCCTTTGAGCGGGGGTCTATGGGCACCAGCACTGCCCCGGTGGCGGAAGCGGCCCAAAAAGCGTATACAAACTCTGGCTGGTTGCCCATCAAAAGGGCAAACTTGTCGCCTTTGCCGATTCCGTTGTTTTTAAGTACACGGGCTATTTTGCAGCCATTTATGAAAATATCTTTATATGTCACTACCTCATCAGGGTAGTCACCGTATTCAAAGGTCAAAATTTTAAAGTCAGGATTTTTTTCAGCCGCGACCTCCACTTGGCATGAAAGCAACTCCATATTTTTAGAACTCATTTTTTAATCTCCAATATTATTTAGTTAAACCATATTTTTCGCACACGGCAGGATACGCGTCTTGCAGCGGTTTGGTCAGCGGCAGCAACTTCATTACTTTGGTCACCGATCCCTTAGAGGTAATCAGTTTTTTTGCCATAGCCACAGGCAGAGATAATTCCTTAAGCCAGAATTTATGGGCAGTATCACCGGAAAGTGTCATTTCGACGTCCGGTTTTAGGTCCTGGCTGCCGGTTAATACACCCTCCGGGGTGACCCAAAGCGTTCCGGCGGGATCGGATAAATTGTACTTAATATTCAGCCCGGCTTCTTTAATCTTTTGGCAGGTCTCGGGGTTTTCGAAAAGTTGTTTCCACAGTCCTCCCAGTACTTCATACATCATATCCGTGTCTTTATAAATAGCCATTTTTTTAACCTCCTTAATAAATTTAAGACTATAAAATTAACTCAGAATCCTTGCTCCTATTATCAAGTACCATTGACCCCAGTTCTCTTAATAGTTTTAAAATTTGTTCCCACTTATCGGGCATGTCAGATTCTTTAAGCATATCTATCTCTTTGATTATTTCAGCTTCCAATTCACCCAATTCACCCAATTCTCCAATTCTCCCTTAGTTGTCTTCCATGCCAATTAAAGGTAACACTCCGGCAATCTTTCAGTTATTTAATAGACTCAAATATATGAATTGTCATGGCCGCCTCCTCGTACCCTATATTGCCGCCGCCATTTTCCGTGAGGCCTATCCGCGCCCCTTCCACCTGGCGTTTGCCCGCCTCACCCCTTAACTGGGTAACTATTTCATGGATTTGCGCGAGGCCGGACGCTCCAATGGGGTGTCCCCGGGATTCCAATCCCCCGGAAGTGTTCACCGGCAGCTTACCGCCAAGCCTGGTGGCGCCGGTTTCTGAGAATATTCCCCCTTCTCCCGGCGGGCAGAATCCAAGCGCTTCCAGCTGGTGCAGTTCTCCAAAGGCGCTGGCATCGTGCAGCTCAACCACATCAATGTCTTCCGGGCCTAATCCGGCCACCTGATAGGCTTGCCTTGACAGGCGCTCCCCGATATCCACTCCGTCTATAGGCCGGTCCCGTCCGGAACCCAATATCGAGGCCAAAATCTTTACAGGACGAACACGGGTCTTTTTAAACAATTTGTAAAGGAAATCCTCTGAGCAAAGAATAGCAGCAGCTGCGCCATCGCCTACCGGTGAGCACATAGCCCTGGTAAGGGGGTACGAGACCAGCGGATCATTGAGCACCTCTTCCACGGACATATCCTTTTGTATTTGCGCCAGAGGGTTAAGGCTGCCGTGGAAATGATTCTTGGCTGAAATAACAGCCAGCTGCCTTTGCGTGCTGCCGTATTTGGCCATGTGCCAGCGGGCCGCGGCAGCATAAATATCCATGAAAATGCTGCGGTTCATGCCGGGCTGATCCTGAACTGATTGAGGACTGTATAGTTTATCAAGCTGTGACAACAGGTTTATTTGTTCTTCAGTTTTTTCCACATCAATGCATGAGGCATATGACATCAGGGAAAGTGCCTTGTTTTCATTGGATATCTTTTCTACCCCCAGGGCCAGGGATACATCGAAGGCGCCGGCCGCTATACCCATATATGCCAGGTGAAGTGCGGTTGAAGCCCCGGCACAGGCGTTTTCAGTATTTACTATGGGAATTCCCTGAATCCCCATAGCTCTTAAGGCCACCTGCCCCCGAATAGAGTGCTGGTTGTTAAACATTCCCCAGAAAGAATTGGATACGTAAGCGGACTGCAGTTGATGCTTGTCCAGGCCGCAATCCTTCAGCGCCAGGTTAACCGCTTCTTCGGCCATACTTTTTATGGTTGCCGTAAGATATTTACCGAAGCGCAACATACCCACTCCGATTACATAAACATCCCGCATAAAATGACTCCTTTCACAGTTCGGGCGCAGATACAGACCTGTGATTACTCTTTGTATCTGGCTGCAATACCAGGCCCATATTTATCAACAATTTCCGCCATCTCCATGAATACCTCATAAAACCGTTCTTCAGCTTCGGGCTGTGAACCCCAGTTTATATAATTAATCTCTTCCCACCATCTGTCGGAGCTCTTAAAGGCAGGTTTTCCAGTGCCGGCAAAAGCCATAAAATTGGTTGGTATGGTTCTGAACATGGTTTTTACATGGTCTTCATATGAAAACTTCCTGTGCAAGGACTCCCGGCTGTACCAAACCAGCTCCTTGCAGGGTCCTATGGAAATCCCTATAATTCCGCTTGTTCCGGGCAGGTACCCCAGCATTGCTGCCGCACTGCCGGTGGAGCCCTGCACCCGGTTGTCAACATTGTGGCTCCAAGCCGAAGCGGCTGCCCAGTCAGAGATTATCCCCAGATCCATTATTTTCCAGTTACAGGAGGGCCCCTCTCCGCCTACTCCGCCCCCTCTGTTTTCTTTGGCATAGACGTTAAATTCCTTACAGGTGGGAAAACCACAGGCGCCGCAGTTCCATGCCATTTCCGACACTGTCGCATCAGCTCCCAGAAGTACAAGGACCGGCGGGTAACCGGAATCGTAAGATTCCTTGAGGGTTATATAATCCCAGGCTGTAAACTGAGAGATCTTGGATACAGCTCCCATTAATTCAATTATGGGCACCAGATCCTCTCCGGTTACTATTTCCGCGTGCAGTTTAATCCTGCCGGTGGTAAGGGGAGCTTTATATGCAGCCTGCACCATGCTTTTAGCAACGTCCAGAAGATGTTCCTGAGCAGCCAGTTTACCGTCATATCTGGGCATAATTACTTCTCCTCCTTACGCTTGGGAATCCACTTACGGTAATCAAAGGTTGTCACAGTGCGGGGGGTGATATACTGTTTTCTCGTATTTTCCAACACTTTGGCCATATTGATTAAATGGTAATCGGGGTTTATATCCACAAAGGGGTTCTTGGCCAGGGTTGCCATCGGTATACCCACCACCATCCCGGAGTTTTTGCAATAACCCAGTTTCAGTCCGGCCATGCCTATACTGGTGAATGGCCTCGCATCAACCAGAAGTCTTGTCGCCATCCATAAGGCTGAGCCCACAGCATAGCCCAGGTCATGTACTCTTGCCGTGCAGAGGGGGCCCCTGATTAAGGTCTCCGACCTTCGGTCCGTGTCATCCACCAATCCGTATTTGGACTTTTTTCTCTCATAGAAAAAGCTGCAGTCCGGCTTTCCTCCACACATACCGCAGCCGGCGTCCAGGGCATTGTTTTCCACCATGCGGGATCCCAGGAGGATAATTGCATCCGACTCCCTGACCATAACTGCCTCGTACTTAAACATCTCTTCCCAGGCTTTGTTGGTGTATGCCAGCTCCTCCATTTTCCTTGCTATCTGCTCCTGTTCATCCTGGCCGTACACCAGTTCCGCCTCCACATGGGAAACCCCGCCGGCAAAGGGAGCGGTCAGGGCGGCGTTAATCATTAGCCTGGCTGCCAACAGAGTCCCCTCCCGCCTTCTTAAGTCCTGGGGAGAATAGGGGGGATACTCGTACACGTATTCTCTTCCGCCAAAATCTTCGTGTTTTTTCAAACCGTACTCTCCTTTCTATCTTCGCTGGTATATCTAAATCCAATTCAATGACAATACGGCAGTCTAATAATCCCCCTTTCAAAGTTTTAATCTTTTCACAATTCACAATACCGCAAAATGCATGCCAATACAGAGAAGCCTTAAAATAAAGTACTTACCTTTAAAAAGGCTAAAAATCTCTATCATAATAGTTGCAAAATGTTGCTAATGTCGCAGAATGGTGCTTTACTGCTTTATTCTGTTGCGTTTTAAATGATGCGGAGTCCGGTCTTCCAAATGAGTTACCCGTATTGCGGGAACTGGAAAAATAAAACACACATCTGCTTTCTATTTGGGGAAACAATAAAATTTAGGATTTTTCACCGTAATTGGGGGAAGATTTAATGGACCGAAGGCTTTTTCGAAAACTTTTAACTAAGAGGCACTGCTCGAAGAAAACAGAAGTATACTCTCCCTCACCATGTTCACAAACAGCTGAGACGGCGAAACTGTCCTGTGATTTAGCCGCTAACCTGGATATGATCAGAGACGCCCTGGGGAACAGCATGGACTTGGTGATAAGAGAGTTTGTCGTATGCAATACCCGGGTGGCAGTGATTTATTTACATGGATTGGTTGATAAAACGGCCTTGCGGGAAAATGTGATCAGAGCCTTAATGGTGGACACATATACGGTGGCTCCTTCATGCGACCTCAAGATCATAGACCTGGCGGCTTCGGTTAAGGAAAAGATCCTTAGTGTTGCCGAAATCAAAGAGTCCCCTGAATTTAGCGCAGTGCTTGCAAAAATTCTCAATGCCAGTATTGTGCTTCTTATCGATGGCTATGATACAGGTCATATTTTTGAGCTGCCCGATTTTAAAACCAGATCCATTGAAGAGCCTAACACCGAATCGGTGGTCAGGGGCCCACGGGAGGGATTTATTGAAACATTATCCGTTAATCTTTCCATGCTGCGCAGGAGAATTAAAAGCCCGGATTTACGGCTGGAGCGCGTACAGGTGGGCAGGATAAGCAATACAGATATTTGCATTGCTTACATCAAGGGGATTGTCAATCCCAAAATAGTAGGCGAGGTAAAGAAGCGCCTCGATCGTATCGACATCGACGGCGTTTTGGAGTCCGGTTACATCGAGGAGTTTATCGAGGACGCACCTTTTTCCATTTTCCCCACCGTCGGTAATACGGAAAAGCCGGACAAGGTTGCGGCACAGCTCTTTGAAGGGCGGGTGGCCGTATTTACCGACGGGACCCCTTTCGTACTGACGGTGCCTCATCTTTTTTGGGAGTCTATCCAGGCCAGTGAAGATTATTATTCAAGGCACTTTTATAGTTCGCTAATCAGAATGATCAGGATTCTGGCCCTTTTCTTCACTACTTGCCTCCCCGCTCTATATGTGGCGTTCTCGGCTTTTAATCCGGAGGTGCTGCCGACACCCCTGCTGCTTACCATGGCATCATCCAGGGAAGGGATTCCTCTTCCGGCCCTCGGCGAGGTACTGGTGATGGGAGTGATCTTCGAGATT
This sequence comes from Bacillota bacterium, assembly GCA_049323755.1. GTDB lineage: Bacteria > Bacillota > Desulfotomaculia > Desulfotomaculales > Desulfocucumaceae > BRHc4a. The sequence continues at coordinate 15,591 of JBMOPE010000039.1, forward strand.
TTAAGGGAAGCCGGAGTGCGCCTGCCCAGGCCCATCGGGCAGGCGGTAAGCATCGTTGGCGCCCTGGTGATTGGGGAAGCGGCGGTATCCGCCGGATTGGTGAGCGCCCCGGCGGTGATAGTTATAGCTCTTACGGGCATATCATCCTTTGTGGTTCCTTCCCAGAGCGACGCTCACATTTTTTTAAGGCTTTTTTTAACCCTTATGACAGGTTTCACCGGATTCTTCGGGCTGTTCCTTGGATTTGTCCTGGTAATGACCCACCTGGTATCCCTGCGGTCCTTCGGGGTACCGTACCTTTCTCCGGTGGCTCCCTTAACCACCGGGGATTTAAAAGATATTTTAATACGAGCTCCGTGGTGGGAATTGGTTTTCAGACCCAGGGTTCTTGGCTGGAAAAATCCTAGGAGAGTGGGGGCGGTTTCATCCCCCACCCCTCCTGCAGACAAGGAAAAAGAGCTGGCTTAACGAAAGATGAGGGGGAAAAGTAAGTGTTTGAAGGCGGAAGGATATCTGAAAGACAGGCGATTTTTCTGATAATAGCCACAATCACACCCGCCATGGTTGTGATTATGCCGGGGCTAATCTATAAGGAGGCGGCACAGGACTTTTGGTTGTCGGTTATTTTGGTAACTGCCTTAGGGGTGGCGGGAGGCGCTGTTATAGCTGATCTGGGCATGCGATTTCCGGACAGGAACATAGTCCAGTACGGAGAACTTTTGGTCGGGAGACTGCCGGGCAAGGTCATCGGTCTACTGTTTATCGTTTTTGTTCTTTATGCCAATACTATTTTTTTCAGAGAGTTTGCCGAAAATCTAGTTACTATGTTCATGCCGGAAACTCCCATGCTGGTTTTCCTGATCGGGTTGGCCATCGCCTCCGCATACATAGTACGATCCGGGCTGGAGGTACTGTCCAGAGTAAACGAAATACTCGTTCCGGTGGTAACTTTTATGGGGTTTCTCTTGGTTGCCCTGGCTTCACCAGAGATGCAAATTAATAATTTTACACCGGTGCTGGAGAAAGGAATTATGCCGGTTTTAAAGGGGACTTCCCCTGCGGCCCTTCTCTTCGGGGAAACTATATTCATACTAATGTTTATACCATACCTGAACAGGCCACAAAAAGCCAAAAGGGCAATTCTTAAAGGCATTGTTATTAGCGGCCTGTTATCGTTAATCTTTCTTAGCACTGCAGTGGCGGTTTTGGGGGATAGGACGGCCCGTGTCCTGTTTCCCAACATGGTTGCGACCAGGCAAATCAGTATAGCAGAACTGATCGAGCGAGTGGAACCCCTTGCTGTGTTTATCTGGGTGTCAGGTGGAGTTATGAAAGTTAGCATATTATATTACTGCACCGTTCTAGCCATGGCCCAGTGGCTTAATCTTAAAGAATATAAAGCACTGGTGCTGCCTGCCGGGGTGCTGATGACCGTGCTTTCGGTGGTGCTTTGGGAAAATTTTTTAGAATTAACAGGCCAGATTACCAAAATATTGCCTCCCATTTTCCTTTCTATTGAATTCGGCCTGCCACTGCTCCTCCTGATGACTGCTTACCTGCGCGGAAAGGGGGGGAGCGGTGAAGCGTAAAATCATCCTGATACCTTTCATACTATTTCTCTTTTTTGTCGCCGGATGCTGGAGCAGGGTGGAATTGGACCAAAGGGCTATCGTCGCCGGCTACGGGGCGGATAAGGCTGAAGAGAAGGGAAAGATGAAGGTAACCGTACAGATCGTCAATGTGGGGGAAATTAAGGCCGGACCTGCGGTCAAGGGAGGCAGCCCGAAAGCAGTGACGGTATACACAGGCACCGGCTACACCTTCTTCGATGCCATCCGGAACCTGTCCATGACAGTGGGAAAAAAAATCTTTCTCTCAGAAACGAAAATTATGGTGATTGGGGAGGACCTGGCCAGGGAAGGTATTGGCAAGGTCACTGACTTCATAGATCGTAACCGGGAGACATCGACACGGCAGTTTCTCCTGATTGCGAAAGGGGAAGCAGAGGATGTCTTGAATACGGAATTGGGGACTGAAAAGATTTGGGCCTACGGCATCGGTAACACCGTCCAAGCCATGACGGCGCACGGGAAGGCACCCGACACAGAGATTAAAGATTTTCTAAAGGCAGTGCAGAGCAAAACCACTGCACCGGTTGCTCCAACGGTGCAGGTTGTTCGTAAAGGGAAAGGAGAAGGAAAAGCCAAAGAGGATGGAGCGGAGCTCCCCAATAATATCAAGGTATCGGGGACGGCGGTCTTTCACCACTATAAACTGGTCGGCTGGCTGAACGAGAAGGAGACCCGGGGGCTGCTCTGGGTAACCGGAAGAATAAAGAGCGGGATAATTGTGACGCCAGCCCCGGAGAGCGAGGGAAAACTGGTTGCAATTGAAATAATCCGGGCCAGTGGTGAGGTTAAGCCCGAAATATCGGACGGAAACCTAACCATCACTGTGGAGGTCAGAGAGGATGGTGACCTGGGCGAAGAACAGCCGTATACGGTGGATATTAATAGGCCAGGCATAATGAAAGAGCTTGAGGAGAGGCAGAAGTTGGTTATAGAGGACGAGATCAGGGCTGCCGTGGACAAAGCTCAAGAACTGAACGCCGATATTTTCGGCTTTGGCGAGGCGGTACGCCGGAAGTATCCCAAGAAATGGAAACAGTTTGAGGATAAATGGGACGAAATTTTTCCTGCCCTGACAGTAAATATGATGGTGGATGCCAAAATAAGGCGTACAGGGAAAATCACGGATGCTGCTATGCCCAAACCGTAAAGGTGTTTTTTTTAGATGGTCACTCATATCGCGCTTCTTACATTATCCCTTGTTGTTATCGTTCTTTTTGACGCTCCGCGCCTGGTCCGCCAGAGGCTCTGGCGAGAGTTGCTGGTTTATTCGGTAATCCTGGCCATCGGCTATACTTTGGCTTTCCTGCGGGTGTTTGGAGTGGTGCAAACATAAATTTTGTTATTGGTACCGGTTGTTGAATTGTTGAAATTCCAGAAGAATCCCCTTCATTCAGAAAGCACCTTGGTTATTAATGAACGGTCCTTTTAAGGAATTTGGCTACCTCATAACGCCTGTATGTTCAAGCTAAACAAGGACAACTTAAACAGGAAATGGACTCACTGTTCAGAGGGGAACTGGCAAAGAATTTTCCGGGGTCACGGGTGGAGTACCTTGTGTAGGTACTATCCAAATGAAATGCTTTTATTTCCTCAATTTAAAAAAGCAGCCGGTATGCAAAAACAGCCCAAATATTACGGGCTGTTTTTTGAACCTGTAGATTTATGAGATTTGTTTTGCTGCTTTGGTAATTATTAAAGTTAAATGTAATGTAACCTTCAAATTTTATAAGGTTTCTATCAAGTCACTGAGATTTCTTGGTATTAGGCAGAACTTATTTACGAATCTTACTTGAATTTTCTTCTTAATTGCCTGGTATCCGCCGGGTTGCCGCTGACTATTAATCGATCGCCCAACTGAAGAACGGTATCTCCATGAGGAACTATAATCTCATTATTCCTGAAAATACGGATGACAAGGGTATCACCAAGAAAAGGGATCTCTCTAAGACGCGTGTAGTGATATTGTTGGTTACCCAATTCTATCTCCTGAAGGTGTCCTTCATGACTGACCAGATTAATTAAGGTAGGATACTCAACAAGAGCCTTGAGCAAAGTTTTATTGGAAAAAAAGGTTGAAAACATTTGTATTTTCGAATCACCGGGCAGTTCCCGATCGGTTTGATCTTCCACCCTGGCAATTACCTGTTTTACGCCGTTTTGTTCTGCTGCCTCTGCTACCTGTAAGTTCCTCTCATCATCTGACGTAAAAGCAATGACAATATCGCTTTGAAAGGCATTATGCTTTTCAAGGCCGTCAAGGTCAAATTCCGGAAGCGTTATCACCTGGTATGGACGTTGTGGCAATGCCTCGATATTCGGATCATCTTGACCATAAAGAGTCACCTTATACCCGTCTTTTATTAAATCCTGAGCGAGGGACAATGTCACGGTATTTCTCCCGACCAGAGAAACCTTAGTTTCTTCTTGATCTTCCACCTCAGGCAAAAATTTTTGAAAAATCACCGGCGAAACAATAACTGTTATTACTGCTGCCAAAACTAATGTGGTATTCAAGGTAGTGCTTACAATACCCATTTTCATTCCTACAGCTGAAGCCGCTATTACCAGGCTTAGCGTTGAAGCAAGCAAAAAACCGGAACTGAGGGATTCCTTCCAGTTAAACCATAGTTTAAAAACTGGTACTAATATCAATTTAGAAAGATAAAAAACCAGCAGCATCAAAGGAAGCATGATCAAAGCGTTGGGATCGGCGGCCAAACCTCTTAAATCCATGGTTGCCCCGACCATTACAAAAAAAATCGGTATTAAAAACCCATATCCGAAAGCATTTAGCTGGTGAAGAAACTCTTTTTTGGGAGCAAGGGAGGATACTATAACTCCGGCCAGAAAGGCTCCTAAGATACTTTCAGCGCCTACCCTTTCTGAAAGAACAACAAAAAAAAGGATCAGGGCGAATACTCCCCGGGTACCAATTGAAACTGTTTCTTTCTTAATGCTTAATAACTTTTTGGAGCGGACAGTATTGATGAGACGGTATGCGCCTAGAAATACAACAAAGAGGAGCAGCAAAAGAAAAAGTTTTGTCATTCCTCCCTGGGAGCGCAAAGAAATATAAACTGCGAGCAGAATCATAGTCATCAAATCAGCAATTATAGCCGTTAGCAGTACTATCTGACCAAAAGAAGTTTCCAGTATTTCTTTTTCTTTCAATACAGGTAAAATCACTCCGAGAGAAATGGTAGATATAATCAGAGTCATAAATAAAGGCTCTTCTATTAACCCAAAAGCTTTCAGACCGAAGGCAAGCAATACGGAAGTACCGAGAATTGCCACAAAATTTATGATGCTAATCAGCAGCGGGTTAGGACCGATTTTCTTTTCTCTGGAATTTTGAATAGCTTCAAAATCAATTTCCAGCCCGCTAAGAAACATCAGATATATAATCCCGAACATTGATAATAAGTCTAACCAGTTATTCTGGACTATGACCCTTAAACCACTTTCACCCAGAATTAATCCAACAATGATTTCGGCAACTACAACCGGAATGGCTTTTAGTCTTAGCCTATGCAGAATAACTGGAGTAACAAATGCCGCAATTACAACTATCATCAGCGGGGCGACAGAGTGCTGACCTTCCATGTGTTCCCCCCTAGACTTGGTTGTCAATGTATTGTTAAGCTTATCTTTATTAAGTCGCTATATAGAATGTACGATAAATAAATTAATGATTCAGTGGGAACAGGCCTAGGGATTATTTTCCATCTGACCCCAATAAAATAAACAAGGACTTCCCGCTATAAAAATTGGAGAGTCCTTGTCTTCATTTTATTAATATGTAACAAGGGAATCGAATTCTATGGTCTACTGGATTTCGGGTTGTGTTGAGGGCTCTGTTTCTTTCCTGGCCTTTTCTGCAGCTTTTTCAGCTTTTTCTCTGGCCTTCTCTTCAGACTTCTTAATCTCTTCCCTTGCCTTTTCTTCTTCCTTTTTAGCCTTTTCTCTTTCCTTCTCTTCCGCTTTAATTGCTTTTTCCTTTATTTTTTTCTCATTATCAGAAGCCTTTTCCTCTAGCTTTTCAATCTCCCTGCTTGCCTTTTCAACCTGTTTTGTACCCAATTCAATTTCTTTATTAGCTTTCTCAGCAAGACGCTTTACTTCTTCCTTTGCTGAATCAGCAGAATCCTTTAATGCCTCAAGCTCATCCTTTAAAGCCTCAGCATTCCTTACCTTTTCTTCAGCGACTCTAATTGCCTCTTCGTCTCCACTCCTCTTTGCAGCTTCAAGCTCTCTCTTTGCCTCCTCAAGCTGCTTCTTGGCAGCAAAGAAGGCGTTCTTTGCTGCATAAAAACCATTAACAGCCGCAATCGCTTTACCCTGCTCGTTCAATGCACTTTCAATAGCCCCCCTGGCACCTTCCGGAGCTTTCTCAATCATAATCTTTAAAATATCCTCGCTTCTCCTGTATGCCTCATTAAGAGCATTAAGAGTTTGTGCTGCCTCATTTTTAGCTTCAATGGCATTGTTTATATGTTCTGCAGCAGAAGCCAGCACCTCCATATATTCAGCTGTTGCTCTGCCTGCAAGTTCTTCTTTGCCCTGGTCCGCCATAATAGCCGCTTCCGCAGCTCTCTCGGTCGCAAGTTGTGCCTTAACTGCCGCCAGCTTTTCCTCACTTTGGGTAATTGCAATCTGAAGCTGCTCTATTCTACGTTCTATGCTATAGAAATGTGAGTTAGGCAATACGCCTGCCGTATCCTTAATCGCCACAATACTCACCTGGGGTCCATTTTCTGTTGTGCCGGCAGGAGATGGGCTGGCATAGGCGGCACCAAATGCCCCAGTTAAATAAAATCCTAAGACCATTACGGCAATTTTCTTTTTCATCTGCTATTCCCCCCTAAATTTCTCAATAAAAAATACGCAAAGGATATTCCATTTAAGGGGACCTTATTTACAATTAACCAAACAAAAGAGAGGCGCAGCCATCTTTAAGGAAATTTTTCACTTACCTCAAATATATCTTGTTGTTGGTTTGTTTCCTCCGTTGTTTCCTCTTCCACCCACCGACGCAGTCCATTTGTCCCTGACCGGTTAAAATAATCCAAAAGAAATCCCCCCTGCACCAAGGGATCCTTCCGAATACCACATAAATCCAAATAGCTGCTCCATGTATATTCTAGTGGTTTATTTACAATTCCGGCTTCTACGGGATTAAGGTGTATATAACGGCACAGGGACAGAACATATCTGTCATTAGAACAAATCTCTGAACGAAACCTTCCCTGAAATACATGCCCCACCCTATTATTCGTTTTATTAAATTTCCGGGCGTACATCCCGTGGATGGTGTGAATAATAGATGAAATAGGTACACGTCCTGCTCGGATCATCCAGTGCACATGGTTAGTCATCAATACATATGCATAAACATCAAACTCAAGCTCACTGCTGTATTTCCTCCACAATTCCAAATATGTAATACGATCCTTGTCTGATAAAAACAGCGCCTCTCTGTTATTACCCCTGGCGATTACATGGTAAACAGTATCAGGTGTTTTGTCACGAGGTCTCCTACCCATAATATACCACCCGATTCATAATTATCCATTGTTTGCTATTTTCCTTCTTTATTTCAACAATTCAACAACCGGCACCCTCATCTATTCTTTTACTTCGTTTCCATGGTGGTAGGGCTAATAGTTGCAGCTTGCGGTTTCTTCCGGTCATGTAAAAATAAAGTTATAATAAATGCCACACCACACAACAGAGCACCTATAATGAAACAATCGGCAATAGCCATCACCATTGATTGCTGGGCTACATACTTATATAGTACGGATAGACTTAGAATCTGGCCTCCCTGTTCCCCAAGGCCCGCATTTAGCCCTAAAACCTGCAAGGCCGAAATCATATTCAAACTTTCCGGCTTATCCATGACTACATTCTGAGCCAGATTAGCATAATGAAAGGTATTACGTGATTGCATCAAATTTGTCATGATAGCAATTCCAAAAGTGGTTGCCACACTCCGAATAACATTCCCCAAGGAAGAGGCAGTACCGGTTGATTCTTTAGAAATAGCTACCATCCCCACATTAATGGCTGGTGACAGCGCTAGTCCAATTCCAATTCCGCGGATCGATAACCAAAACATCATTGTGTTAAAAGATGTAGAAGCATTGAAATCCTTCATGGCGTATGATGAAACGGTCATAATTACCATGCCGATAAGGATCAGGTACCGAGCGCCATATTTATCGAACAACTTACCGCCGATGGGCATAAATATAGCTGTAACCAACGCAGGCGGCAACAAAACTAATCCTGTTTGCATAGCAGTTTGCCCGAGTACGCTTTGCATCAGAAGAGGGAAAAGATAAACTGCCACTACCATTGCCACTTGAATAAAAGAAGAAATAATAGTAGACAAACTAAATAGTTTATTTTTAAATAATCGCATATCCAGCACCGGCTCCGGACATCGCAGTTCGTGAACTACCATCACCAGCAGGTTTACAATTCCCAAAAACAACATTGCGACAATCAAGGGATCTCCCCACCCCACTTGATTGCCCTTGCTTAAAGCAAATATTAGACAAAACAAACCAATACAGATGGTTACAATACCTATGGTATCCAGTGTCGATGTTGCTTTCTTCTCAGTTTCCGGCAGCAAAGCAATTCCCATAAATATAGCCAGCAGGCCAACTGGTACATTTAAATAAAAAAGCATTCGCCAGCTGGCAACCTCAATAAGATATCCTCCCAAAGACGGCCCAATAGCCATAGTTGCCATTCCGGCAATCCCCCATACTCCAAGCACCATGCCAATTTTGGATATGGGATTAATTCTAAAACAAATCGCCATACCTAAAGGCATAATGATCCCCGCGCCTATCCCCTGCAGGACCCGGCTGATAATCAGCATATTAAAATTAAATGATGCTCCGCATAAAAATGAACCCAAAGTAAATATTGTTAGCGCAAAAACAAAGGTTTTTTTATATCCAAATTTGTCCCCTAAATACCCGGCCAGGGCTATTACTATTCCCTGAGTCAACATGTAAGCCGTGAGCACCCATTGAATGTCGTTGGCATTCGTACCAAATACAGCCATAAGCTTTGATATCGCAACATTAACGATGTTTCCTGTAAGGCCTTGCAAAAAGGTTCCCATTATGATAACTGAGGTTGCAGGCCAGTTGATTCTATCCTGTAATTCACCGGTATTCATTATTAAATCCCCACTTATTGAGTCTTAATGGTCACTACGGCAGACATGCCCGGCTTTAACTTGTTATCTTGCTGAGCAACACTTATTTTTATGGGTAGGCGCTGGGCTACTTTTGTATAGTTACCCGATGTGTTCTCTGTTGGTAAGATGGAAAAACTGGATTGAGTGGCTCCACCGATCTCTTCAACCTGGCCGTTGAAAACTATATCAGGGTATGCATCAATGACAATGTCTACTTTATCTCCAATATGTATCCGTGCTACTTTTTTTTCTTCAATGTTGGCTAAAACCCAAACTCTCTCAGGATTTACGATGGTAAACAAGGGGGTTCCCGAGTTAACGTTTTGTCCTTTTAAAGCCATAGCTTTAACCACGTTTCCACTAATGGGAGATTCAATGGTTGTACGCTCCAAATTCAGCCGGGCATTATCATAAGTCGCTTTGGCCTGCTTTTCCTGGGCTGCATAGGTGGCACTACCGGTTGCAATCAAGATATCTAATTGGGCTTGAGCAGCCGAGACGGAATCCTGAGCAGAATTAGCATTAGCATTCGCAGCTTCCAAGGCCTTCACCGCTGTTTCATATTTAGTTGTACAGCTGTCCAGGGTTTCCTTGGAAACCGCTCCTTGCTGGTATAAAGCCGTGTTCTTATCCAATATGCGCTTGGCATCTTCCATAGCTAATTCATTAATATCGGCCTGAGCTTTGGCGGTAGATAAGGCGCTTTCTGCCTTAGTAACCGACATCTGTGCAGACTTAATATCGTTTGGCAACTTAGTAACGGCTATTCTGCTAAGTTCCCATGCTGCCTCGGCCTGGGAAGCACTATTAAGATATTGGGAATCATCTAACTTTGCCAGCAACTGCCCTACTTCCGCGGTATCTCCTTGTTGAACATAGACATCGGTAAGCTTACCGGAAACCTCAGCACTGATACTAACCAAATCTGCAGACACTTTCGCATTATCGGTTGTGACCGTAGTTATTAGTTGAATGTACCACCGAATACCGAGAATAGCTAACGCCATTACGACCAATGCCAAGATACCAATACGGACTCCCTTAGATATCGGTTTTTTCTCTGGTTGCTCTATTGGCGTGCTGGCTTGTGTTATTGGATTCGTCATTCTTCACTGCTCCCCCCTTGGTAATCCCTTTAATTATGGTTGAGATAAACATATCGATTTCCGGGCTTTGTAAATCAGAGGACATAAGAGTAGAAAAATAATTTACAAATCCTACACTTGCAGAAAGAATCATATTGGTCAAAACATCCAGGTCGGACATAATAAATGTTCCTTCAGTTTGACCACGCTGGATGATACCTGCGATGAGCTTTTTCTTTTGATCATATAGAACAGCAAGGTCTTCAGTATGATAATCTCTAAAGGGAAAAGTTGCTGCGACCTTCGGGCTCCATGGATATCGGCGAATAAATTCAAATTCAAGCTTTATATAGTTCCTCATTGCTTGAACAGGATCAGTGTGCGACAAACATTTCTCTTCGATTAAACGGCATTTAATCTCCAGAATCCTGGAAAAAACTTTAATTATCAATTCTTCCTTGTTTTTGAAATACTGATAAATAGATGCTTTGGAAAAATCAGAGCGTATGGCTATGTCTTCTATAGTAATTGACTCAAATGTTTTCTCGTTAAGAAGCTGCTCGGTGGCATCAATTATGCTTTCCCGTCTAGATTCCCGTTCTCGCTCAAGCCTTGCTCTCATCTAACCATCTCCATACTTTCGTTTATTAATATTACTATCATTATTTATCCTAAACGTCATTCACAATTTCGTCAATGATTATTTTTCCATAAAATCAATAAGGATACAGATCATCAACTAGGTTTCGAGAAAGGTTTTTCACCTCAGTAGTGTTGCATAAAAGCCAAAGTCAAAAGCCTTTAATCAAACTACATATAATAATTAAAAATAGCCCCAGGCCTTCATATATAAGGGTTTGCGTGTTTATGGCACAATCAAAATAGAGCACTGCGGAACCTAAAAAATAGAGCGTAGAACTGGAAAAAAACCATTGCCAGCACCCCTGCTTAAAACTTACCCTTTAGTTGTCGACGCTAAAGGGGGTAAG
>JBMOPE010000040.1:0-131456 GCA_049323755.1 Bacillota bacterium
GACAATTAAGGCCTTTTAAGTATAATGCGTTAAAAGGGGGCAATTGCATTAATAGCCAATTGTCCCCTCAAAATACTGCCTTATTTTATATCGATTTGGACTTTACACAAAGTTCGGGATAGACCCGTCCCCTGACTAATACACAGTTAAATTATCTGATGTATGTAATGAGGTTTGGCTTCCTGTCAGGCACATTGACAACCGAGGCTTTCTTATACCCAAACACAGCCGAATAGTAAGGCTTGTAGCCCTCGGGTATTTTCAGTTCTTTTCGCAACTCGGAACCTTGTGGTGAACTAAACGCTAACAATACAAAGAAAATCCAGCACGACCCCAGCCCAATTGACTCTGCGGCGAGCAGCAGGTTCTGGGTAGCGGCGGCGCAATCCGCATCAAGAGGTACGGGGGCCTGCTCATTGCCAGAGACTATGATCAGTGTCGGTGCGCCATACAAACAATTAAACTTCTCATTATTCCCCAGTTCCCTTAAATGTTCAATATCAATTTGCCTGGCGGCTTCTTTTGCTGCAAGATTTAGTCTGTCCAGCAGTTCCTTATTTTGAATTACTGTGAAATGCCACGCCTGGTCCCCGGCGTTAGGAGCATACAACCCCGCTTTCAGTATCGCCTGTAATTCTTCCTCCTTAATCTGTTCATCTTTATAACTTCTGATACTCCTGCGCTGTTTTATGATTTTTAAAGTCTCATTGACAATCATCGAATCATCCCTCCTATTCGAATAGTGTTTATTAAGAGATCTTTTGTTCCTTCGTTTGAATATTAGTCCAATATAAAAATAAAATTCGCAACATTAAGGCGCTCTTCCCAATCTAATTTTTTATAAAAATTTTGCCTATAAGATTCCCTGTTCCTTCCATTTATAAGCATAAGCCTCGAACATCCACGTTCCCTTGCCACACCCTCAACTTCTTTCAATAACATTCGGCCAATGCCATATTTTCGTTCAGATTCTTTCACGAACAGTTCCGATATATAACCTTCCGGAGCAGGTAAAAAGAGGTATGGCAGCCAGTGAACCGCCACATATCCTACTACTCTGCCGTCATTTTTACACGCTACCATCACCGTGTGATTATAGCCTTGTTTGTCACCTATAATCATTTTAAGAAAATCGATAATACGTGTTTCAGTGTCTTCAAATGTTTCCTGGTTGATATGTTCAAACCAAGAGACTTCTTTTAATATGGAGGCAATTGGCTTTGCATCACTAATTGTGGCAGGCCGGATAAATATATCTTTATTATCGTCCAATCCGTTTCCTCCCTCTAATGAATTTTTATTGTACGGACTGCATCTTCAATAAAAATGTTCTCCCGCTAGCATATCACCTTATTTTCTTATTTTAAAGCCTGGCCCCTGCAAACTCCGTCTACTATCTCTTATCAGCTTTTATGTTGTTTCCCGGCTTGAATAGAGACATCGGGTATCAAAAAGATGGTAAAAAATGTGAAGGTTTTTTGATGATTAGATGCAGTTGTAAATACTTCTTATACTCTGATCGACATATAAATATTTTTAGATGATAAAAGATTGCGGATGGGGCAGTTAGTTAAGTACTGATATTCCTATTAAAGAGGAGGGTGTTAATGTGAAAAAGACCAAAAAATTATTGGGTATTTTACTGGGTTTGGCCATGCTGGCAACCTTTACCGCCTGCGGTGGCGCCAAGCCTGAGGCAGCGCAGACAGCCAAGGAACTGACAAAGATCCGTTACTCCGAGGTGGTGCACTCCATTTTTTACGCCCCCATGTACGTTGCCATCAATAAAGGCTTTTTCAAGGAAGAGGGGCTGGATATTGAAATGACCACAGCCCAGGGCGCCGATAAAGTGATGACCGCCCTGCTGGCCAACGCCGCCGATATAGGGCTGGCCGGCCCCGAGGCCACAATTTACGTGTTTAACCAGGGACAGCAGGACTACGCGGTAAACTTCGCCCAACTTACCAAGCGGGACGGGTCATTCCTGGTGGGGCGGAAACCCGAGGCCGATTTCAGATGGGAAAACCTGAAGGGAAAAACAATTATCGGGGGCCGCCCCGGGGGTGTTCCCGAAATGGTGCTGGAGTATGTACTGAAGCAGCACGGACTTACACCTGGTAAAGACGTAAACATCATCACCAACCTGCAGTTCACCGCCACCGCCGGTGCATTCAAGGGAGGCACCGGAGATTACGTGGCGCTGTTCGAGCCCACTGCCAGCATGTTGGAGAAGGAAAAGGCCGGTAATGTAGTTGCCTCCCTGGGCAAGGAAGGTGGCGAGATTGCCTACACTGTTTTTATGGCCAGGAAGAGCTATATAGAGAAGAACCCGGAAATAGTGCAAAAGTTTACCAACGCTGTCTATAAGGGCCAGCTGTGGGTTGAAGAAAACAGCTCGGAGGATATTGCCAAGTCCATTCAGTCCTTCTTCCCCGACGCCGACCTGGATCTGATGACCAGGGTGATTAACCGTTATAAAGCCCAGGACACCTGGGCCAAAAATCCCACCATGGATAAAAAGGCCATGGATCATTTACAAAATATTATTCAAACCGCCGGGGAACTGGAAAAGCCTGTCGATTCGGAAAAATTGATTACTCGCCAATTTGCTGAAAAGGCTATCGAAACCATTAAGAAATAGCATCAATGACTTTAAGGCGGCTGCCAATATTTGCGCGCGGCAGCCGCCTCAAAGGCTGAACCGGAAGGAGGCACGGGCTGGGTTGTCGGATATTAAGGTGGAAATGCAGAATATAAATATGAAGTATCAAACTGTGGTGGGTGAAACCGAAGCTATCCGTAACGTCTCCTTTTCGGTGGAGGCAGGGGAGTTTGTTAGCATAGTCGGCCCCAGCGGCTGTGGCAAATCCACCATCCTAAACATACTTTCCGGACTGGAAAAGCCCACCGCCGGCCGGGTTGGGGTAAACGGCAGGATGGGCTATATGCTGCAGAAAGACCACCTGTTTGAATGGCGCACCATACTTAACAACTGCCTGATCGGCCCAGAGGTGCAAGGGCAGGATCTAAAAGCCTCCAGGGAAAATGTTATACGCCTCTTAAAAACATACGGCCTGGAAAACTTTATGAACCACTATCCCAACCAGCTGTCCGGAGGGATGCGCCAGCGGGCGGCATTGATCCGCACCCTGGCGGTCAACCCTGACGTACTGCTGCTGGACGAGGCCTTCTCCGCTCTGGACTACCAGACCCGGCTGGCAGTGGTAGATGAGGTATGGACCATACTGAAAAAGGAAAACAAAACCGCTATCATAGTCACCCACGACATTGCCGAGGCGATATCAATGTCCGACCGGATTATCGTTTTCAGCCGCCGGCCGGCGGAAGTTAAAAATATATACTTTATTAAGCTGGCCCAGGCCGGCAACCCTCCTCTGGAGAACCGTAAGGACGAACGATTCCGACATTATTTCGACGCCATCTGGAAGGAGCTGGACGTTCATGTCACAGGTTAACATATCTCCCGAGCGACAGGAATACCTGAGGCGAACCCGGCTGAACAGGATACTGATACTGGTCACCCAACTGTTCTTACTAATATCCTTTTTCGCGGTATGGGAATTGGCGGCCAGGATGCATTGGATTGACCCCTTTATAACCAGCCAGCCTTCCGGTGTGCTTAAAACAATCAAGTCGCTGCATGCCGGGGGATCACTGTACCTTCACGTGGGAACCACCATTTTGGAAACATTCGTGGGGTTTATGGCTGGAACAGCCGGAGGATTGTTGATTGCGGTGCTGCTGTGGTGGTCAAATTTTCTTTCCAGGGTTTCCGAGCCATACCTGGTGGTGCTTAACGCCCTGCCCAAGGTTGCCCTTGGCCCCATATTGATTGTGTGGATGGGCAACGGTATGGGTGCAATCATAGCCATGGCCCTGCTAATTTCCATTATCGTCACCATCATCAGTATGCTGAACGGCTTTTTGACGGTGGACCAGGACAAAATAAAACTGCTTAAAACCTTCGGCGCCTCCCGCTTCCAGGTTCTGTGCAAGGTTATCCTGCCCGCCAGCCTGCCCAACATTATCTCGGCCCTGAAGGTAAACGTAGGGCTATCCTGGGTAGGGGTGATCATGGGGGAATTCCTGGTCTCCAAGGCCGGGCTGGGCTACCTTATAATTTACGGCAGCCAGGTGTTTAAGCTGGATATAGTCATGGCCAGCGTAATCATTCTGGCGTTGGCCGCAGCAGCCATGTACCTGGGGGTGTCCTACCTGGAAAAGAAAATGCTAAAGTGGCAGCAGTAGTTTTCTGCTTTACGCATCTTCCGGTACCGCATATACTAATGAGTTAGTTAGCCCGGTTCCCGTTAACATAATAAAGGTATTTCCCTTAATAAAGTCGAAAGATTTACTATTGGATTAATATGCTCCTGGGCGAGGAGTTAGGTGTATACACACCCGGCCACCGCAGGGTATAGGGTATATAGAAGCTTTGAACAGCAAATAAAAACAATGAATCAGGAGGTCCGGATATGCAGCCAGAACATGAAAATATTACCCCAAAAGGGGAGCCGGACCGGGTGCGGAGAATTGTCTCCCTGGTTCCTTCCACCACTGAGATCCTTTTTTTTCTGGGCTTAGAGGATAAGGTGGCAGGGGTAACGGAACACTGCGACTTTCCTGAGAAAGCCGGAGAAAAAGACAAGGTCGGCCTCTTTGGGCAGCCCCAGCTATCCAAAATTCTTTCACTAAATCCGGACCTGGTGCTAGCCGATCGGACTCTGCACAAAAAGCTTGTGTCCGAGCTGCAAAACAGCGGGGTTAATGTGCTTGCCCACGCTCCTTCCAGTGTGGAGGATATTCTTCTCATGATGAGTGAAATAGGACAGGCCGGAGGCAGGGAAAGCCAGGTGCGGACCGTCACTGCCGCATTGAGGGAAAGGGTGGGGGCATTAGGGAAGAGTCCCGGCAGGGGGTTCAGGGTTTTTCGCATGATGAGCGCCAATCCTTATATTACCCCCGGCCCCGGGTCTTTTCAATATGATGCCCTCCTAAAAGCCGGAGCTAAATTGATGGATTTTCAGTCGGGGGAAGCTTATGTTAAAGTGACCGGGGATCAGATCAAACAATTTGATCCGGAGATAATACTGTTTTGCGGCATTGCCAAAGGGCAGGAACCGCCCCCCAGGTGTAAGGGCTGCCATATCAGCAAGCCTGTTTGCCACAGGACAGTGGATGACGTAATAGCTAAGGACTGGGAGCATGTGGCGGCGGTCAGGGAAAATAGGGTTTATCCCATTCCCTGCCACTTGATATGCAGGCCGGGGCCAAGGCTGATTGACGGCATGGAGGAGCTATCCAACCGCTATCTCAGGGTATAGAGGGATATAGAGAGATAAAGGCTTTCCGCATTTTCCGGAAAGCCTTTATTTTTCACATGAAGACAAATTACCCTGTCTCACATTCTCGTTAGAGAAGGGGCATGTATAAATGGATTGACTTTGACGTTACGTAAAGGTGTATAGTTATGTTGTCAGGAGGTAAACACATGGAATATACAGTGCAGAAGATGGCCGTGTTGGCAGGGATCAGCACCAGAACGCTTCGGTATTATGATGAGATTGGTATTCTTAAGCCGGCAAGAATAAACTCATCAGGATACCGGATCTATGGTCAGGCGGAAGTTGACAGGCTACAGCAAATCCTGTTCTACAGAGAACTTGGGATAAGTCTGGAAAGCATTAAAGAAATCGTCACCTCCCCTTCCTTTAACGGAGCCAATGCCCTTAAAGAACATCGTGAAAAACTCCTCGACAAAAGGAAGCAGTTAGATTTACTGATCGCTAATGTGGAAAAAACAATTGCCTTAAAAGAAGGGAGAATGACCATGACCGATAAAGAAAAATTCGAAGGCTTCAAGAATAAAATGATTGAAGATAACGAGAGAAAGTACGGTAAAGAAATTCGTGAGAAATATGGTGAAGATACCGTAAACAAGTCCAATGAAAAGCTGAAGAACATGACACAAGAGGATCATGAAGAGGTAACGCGCCTTGCCAATGAAATAACCGATACTTTGGCCGAAGCTTTTAAAAACGGCGACCCCGCCAGTGAAACTGCTCAAAAAGCGGCCGACCTGCATAAGCAGTGGTTAACTTATTTCTGGAGCGAGTATAGTAAGGAAGCTCATGCTGGTCTGGCCCAAATGTATGTGGATGACGAACGGTTTAAGGCGTACTATGATGAGAAGCAGCCTGGCACGGCAGAATTTCTTAGAGATGCAATCCACATATATACAGGCTTTAAGAAATAAGGTTATTACAAACGGTTAAAATACAGCCATTGGACAACATCCTTACAATTCCTGCGGTAATGCCTTAGGGAAATAAAGGAAAAATATTTGACACCATTACCCCTCTTACCTCATATGCTGGTAAAAAAAGTTAAGGAGTGATTTTTTATGGGTTTTGGCGGAGGTTACACCGGCGGCGGTGGTGTCGGTGGAGGTTGTGGCGGTGGAGGATATTACCCGGCACCCTATTTTGACGGCAGCTTTATTCTGTTCCTCATACTAATACTGCTGGTTTTCGGCACCGGTTTCGGTTATGGTGGCGGCGGCTACTACGGTGAGAAATAATAATTTTTACCCCAAAGAATAATAAGGAGTGATGACTAATGGGCTACGGTTTTGGTGGCGGTGGCATCTCTTCATTCATAATCTTCATTATCCTTATTCTGCTACTTTTTGGGGGAGGCTTTGGTGGCGGCTTCTACAGCGAGCAAGAATAGATTCTATCTCACCCCTAAAACCTTCCTGAACAACCCGTCTGGCTTGCGCGGGTTGTTCTTTTTTTTACCCTTTGTTCCGGCTTAAGAATGGAAACATGTGGCATACCAAGAAAATCATTATTACCCTTAAAAGAAGGAAAGGACACAGTAAACCCGAATTAGTTAAATGTTTAAAAAAGAGGGTGAGGCTATGCCTGTCATTTACATGCTTGATTTATTAGGGTCCTTTGCCTTTGCCCTTTCCGGGGCACTTATGGCGGTCAGGAAAGACATGGATATATTTGGCATGGTGGTTTTAGCCTTCGTCACAGCCATCGGCGGTGGGACTTTACGGGATCTTTTACTGGGCAATACCCCGGTGTTTATACTTAATAATCCCGTATATATTTATATCTCGGTTATTGCTTCCATTTTAACTTTTCTGTTTTACAGGGCGCTTTTTAAGATAAGCTCAGTAATACTCATTGCGGACGCCCTGGGCCTTGGAGTTTTTGTATGTATAGGGATTTCCAAGGGGCTGGAGGCAGGAGTTTCATATACAGGCGCGGTGCTGCTGGGCGTGACGACAGCCGTAATGGGTGGAATCATAAGGGATTTGCTGGCCAATGAGATACCGGCAGTTTTAACAAGGGATTTTTATGCGATAACCTGTATTTTAGGTGGAGTACTTTATATTATTCTATATATGCATAGTTTTCCACAAGACATCATAATGCTATTGACAGCCCTGTCAGTTATTGTTTTAAGGCTGTTAGCAATAAAATTTAAATGGAATTTAATTAAAATATCTTCTTTTTCTTCCGAAAGCCGCATGTAAATATTTACTGAATAAACCTCTTTTATTATAAACAGGCCTGGTGATTCTAAATGACCCACGGTAATAATTTAAGACTTGTCAAAATAGAAGACTGCATCGCTATACTGGGTATTTACGCTCCCTTTATAAAAAACACCTCGGTTACTTTTGAGTGTGAGGTTCCGACAGCTAGTGATTTTAGCAATAGGATCAGGAATATTGCAGCCATATACCCCTGGCTGATATACGAAACAGAAGGCGGTATAGTCGGTTACGCTTATGCATCGAAGTATAGTGAGCGCGCAGCCTACCGGTGGTCCGTTAACCTTTCGGTTTATATAAAGGATGATTATCAGGGAAAAGGTATTGGCCAGGCATTATACCGGGCGTTATTTGAACTGCTGCAAGCTACGGGGTATTGTAATGCCTACGCATGTATTACCCTGCCGAATGTCAGGAGTGAAAGGTTTCATGAGTCCCTTGGGTTTAAATCCGCTGGAGTATTTCACAATGCTGGTTATAAACTGGGGAAATGGCATGACGTTATATGGTATGAGCAGGCAATAGGGGAGTTATCTAACCCTCCCACCGAGCCTTTGAAGATTACAGACGTAGCTACTTCAGAAATCAATAACATACTAGAAAAGCACACCTGACAAATAAAGTTACATACCTGACCATACTTAGGTCTCCCGGAATTTAGGGGGCCTTTTTCATTTTTATATTACATATATCCAGGTCTTTGGTAAATTTTTTAACCAAATGGGGATCAAACTGTATCCCGGCAAATCTTTTAAGTTCTTTAACGGCCTCATCAGCAGGAAGGGCTTTCCGGTACGGCCGGTCACTAGTCATGGCGTCATAGGCGTCTGCTATGGAAAGAATGCGACATTCCAGGGGTATCTCCTCCCCTTTTAATCCAAGAGGATAGCCATTCCCATCCCACCATTCATGGTGTTTTAGAATCCCGTCGGCAATATGGGTAAGGTCAGGTGCTGACAGCGCGATTCTGTGCCCTATTTCACTGTGCTTTTGCATTTCGGCCTTTTCACCCGGGGAAAGGGATCCGGGTTTGAAAAGTATAGGGTCAGGAATGCCTACCTTCCCTATGTCATGAAACTTGGCCAGAAGGCGGAGGTCGGTTATTTTTCTCTCAGGGAGGCCAATAGATGCTCCTAAACGGACAACCAGATCTTCCAGACGTTCAGCATGACCTTCCGTTAAATAGTCCCTTACCTCCAATGCTTTCAGGAGAGCCTGGACAATGGCGCTACGCACACTCTGGCTGTTATGCAGCTTTTCCCTGTTCATGTTATTATCGGCTTCTTTAAACAAATCGGTCATTTTTACCGAAGGGTTTTGTGCCAAAGCATAGCCTATTGACATGCTGAGAGAAAGCGCAGGGTTGGCAGCATTGTGCAAAATAACGGCATCCTTTATTCTTCTGCGGATGTTTTCCAGCATTTTTTCATCACAGTTGGGAAGTAAAACCGCAAATTCATCGCCTCCAACCCGGGCTACAATATCTTCATCACGGAAAGACTTTTTCAGTATACCTGCAGCGGCAAGGAGCTGGATATCTCCAAAATCGTGCCCCATTGTATCATTAACGAGTTTTAGCCCGTCTATGTCACAGACCAGTATTCCAGTGGGCTTTTTATACTTGCGAACCATTTGTTCTTCAAAATAAGTCCTGTTGTGTAAGCCGGTAAGAGGGTCATGCATGCTGAGAAACTTTAATTTTTCCTCAGTCTCCTTTCTCTCGCTTATATCAGTATAAATTACATACGTTCCCGTCTTTTGGCCGTCAATATTTATGGGGTATCCGACTACCGAAACATTTACCAGAATTCCGTCCCTGCGCTTTCTAATGACCTCGGCACTAAAATCCAGGCCGCTGTATGCAGCTACTGCATTTAAATGTTCCTCTGCAAATTGTTCTGGCACTATAAGATCGCGTATATATTTTCCTGCTGCTTCATCGGCAGTATACTGAAAGATTTTTTCAAAACCCTTGTTAATTTTAAACACTCGGTTTTCATTGTCCAGCATTACAATACCGAGGGGTGAGTTTTCAAAAAGCTGTTGAAAATAAGCCTCCGCCTTTTTGCGCTCGGTAATATCAATCCCCAGTTTAAGTACCATCGGCGAACCGTCAATATCCCCAAAGGGGTAATTATATATTTCGAATTTCCTGCCATCGGGCCATATATATTCCTTCTTCTGTTCTGTGTCCGCTTCCAACTCGCCAGGTGTTGCGCAGGAAACACAGTGCCCTTTTATCCCCTGAATGCCTTCATAGCATTTTTTTACGTGATAATCACCGTATCTTTCAATCGCCAGGCGGTTGGCAAAACGGACTGTATAATCCGGGGCCTGAAGGTAAATTATGGCCGGAATTCCGTCCAACACCGAGTAAAGCCTCTGCCTCTCTTTTAAAAGGGCCTCTTCTTTTTCCTTTCTTTTATTAATATCCCTGATAATCGCGAGAATACATACCAAACCTGCTATCTGAGCCCTATTAAGGCTTACCTCAACCCAAAACAGCCGGCCATGCTTGTCTTTGTTTTTCCATTCAAAAATTTGGGGCTCTCCTCCATTGGCTTTTGCAATCCAGCCTAACGCATCTTCCATGGTAAAGGGCGGCTCATCGAGGGAAACTGCAATAATTCCTTTTTCCAGAGCTTCTTCCCTGGTGTACCCGTACATACAGCACATTTTTCTGTTAACATCTAAAAGCTCACCGGTTTCGGCATCGTGGATAATAACTGCATCATTAATGGAATCAAATATCCGGCAATTAACTTCAATGAGGTTCTTATTTCTCTTCCCTGCTGTCATTTCCCGGTTCCCTCTCATTAATTTGTATTACAAAAATTCGACAAACTCTAAGAATTTCCTGTAATTTGCATTATTTTCCCTTATGTTTTTCAGTTTTGTTTCATTTTTGCATAATACACCCCCATTGTCTGAAATCACACTTATTTGACCGCAGAATAGCATGTCTGAAGACAGCCAGGAGCTTCATTTTTTTTCTTATTCTGATATTACCTGTCTTTGGCAGCGGCTTTGGCTATGGCGGAGGCATATGTTAACACTCAAAAGGTATTGGTTTGTAACATTTTTTTCACAATTGAATAATCTGATGTAGAGGCCCGGGAGTTCATAGGATTCCCCAGTCTAAAATAATTGAAAGGAGATTGATTATGGGATACGGACTTGGCGGCGGTAAAGATGGTTCTTTTATACTCTTTTTGATTCTTATCCTGCTCGTTTTCGGTACCGGATTTGGCGGCGGATTCTATGGTGAGCAGAAATAGTATTAACATCTCTGATTATTTTCTTGATTCCAATATTCCTGGCGTTTGAATCATCTCACAGCTATTGTGCAGGTGGTTATTACGTAAAAAAGAAAATATTCGTAAAAACCCGGTTTCTAACCGGGTTTTTATATTAACAAAACAAATTTATCTCCATATATTACTATTATAGAGAAATGTTGGAGGTGGCAAAAATGGGGTTTGGGTTCTGGTTTAAGCGTTGGTGGAGGCGGTGGTGGAGGCCCTGGTATCCCTGGAATCCATGGAATGAGAAAGAAGGCAAGAATAAGTGAAGGATAAAACCACATCTTTTTTCCAACTTTTGTCACATTATAGCGGCATGCTGCGTAATATGGCATAGAAAACCTATACAGGAGGTGCTTACCATGTCGAATGCCAATTTTATATTTACCAATCCTCTGACACTAACCAATATTTTACTTGGTATAATTATATTCTTGTTAATTTTAATACTGCTGGTCTTGCTATGCGACTAAAAACCGGCTGACAGGGCAACCCCAAATTGCCTTCTTAATAAAAACCCCGGAGATTTTTTTATATCCGGGGTTTTTATTTGGATTTCGTAGTTATTTTGGAACTGCTTTAAACCGTACAGCAAATGTTGTCCCCGATTTTCCGGTCTTAACATCGATTGAAGCGCCGTGGCGCGCTGCAACCCCGTAGCACACTGCCAGTCCCAGGCCAGTCCCACTTTCCTTGGTGGTAAAAAATGGTGTCCCGATTTTGTCCAGCAGTTCCGGTTCGATACCTTTCCCCTCATCCTGTACCTTCAAAACCACTTCATCTTTGTCGAATACTGTCTTTATAGTTAACCGGCCACCCTGCTCCATGGCTTCCAACCCGTTTCTTACCAGGTTCAGTATGAGCTGGCGGATTTCTTTTTCATTCATATATAAATCAGGAACATCATTTAAATCCAACATTACGCTTTTATTTAGATTCATTGCATCTGCTGTAATCAGTGGGGATAGTAGCTTTATAACAGTATTAATGTTAGACGGCTTCAGGTTTACCGGTTTATTTTTTGCTATATTCAGAAATTCAGTTATTATTGAGTTGGCCCTGTCAAGCTCTTCAATCATAATGTTAAAATAATCCTCATAATCCCTGCACCCCTGTTTATTCTTAAGAACTTGCAGCAAACCCCGTACCGTAGTCATTGGGTTTCTTATTTCATGTCCGATACCGGCAGCCATTTGGCCCACCAGATTAAATCTATCCAGGCTCGCTATTTCTTTTTCCATTTTCATCCTTTCTGTTATTTCCCGATTGGCAATAACCGCACCTGTAAAATTGCCTTCTTTATCGAGTATGGGATTTCCAGAACTTTCAAACCACAGGTATTCTCCACTGGCTGCCTTGAGACGGTATGTAGCACTTGCTCCTGTTTTCATTCTCAAAGCTTTGGCTATAACTTCCATTATCCTCGAAACGTCCTCCGGGTGAACATTCTCCAGTATCCCGCTGCCGACTACTTTTTCTGACTGCATACCTATTAATTTCTCAAAGGCAGGACTGACGTACCGATATTTTAAGTCGGCATCGCAAACTATGATTGTGTCCATCATGTTCTCAGTTATCAGCTTTAAATACTTTATCAATTCCGGGCTATCAAGTAATTGTTCTCCTGAGTTGGATTTGTTTTTCATCCTCACACCCCCCCAAAATACACAAGACGACATTGTACATTATGATAGCTTAAAATCCGACATTAACTCATAAAAAGCCTATTGCCCAGCGGGATGATGTCCCTACTGGGCAATATATATAATATATTTTAAAATTTAATCTTATTTGGTATAACGCTTAACTTCCCCCAAAACAACTTAATTTTACCAAAAAAAATCATTTTCTGGAATACAAATTTTAAAAAATGAGACTTTTTACTCGTCATGAGTAATTATTCTTATTAAGGATATCATAGTACAGGAGGTGATTTCTTATGCTTAATATAATCGGAGGCATTACCCGGGATGCTGTAAGCAAGATGATGGAGGGCAGTGCCGAAGACAGGCATGCTGCTGCAAAAGTTGCAGTGGATTTTTTAAGTCTGGGAACTCAGCTTCTAAGAGAGAACCCTGAATTCAGAGATGCTTTTGCAAGAATACACACAGAATTTTTTAAGTACCCGGAATCAGTAAGCATTGTCAGGCAGGCACTTGAGACATTGGAAAACAATGGCCCTGCAACTCATTGACATAAAGCCGGACTATAAGTCATCATCCAGACGTTTAACTCCCAACCGCTCTACAAAGCTTATTACTTCTTCTGCGGGGATTTTTCCCACGGCTATAGTTTCCCCGTTTACAACAACCAGGGGGTAGCTGCTTTTTTTGTCTTCCGGCTCATACCTGTAATTTAATGAGACCTCCTGACCGAAATACCACTGCAGAATTCCTTCAAGATACCTGTAGTCCGGATAGCAATTCCTTCTCACGGAAGTATTCTCATCCGGTACTCATCCCGATTTTGCAAATTTTTCAAAGGGAATATCCCCTATTACTTCTATTTTTAATTTTAAGTTATTCATTAATAAAACAACTCCTTATTAATGTAATCCATACTCATTTTGCCAGAGGCAGAAGAGTTTTGCAACCTAATGGTATTTTTTTAATTGGACACCTTTAAGGTTTGGGGAAAGGAAATTGCTTTTATGATGTAGAACACAATATGCAGACGGACCCCAGGAGGTATTGGGTATGCCCGAACAACCATGTCCGAAATGCGACGGCCGGGGAGTATATATAAAGGACAACAATACTGCCTGTGTGTGCGCCTGTGCAGGAAAAGCCCGGATAAAAAGTCTGGCTAATTCTTCTCATATGACCGAAGCTCTTAGAAAAAAGTGCTTTCAGAACTTTTCATTAAACTACTACTCCAGGTCCCAAAAAGACCCCTATAACGAGACTACTCATTACGATCTGGCAATGAGGGCGCTGGAAGCCTGTAAGGCATTTATAAGGGATTACTTAAATGGTAATAACCCAATGGGACTATATATTCATGGGCAGGTAGGTTCAGGTAAAACTCACCTTGCCTGCGGCATTGCCAACGAACTGATTAAAATGGGCGTGGAAGTACTCTTCGTTGTCGTGCCGGACTACCTTGATGAAATAAAGTACTCCTGGGATGAGGGAAGCAGCTCCAGAGAAAAGGAGATACTGGACAGGGCCAGGGAAGTATCGGTGCTGGTGATGGATGACCTTGGGGCCCACAGCTACTCCGACTGGACAAAGAATAAAATATATACCATACTAAATCACAGGATAAACAACAATCTTCCCACCATTATTACATCAAACCTTGAATATCTTGAAATAGGAAGCTATCTGGACAACAGGATAAGCTCAAGAATAACTGAGCTCTGCAGACCTGTGTTAATCCTTGTGGATAAATACGATATAAGATTCAAGAAACTAATTGAAAATAATTAAGCAAACCCGCTCTTAAAGCGGGTTAAAAATTTTCATAGCCATTGACAAGACCTTTTTTGCTTTTTTTTCTATCATTGCAGTATTCGATAAGCTTAT
This sequence comes from Bacillota bacterium, assembly GCA_049323755.1. Classification (GTDB taxonomy): domain Bacteria; phylum Bacillota; class Desulfotomaculia; order Desulfotomaculales; family Desulfocucumaceae; genus BRHc4a. Next base: position 14,421 of record JBMOPE010000040.1, read on the forward strand.
TAAAACACTCGGAATTATCATTTAGGAAATATACAAGGTTTTCAATAGAAAGTATAGTTGGGAAGGACAAATAGTGTTCCATAGCCTCAGCCTCGGCGGGAACATCACATTCAGAGTGAATCATCCGGAGGAAGTCCTGAAGTATTCTGTTTCTTTCTACGAGGAACCTTCCCAGGCGCCGGCCCTTTTCGGTCAAGATAACCTCCTTGTATCTCCTGTACTCGAGGTATTCATTCCTGCTGAGCTTTCTTATGGCACTGGAAACCGAAGGCAGAGTTACATCAAGGCATGCAGCGATGTCGCTTACCCTAACCACGTCATTTGTCAAGGAAAAGCGGTATATCTCTTCCAGGTAGTCCTCCAGGCTCGGCGACAACATCAAACTTCACCCCGGAATAGAATTTTCAGGATTAGTATATTCAAAGGGAGACTGTATTGACATTTTTACTATTCTGGACAACAATATTATGATAAAATATTCATGCTAACAACAAAACAGTATTGGCTAAACTTTCCTGATAAACAAAGCTTGACTTTTATGTTCCCGTTTGCTAGAATAGTTTTTGCTGACGGTAAGTTTACTCACAAATGTGTGGATGCTCCCGACGGCAGAAACCATATAAAATATGGTGGGTGTAGCTCAGATGGTTAGAGTACCAGATTGTGGCTCTGGGGGTCGTGGGTTCGAATCCCATCATCCACCCCATACATTATACTGGGGCGTCGCCAAGCGGTAAGGCACCGGTCTTTGGAATCGGCATTCGTTGGTTCGAATCCAGCCGCCCCAGCCAACTTCTTTATGTGGCCGCACAGCGGCCACATTTTGAGAGCCATTAGCTCAGTTGGTAGAGCACCTGACTTTTAATCAGGGTGTCGCTGGTTCGAGTCCAGCATGGCTCACCATGGCAGTGCCCGGGTTAACCGGGCACTGTTTTTTAACCACTTGATATATCCATTAAAAAATGATAAATTTTTAAATGTAGCCATAAGTGGAAATAACATAGTATAGAACAATATTATGCGGGCGTGGCGGAACGGCAGACGCGCTGGACTTAGGATCCAGTGGGGTACACCCGTGGAGGTTCAAGTCCTCTCGCCCGCACCAATCAAGGCCTTCGGATTCCGAAGGCCTTTTTATATGAAAATAATAAACCCTCTTCTATAACGTAAGCGTCAAACGAAGTGTCACATAGACAACATTGGTTCTTCACCTGTCAGGTGTATGGTTAGGCAACCAAAACATGGTATCTCCACTCTTGGGTGTAGTGCTCAGAATCAATTCTAATCTTGTAGAAAAAGCGCCAGCCCGTGTTGGCGCTTTATGGTGTTCAACCATTTTTTATTTCTAAAGCTTTGGCAATCACCGATTGCACAGTGGGTTTACATCAGGTGCCAGCAGGGTTTTTTGTTAAACACTCCTTGCCGGTATTAGCCCCGGTGTGTTCCTGAATGTCTTTCAAATCCCGACAGCAACCCCGAACAGCAATATGGTCGATGATATCCTTTTCTGTAACGTTTTTACAATAGCAGACGGGAATCGGATGGTCGGTTTCTTTGTACCATACCCTGACATTAATGTCGTTTTTCCTGAATGTTTGCTGGCCAAAATAAACGACATCGCACTCCCTGGATAGGCAAAGGCTATAGCCTTCTAATAAATTGGGGATTCTATCACTTTTCAGTAGATTCTTCACGGTTTCCGGCCTAGCTTTCTTACCGGGTGTATTGCAAACAGGGCAACGGGCAGCAATGGTGGTGTCTAAGGCATTTACCCCACAAACTTTCACCGGAGCATTCAAATTACCCACCTCCTGAAACTTATATCTGTATAAGTAATGTTACCAGATTTTTATGCTCAATACCTTCAAGTTGTATGATAATCAAAACGGCAAACAGCCCAACCACGTGGAAACGCCGAGACGCTATAAATCTTGGCATTTCTTAACAATCCGCCATTCACATAAAACGCTTTCGCCCCGCTTATCCTGCTGCTTTGGCGGTCAGATATGCATTTTACATTCCGCACCAGTCAAATGAGAAAGGCCTTCGATTTGCGAAGGCCTTTTCATTTGCAGCCATCATTTTCTGTTTCCTGTTCAACAATTAGATTTTTAAGCTTAAAATGTTATTCTGGGTATATCCTTAAGCTTTGGGAATACCCTTGATGCTCTCTGGAATGTTTCAAGAGAATTCACTGTTTTTATTACCCCTTCGTTTTCTACCTGCAAACCCTCATACAAGTGCATATTTTGAGTCTTATTTATGATCCTTATTATTTCTGAAACAGCCTCAGGAGAGCTCTTAATAATCTTTTTTGCCAATATTTCTGCTTCACTGAGGACTTCTTCCCAGGCAGCCAATTTGTTAACCAGTCCGCATGCCAGTAATTCAGCAGCCCCATATGTATCAGCCGTCATGTACATTTCAAAAGCCTTTGACTTGCCTACTATTCTTGGTAAACGCTGTGTTCCGCCCCAGCCTGGAATGAACCCGAACTGCAGCTCGGGCATTTTGATTCTGGCTGAAGAGGCCATTATTCTCAAATGACAGCTAATTATAAGTTCTAAGCCTCCCCCGAATATATCTCCCTGGATTGCTGCAATATTTTTAACACTCCTTTACTAATAAAACTACATTAATTCCCAATATTATAAATTATTTACCACAAAAAGGAAACAGGCGTATATTGACCAAATAAAAAGAAAAAAGATATTTGTGTCCATCCAATATATAATATAAATACATCTATATATAGGGATGATAAAAATGATCAGGATTGAAGAGGCCGATTATGCTTACTCTGAACTTATATCCGGAATAATCCGCAAGTCCTTCAAGACACAGGCTGATATACTGGGAATCAGTGAAGAGAGTTATCCCAATTATGTAGCATTTGAAACACCTGCTAGGGTTAGAGGCAGAATGGACAAAGGCAGCCTGTTTTTCCTGGCATTTCAGGGTGATATACCGGTGGGTACTGTCAGTATTAGCAGGGATCGCAATAACCTAAAGAGGGGTTATATAAGCAGATTCTGCGTTATTCCAGAATACCGGGGGAGGGACTATGGAAAGCTATTGATTAGCCATGCAGAGAACATTCTCCGGGCCTCCGGTGTAGAGTGTATTGAAATATCCATTGTTGCGGAGTTTACCAGGCTTGAAGAGTATTACAGCAGACTGGGTTATATAGCGAACGAAAAAAAGACTGTTCCCTCCCTTCCTTTCTTAATTCTATATATGGAAAAAAGGTAAAACACCCCTTATTGGGGTGTTTAAATGGCATTGGTCCTTTGATTTGCCTCCTCAAGCAATGTGCCTATCTTTTTTGAAAGTTCCTTTAGCTCGGATTTTTCCTTCTGGCTTCCCACACGGTCAATTACAGGCCCCATTTCCATGATTACATTTTGGGCGTTAGAAATACAGCTTTTCAATTCAGATATACCACCTGTGTTTACCATATCATCACCCCCTGTGCAATTTTAAAATTGCCCGGGTTGCGTTCTTTTATTCATTTTAGCCTTATTCATTATTCTCTTCCGACTTGCCACAGCCTCCCAAAATATTGGCGCACATAGCCCTTGTTACCCTTAATAGTGAGGCAACCCTGTCTTCCAGTGACAGGTCCCATAATTGTCTGCCAACCATTTTCCCCCCTTCAGCTGCCTCTATAAGAAGGTCACAGTTAAGCACATTATCTTCTTTACCCCTTTTTTCTATCAGCTCCTCTGCTGCCGCCCTGCACAGCGCAACATCAAGAAGCCCGGACAGAGATAACCCTTTGCTGCGGCAAGTAACAGCCAGGCTTTTTATTCTCCCGGAAGGAACTGCAGTGTTTTTGAAATTATACTCACTGATCCACATTATCTGAGGCCTGTAAGCGGATAGTAAGGATTTTAAGATAAGATTGACCGCAACAAAGCGGTGTTTATCTGTGGGGAGAAACAATAACGACCTGCCCAAAACCAACATTTTCTGTTTATCTACTTCATGTATAAGACCTTCCAGCGAAAGGGCCGCTGCCGAATAAAGCAGTTTATAATGATCAAATTTATGGTCGTTGCACCATTCTGCTATAACGTCTATATTTCCCTGAGGCTCTTCGGGGTTTAGAGCTGAAATTTGACTAAACATATTAATCCTCCTCAAAATTGGCTGTAGTTTTTGTTATATATATGTAAATATGCCCCAATTTGGAGAGTAATCAGACCCATTTCCCAATAAAAACTTACTTAAGTCTCATACCACTTGGGGTTAATACCTTATTTCCGCAGAAACCTATAAAATGTTAAAATTTGTACAATCAGGCATCAGGGAAGGACTGAAAGTTATGACCCCAAAAGATTTGAAAAGAATAAAAAGACAACTGGTTACATGGGGTTACCCGCGGCACCTGGTAGAGAAAATGCAACTTGTAAGGCTTTTTAATTGTTACCAAAATGAAAAAGAATTTCAGAAATACCAGGAAACCAAAGAAAAGGAACACTTCCTTAAAAAATATTAAACACCATGGATAAGGGGATGATTTTTTATCAACAATAATTCCGAGGTGATTAAATGAACCCCGAAGAATTAAAGTCCCCACAGCTTATACCCGGCCGGGAAAAACCTCCGAAGCCCTGGCACGACAGAAAAGAAGCCGGGATGACCGTTGGGGAGCTGCTGACAGAAAAGGCAGAAGACCTGATTGAAGTTGAATAGAAAAAATTGGAAAGACTCTGTTAAGAGTCTTTCCTCATTCTGGGACTAAAGTATTAAATAGTTAGGACAAAAGTTTTATTTTTCATGTAATTTGTCTAAACATATAGAAATTTGTCATATAATATTTAATTACTAAGGAGGTGAATTTTATTAGCGATCTTAGCAGGAGCCAGCAGGTGAGACTAATACTATACCCTGACTAAAAGACTAACCAGGCAAATGGCCGCCAATCGGGAATATATTTTTCGGATTACCCAGAATCATTGTCCTTGTCCCGTATCTTCTTATAATAACATTCTAAGAGGGGGCATGACATGAATCCAATATTTAAGATACTAACCGGAGTTATGTTAACCGTCGTTTTATTTGGTTTTAGCCTTTTCTCCTGGATTCCGGTGAAAAGCGGTGAAAATGAGCAGAGACAGGAAATAGAAAGCCAAAACACAAATAATAAACAGGAGTCAAACACAACTCAACAATCTTCACCCACTCCTTCGATACACCGCCCGGAACAACCACTGCAAACACAAAGATCACAGAATGTTAAGCGCCCTGTCACTACTGCTCAGAAAAGCCTAAAGCAGCCTCAAGCACCAAAGACAGTACATAATGAAATATCCGCTCTAACAGCTGATGAGCAACAAATGCTGAGACTGGTTAATGAAGCCCGTATCCAGAACGGATTAAAGCCTCTATCAGCAAATAAAAACATGACCACTGCCGCCAGGGCAAAAGCAAAGGACATGATAGACAATAATTATTTCAGCCATAACTCACCAACCTATGGCAGCCCCTTTGAAATGCTGAAAAAGTTTGGAGTATACTACCGGACTGCCGGTGAAAATCTTGCAGGAGCAGGTACAGTTGATACAGCCCACAAAAATCTCATGAATTCCCCCGGACACCGGGCAAATATACTCAATGGCAACTATCGGGAAATAGGTATTGGAGTTATAAGCGGGGGGCCATATGGTAAAATGTTTGTCCAGCTTTTTACAGGTTAGATTTATTTTTATAATTATAAAATTCCCTCTTTTGCAAAAGAGTCGAATTATTATAGTATTTGTTGTTATTTTTGGGGAAAAAATTAAAGGGTATGGCCTTATATTGTCAAATATCGATAAAAATAAAACATTTACGCAGATCGGAAGGAAGTGGCCATATCTTGCATGAATTACAGGTTATTTTAGAAGATCTAAGAAACCAGCTGGCAATAATTAAAGGATATGTACAAATAAATAAGCCCTCCGATAACATGTATCAAAAACTCTTGCTGGAACCCCTGAATAATGCCGACATTCTTACGGCTGAGGCCCTTAATATTTTAAAAATATCCAGATTCAGAGACAATGTTTTGTAGACCAATAGGAGAAGTCGCGAACCACAGGAAATATAAAAAGAGGCACCAGAGAAAGGAGGTTCAGGTTATTTGACAGAAAATAACGTTCTCGTTTGCCCCCTGACAGGGGAATTATGTAAACTCGATATATGTGCCTGGTACCTGGCCAATGATCTTGTACAGGGGTGTGCAGTCCAACATATCGCAATGTTTTTAGCCGTACAGACCAATACCAAAAAGTAACCAGCTAGATTGTTCTGACATCATTTAAAAAAATATTCTGTGAAAGGTCATTAATTAAGTGCCATAATCCTCCTGAATATGTGCATTGCAGTTGGCAATGCTACTAAAGGAGGTGTATGTTTTAATGGCTGACAAGAAGATACCGGAAGGAGACAGGGACAGTACCCCCTTAAGCTCATACTCCCCACCTCCCTTCAGGGTAAAGGACCCTTCAATTCAGACCTCTCCCCCTGAAAATTTAAGCCCTCACTACATGCCAAGTAAAGAAACCTTTCCTGATGCCGATAAGAAAAGACTGTAAGCAGGCCAAGAAATAGGCCTGCTTACAATTTTGAGAGTTTTTTCGATATCTTGCCTCCTAAGGTGTCGTTACATTGCGCTTTAGCACGATGGAATTTTATACCACAAAAAAAAGAGCCATGGTATAATAACCATAATATGGCAAATGGAGGATCCCATGATATCCAGAACCTGTCCTAAATGCGGTCAAACCTGGTATAGCGCTGATGAAAAGGGCACTTGGAACTGCAGTAACTGTGGTGCGGAAATACCTCCCATCACAGAAGAAAGCCAGACCATCCAGGATTATGTTAACTAATTGAAATTATTTTGTAAGGTTTAGAACAGTGTTACTTCCCTCACCGGATACGCTCACTCTCCAGCCCTTATTTTCAGCAAGGCGGGTAACATTTTCCTTTGCTGCGTTATTATCGACCAGTACTTTAACAGTACCTGAGGTTATACTATCAATAGCCCTTTTTGTAAGAAGAACAGGCTCAGGACATAAAAGCCCCCTTGCATCAACCGTTTTGTCCATATCTAACCCCCCCGCCAACGGAGCTTGTGCGATAAGTTCCCAGAAAACCAATCAAAAATACTACGGCCAGACCAATCAATGCAGCATACTGCCCGGCCAGGGGAACACCACTCGGGCTTGCTGCCAGACCAAAATTATGGGCAAAGGCGGCCCCTGCAATAAAGCCGGCAACCGTAATGGCACAGTCTGTATTGCCTTCACTTGCTGCAATTATTTGCCGCAAGGGGCATCCTCCAAGTAATGTGGCCCCCGTTCCAGCCAAAACCATCCCAAGGAAATTCCACAGTCCGTCGGAGTGGGCTATGGGCTGCCCTATGAAGCCCGGCTTAAATACCCCTATGGTAATGTTAGACAAAAAGGTAACTATAAGAAGTGCAAAAAAGCCGATAAGTAGATGTGTGTCTCTAACAAGGATAAAATCTCTTATTCCTCCGATCATGCAAAACCGTGACCTCTGGGCCAAAATTCCGACAACCAGCCCGGCAGCCGCCGAGATTAATACAGGAGCGTGCATCGAGCCTGGTCCTTTTGTACTGGCAAAAAAGAAAGTAACACCAGCTGTTGTCAGAATCAGAACAACAATTGCAGCTGCAGGAAATATGTACCCGTTTACAGGGCCAAGGGCGCCTGCCTTTCCAAAGCTAAAGCCCCTGTTCAGGAATTGTATACCTATAAAAACACCTACAATTAGGCCCAGTATACCGACACCGGCGTTCCAGTCCCCCCCTGCCAGCCGCAAAACCGCCCGGACCGGACAGCCCAGGAACACAAGCATACCTATCATTGCAATAAACGCCAGGGTGAAACGGGCAAAGGGACTGGACCCGCCAACTGACTTATGCTCTCTGGTAAAAAAGGCTGCCAGAAATGCTCCTGTTATGAGCCCGAATATTTCAGGCCTCATGTACTGAACAGTATCGGCCCTGTGGAATCCCAACCCCCCACTAATATCCCTTAAAAAACAGGCGATACAATAACCCATGTTAGCGGGATTGCCATACTTCGCAAGCAGTACGGATATTATTCCCAGCACCCCACCCGTAGCTGCCACCAGAATTGTTTTGTTTCTCATGCACCGACCTCCTTCTCCTTTTTTAAATTTCTTCATCCCTTTTTCCCCGGAAATATTATACATCTGATTAGTTATTAATATATTTTTTTTGTTAGAGATATAAAAAAGTTTTATATCTCATATTAAAACTATTACCTTTCTTTATGGTTTTAAATAAATAAACGCCCTGCGGGCGTTGCCGCTGTCCCAGCGGCATTGTTAAGCATTATTCATGGGTCCGGAATTGGGAATTGGCGGTAAAATTCAATTACTACATTTCGCATATAGTTGACATTCAAGTTATTCGCCCCAAATTACCTTTTCCTTAAAAATAAACGGCGGTCAGTGACCGCCGTTTGATTACCCTGAATATACCCTTGACTTGGATAGCTCGAACATATGCTCCCGGACATTGAGGCTCTTAGACATCACAATCATTTCTCCGTCCTCCAGGGGCAAACCATCGCGGGGGTTAGGCCCAATCTGATCCACCAGCCACTCCTTGAATAACTGAAGACCTCCCAGGTTTTCCGGAAAACCTCCCCAAAGATCCCACACCCTGAAATAAACTATAAAATGAAGCCTGTAAACATTTGCTATCCTGTCTTTTCTTATTTTTATATCAATCAGCCTCAGGCAGGGCTGTGATTTCCCATCCACCAGATCTTCAGGCCGCGCTATCTCAATACAGGACTTTACATGCCCAAAGCCCTGCTCCTTAAAACTATTTATTACATGCTCAACCTGTATGCAAATCCTCTCCCCATAGGTGTACTTCTGATTGTCCTCTTTACCTGGGTTTAGGATGTATGTCTGAAAGTACTCCTCTATCCTGTCTATTGTGGTAGGGGGCGCAATACTGAGCCCTGGGGGTATTTCATCACATAAAGGCCTTAAGCCGGGATGTCTGATTCTGCAGCAGACAAAATCAAATTCCCTTCTTAGCTGTCCGGGGTAGCTTCCCCACTCCACAGGGTACTCATAAGCATCAATTTCCCATAATTTCTTTTGAAGCTGGAACCATGCATCCGGCAAATTGTGAGCGTCAACAAAAATTGGAGTCAGGTATTCAATAGCATCCGCCATTTTAAACTCCTCCGACAAAAATTTTTAATTTATATTACCAAATATTTTTCGCTGTCGGCCAGTTATTCACCTTCCTTAACACCAAAAAATTCTCTTACTGCAATACTGGAATGCGTACAATAATGTCGTTACATACAGACATTTGTAGGAAAAAATTAGCGCACTCCCTGAAGGAAATAATAGAATGCTGTCAAAGTAATATTTTGACTATTTAGTTATGTTTTAATATTTAAACCAGGTTATTTTCTTTTAAAGGCTGTGGTTTCCATGTTTGACCCAAAGTTGGCCAAGAACATTTTCTCCAGTTTGAACCAATTGGTTTATGTACGAGATTTGAAAAAAAACATAATCTTCATGAATAATAAGGCGGAAGATTATACAGGCATAACGTCCGAAGAAGCAGCCAATGTTAAGAAGTGTTACGAAATTTTCAGCAATACCGGTCTTTGTAAGGATAAATGTCCAGTTGATCTATTTATGAAAGGTACTGGGAGAACCAACAGCTTCGAGAAGGTTCTAAAAAACAGGGATAGCATCAACAGGTACTTTGAGGCTTCAGTCTCGCCTTTTTTTTCCGATGGTCATTTGCAGGGCTGTATCATTTTTTTTAAGGACATTGCCGAACTTAAAAACTATGAAAGCATATACGAAGAAACAATAAAACAACTTAAAGAGGAAATAGCAAAAAGAGAGCTTTTGGAGAAATCTCTGCTGGAGTCGGAGAAAAAATACCGGACCACCTTTGAATATACCGGCACCGCGATGATTGTTATTGATGAAGACAGGACCATTTCAATGGCCAATAAAGAAGTGGAAAGATTAACCGGCTATTTGCAGGAAGAATTTGTCGGCATATCCAAATGGGACCAATTTGTTCATCCCGGGGAACGGAAATGGTTGGGCAGTTATCACAAGAAAAGGAGGATGCCGGACGGAAAAGTACCTAACCAGTATGAATTCAGGCTGATTGACAAATCGGGAAACATAAAGGAAATATTTTATACCATAAACCTTATTCCCGGCAGTAAACAGAGTATAGGCTCACTTATAGATATTACGGACCGTAAAAAAATGGAAAAGAACCTGAGACAATCCGAGGAAAAATATCGGACGCTGCTCGAAAATATTGAGGACGGTTATTATGAAGTGAACCTGGAGGGAAGTCTGCTTTACTGTAACGAAGCCCTGATAAGAATATACGGAGTCCCGGCAAAGAAGCCCTTTATGGGCATAAATTATCGGAATTATACAGACGCCAAAAACGCAGAAATAATATACAAAGCATATAACAAGGTTTTCAGCACCGGAAAACCGGAAAAAGGCTTTAGCCTGGAAATTACACGAAAAGACGGGGAAAAAAGAATAGTAGAAGTTTCCATATCATTAGTAAGGGATGTTGATGGACAGCCCACGGGCTTCCGGGGAATTGTAAGGGATGTCACCGAGCGCCGGCAAGCTGAGGAAAGACTAAAATACCTGAGCATGCATGATGTTATGACGGGACTTTATAACAGGACTTATTTCGAGGAAGAGATGACCCGTATAAATAAAGGAAGATTTTCCCCGGTAACAATAATCTGTTGTGATGTAGACGATCTTAAGCTTATTAATGATACCTTCGGCCATAAAAAAGGTGATGAACTTTTAAAAGGCGTAGCTGATATACTAAAGGAGCCTTTCAGGGCCTCAGACCTGGTGGCAAGGACCGGGGGAGATGAATTTTCAATAATTCTTCCCTATACAAACGAAGACGCGGCACAAAAAATATGTGACCGGATAAAAAATGCAATAGTACACCATAATAATGAAGCTGAAAGACTTCCCATCAGCCTTTCCATCGGAATGGCCACAGGGAATATATCAAAAAGAATTAACTGCGATCATTTGTACAAGCAGGCTGATAACAACATGTACAGGCATAAGTTGAAGAGTAAGGTTTCCTCTAAAAATTTACTATTAAAGTCTATTATAAAAACGTTGGATGAAAGAGATTTTCTTGCCGAGGGGCATGCCGACAGACTTTACCGTTTGGCAGGCAGACTGGTGGAGGCCGCAAATCTTTCAGACAGAGAGATGGACGACATAAAGATGCTGTCAAAGTACCACGATATAGGGAAGGCAGGAATACCTGACAGCATATTATTCAAACCAGGCCCCTTAAATAAGAAAGAATGGGAGGAAATGAAGGAGCACAGCGAAATTGGTTTCAGGATTGCCAAGTCAACACCGGAGCTTTCATATATCGCCAACTGGATACTTTCTCACCATGAATGGTGGAATGGCAAGGGATACCCCCAGGGGCTGAAGGGAAATCAAATCCCTATACTGTCCAGAATAATCTTTATAGCTGACGCATATGACGCGATGACCAATGACAGGCCATACAGAAAAGCCCTGAGCCACAAGGAGGCAGTCAGTGAAATTGAGAGGTGCGCCGGGAGTCAGTTCGACCCCGAATTAACAGAGCTGTTTATTAAAACCCTGTCTCAACCTGAATAGAAGGTGGGTCAAGGAATCTCCCCTGGCTCACCCAATCCCTAATCCAAAACCCCCAATTCCCAATTCCTAATTCCCATTTTCACCAGGCTGCATTCTCAGTATAACTATTCCGGCCAAAATCGCTGCACCACCTGCAATCTGGGCCGGGGTCATCACATCGCCCAGAAGAAGGGTGGAAAAGGACACGGTAATTATCACCTCAAAAGTACTTAGAATAGAAGCCTTTCCTGCCTCCAGCCTCTTAAGTCCCGCAAAAAGGAAAAGAATACCCATGCATGTCGAAACAGCCGCCACGGCCAAAATCCAAACCCAGGTATACAGGGGAAAGCTTAAATCAATTTCCCCAAAGGCAAGCCCGTATGCCGAGAATCCAGCTGCAGCAAAGGTAAGAACAAAGGCTGTAACCAGCACCGGTGAATGCTTTCCCACAACTTTTTTGCCATAAAGCAAATATATGGTATATGAGAATGCAGCACCCATCGCCAAGAGTGCCCCTCTTATATTCACCTCGCCGCTGATATTTCCCATAACCAGAAATAGCCCTGCTGTGGACAGAACCAGAGCTGCTGCTTTTTTAAGCCCCAGCGGATAACGATAAAAAACAGTCTCGTAAATGGTAACCATTACCGGGTGGATAAAAAGTATCAGCGAAGCAAGGGAAGCGGGTATAAAAAGAAGGGAGGCAAAGAAAAAAGTAGACGCTATTCCGTACCCCACAATGCTTAGCAGCAGAAGGGACAACAGGTCTTTCCGGGTAACGGTGACAGCTGTTTTCCCAACAATGACTATCAGCCACAAAAAAAGAGAGGCCAGTACAAACCTGCTGGAAAGCACTGTAGCCAGGTTGGCCTGGCCCGCATAGGCAAACTTTACAAATATAGCCATAAAACCATAGCAGACCGAAGACAGGATAACAAGCAGCACACCTATATGATCTTGCTTCATTTTATTCTTTTGTGCCTTCTACAATATTTTGCTCAGGAAAGATTTAAGCCTGCTGTTTTTGGGCTCAAGGAATATTTCATCCGGAGTCCCTTCCTCCAGAATAAGGCCCTCATCCATGAAAATAACCCTGTCCCCCACTTCCCTTGCGAACCCCATCTCATGTGTCACCACTACCATGGTCATCCCCTCACGGGCAAGATCCTTCATAACCGCCAATACCTCGCCCACCATTTCAGGGTCAAGGGCGGAGGTGGGCTCATCAAAAAGCATAACCTTTGGGTGCATTGCCAGGGCCCTGGCAATCGCCACCCTCTGCTGCTGGCCTCCGGAAAGCTGGTCAGGGTATACATTGGCCTTGTCACTCAGGCCTACTTTTTTCAGAAGACTGTGAGCAATTTTTTCAGCCTCCTGCCGGGAAAGGTTTTTTACCTTCATGGGGGCAAGACAGATATTTTCCAGGGCTGTCTTATGGGGGAAAAGGTTAAAGCGCTGAAAAACCATGCCAACCTCGGCCCTGACGGCATTTATATTCGTCTTTGGATCCAGGAGAAAAACCCCGTCAATGTATATTTTTCCTGCTGTAGGCTCCTCCAGCATGTTAATGCATCTTAAAAAGGTGCTTTTTCCCGAACCTGAAGGCCCTATTATCACCACAACTTCCCGGGGGGCAATCCTGCAGTCTATACCGTTTAATACTTTTAGCTTTTTAAAGCTCTTATGCAAACCCTCAACCCTAATCACCGGTTTTCAACCTCCTTTCGGTATAGTCTACAAAGCGGCTGAAAACGACGGTCATGGTCAGATACATAAAAGCTACAGTAAGCCAAACCGGAAAAGCAACATACGTTTTGCCTACTATCAACTGTCCCTGCCGGGTTAGCTCCCCCAGCCCTATAACTGACAGCAGAGAAGTATCCTTAAGCATGGCAATGAACTCATTTCCCAGGGGAGGAATTACCCTTTTAAAGGCCTGGGGAAGTATTACATACCTCATTGCCTGGCTGGATGTCATCCCCAGGGACCTGGCCGCCTCCACCTGGCCCCTCTCAATGGACTGAACACCAGCCCTGAATATCTCGGCTATATAAGCCCCGCTGTTAAGGCTGCATGCTATTACGGCCGCTAAAAAAACAGGAAGAGTATATTGGTTAAGAATCTGTGGCATGTTGAAAGTGGCCATCAGATAAGTCTGCCCGTCCCTCAATAACTGGGGAAGGCCGAAATATATAATAAAAATTTGCACAAGAAGGGGGGTGCCACGGAAAAAATCAACGTACGCTGTACCCGCTAGCCTTAAAAGTCTTGCTTTGGAAAGCCTCGACAGTCCCACCACCAGGCCGATTAAACAGCCTAGCGCCACCGATATGATGGTTATTTCCAGAGTAAGGATTGCTCCCATTAAAAGAACGGGAAATGAGCTAATAACAACTTCCACAGTATCACCTCAAAAGTATATAAAAAACAGTAAATATGCGTAACACTGTACGCGTTACGCATATTCTAATTTTATTATTAGGTTAACTTGTACCCTTACTTTGCGGGGGGTTCCCCAGGCAGATAGGCCGGAGGATCCGCTCCAAACCACTTTTTGTATATTTCGGCATACTTGCCGTTTTCCTTCAGTGTTTTGAGGGCGTTGTTGAAGGTTTCCTGAAGCTCGGTATTCTTTTTGGGGAACGCTATGCCGTAATGCTCACTGGTCTTCAGGTCACCCACTATTTTTACGTCATTATCCTTGTTATTCTTAATAAAATATGCGCTTACCGGATAGTCGTTCACCACTGCATCAACCGCGCCGCCCTTCAGGGCAAGAAAAGCCTCGTTAATGGTATTGTAGTCGGTCACCTTGGCATTGGGAACGGTACGGGCTTCGTCGGCTCCGGTGGTGGAAATCTGAACGCCCAGTTTTTTGCCTTTTAGATCATCAAAGCCCTTTATAGTATTATTTTCTGTTCTAACCGCCACGCTCTGGCCGGACAGGTAGTAAGGCACAGAGAAGTTGACGGCTTTTTTACGATCATCAGTTATTGTCATGGCTGAAATAGCCCCGTCCACAGCGGCGGTCTCGAGAGCAGGTATAATACCGTCAAAGTTCATGCTGCGAAGTTCGATATCCAGGTTGGCCACCTCACCGATGGCGTTAACAAGATCAACATCAAATCCAACAAATTTGCCGCTTTGCGGGTCCATAGACTCGAAGGGTGCGTAGGCGGTGTCGGAAGCCAGCACTACCTTTTTCTTGGCAGCAGCCGGATCGGCCTTCTTATCGGAAGCCGCTTCCTTTGTACCACCGCAGCCTGCAGAGAAAACCGCCAGGGCTGCAACCAACAGTCCTACCACCAGTAATTTTAGTCCCTTTCTCAACAAAAACCCTCCCTAAATAAAAATTAAGGCATAAGCCCGTAAACTTTGATAAGTTTAATTTTTCGCCCACAATTTTAAAAATCCTGCCTATATAAAACACATATTTTTTTGATTATGCTAAACAAGGCAACTTGACACTCTTTATTACACCATGAGAGAATATTAAGGATTTTCAAGCCATGAGGGGATATAATTGGAAGCTTATGACAAATACAAACATCATAAGGCAAATATTGCGTTGCTGGCAGTGGCATTCATATGGGGAATTACCTTTGTTGTTGTAAAGGACGCCCTTGATTACATAGGCCCTTATTATTTTCTTGCCATTAGGTTTGCATTGGCTTTTTTGTTTTTACTGGCAATATACCACAGGGATATGATAAAAACATCAGCAAAAGAAATAAGGGCGGGGATTTTTATTGGAATTTTTTTGTTTGGAGGGTACGCCTTCCAGACTGTAGGACTTAAATATACCGGTGCTGCCAATGCAGGTTTTATTACCGGCCTTTCTGTGGTCCTGGTGCCCCTTTATATCTCACTGTCGTCCAGGCAGGCCCCCTCAGCATACCTGGGGGCGGGTGCGGCAAGTTCGGTTACGGGCCTTGCCCTGTTGTCTTTAAACAGTTCACTGGGGCTTAATTACGGAGATCTTCTTGTATTTTTCTGCGCGGTTTGCTTTGCAGGACATATTTTAATGGTAGGGAAATATACCTCCATTTTTAATCCGATATCTTTAACGGTAATCCAGATTGGCACTGTCTCGATAGTCAGCCTGTTAGCGGGAATATGCCTTGAAACACCTCCCCAAACAATAACAGGGCCAGTCTGGACTGCACTTCTTATTACAGCCATACCGGCCACTTCACTGGCTTTTCTTATTCAAAACAAGGTTCAGAAATATACTTCTGCAACAAATACCGCAATAATATTTACCATGGAGCCGGTTTTTGCCGGGCTGGGAGCCTATATCCTGGCCGGAGAGGTACTGTCTTTCCGCCAGTTAATTGGATGCATACTCATTCTTGCTGGGATGCTAATAGCCGAATTAAAGAGTAAGCCTACCGAAGCAAAAGAGTCATTTTCAAATTAGTTCACCCCTGCCACCAGCGAACTGCTTTCATTATTCTACCCTGAAACTAACCCCGGTCTTTATTAGCCACAGAGGGCACAGAGATCACAGAGAATAATTGTAAGGCACTACTCTGTAGCAAAAGTAGGCACTTCGGGAATAATATCAAACATCTTCACTTAATTTAAAAAATCTTTTAACATTCAGGCAGGTCTAAAAACCTCTGTGTCCTCTGTGTGCTCTGTGGCTTTAAAAGGACCCAATTTTCATTCTCCTTGGTGGCTGCTTTGGCAGCCCGGGAGTCTGGATTCTGACTTGTGGGCTCTGGCTTCCGACCGAATGACAATTACAGTATAAGTATTATTAAAGTAACTCTGTCTGTATATCAATTATTTCCACAGTTCCTGTTGACTCAACATATTTTATTACAGCTGACAGCATCTGGTGGGCATGGGACTGTTCATTGGTAACACAGGTAACTCCTACAGTAGAGTGCTGCCATTTATCCTGATTTCCTACCTCGGCCACAGAGACGTTAAATCTAGACTTCATCCTTTCCAAAAGGCTTTTTAGTATCCTTCTTTTACATTTTAGAGATGATGCCTCACCCATAAACAAATCCAGAGTCAGAACCCCTATAACCATTTTGCCACCCCACTACTATATACTAATAAATAACATTATACCGGGGCTGCTGAAAATGTCCACAAATTGAACCTGGAAAGAATTGATTAACTCAATTCCAAAAGAAAGAAGCTTGTGTTAAAATATACATTAAATGAAAAAATAAGTGTTTGAGGTACAGCAAATGCGGGTTTTAATAGCTGACGACAGCCTTTTTGTTCGTTCCTGTCTTCGTAAAATTTTTGAAGATGCCGGACATGAAGTGGTAGGAGAAGCTGAAAACGGCCACGTAGCTGTGGAATTATACTCCGGGACCAAGCCCGATGTTGTCACCATGGACATTACAATGCCCGAGGTAAACGGACTTGAGGCAATCAAAATGATAAAGGGAATAGACCCTACAGCAAAAATAATTGTAGTATCCGCCATGGGGCTTGACCCCGTTATAAAGGAAGCGTTTACAAATGGGGCAAAGGGATTCATAACAAAGCCCTTTGTACCTGACAAGGTAATTCAGGAATTGGAGGCGGTTACCCGCTTCGCGGAAAAAACCTCCAAATAAATAAAAGCTCCTACTGGAGCTTTTATTTATTTTACTGTTTGAAATTCTGTCCTGAAATACCTTATACTGAAATTCTTGCCGGTCGGAATTCAGAATTCAGAAGTCAGAATCCAGAATTCCGGGCATTCCTTATATTTTCATTCTCTGATGGTGCCGCAAAAAGTGCGGCATGGACAACTACCCTGAAAATACTGACTGTCTTTTTTATGAACCACAGAGGCCACAGATCACAGAGAGTGTGCTCTCAGGTATTACTATGAAGTCTGAAACCGAAGCAGAATATAGAGAAGTGTACCTTTTTATAAAATATCTCTTAAAGTTTTCAAGCAGGGCTTAAAAACTCTGTGTTCTCTGTGGTTTTAAAAGGACCCCAGTTTTCATCCTCCTTGGTAGCCCTATTATACGGCCCGGTTGCCTGGATTCTGACCGGGAAGAAGCGCCTATAAGCGGGGTATTATCTCGAATTCGACGCTTACTCCCTGGCTCTTGAGCAGGACTGTATCACGGGGCGCTGCTTCCCCCTTAACAATCATCCTGCTTATGGGGGTTTCCACCTTTTGCTGTATTAATCTCTTTAATGGCCTTGCCCCGTAAGACGGATCATACCCCTCATTTGCCAGGTAGCTGAGAATACTGTCTTCCCATTCCAGCCTGATGCCTGTCCCAGAGTACACACGATCCCCAAGCCGCTCCAGGAGCAGTCCGGCAATTTTCCTTACCTGAAGCTGGTTAAGAGCGTGGAATACCACTATTTCATCCACCCTGTTAAGAAATTCCGGCCGGAAATGCTGCCTGAGAATACCCAGAACATTTGACTTCATCTGGTCATAATCGCCGCCTCGAGCCTGCTGGGCCAGTATATCCTGGCTGCCCAGGTTGGAGGTCATGATAACAACGGTATTCCTGAAACTAACCGTGCGCCCCTGGCCGTCTGTAAGCCGACCGTCATCCAGAAGCTGAAGAAGCACATTGAAAACGTCATTGTGCGCTTTCTCAATTTCGTCCAAAAGTATCACTGAGTACGGTTTGCGGCGCACAGCCTCGGTCAGCTGACCCCCTTCCTCGTACCCCACGTAGCCGGGTGGCGCGCCTATCAAACGGGCCACAGTATGTTTTTCCATGTACTCTGACATATCCAGGCGGGTTATGCTGCGCTCGTCGTCAAAAAGAGCCTGGGCCAGGGCCCGTGCCAGCTCAGTTTTTCCTACCCCGGTAGGTCCGAGGAAAATAAAGCTACCTATGGGCCGGCTGGGGTCCTTTATCCCCGCCCTGGCGCGAAGCACGGCGTCGGCCACGGCCCGCACCGCCTCATCCTGGCCGATAACCCTTTTATGGAGCTCATCGTCCAGGTGAATAAGCTTTTCCTTCTCTCCTTCCATTAGCTTGCTTACCGGAATACCGGTCCACCTGCTGACAACCTCGGCAACATCTTCTTCGTCAACCTCTTCTTTAAGCAGCATGCTTTGCTTTTGTTTTTCTGCAAGCAGTTCCTCCTCGGCTTTCAGCCTCCGCTCCAGGTCATTGAGACGGCCGTATTTGAGCTCTGCCAGCCGGTTTAAGTCGTAATCCCTCTCAGCCAGCTCTATTTCCTGGCGGGTTTCCTCAATTTCCTTCTTCAGCTGGCGAACACGGGATATAGCTTTCTTTTCCGTCAGCCACTGGGCTTTCATGGCATCGGCCTCGGATCTGAGCCCGGCAAGCTGTTCTTTTATTTTGCCAAGCCTATCCTGGGAAATCTGATCCTTCTCCTTATTAAGGGCAGCCTCTTCAATTTCCATTTGCATAATTCGCCTTGTGATTTCATCCAGCTCAGCGGGCATACTGTCTATTTCGGTGCGCAGCCTGGCCGCTGCCTCATCAACCAGGTCTATGGCCTTGTCTGGAAGGAAACGGTCGGAAATATACCTGTCCGACAGCGCAGCCGCTGCAACCAGGGCGCTGTCCTGTATACGGACCCCGTGGTGCACCTCGTACCTCTCCTTCAGGCCACGCAGTATTGAAATAGTGTCTTCTACCGAGGGAGGCCTTACAATTACTGGCTGGAAGCGCCTTTCAAGAGCAGCGTCCTTTTCCACGTGCTTACGGTATTCGTCCAGGGTGGTTGCCCCTATGGTTCTCAGCTCACCCCGGGCAAGCATTGGCTTTAAAAGGTTTCCAGCGTCAACAGCCCCTTCGGCGGCCCCCGCACCCACCACGGTGTGAAGCTCATCGATGAATAGTATTACTTTGCCCTGGGACTCCTGCACTTCTTTCAGAACAGCCTTCATTCTTTCTTCAAACTCGCCCCTGTACTTGGCCCCTGCCAGCAGGGAACCCATATCAAGGCCTATCAGGCGCTTATTTTTAAGCCCCTCGGGGACATCTCCGGCAACAATCCTCCGTGAAAGTCCTTCCACAATAGCAGTTTTACCCACACCGGGCTCACCGATAAGCACGGGGTTGTTTTTGGTCCGTCTTGAAAGTATCTCAACTACTCTTCTTATCTCAGTGTCCCTTCCTATTACAGGGTCCAGCTTGCCCTCAGCAGCCAGCTTTGTTAAGTCCCGGCCATAGCGTTCCAGCGACTCATATGTTCCTTCCGGATTCTCACCGGTCACCCTCTGACTGCCCCGAATTGCCCTGAGCGAAGATAGCAGCGCGTCCCGGGTAAGGCCCGCTTTTCCCAATACTTCCCTTGTTTCCGGCTCCCCTTCCTCCAACAGGGCAATAAGAAGGTGTTCCACACTAACGTACTCATCCTTCATTCCCCTTGCTTCCTTTTCTGCCCTGGCCAAAACCCTGGCCAGCCCTGTTCCCATGTGCAGGGGACCGTCGTAGCCGGTAACAGTGGGTATTTTTTTCAGTAAGTCCTGAACCATGGCAGAAAGAAGCCCTGTGTTAACACCGGCATGGTCAAGAAAACGGGGAACCACTCCCCCTTCCTGGGTAAGAAGGGCCAGCAGAAGATGTTTGCCTGAAATCTCCTGGTGGTGTCTTTCCGCAGCCACTTGTTGAGCCCCGGCAAGGGCCTCCCTCGATTTTTGCGTATAGCGGTTAATATCCATAATTTATCCCGGGCGGCTTACACCGGGAATTACCTCCTTTTAAGCCGGTCTACCTCTTCTTCAAGCCTCTCAATTCTTTCAAGCAAATCCAGTATTATTGTCGCTCCCGGAAGGTTTATGCCCAGGCCCCTTCTGAGCCGGAGCAGCTTTTCAAGCCGGTAAACGTCCTTTAGGGGGATAAGACCGTGCCTGATTTCTACAATTCCCAGCTCAGCCAGAGCCTGAACCATATCAAAATGTATATCCAGGATACTTGCGTTTATCCAAATATCACCTTCATCCGCCGTTAAGGTGTGGCGGTATATCTCCATGTAATACTTCTCCACTCCTTACACCCCTTTCCTGAGTTCGGCCAGCCGCCGGTACAGCTCTTTTTCTTCCGGGGTAAGGTACTGAGGAATATCTACTTTAATGCGGACATACTGGTCTCCCCGGGCTCCATCCTTACCAGGAAGCCCTTTGCCGCGCAGTCTGAGGCGCTTTCCTGCTCCAGTCCCGGCAGGAACTTTTACAGAAACAGGGCCATCCAGGGTGGGAACATCGGCCTGGTCTCCCAGTACAGCCTGTTCAGGCCTTATAACAATCTCATTTTCAATGTCGCTTCCCTGAACACTAAATACAGGGTGAGGCCTTATTTTTACCCTGAGGTACAGGTCGCCTCCGGGCCCTCCGTTAAGGCCTTCTCCTCCCTGTCCCTTCAGACGTATTTTGCCTCCTTCCCGCACTCCCGGCGGTATTTTTACATTCAGAGACTTAACACCGCTGGTTACGCCGGTTCCTCCGCAGCGGCTGCAAAAAGAATTATTGTTAATGCCATCACCGCCACAGGCCGGGCAGGCTTCACGGACAGATATCTGTATATTCTTTTCTCCACCCCTGTAAGCTTCATCCAGGGTTAAATCAATGTCGCTCTCAATATCACGGCCCCTGAGCGGCCCCCTTTGGGTCCTTCTTGCAGTGCGCCCAAAGGATTCACCCCCGAAGAACATTTCAAAAAAGTCACTGAAGCCTCCCGGACCTTCTCCACCCCCGGTATAAAAGTTAAAGCCCTCCATGTCCGGAGGCGGCCTGAAATTATCCCCGTCCCTCCAGTTAGCTCCCAGCCGATCATATTTGGCCCTCTTTTCCGAATCGCTTAAGACCTCATAGGCTTCATTAATTCTCTTAAACTTTTCCTCGGCCTGTTCCTTATCCTTTTCCGGGTGAAGGTCCGGGTGCCACTTCCGGGCCAGCTTGCGGTAAGCTGTTTTTATTTCCTTTTCGGTGGCGTTTCTCCCGACGCCCAGTATTTCATAATAATCCTGAAACTTTACATCCATCTATCATTCACCTGCCCCGAGGTCACCTATATTTTTCTTCAAGCCCCCGGCGCAGGGATAAAAAATCACCCTGCGCCTTGCTTTTAGCTGTTATTCCTATTGTTAAAGGGCTTATCTTACCTCATACTCGGCATCTACCACATCATCTCCGCCCCTGCCCTGACTGCCGGCATGGGGACCACCATAAGACCCATCGCCCTGCCCTGCCCCTGCACAACCTCCTGAGGCGCAGCCAGCCTGCTGATAGGCAGTCTGGGACAGGCTGTATGCCGCCTGCTGAAGGTCACCGGTCAACCCTTTTATACGGTCCACAGGGGCGTTTTCTTTCAGTGCCGCCCTGAGGTCGCTTACAAGCTGATCTATACGTGACTTCTCGTGAACCGGAACCTTGTCCCCAAGGTCTTTCATCTGACGCTCCACCTGGTATACCAGCGAGTCGGCCTCATTTCTGGCCTCGGCTTCCTCCCTGCGCCTTTTATCCTCGGCGGTATTCATTTCTGCATCCCGAACCATACGGTCTATCTCATTTTTGTCAAGGGTGGTGGACCCGCTGATGGTAATAGTTTGCTCCTTGCCGGTTGCCTTGTCTTTGGCGCTTACCTTTAGAATACCGTTGGCATCTATATCAAAGGTAACCTCAATCTGAGGCACTCCCCTGGGAGCGGCGGGTATGCCCTCCAGCTTAAACTGGCCCAGAGTGCGGTTATCCCCGGCCATCTCCCGCTCTCCCTGCAGCACATGAATGTCAACCGCCGGCTGGTGGTCCTCCGCTGTGGAGAATACCTGGCTCCTTCTTACCGGAATAGTGGTATTCCTCTCAATTATTTTTGACATAACCCCGCCAAGGGTTTCTACACCCAGGGAAAGAGGTGTCACATCCAAAAGCAGCACATCCTTTACCTCTCCGGCCAGTACTCCGCCCTGTATGGCAGCGCCCACCGCCACTACCTCATCAGGGTTAACTCCCTGGTGAGGGCCCTTGCCCCCGGTAAGCTTTCGCACCAGTTCCTGAACAGCCGGGATGCGGGTTGATCCGCCAACCAGAATTACTTCATCTATATCTTTTTCAGTAAGCTTTGCATCTGAAAGAGCAGCCAGCACCGGCCCCCGGCAGCGCTCTACCAGGTGTTGTGTCAAATCGTTAAATCTGGCCCTGGTAAGCTTCATCTCAAGGTGTTTTGGGCCTGCAGCATCGGCGGTGATAAAGGGCAGGCTTATCTGGGTTTCCATAGTGGTGGAAAGCTCCATCTTGGCCTTTTCAGCAGCTTCTGTCAGCCTTTGCAGCGCCTGCTTGTCGCCACGCAGGTCAAAGCCGTAATCCCTTTTGAATTCTTCAGCCATCCAATCGACAACAGCCTTATCAAAATTGTCTCCGCCCAGGTGGGTATCACCGTTGGTAGCCTTTACCTCAAAAACCCCGTCACCCACTTCCAGTATGGAAACATCGAAGGTGCCACCACCCAGGTCAAAGACCAGTATAGTCTGGTTGGTCTTTTTGTCCAGCCCGTAGGCCAGCGCCGCTGCAGTGGGCTCGTTTATTATCCTTTGCACGTTAAGTCCCGCTATTTTTCCAGCATCCTTTGTAGCCTGCCGCTGAGCGTCATTAAAATATGCCGGTACAGTAATAACGATATCGGTAACCTTTTCCCCCAGGTATTTGGACGCATCGTCAACAAGTTTTCTCAGAACCATTGCCGAGATTTCTTCCGGAGCGTATAGCTTCCCGTTAATATCAAACCTAACTGCGTCATTGGGCCCTGTCACAACCTTGTAGGGAACTAGATTTCTCTCTTCAGCCACCTCGGAATAGCGCCTGCCGATAAACCTCTTTACAGAATACAGTGTATTTTCAGGATTCAATACCGACTGCCGCCTTGCTACCTGGCCCACAAGCCTTTCACCGTCTTTTTTAAATCCAATAACAGAAGGAGTGGTCCTTGAACCCTCAGCATTTATGATAACAGCCGGCTTTCCGCCCTCCATAACCGCCACTACCGAGTTGGTAGTGCCCAAATCAATTCCTACAGTCTTAGCCATTGTAAATAACCTCCTTTTAGATAAAAAATCTTATGTTAACCAATATTATTTTTCGAACATAAATCCCGTATGTGGTGGCACACCTTCTCAACAGCCTTTTTCAGTCATCTCCCTCCCGGATTTTTACCGTTAACCAATACTGACTTTCACTTTGACTTTCCTTGACTTTAGATTATTATAAAGGCCCTGTCATGTCAATATTTTATTTCCGATTTTTTTGAATTCCTGGTATTATCATATAAAGTCAGCTTTTGAGCAACATAAGGGGTGAAATAATGAGAATAGTAGACCTTCGGAGCGATACTATCACGCTCCCGTCCATAGAAATGAGAGAGGCAATGGCTAAAGCAGAGGTTGGAGACGATGTTTACGGAGAAGACCCAACAGTCAGCCGGCTTCAGGAAGAATCGGCGGCGCTGTTAGGGATGGAGGCTGCGCTTTTCGTTCCCAGCGGCACCATGGGCAACCAGATTGCAATCCTGGCTCATACAGCCCGGGGAGACGAAGTTATTGCGGATGAACAATCCCACATATACTACTACGAGGTGGGCGCTCCGGCAATGTGGGCCGGAGTTTCAATTAAGCCGGTAAGAGGCCTTTTCGGTGAGGGTGGAATTAATGCCCTGGCCGAGGCCCTTCGCCCCCCGGATATTCATTTTCCTCCCACCAGGCTGGTCTGCCTGGAAAATACCTTTAACCGGGGTGGAGGCACCGTATTGTCCCCTGAAAAGATGAAGGATATTTACTCGGCTGCAAAAGAGAGAAATTTAAAGGTCCATCTGGACGGGGCCAGGATATTTAACGCCGCAGCGGCTCTCAACCTGGATGTAAAGGATTTTACCACGCTTTGCGATTCGGTTATGTTTTGCCTGTCAAAGGGACTGGGAGCTCCTGTGGGCTCAATCCTGACCGGAAGCCGGGAATTTATAGACAGGGCCCGAAAATACCGCAAGGCCCTGGGTGGGGGCATGCGCCAGGCCGGAGTTCTGGCCGCCGCAGGGATTTTGGCATTAAAAAATATAGTGCGGATTGATGAAGACCATAGGAACGCCCGGTATCTGGCCGAAGGAATGGCGGACCTGCCGGGGATAGAGGTGGACCTGGACCTGGTACAGACAAACATTGTTGTACTGAAGGCGGAAGGGAGACTTTCTGCCATGGAAATAGTAGCATTGCTGAAAAGCAGGGGAATAAAGTGCGCAACCTTTGGTCCCCGTTTAATTCGTATGGTTACTCACCTCAATATAAGCCATGATGATATTGTATATACCCTGAATTCTGCGAGGGAATTACTGACATGACAATTATGCAGGAGGGAGGACCTTCCTTATCAAAACGACGAGGTTCTCCCGGTTCCGGTAAATCAGTTATCTGTACCCATTTCCGAGAGTATTTTTTTTGCCTTGTCCAGATCTGACTCTCTGACCATAAGCCTGACCCTAACCAGTAGCGGAGTATATGTTGAAGAAAGTTCGTCAAAAACAAAGGATTCAACACCCTCGTTGTCCAGCAGCCCCTTGGCAATATGAGCTTCACCCGGGTTTAAAAATGTGGAAAGCAGAGTCAGCCTATCCATCCGAATAACTCCTTTTTAACACTATATTGTCCTTTTATTCTTTTTCATCTACATCAACAACTTTTAAAAAAACTGGGACCAGATGAGGATCCAGCTGAGTTCCAGCGCACTTCTTCAATTCTTCTACGGCTTCGCTGTGTTTCATTGCCTTTCTGTAAGGACGGTCGCTGGTCATTGCATCATATGAGTCAACGATTGAAAGTATGCGGCACTCCAGGGGAATTTCCTCCCTGTTTAATCCAAGGGGATAACCTTCACCATTCCACCATTCATGATGTTTTAAAATCCAGTCGGATATAGGAGCAAGTTCATGCGCTGTTTCTGCTATACGGTGGCCGATTTCAGTATGCTTTTTCATTTCGGCAAATTCCTCGAAGGTCAGTGGCCCCGGTTTTAAAAGTATACGGTCGGGTATTCCAACCTTGCCAATATCATGAAATCTTGCCAGAAGCCTAAGGTCGGTTATTTTGCTGTTCGGGAGTCCGACTGCAGTGGCAAGTCTCACAACAAGGTCCTGCAGTCGGTCAGCATGACCCTCGGTAATAAAATCCCTTGCCTCCAGGGCTTTCATTAAGGCTTGTACTATTGAGCTGCGGGCGCTCTGGCTGCGGTGTAGCTTTTCCCTGTACATGTTATTGTCAGCCTCCTTAAAGAGCTCCACTATATTTACCGGCCCATCGCTTGTGGCACTCCCTACGGAAAGGCTCAGAGGAATCTTGGGATTATTTCCGTTATATCTTTCCACAGCCTTAATTATCCTCGTAGAGGCCCGCTTAACAAGTTCACAGTCCCCGGACGGAAGCAGGATACCGAACTCATCTCCGCCAATCCTGGCAATAATGTCACCATCTCTAAAAGAATCCCTGATTATGCCTGCAACCGATGTTAAAAGCTCATCGCCCGCTCCATTACCCAGCGTGTCATTAACAAATTTAAGGCCGTCTATGTCACACAGTATTATACTGATCTGAGAGTAGCGGCCTGCCTGAATTCTCCTCATTTCCTCCTCAAAATAAGCCCGGTTGTAAAGACCGGTAAGAGGATCATGCAGGCTTAAAAATTTCATTTGCTCCTCTGCCTGCCTTCTCTTGGTTATATCACTGTATATGGCAAATATCCCTACATGCCTGTCATTATAGAATACCGGAAATCCTATCAATGAAACATTGACAAGGCTTCCGTCCCTGCGCTTCCTAAGAGTCTCCTTCTTTAATACCTGTCCTTCGATTATATTTTCGAACCAGACACAGGCCTCCTCCAGGAGGTCTTCTGGTACAATAACATTATTTACCGGCTGACCTTTTATTTCGTTCACAGAGTATTGAAAAAGACCTTCAAAGGAGCTATTTACGTTAATAATCCCACCACTGCCGTCCAGCATGGCAATGGCTTCCGGGGAATTCTGAAATAGCTGCTTGAAATATAGTTTTTGGAGATTAAACTCCTCCTGAGAACATTTTTTGTCGGTGATGTCCCTTATTATCAAAAACAACATGCGGGATCCTTCTACCTCAGAAATGTGCCCCCTGATTTCTACCGGTATTAAAGCACCCTCTTTATTTAAATGTTCAGCTTCAATAGTGAAATATTTTTTTTCCAGTATATCTTTTATAATGAGAGATCTTTTTTCCTGGTTCTTTTCTGCTAATAAATCGTTTGGACTTAAAGAAAAAAATTCATCTCTGCTGTATCCATACATTCTGCAGGCCGCGTCGTTGACCTCTATAAAACATCCGGGCAGCCCTCTCTCATCCAGCTCTATGAGTATCATTGCATTATTGGCGTTATTAAAAAGCTCACGGTATTTATTTTCTCTTTCTCTTAAAGACTTAATTTCAGCCTTAAGCCGCTCCATTTGTTCCACATGGGTTACGTTAATTAACTGCAGTAGTATTGCCGGACCGCCTTCATAATCAACCAGTGAATACATCGCCCTTACGATCCTGCCATCTGCCACTCTGAACTGGTCACTGCTATAGCCCGCTTTTTCGGCTAAAAAATTAGCAATATAACCTTCCATGTGCGGACCGTCTTCAGGCAGCACAATCTCTGATATCCTTTTATGCAATAATGCTTCAGCAGAGTATCCTAAAAACTCCGCCGCCCGGAGGTTAGCCATTTTTATCGTACCGTCCTGCAACAAAAGAGTAGCAAGCGGCAACATATCAAAAAAACCCCTGGTAAAAGCCATTACCATCCCTCACTTTCCGGGCTCGGCTTTCTCTCGTTTATATTTAAATTAGCATGTAATGAATAAAAACAATTTCTTAATATAAACATGCATAAAAAATATGGCTGCCATTTGACACCTAATTTAGATAAAGATACTATAAAATCTAATACAACTCAATCCACTAGTTATAAAAACCTCTAAATCGATATCAAATAGCCAGATTTCATGTCTGAAAGCGGTAATTTGTGACTGTGAAAATTTCATATACAGGTTAACTTCTTATAATTACCATAAGTGTTTATATTCCCTGGAGTTAATCTAAATAAAAGGGGGCACCGATAATGTTTTCATAAAGGAATAGCCGCCTCTCGGCGGCTTTCTTACTCTTTTTTTATAATATTTACCAGAAGGTTGGTTCCTGCTCCTACATTTTCAGGTTCGTATTCCCGTATTAGAGTTGTAAACTTTTCAGGAGACAGATTTGTTATCCTGCTTCCTGTTAAAGTAAACTCCTTTACCAGTTGCTCCTTTTGCTCCTTTGTCATCCTAGGGCCCTCAAATATAATTACCGGCAATTTTATCACCACCTTTTTAATAATCTTACACTATAGTATCTTATTAATTAGTAACCTGTCCTAAAATAAATTCTTTCTATATGTAAAGATATTATGTTAACTTATTCGGTTTGCCGTTGACTCATCCGGACAGAAAAAGCCCGGGGGATACCCGGGCTTTTTCTGATTTACCTTGCGAAGACATGTCTTCCTATTTGCATTATAACCGGCCTTTGCCAAACCCATTTGCTCTTTGCCTTTGCAGGATTCCAGTAATAAAGGGCTCCACCTGTCGGGTCTTTGCCTTCCAGGGCCATATCCGCTGCTTCCAGAGATTCCCGGGTGAGAGGCCTGTTATATTGCCCATTGGACACTGCCTCAAAGGCAAGGGGCTGATAAACAACCTGTGATATACTGTCAGGAAACTTCTCACTTTCAACACGGTTCATCACCACAGCCCCAACGGCCACTTTTCCCTTCATTGGCTCGTCAGCTGCTTCTCCCTCAATAACCCTGGCCAAAAGGTTGCGATCATCTCTGCTTAGTCCAGCCCTTGAAGGATTATCCCCTGAATCAGGCCGGTCACTATAATTTTTTGCCCTGTATATACTATTGTTTTCGTATTCTTCATTGTCTTTTGTCCCGGCACTGCGTATTTGAGCCTTTTTGGAACCCTCTGACGAATTATCGGCTGTAAATACCTGGCCGGAAAACATAAGCCCTGTTGAAAGGGCAATTGCCAAAGCTGCCATAACCGATACAATTCTTTTGAATTTCTTTAAAGTATTTAAAAACGATGTTATTGTTGTATTTGGCATTACCCATTGTTCAGCTTTATTTAGACAACGATTTATATAATATTTTATATTAAAAAACATTTTCTTAATATAATTAATCATTCTTATCACTCCTTTACAGTTTCTACGCAGCCATTGTATTATAGCTGATATAATGCAAATAATCAACGGTAATAAGTGGCTATGGTTTATTTATCAGTTAATATAGGATAAGTAATCAAGGCGAATCATGTCTCACTTAAACTGTTAATGGCTATAATAGATTCATATTTTAAATTGAGCTAATGAATCCGGCAATGGATAAATAAATACTATAAGGAGGCAGTGATTTGGTTAAAAAAATAATAAAGTATTTTTTTATAGTCAGCATACTGATGCTAGTATTTTTTTCAGTCGGTTGTGGCGTCAAATCCCGTGCGCCTATAGCAGTAAATGAATCTCCTTCCCTAAAGGACACTGATTTTGTGAGGTTGGATGAATATATCCCGTCCGTTGATGTTAAGCTGGCCTACTATACTGAAAATAACTTTACCCATGAAAAACTCTACGACAGCCCCGTTGCATACCTTAGAAAAGGAACGGCTGACAAATTAAAGAAGGCATCGGAGGAAGTAGCCCAAAAGGGCTATCGCATTAGGGTGCTTGATGCCTACAGATCACCACGTGTGCAGTTTAAAATGTGGGAAAAATACCCCGACTCTCGATTCGTGGCGAATCCGCATAAAGGTTTTTCAATCCATTCAAAGGGCTGTGCGCTTGACCTGACCCTTATTGATCAAGAAGGCAATGAGCTGGATATGCCCAGCGCCTTTGATGAATTTAGCCCCCGGGCAGACCGGGATTACAGAGACATAGGCAAGGTAGAGAGAGCTAACGTGGAATACCTGGAACAGGTAATGGTAAAACACGGTTTTGTTTCAATCAGATATGAATGGTGGCACTTTATAGATTCAGATAAAGATAAGTATGACGTTGTCCAGGAAGTCTCTTTAGAGTAATATGCATTACTCACGGGTCCGGAATTGGGAATTGGAGTAATGATGCCGCATTTACAATTCTTTTATAAACCAGCCTGTGCAGAGGTAATTTTTCGACATTTCCATTTGCCACAAGGTTAGACTGTACCACGGCTACACCGTCAACCAATACCAGGAGTTCTCCCACTACCTGTCCGGTCAAAACCGGCGCAGCAATTTTATCTTCTTTTTTTATGATCTTTTCTACAGGGTCCCCACTATATAAAGGGACAGTTACCACAATGTCACCAGAACAGCCAACCGGCACTTTCTCCCGTACGCCTTCGGCTACATTAACAAAGGCCAATTCATCACCCTTTTGGGCAACAATCCGGCTTTCAAAACCATTAAAGCCGTAATCCAGGAGCCTTATAGAGTCTGCCCAGCGGTTGTCGCTGTGAAGAACCACGGCTATCAGCCTCCGGCTGCCCCTGCTTGCAGAGGAGACCAGGCATTTACCAGCTGCATTGGTGGTTCCCGTTTTTACTCCGTCGGCTCCTTCATAACTCCAAAGCATTTTATTTGTATTGCTTAAATGCCTTGGACCAACGGGACCCCTTATTACATGGCTCTTCGTGGAAATAACCTTGTTGAAGACCGGATTTTTAAGAGCGCTCCTGGTTATCACCGCCAGATCATATGTCGTCGATAAATGATCACTGTTCGGAAGTCCGTTGGTATTTTTAAATAGAGTATTTTTAAGTCCAAGCTTTGCGGCCTTAAAATTCATCCAGCCAACAAAGGTATCCTCTCTACCGGCAACATGCTCAGCAATAGCCACACAGGCGTCATTGCCGGACCTCAGCAAAGCGCCGTACAATAATTCCTCCAGGGTAAGCTTTTCCCCCGGCTCCAGGTAAATAGTGCTTTCATTAATAGCGGCCGCACGGGGGCTGACATTCACAACATCTTTCAAATTCCCGCACTCAATGGCAACCAGAGCGGTCATTATCTTGGTGGTGCTGGCAATAGGCCTTTTTTGGTGAGGGTTTTTAGCATAGAGAACCTGCCCGGTATCGGCGTCCATTAAAATTGCCGCATCTGAAGAAACAGCCAGGCTGGCGCCGGTGATCCTCCCGGGCACGTATACCGGGATTTCCGGCTCATAAAGAAAAAAGGTGTCATTTTCATATTCCACTACCTGTTCGGCCGCCAATCCCAGCAACGGAAAACCTGCTAAAACTAAAGGCAAAATAACAATGACAAGGGCAACTATCTTTTTATTCATAAACCTCACTCCCACACTATACTCCTGTTTAGAATACCCTTTACGTTAAAAAGTAATAATTTTTGGACCTTAGTCCTACCTTTTTGGGATATATTAACTAATCCTACAGATACCTAATTATGTTATAATTAGCCACACACTGCATCAGGGAAAGGACAGAATAAAAATGCTGCCATATGAAAAAGAAAGGATAAAAAAATGTCTGTTACAGGCAGGCTTTTTCCGACACAGAGTAGAAAGGATGAAGCCCTGGACCCTGCTTGACTGCCTGAAGACGGTTAAGGGAAGGAAAACGGTGGGATTTTCCTCGGGCTATATCACTCCATATGCGGAACCTTCTTATGTGAACTCATCAATGCTGGCCGAAATGTGGAGCGATACGGTTATAAAAAATTCCAGGTCAGTTGCCAAAGGTTACAGCAATAAAAAATGGCCGTAAAATAGCGTCTTGAAAACAAAGCCTGCCAACCACCCTGGTAAGTCGCGGTACAACTAAAATTATATTTTCCTGGAGATTAAATGAAATAGCCGTCTTTCGACGGCTATTTCATTATTTACCGGAAGTCCGGTTCCTGGGGTAATTGAATAATTAAGTTATACTTGCCCCGATTATAAAGCTAAAGGATACCGAAAAGACCAAACTCATAAAACCAACCGCTTTATTGGCATTTTCTCCAATTTCACTATTTATATTTATTTTAGGTGTAAGCCATTCAAACATCAAATAAACCAAAAGCATCAGAACCATACCTACTGCACCCCAAATAAGAGTATCGGTAATAGAACTGTTGGTTGTGATGGCAAACCGCATAATATTACCTACACCGAATACTTTTCCCCCAAGAGCGAGAGCTGCAGCAATATTGCCTTGCTGAATCTGTTCCCAGTCGTTGTATTTGGTTAATCTCAAAAATACCCATATAGTAGCCAGGATAACCAGTGAGGAAAAAAACAAATAAACCAAAGTAGACCAAAGAAGTTGTGCAAACATTAATATACCGCCTCGCTTTCTTTTAATATGACAGGTAAATAATATGAATTGTCGTCTGTTATTTCTTCCCCAACACGGAGATAAAGCCCACTTGATTTACCTCCGATGATAAAACTTCCTATAGTAATTTTTCCTAAAAAATCACCCATCCATGTTCTAACTGTTAAATCAGATAACTCTATTTTCTCTTGATGGATATATTCATAAGAAGTTTCTTTATTCTTTATTTCTCTTTCCTTTTTCCCATACTTATCATATAAGCATATTCCTCCGCCTTCCCTGCCATAAGCAGGTTTAGATACATATGCCCGTCCTATTAACCGATCTCTCTCTAAATAAGTAGGCAAAAAATACTTTTTAACAACCTCCTTTTCTTCCTTAGTAAAATAATTATTATCAGTATTACCCAATTCCCATATAACCGCTTGCATTATTTTCGACTGAGCAATATAAGCTGTTGGGGGATTCAGTATATCAAGCTTATCTGTTACAACAAGGTTAATTAATTTCTCTCCATCCTCCTCCTGCAGAAACCACTCTATTGGGTATAAACGATAAAGCAAATCAATTTTCTGCTCTAAATCATCATATAATCCATCCTCTTTTACAATTAGTTTATCCAGTGGAACATATTTAGCTTTTAAGCCTGAGTAATCCATTTCTGCAAGAACAGTACCTTTATCCTCAAAATACCAATCTAATGATGTAAAAACTATATTGTTATATTGTTTATTTTGCAAAAATAAATTAAAAGCTTCTTTAACATTAATTAAAAAAATACAATTTGGATTTAAACCGTTATTTATTTCCGAAAAAATACTGTTTAATTCGCTGGCTTCCACAACCCCTGTCGGTGTATCTGAATTAAACTCTAAAAGTTTTAATTCCTTTCCTTTATGTAACCCAAAATCAAATCTTCCTATTAATGTTACAGGCATTTGAGAATCGTATTTATGTTTACAAAATTTAATAGCCTCTTCAGGAATACAAAGCATTTTTAATAAAGAATCATTATACAATACAAGCCTAACTGCCTTTTGGTATATAGTGCCACAAATTTCAGTAGCAATTTTAACCTCATCAAGAAGGGATAAGTCTACTTTAAAAGGTTCAGGAACCATATAAGTTTGATCCCAACAATAGTAATTTATTTTGGGGTGCTTTACCACTTCAATTATTTTAATTAAAACATCTTTATTAAATTTGTGCTTTCCATCAATTAAACTTAAACAACTCACGAAGAAACACTTCCCTTTGCTGCTGAACCTAAACTCTTATATGCTTTAGCCGCACTACTCTTCTTTGACTTATGCTTGAAGCTAATTCCATCCCCCTCTTGTTCTTGCTCTTGTTCTTGTTCTTGTTCTTGTTCATAATACTCAGATGAACCACAACCAGTTGTCAAACTTCCTAAAGCCATTGTACTGGCAATAAGTAAGGCCAACAGTTTTTGTTTACTATCCATATTAATCACCCCCTTTCATTTAGTTAAATATTATTAAAGTTTGTATCCAGTATGTAACAATTTTACTTTAGAAATACAAATGTGACAACCATAACTACACCGTCAGACAAAATACCGTTTTGTCCGAATGCAGTTAAAAATATAGAATGAGTGCCTTATGCATTATTAATGGGCCCGGAATTGAGAATTAGGAATTGTAAATTAAGCCCGTTACCCGACAATAAAATGACCGGAAGAAAAGCTGTTCTCCGGTTTTTGACTGATTATTTCAAAATGATTGTTATTAAAGAGGGGAAAGAACTCAGCATGATGAAACTTATATAAGTAAAAATTGCTTAGGTCATAAGAGGGTTATACTTATGCAAATTCATGTTTTGGCCAGCGGCAGCAGCGGAAATTCCATTTTTATTGAGCTGGGAGGCACCAGGATACTTGTTGACGCCGGAATCAGCACCCGCCGGATAGAAAGGTCGCTGGACGGGTTGGGAATAAAAGCGGGGGAGGTTGACGCCCTTCTTATCACCCACGAGCACTCCGACCATATAAAAGGACTGGATGTTTTTGCAAGAAAATACAAAAAGCCAGTATACACCCGCCCGGGGACATGGGAGGCAATCGGCTTCCGCAACAATCTCCCCACAGGAGTGCCAAGGGAACTACCCGACAGCCTGGATATAGGCGGGGTGAGAATTGAGCCCTTTAGTATTTCCCATGATGCGGCTGACCCGGTAGGGTTCTGCCTTTATCACCGCCAGGTAAAGCTTGCTGTAGTCACAGATTTGGGAGTGATAACAGGAGCCGTGAAAGAAGCCCTGGCCTATGCCAATGCCGTGGTGCTGGAGTCCAACCACGATGTGGTAATGCTAAACAACGGCCCCTACCCTCATTTTCTGAAGCAGCGAATAAAAAGCTCCTTCGGACATCTTTCCAACAATGATGCCGCAAGGGTCCTGTCAAACACACCGAGACAAAAGCCCATGCATGTCTTCCTGGCCCACCTTAGCAGAGAAAACAACCACCCGGACCTGGCAGAAAAAACCGTGGCCGGATTCCTATGCGAACAGGGCTGCGATGTGGGAAGGGAAGTAATACTTCACCGTACATACAGGGACTGCATATCCAGCTATGTTGCAGAATAGTAACGTTAAATTAATTTAACAGGCCTGCAAATAGCTGATTAGTTAATATATGTTATGTAAACCAAAATTTGGAGGGCCGAAAATGAATTATACCCATGCAGCCGTAATCAATACCCGGAAAACCTTGAAACACGCTGGAGGAAGCTAAATGATAGGATGAAAGAAGTTGGCGTGGAAACATTTTACCAGGAGCAGAAGAAGCAGCCACGATATTAAAAGGGCTGTATTTACAAAGAATTTGGTGTTGAAAATAATAAAAGAATCCGTAAAGCTTTGCGGATTCTTTTATTTCTGGAGCTGGTGGTGGGATTCGAACCCACGGCCTGCGCATTACGAATGCGCTGCTCTACCCCTGAGCCACACCAGCCGGTGTTTTTCTAATCACTGTTAAACGCACTATATATGATACCTTATGGTCACCCCAAAGTCAACGGCTTTCCTCATCTCTGCCATAAAGGCAGATACCCTCTGACGGATTGGTTGTAGATACATAGAAAAGTTAAATTAAGTGAGAATTGTTATTTTAGATTTCCTGCCCTTTTTGGCATTGGGATTATACACCTCGAACTTTTGCCCGTTAATGTTTGATACCGAATAAACCGGTGATAGCTTATTGCATTTTTCCAACTCTTTTACCCTCTGATCACCTAACGCATTTCCAATGAGGTTTCTTCTTCTGTCAATATGGTTTTTATGTTTACTCATAACAATCATCTCCTGAATATATTTTACGCATCCAGGTTCAGTGAAATTATCTCACAGAAGTTTTTTCCGTTGGTATTTTATGTATGCTTTTCGGATGGCACCTAAAATTACCTTCCGGCGTAAAATGTATAAACAATATTCTTGATTCAGGTGGGTTTTTAACCCTATCTGAATGTTATCCAGGAGCTTAGCGCCGCTTATCTCCCGTTACATTTTTAAGTTGGAATATAGCGGCGGTTCGCTATGGATAAAAATTAGCCCGCGTTACGGGCTATTTGTCAGTGGATGGTGGCATACAGAGCATTTTCGTCAGGATCGTAGCGAGCTTCATACTTCCCTTTCTTATTAATATCGAAATAATTGAAAAATCCTTTTCCGAACACTTTAGTCTTTCTCATTTCCAGGCCGCCTTCATCAACAGCCTTAATCCTTAAAGTTTGCGTATCTCTGTCAAATGCCAGCTCTATTTTATTTTTTCCTATCTTTTGTCTGGCCACATTGTTTAGCACAATAGAAGATTTAGAAAGGGATATCACCGGAACTTTTTCATTTTTCTCGCCTCGTGGCCTATAAACTTCAAAACTCACAAAACCAACCCCTTTTGTTTATTTAAGAACTATTCTTCCACCTATTTTTATAATTAATACATATTTTTATCCAGAACACCCAGGTTTTAGATATATAATCTCACTGAGGAGTGATTTTAAAAGTGTGGGGTCAATACGGTGATATAATACTGGTTCATGGCGAAAACCTTATATCTAAAATGATACAGAATATTTCTCATAGTTTTTTTTCTCACGCTGTTTTATGTACCAATCCTGGAAAGATAGCCGAAATGAACAGGTTTGGCTTTCAACACTGGGATAACCATTATATTTCAGGAACAAGGCCATTTGTTGTATTAAGGCACAGATTTTTGTTTCCCGGTAACATTAAGGCCCCCTACTACATCAACAAAATGAGGAATTGTATAGAAGGTTTTACAAATAATCCTCCTAAATATGATTATTTTGAAATAATGAATTTAGCTATTAAACTGATCCTTTCCAGGGATGAACACTTCTTGAGGGGCGAAGAGCCCTATATTTCCTATAATCTTTTACTGCTTACCAGTGAGCGGCTGATATGCTCGGCAATGGTCGATACAGTTTACCTTGAGGCTGGAATTGACCTTTTTCCCGGACGTGAATCAAAAGCTACAACCCCGGCCGATTTAGCCGCCCTTGCCTATGGCAAAAATCCGGTTTTATTTGAAGTCTACAGAACTCCGAAATAAAAACGCCCTTTCGGGCATTGCCGCTGTGAGCGGCATTGATAGCATATTCTGGGGTCCGGAATTGGGAATTAGGCGTTACTGCTGTTCCGTCAGTGGACATTCAGAATGGATATATAAGGAATGCCCAAGCCATTCCTGGATTCCGACCTGAAAATAATGAATGTCTTTTTTATAAACCACAGAGGACACAGAGATCACAGAGAATTTGCTCTTAGGCATTACTTTCAGGTCTGATAAAAAAGTTGAGAATTAGAGAAGTTTTATAGCTTTCTCCTATCCATTCAATGAAATACTTAAGAAGCATTCAGACAGGCTAAAAAACCTCTGTGTCCTCTGTGTTCTCTGTGGTTTTTTAAGACATGCATTGGAAAGCATGCAAAGCTATTTTCATTTCTCTGTGGTGCCTCTTATAAGGCATGCATGTCTGACTTCTGAATTCCGGATTCCGACAGTAATGTTTTGCAGTATTAGCCTATGTATATTCCCTCAAGCTTTAGGAGCTTTCTTTTCCACTGTAGTCCGCTCCCAAACCCTCCTATTTTACCGTTGTGGGCTATCACCCTGTGACAGGGGACAACCAGAAGAACCCTGTTTGAGCCAACAGCGCCCCCTACCGCCCTGGCCCCCCTGGGGTTTCCTATAGCTGCAGCTATTTCCCCGTATGAAACAACCTTTCCCCAGGGTATTAAACAGACCCGCTGAAGAACCTTTCTCTGAAAATCGGTATGATAGGCCCAATCAACGGGAAATGAGAGGCTTACGGTCTTACCGTCGAAAAAAGATTTTAATTCACATTCTATTTTTTTAAAATCAAACTGATTAACTTGAGATCCTTTAGCAGTGCCCTTTGTAGCACCAAGGCTATCGGCAGCGGCATTCACCTCCATTTCGGCATCATGGAGGGTTGAGGCCGGAAGGTTCAGAAACACAAGGCCTGAGACAGTCCACCCCAGGCCAATGTAGCCTGCTGAGGTTTCAATGATTGCCTTTTCCATGTTTACCTCCATAGTAATTAAGTGTTGTCAAAAAAAACTTACTCTGAAAATAATGAATGCTTTTTATGAACCACAGAGGACACAGAGATCACAGAGAATTTGCTCTCAGGTATTACTATGAGGTTTAAAATTAAAGTTATAATATTATTTTTTATAATCTCTTAAAGCTTATAAGCAGGGCTTAAAAACCTCTGTGTGCTCTGTGTTCTCTGTGGTTTTAAAAGGACCCTGATGGATACTGTATTATTACTCTGCAAAGAGGGTGGTGGTTAAATACCTTTCCCCGGTGTCGGGCAGGAGAACCAGTACCGTCTTATCCTTGTTCTCACTTTTCAGGGCAATGCTTAATGCTGCATGAGCCGCAGCCCCGGAAGAAATGCCCACAAGAAGGCCCTCTTCCTTTGCCATCCTCCGGGCGGCCTCAACTGCATCCTCAAATGTAACGGGAATTATTTCATCCAGGAGATTAACATCAAGCACATCGGGCACAAAGCCGGCACCTATGCCCTGTATCTTGTGCGGTCCAGGCTTTCCCCCAGAAAGCACCCTGGAATCGCTGGGCTCTACGGCAATTAATCTAATGCCGGGCTTTCTCTCCTTTAAAACACTTCCCACACCTGTAATTGTTCCCCCTGTCCCCACTCCGGCCACAAAGAAATCCACATTACCGCCGGTATCCCTCCATATTTCCTCTGCTGTGGTGAGCCTGTGTATTTCAGGGTTGTTTGGGTTGACAAACTGCCCTGGGATAAAAGAGCCCGGAGTTTTGCCGGCCAGCTCTTCAGCCTCCCTTATTGCCCCGCTCATACCCTCCTTTCCCGGTGTCAAAACTATCTCGGCCCCATAGGCCCTTAGAAGGTCCCTTCTTTCCTTGCTCATGGTTTCAGGCATAGTAAGTACCAGCCTGTATCCCCTTGAGGCACACACCATGGCAAGTCCTATTCCGGTGTTGCCGCTGGTGGGCTCTATTATAACACTTTCCCGGCTAATCAGTCCTATTTCCTCTGCCCTGGCAATCATATTTAACGCTATCCTGTCCTTTACGCTGCCCCCCGGGTTGAAATACTCAAGCTTTGCCAATAATTCCGCCGAAGCCTCCCGGCCAAAATTATTAAGCCTTAAAATAGGGGTCGACCCTACAAGCTCTGTTATTGTTTCCACAATTTTCAAGCAAATCAGCTCCTGATACATTTGTATGGTCTATCTTTCACCAATTTAACATTTGCATGCCCGTAAAGTCAAACTACTGCTAACAGGTATTCCTGACTGTTGGGAGACAGGAGACAGTAGTTTTATAAGCCCTTCTATTAGGTCACTTCATATCCAGAAAAGCCCTCAAAGAAATGCTTTTGCTGCTCCTGTCTAATGTCTCCTGACCAAAATTAAAAGAGACTCCCGTGAAAGGGAGTCTCTGCAGTATAAGCTAAATTTACATCATCGGCATTCCGCCGCCCATTCCTCCCATGCCGCCCATGCCGGCCATGGGGTTGCCGCCGTCCTTATCAGGCTTTTCTGCCACCAGAGTTTCGGTGGTCAGCAACATGGCAGCAATGCTGGCCGCGTTCTGCAGTGCAGAGCGGGTAACCTTGGCCGGGTCAACGATTCCGTCTTCAATCATGTTGGAATAATTGCCGGAGAGAGCATTGAAGCCAATGCCGGACTCAGAATTACGGACTTTCTCCACCACTACGGAGCCTTCCATTCCGGCGTTATTGGCAATCTGGCGGAGAGGCTCTTCAAGGGCCCGGCGCACAATGTCCACACCTGTTTTTTCATCAAGGCTTGTGGTATCGATTTCGTCCATAGCGGCAATTGCCTGTACATAGGCCACTCCGCCGCCTGAAACAATACCCTCTTCCACTGCTGCCCTGGTGGCGTTAAGAGCGTCCTCAATGCGGAGCTTCTTCTCTTTCAGCTCAACCTCGGTTGCAGCGCCAACCTGGATAACCGCAACACCGCCGGCCAGCTTGGCAAGGCGCTCCTGCAGCTTCTCACGGTCAAAGTCGGAGGTGGTTTCCTCAATCTGCTTCTTAATCTGGGCAACACGGGCAGTAATCTTATCCTGACTGCCTGCCCCGCCAACGATAATGGTTTCTTCCTTCTTAACCCTTACCTTGGAGGCGGTACCAAGCATGTCGACAGTGGCCTTATCAAGCTTGAGGCCAAGATCTTCAGTTATAACGGTACCATTGGTAAGAATGGCGATGTCCTCCAGCATGGCCTTGCGGCGGTCACCGAAGCCGGGAGCCTTAACCGCGACACACTGAATAGTTCCGCGTAGCTTGTTCAGAACCAGGGTGGCCAGGGCCTCGCCCTCAACATCCTCGGCAATAATCAGGAGAGGCTTGCCGGACTGCACCACTTTTTCCAAAATGGGCAGCAGGTCGGCTATAGCAGAGATCTTCTTGTCGGTAATAAGTACAAAGGGGTCGTTAAAAATTGCTTCCATCTTGTCGGTGTCGGTAATCATATAGGCGGACATGTAGCCCCTGTCAAAGTTCATGCCCTCGACCACTTCCAGGGTGGTGCCCATTCCCTTGGACTCCTCAACAGTAATAACGCCGTCCTTGCCAACCTTCTCCATTGCGTCAGCAATGAGTTCGCCGATAGAAGTGTCATTTGCCGAAATGGAAGCTACCTGGGCAATAGCGGACTTGCTCTCAACAGTTTTGGCAGCGCCCTTGATGGCGTCTACAGCCTTTTCAACGGCCTTTTCAATCCCGCGCTTGATAATCATGGGGTTGGCGCCTGCAGCCACGTTTTTCAGTCCTTCACGGACGATGGCCTGGGCCAGTACTGTGGCGGTGGTGGTTCCGTCTCCGGCCACATCGTTGGTCTTTGTGGCCACCTCTTTTACAAGTTGTGCGCCCATGTTTTCAAATGGGTCGGTTAATTCGATTTCCCTTGCGATAGTCACACCGTCGTTTGTGATCATCGGTGCTCCAAATTTTTTCTCAAGAACAACATTGCGGCCCTTGGGGCCCAGTGTAACCTTCACGGCTTCTGCCAGGGCGTTGACACCTCTTTCCAGGGCACGCCTTGCATCTTCACGGAATAAAACTTCTTTTCCTGCCAATTTCATGACCTCCTTTTATATGGCAAATAAATTTCTTTATTTACTTTTCAATTACGCCCAGTATATCTGCTTCACGCATAATCAGGTACTCAACCTCATTAATCTTCACTTCATTACCTGCATACTTGGAGAAGAGAACCTTGTCGCCAACCTTAAGGTCGATGGCAACTCTTGTGCCGTTGTCCAGCAGGCGGCCGGAGCCTACTGCCACAACTTCGCCCTCCTGGGGCTTCTCCTTTGCAGTGTCAGGAAGAACAATACCTCCCTTGGTAACCTCCTCGCTGGGCAGAGCCTTCACGACAACTCTTTCACCTAAAGGTCTAATCACTTATAATACCCTCCTTCTTATTTATATAATTTTTTATTTTACTTTTGTTAGCACTCACCAATATTGAGTGCTAATATACATTAATATAATATAGAATGAGAATTTCAAAATCAAATAGCGGTAACATGGAAAAATCCCCCTTCTAGGGCGATTTAGAAAAAATAAATCCAGCTACCTTTATTTTTCTCCTTCTATGGCATGATTAAACAGCATATCAATATTCTCTTGTCTGCTAGAAATATTTTCCCCCTATATAATCCTTTTTATACTAATTCTTTCTATTTTTTAGTCTCCGCAGGATTTCCGCACTCGCCCCCACGCCCCGTTAATATCTCCAGCCCGTGGGGAAGGGCATCCAAGATGGCCTCCAGACATTCCCTTACGGCTTTCTGGCTCCCGGGGAGATTTATAATAAGGGTACGGTGCCTTATACCAGCCGCCGCACGGCTCAGCATCGCCCTGGAGGTCTTTTTTAGACTGACCGCTCTCATAACCTCCGGTATTCCGGGAACCTCCCTGTCCACAACGGCCTTGGTGGCCTCGGGGGTATTATCCCTTGGTGAAAAGCCTGTCCCTCCGGTTGTAAGTACCAGGTCAAGCTTTTTTCTGTCAGCCATGTCTATAAGAGCTTCCTTAATGGTGTCCGGATCATCGGGCACAATTCTATATTCCTCCACACTCCAGCCCAGCCCGGATATAATCTCCCTTATAGCAGCTGAGCTCTGGTCTTCACGCTCCCCGGCAAAACCCTTATCGCTTGCAGTAATTATTCCCACCCTGTACATTTTGCCACCTCACGTAATAAAATATATTTGATTTACTTAAAAAATCTAACCCGGTGCATTACCGGACGGAGGTTTCTAATGGACCTTACAAAACAGGTTAAGATTAAACTGTATAAAGGACGCAATTCAGAAACAAGAGACGACTTTGTAGTCAGAGAGGTTCCTTACACAATATTTTTAAATGACGAGGAACTGGTAACCCTTGTCTGCACCCCGGAGGGCATGGAAGAGCTGACCGCCGGCTTTCTATTCTCAGAAGGTATTTTACTCCAGCCCGGTGACTTAAAAAGTATAACTATAAATAATGATGAAGGATTGATTTGGGCTGAAACTGTTTCCCCAACTCCAAGGACTGAAAACTTTTTAAAACGTTATATAACCACATGCTGTGGAAAGGGACGGGCTTCGTTCTATTTTGTAAATGATGCAAAAGACCTGAAGCCTGTTGAAACCGGCAGTTTTAAAATAGATATAGAGTCCGTGACAGCTCTATCTTCAATATTGGAAGAAAAGGCAAGCCTTTTTAAGATTACCGGAGGCACCCACGGGGCCGCCCTGTTCGGGTCAACAGAAATAATCAAACATTATGAAGACATAGGACGCCATAACGCGGTTGATAAAATTGTGGGTCACTGCTTTCTGAGGGGAATACCCCTTTTTGACAAAATTATCGTGATAAGCGGACGCGTATCCTCGGAAATATTGATTAAAACAGCAAGAATGGGAATTCCGCTGGTTATCTCCAGATCCGCCCCTACCGACCTCGCCCTGCAGATGGCGGAGAGGCTCGGTGTTACCTTAGCAGGGTTTGCCAGGGGAAACAGGGTCAATATTTATACTCATCCGGAAAGGATAAAGGGTCCGGAATTGGGAATCGGGAATTAGGAATTAGGCAACTCGCCTTAAAAATAGCTGTACTCTATTATTTTTAAACACTTATATACCACAAAGGACAAGGAAAACGATTAATTTTAATCGCCTCTTCCCCAATTCCCAATTCCTAATTCCTAATTCCTAATTCCCGCCTTTAACTCTCCCACATTATCTTGCCGCAGTCTCTCAGATCGTACCCACCCAGTTCGAATACTGCCCTTCTGAATTCCTCCATCCTTATTACATCAAACAGCCTTTTTATATAAGGAGTTTCCATGTATTCATGAGGTATGCAAAGGTCGTAGCGCTCTTCCGCCACGCTGACAAAATCGAGCCCCAGTGCCTGGGCTGCAGCCCTGATACCCATTCCCGCATCGGCGGAGCCGCTGGCCACAGCCGCCGCCACGGACATATGGGTATATTCCTCCCTGTCATAGCCACGAATACTGTCCGGGCCAATGCCCAGCTCCTTGAGCTTGTAATCCAGCAAGACCCTTGTTCCTGCTCCTCTCTGGCGGTTTATCATAGTTATTTCTTCTCGGGCCAGGTCCCTCACTCCCGTTATTCCC
Organism: Bacillota bacterium; assembly: GCA_049323755.1. GTDB lineage: Bacteria > Bacillota > Desulfotomaculia > Desulfotomaculales > Desulfocucumaceae > BRHc4a. The sequence goes on from JBMOPE010000040.1 coordinate 57,667, forward strand.
TTCGGGTTACCCTTTGCCACTATTAAGCCCTGCTCCCGGTAGACAAGGTTCACAAGAACCATTTTTCTATCCGGTAAGAGCCTTTTTATGTAGGAAATATTGTATTCGCCGGTTTCTTCATCAAGAAGGTGGGTTCCAGCACAGTGGGCCTCCCCCCTTTTTAATGCACTAAGCCCGCCAAGGCTGCCCACGTGAGCCGAGGACAGGGATGCTCCTGGATAAATAAGCTTGAGATAATTAGCCATAACGTCCAGGGCAATGTCGTGGCTTCCTATAATAACGGTGGTTTCTTTAATTTCCTCTCCGGGGCGGAGAAGTTCCACTAAAACCTTATCCCCGGAGTTAAATCCCTCCGAAAGCCTTGGAACCCGCAATATTCCGTCAGCCCTGATGAGAGACATTATAACCCCTGCCCCCCTGGAAATAGGCGTTGCTATTACCTTGTCACCCACCTGCCCCAGCTTAACCCTGACAAATTCCTCAACTCCCAGTGAGGATACAATCTTTCTGGAGGCAAGGGCCTCAATTTCCGGGCGGGAAGGAGCCACTGTTCCCAGTTTTCTGTATATGACAGGGCGAACAAAAAGATCCATTCCCAGTATTGCTGAAACAGGGTAGCCGGGCACCCCCACCACAGGCTTTCCTTTTACCATCCCCAGTATTACCGGCTTGCCAGGCTTTATGGCAACCCCGTGAGTATATACAGTTCCCAGGTCACCTATAATTTGGGCGGTAAAATCCTCCCTGCCCGCTGAGGACCCGGCATTCACAAGCACAACATCGCAGCGGTCCACGGCCTCTTCTATCTTCTTTTTAAGCAACTCATATTCATCCACAACTATATCAAATCTTTCCGGGGAGCCACCCCACTCTTCAACCAGGGCTGAAAACACCCTGGTATTGTACTCGATTATATCTCCGGGCCTCAGGTCCGCCCCCGGCTGAACCAGCTCCGTCCCGGTAGGAACCAGGCCCACCAGCGGCCTGGGGTGCACTTTTACTGCAGTGATCCCCCCGGCAAGCATCCCCCCAACGTCAATGGGGCGAATGCGGTGATTGGCCGGAACTATCATTTCGGTGGCCACTATATCTTCTCCTATGGGCCTGACATGCTGCCAGGGGGAGGCGGCGGATATTATTTCGAAAAAATCCTCACCTGTAAAATGGACATCCTCTATCATTATGACGGCATCACAGCCCTCGGGAAGAGGGTCCCCGGTATCCACCACAACGGCCCCCTCACCAAGCCGGAGGGACTTGGGAGTCTTTTCCGAGGCGCCGAAGGTATCCGCCGACCGCACAGCTATTCCGTCCATGGCGCTGGCATGATAGTGGGGAGAAGAAGTAACGGCATAAACCGGAGCCGCAGTCACCCTGCCGGCTGCATTTTCCACCTGTATGACTTCAGGGCTGCCGGGGCTAAGGCTGCCCGAAGCCCCCAACAACTCCATATATCCTTTAATAGCCTCTTCCAGGGGACGATCTGACAAATATATATCTCGTTTCAAGTACAAACACCTCCGTCTAGGAATTGGGAATCGGGAATTTGGAATTGGGGGTATCAGCTATCATTTTAGGAGAAGATAATCAACCTTTAAAACTCATAGCATATTGTTAGTTTAAATCTATTGAGACCCTTGTTCGCTACAATTTATAATTCCTTTTTACAATTACCCCAAAATCCCCGATTCCCGATTCCTAATTCCCAATTCCGACCACTAAATTAGCTTTATCCTAACTAAATCCCCGGCCTCAACACCCTCCAGGTCCTGTGGTATTCTGACCAGCCCGTCTGCCTTTGCCATGGTGGCAATAAGACCGGACTTGCCAAGGACAGGTTCAGCCAGAAGCCTTCCTCCATCATGACGAAGGCTGACCCGCACATAGTCTTCTCTTCCGGCAGCCGACCTGAGATTACGGGTAATAGCCGCAGTAACCGGAAAATTCAGCATAAATTCTTCCTCGCCCCGGGGATACCTTCCTGTCCTGATCAAAGGCTCCACCAGCAGCATAAACACTACCAGGGCTGAAACCGGGTGGCCCGGAAGCCCAAGCACCGGCTTCCCTTCCACCACAGCGCCTATTGTGGGCTTCCCCGGCTTTATGGAAAGACCGTGGAACAATATTCCGGGCTTGCCCAGAGAATCTATAACCTTTGCGGAAACATCCCTGGTTCCCACCGAGGAACCGCCAGAAAGAAGAATTATATCCGCTTTTGACAGCTGGACCTCCATTGCCTCCCTGAGGCTGTTGAAGTCATCCGGTACAATGCCGCAAAGCTCGGATAGCCCTCCCGCCTTTGCCGACATGCCGTAAAGGGTGTAGCTGTTAACATCTCTTACCTGGCCGGGACCGGGAGATTGTGTTGGGCCAACAACCTCATCCCCGGTGGATATTATTGAAATGCGAACAGGTTCCTCAACTTCCAGTGAAGTAACTCCCGCCGCCGAAAGTGCCCCCATCTCCTGGGGCCTGACAATCTTTCCCCCGGGAAAAAGAAGCTCCCCGGCAGATATATCTTCCCCCCGGCGAACAATATTCTCTCCCGGTGCAACCGGTCTAGTAACCCCTATAGTTTTCCGGTCCAGCTCCTCGGTATACTCAACCATTACAACGGCGTCACATCCCTCTGGCAGCATTCCTCCTGTGGGAATTCTCCAGGCCTGCCCGGGATTTACATGACCGTCAACACCTTTTCCCATATAGACCTCGCCTGCCACGTCAAGGTAGGCCGGAAGGCTTTCCGAGGCCCCAAAGGTATCCCTGGCCCTTACCGCAAACCCGTCCATGGTTGAACGGTCAAATCCCGGAACATCCTCCGGGACTACAATATCATCATACAGGCGATTACCCAGAGCTTTCTCAAGGGATACAACAGATCTGCGCCTGGGAATATTTATGTGCTTCTCCAGCTCACGGTATGCTTCCAGCACAGTAAGCGCTTTAAACAGCTCCAAATTCATCATTACCTTTCATTTTAAAAACATCCCAGCTCACAAGAAAATATCTTTATATTAAGCTGGTTACAGGTGTCCCCTATTTCTCCGGGGGTCACCCCCAGATCCTTTGCCAGCTTTCTGGCCACGGTGCAGGAAAGCCTTTTGTCTTTGGCCGCCTTTATGACCGCTTCCTTTATTCTTTCCTTATCAGCAGATACCATCACTACTCTCCTCTTCCAAATTAATACAGCTTCATTGCCTTTATATAAAGGATTCTATGTTTTTTTCATGCTATTATCAAGTAATAATTAATTTATTTAAAGATAAGATATCCAATGGTTTTAATATGTCCAAAACAGTAAATAAAAAGAGGCCGTTTGGCCTCAGCTTTTCCCCTCAATACCCGCCTTTATCATCTTTAACATAATAATCCTTATAAGCCCGCTAAAAGGCCTTATTATGAGCCAGTATAAGCCGAATGCCGTCTTAGCCCCCCGGCCCAGGCACAGCACCCTAGTTTCAGTTGAGAGGACCGTCCCTCCGCCGAGTTTCTCGTCTATATAAAAATTCCAGGCTCCCTTGCAGGTGCCTTCCCTTTTGTATTCTATAAACTCATCTGGGCTTCCAAATTTGACCATGTCACTGGACGGCATCCAGAAACGTCCCGCAAAACCCATTACTATTTCACTGTTATGAACGTCTTCCAGAATAAGAAAACTATCTTTTATCATATCTCTTATCGACAGTCCAGTACCAGTAGTTCCCCAGTCACCACCCCCTGCCAGCTTCGAGTATAATCCCCTTATCCTCAAAAGCGCCCCGATAACTTTTGACTTTTTAATGTCAAGTTCAAGTATGTCATTGTATACGTCTTCCCTTGATGACCCTATGGTTACACTGTGCTTTTCGGAAAAATCATAAACAGGCAGGTAAAAATCCAGTCTCACAGCATTCCCCCCTATCCACTTTTTACTAAATAATGGCCTTTCCCAGGGCTATTACTAATCCAGTTTTATGGGCCGGGGCTTTACGGTTCTCTCTTCAACACTTTGCCTCTCTTCATCCAACAGGTGGTTTATCAGCCCTCTCATTGCCCTGAACATCTGCTTCCGTGCCTCTAAAAGCGGCTCCCTTACATCCTCCGGCAGCCTCCCTATAAGCCTCTTTTCTACCAGGCTGTGTATTTTCTGAAGATCTTTCACCGGACATTCAGTACATCCGTCATATTGCATTATAAACCCCCCTTAACATCTAACTAATCAATAACCATTGTTTATGCCCGCATACTTATTCCGGAACATCAGAAGCGGCACCACATCAACCAAAGAAATAATTAAAGTAATATAGGAAAATGGGTTATCCGGCATGGTGATAACTGCTCCTGCTCCTAAAAGAAACATAAAAATACCTGCACCAGTAGCCATCATCCAGGATTCCCTTTCCATTTTTCCAAGTCCGGAAGAACAGTAAATGGTCAATAGTCCCGCAAATACCACTGCAGCACCTGTGGACACATACATATACAAAAATGTTTTCCCGTAGCCATCCTGCAGTCCGTTAAATCCCATTTTATATACTATTGGCGTGGCGCCAATATGTATAAGACCTAATATCAAAATCAGTATTCCTGTAGTTAAAACCCACCTTTTCCCCAAAGCTTCTTTCATCCTGTTACCCTCATTTCTTTTATTATCCAACTATTTAATTATTCTTTTTACCGTAAAGAGGAGCAGCGTTAATTGCAAAGAGCAGTATAAATACCCCCGCCAATGTTATGGACTGCATGGAATGTCCCCAAAATATAATCTGATTAACACCCCTCAAAAGCCAAAACAGAGACCATGAAACCAAGAGCGTCCTGCCAAGTGGTGTTCTTACCAGGTCATCCCTGTGAAAAAATGCCATGTAGGCGGCCACCATGAGTATAAACACTATAGCTAAATTAAGCACCTGCATAATAGCACTGTTGTCGGCAGACAGACTGGAAAGCTCTGCGCTCCAGTCGAACACACGCCAGAACATGAGATGAAAAGCTGCAAATCCCAGGTTGATAGCACCACTTAAAAAAATAAGTTTACCTGACAGTCCCGACATTTGTAACCCTCCTTTTACTTAATCTCTTCGCTCTTTCATGACATCCTCAAACCTTATATTCAGGACATCCCCGTTCATCTTTGCCCCTGTGGCTTCCCTTCCCATTAACATGCGCGGCAGGAAGATGTTCCTCTTGTAGTCCCCCACCCTTACGGTAAGCTCATCACCTTTCTGTGAAAGTGATATATCCCCTTTTTGGGCAAAGGGAAGTTTTATTTCCATAAGATAACCGCTGCCCTCACGGCAGACCCTTTGAGGCTGCCCTCTGAAGTAAAATTTGTCCGGAGGTGTGCCTCCAAAGCAGGTTCTGCTCATTTTTTCCAGTGACTCTATCCCCATGACCTCCTCGGAAAACATCGGCACGGTAATAATAGGGACAGGGCTAAACTGGTCCTTGATGTACTGCACATATGACTGCTGTATTTCCCCCCACTTTTCAAAATAACACCCCAGTCCCTCCGGGGGGAGAACCCTGTTGACTATAACAGCATCAACGCTAAAACCATAAAGGTTAAGGTACATGAAACTCCTCTCTGCTTCCCTTATCACCATTTTTTCAGGGTTTACCACAATCCTAACCGAAGTTGTTTTGGGGTCACTGAGCAAATCATTCATTTCCGACAGATTGCGGAACAGGCTCGCAATGCTCTCCAACACATCATCTCCCGGCAGGGGTACACCCATAAGAGGTTTGACAATAGGCCTGGCGAATTTTAAAACCATTCTTTCCACTGGGAATATTTTCTCCAGCCACCATTTAAGAACATCGGGAAAGCTTAGAAGCCTTAATGTTTCCCCGGTGGGAGCACAGTCCACTATAACAACCTCATACCTCCCCTCCCTGCAGTGACTGAGAATTTCCATAAGGCTGAAAAGCTCCTCAAAGCCCGGTAAAACCATCAGCTCTTCCGAGGTTATGTCTTTAAGATTTTGTGATTTTAGAAGAGCTGAAAGATACCTCTGCATCTTTCCCCAACTCTTTTCAGCGCTGGCCACTGTGTTTATCTCCTGGGCCCACAGATTTTTAGCAATTTCCTTTGGCTCACCGGTCAGGTCAATATTAAAAGAGTCTCCCAGGCTGTGTGCAGGATCGGTGCTCAATACTATTGTTTTTTTGCCCGATGCTGCACAGGCCACCGCAGTGGCAGCCGATAGGCTGGTCTTCCCGACTCCTCCCTTTCCGGTATAAAGAATAACCCTCACCGCCATCCCCCCTTATTTATTACGCTTACCGTATTCTTCGTAATGCGAAATATTATTTTAAAAAAATACTATTCAATTTTAATTGTTCTTCTTGCACCGGCCGGACTATCTTCCTTTTCAGCCTGAGGTTTTTGAAAGCCTGCAATTATTTTTCGAATAAGGTTGAGGCTGGTTTCAAACTCCTCTTCGGTAAGAAAACCTCTTACCCTGTCATACAGCTCAAACAAATACTTTCTAAAATCCTCAACCAGTGACCTGCCTCTCTCTGCCAGGGATACCGTAACAATCCTGCGGTCTTCTTCGCTTCTTTCCCTCTGAAGCAGCTTTTTTCTTACCATCCGGTCAATAATCCCGGTGGCTGTGCTCAGGGGAACCCCCATGCCCTGGGCCAGGGCCGTCATGGTTATATTTTTGTGCCTTTCAGCCAGCATTAGTGCCAGCAGCTCAAACCTGGACACCGACATCTCTATTTTAATTAACTCTTCGGGCACTATTATTTTGTGAATATTTTCAAGCACAAATTCGTATATATCCAGATTGCTTTTCAATTAGTCATCTCTCCATATATTTCGTCATACGAATTATTCTAAAAACAAAATAACATAAGCAAATGCCCCCTGTCAACCTATTTCTTTAATATTCCTATAACAAAAAACGGGAGAGGAAAACCTCTCCCGGTAAAATTTGTTTATTAATTAACCCTTTTGCTTTTTCATTTCCTCTTCTCTCAGGAACCTTCTCAGAACCTTACCTACAGCGGTTTTGGGCAGTTCCTTTCTGAATTCCACCAGCTTGGGCACCTTGAAGGATGCCAGCTTGCTCTTGCAGTAACTGATTATTTCTTCTTCAGTGGCTTCCTGCCCCTCCTTGAGCACTATGAAGGCCTTAACGGTTTCTCCCCTGTACGGGTCGGGAACACCGGCCACCACGGCCTCCTGCACCTTGGGATTCTCAAAGAGAACCTCTTCGACATCCCTGGGATAAATGTTGAATCCACCGGCAATAATCATATCCTTCTTGCGGTCAACAATATAAAAATAGCCTTCCTCATCCATCTTGGCAATGTCCCCTGTATAAATCCAGCCGTTTTTAAGGGTTTTGGCGGTCTCATCGGGCATATTCCAATAGCCTTTCATAGCCTGCGGCCCGGTGATGATCAGCTCTCCCGCCTCTCCCGGAGGAAGTTCTTTTTCGCCGGTTTCCAGGTCAACTATTTTACATGTTGTGTCTGGAAAGGGAATGCCAACGCTGCCCACTTTCCGGCCTCCGATTAAGGGGTTGCAGTTAGTGACGGGTGATGTTTCGGAAAGACCAAAGCCCTCCACCAGGTAGCCGCCGGTCAGTTCCTCAAATCTATGGGTTACTTCCACCGGCAGTGGGGCCGACCCGCTGAGACAGTATTTTATCGACTTTAAATTAATATTGGCAACGCCCGGGTAGTTTATCACCCCAATGTACATGGTGGGAACCCCGGGGAAAAGGGTAGGCTGGTATTTGTCTATGGCCTGCATCACCGCTTCTATTTCAAATTTCGGCTGAATAATAAGAGTGGCGGCATTGGCTATGCCAAAGTTTACGCACGTGGTCATGCCGTAAACATGAAAGAAGGGCAGTATTGACAGAACCTTTTCCTCGCCGTACTGACAGCCCTGGAACCATTCAGTGACCTGCAGGGCATTGGCAACTATATTGCGGTGGGTAAGCATGGCCCCCTTGGAAACACCGGTGGTGCCCCCGGTATACTGTAAGATGGCCAGGTCATTGACAGGATCTATATCCACTTTCGGAGGCTGGGCCGGGGTAGAGGCCAGCAGGCTCTCAATCTTCAGGACATCTTCACCTTCCACATCAAGGGCCGGTCCAAGGCTAAAAAGCAATACCTTCTTGAGAGGTGTAACATCCCGCACATTTTTTATTCTGGGGTAGAACTGGTCGTAGGCAATAAAAACCTCCGCCCCCGAATCGTTAAGTATATGGTCCAGCTCACGCTCCACATACATTGGGTTAACCTGCACCACCACGCCGCCTATCTTCTGGATGGCGCAAAACGCTACCACATACTGGGGACAATTGGGAGTCATCAGGGCAACCCTGTCCCCCTTCCTGACTCCAAGATCATACAGGGCGGTGGCAGCCTTGTCCACCATACCCTTAAGCATAAGGTAGGACAGCTCCAGTCCGGCAAATACCATAGCCGTTCGGTTGGGCAGCCGGCTGGCAGCCTCATCAAGAAAGTCCGGTATAGTTTTATCCGGATATTCCAACGAGGACCGGACACCTTTTGGGTAACTCTTCAGCCACACTTTTTCATTTGTTTGCATTTCTACTATACCCCCTCTTAATTGATTGAATAATCACTCATTAAATTATAAAAATAATAAATAATATAAAATATAAAAATAGAACAAAGTTTCTGTTAATTCAGATTAACACTTTTTTGTTTTAATTCTATAAACCAGGCATAATTCCTTTACTTATTTTCATAAAAAATATTTTTTTATGAAAAATATAAGCATTTAATAATGCTATCCCCGGGTAACAATAAAACTTTTAATAAGCAGGTCCGCCACTCCGGCTGAGTCCTCCAGGCCAAAAACCGGGACACCCTTATCCCATTTAATATCGCTTACAATGGCAATAAGGTCTGGTTTATCTGAAACAAGGCTTTTGCCGTTTACCGCCCGGTTAACCTCTATTTTGAGCTTATTACCCTTTTTATAGCCCTCGGTCAGAATAATATCAGCATCCCCAAGCGCTTGAGCTATTGCGTCCAATTCCATTTCGGCTTCAAGCCTTTTAAAAACAGCTATTTTTCCGGGAGTGGATATGGCAACGGCATCGGCCCCGGCATTGTAGTGCCTCCAGGTATCCTTTCCGGGCCTGTCGATTTCTATTTCACTATGGGGATGGTGTTTTATAATACCCACCTTAATATTCCTGGCTTTTAAATCCCGGATGAGCTTTTCAAGAAAAGTTGTTTTACCGGACCCTGACTCTCCGACCACAGAAATTATTGGAATTATCTTCATTATCATTTTCCTTTCATTGCAGTCCGACGTGCTGATATAATTATAATGACCAATTTAACCCATATATAGCAATAATTAAAGAGAAAAACCCCAATTCCCACATCTGCACAAAGGAATTATCCTGCTTTTCGTGTAATTATAACAATATATTACACCATTGTTTACTCAAGGAGATAACTATTTTGGACATATCAGGCATTATACTGGCTGGCGGAAAAAGCAGGAGAATGGGAAAAAATAAGGCCATCCTCGAAATAGGAGGCGTCGCCATGATTGAAAGAGTGGCCGGTGTTTTATCCCAGGTTTGCTCCGAGATAATAATAGCCGGGGAAAACAGCGATGTTGAGCAACTTGGCTATCTTACCGTTCCTGACATATTCCCGGGGTGCGGCCCCCTTTGCGGCCTTCATGCCGGGCTGCTGGCCGCCCAAAACAGGTATTGCTTTGCGGCAGCCTGTGACATACCCTTTCTTGATGCCGGCTTAATGAAAAAAATTATAGGTGAAATAGAAGAAGGCTACGGCGCGATAATGTTAAGGGCAGGCCAGTTTTTTGAGCCTCTTTTTTCAGTTTACAGCAAAGATTACGCCAGGGCAGCCGAGGAGTGCATAAAAAAAGGCCGCTTCAAGGTTACCGCCCCCCTTGATCTGATTAGATGGAAAGAGGTGACTGTCACACCCCAGGATCTCGCCGAACTGCAAAAAACCCTTATGAATATAAATACCCCGGAGGAGTACCAGCGGGCAAAAGAATTTGAAAAAGGTTAAAAGGCCTCACAGTGATGTATGTCAGTACTGGAAAGAGCTTCGAGTATTGTGCTTAGTGCCTGAGAATAAACCCCGGTCCGGGGTTTTAATTTTTTGTATCCTTTTTGGGCTGTAACCCGTCTTTAATCACAACATAACAATAAGGGAAGGCGGGGTTTTATGTTTCTTCAAAATATCTACATTACTTTCACCGAGCAGTGCATTGCGGAAAGAGATAAAATAAGGCTAAAAGCTGATCTTACCGATGACATCACAGAAGTTTTGCCGTATTTAAATACCGTTATAAAGAACGCCATTTTCAACAGGCATGCCCCTCTGCTGTCTTTTAGCAAAGATTACAGGCTGATAGTGCTTTACCCCAAACATTTGACAATGGCAAAGGCGCAGAATGAGGCAGACGCCTTGCAGGTACTGGGATGGATTAAGGATTTTATCAATGATACCTGGGAAAAGAAGGCCACAATAACGCCAACCTATAACAAAAAGGCCCGGGCCACCGTCCCCCAGTTCTACAGCTGGCTGCCCAGGACAAACTGCAGGGAATGCGGGGAAGCAAGCTGCTTTGCCTTCGCCACGCTAATGGTTACGGGAAAACAAAGCCTGGAAAACTGCAAGCCCCTTTTTACCCCGGAATATATTAAATCCAGAGAAGCCCTTACAGGGGTATTGAATGCTATTCTATAGAATTAGCAATTCTCTTGGGTCCGGAATTGGGAATTAGGAATCAGGAATTGGTGATAAAATAGTGCTCCCCCGGTAAATGCCGGGGGAGTTGTTTTTATACCTATGCTATTTCCACTTTAACCGAGCACACCTTTAGCTCCGGTATCTTGGCTATGGCGTCCCTGGCAGGGTTGGTTAGCTTGTTGATGGCCACCTCGGGGAAGTGGAAGGAGGTGAACACCAGTCCCTCGGGAACAATGTCTGTTATTTTCGCCATAAGCTCGACGCTGCCACGGCGGGAGGAAACCTTCACCCTGTCCCCGTCCTTTACGCCAAGCTTTGTGGCGTCGGCAAGGTTGATTTCCAGGTGCTCCTCGCCGTACTGCACTTCCAGCGCCCCGGTCCTCATTGTCATGGTGCCGGTATGGTAGTGCATGTGCCTGCGGCCGGTGCTCAGTATCAGCGGGTACTGCTCATCGGGAGTTTCCGCCGGAGGAACGTATTCCACCGGGTGGAACTTGCCCAGGCCCCGGGAGAATTTGCCCACATGCAGCACCGGTGTTCCAGGATGATCCGGAGTCGGGCAGGGCCACTGAATGCCGCCGCCTTCAAGGCGCTCGTAGGATATTCCACCGTATGCCGGAGTCACCGAGGCAATCTCCTTCATTATTTCGGCAGGGGAATTGTAATTCATTGCATAGCCCATGGCGCAGGCCACATCGCATATAATCTGCCAGTCAGGCCTTGCGCTGCCCACCGGGTCTATGGCCTTACGGACTCTCTGCACCCTGCGCTCGGTATTGCTGAAGGTGCCGTCCTTTTCTGCGAAACTTGCTCCAGGCAATACCACGTCAGCCAGCCGGGCGGTTTCAGTAAGGAATATATCCTGGACCACCAGGAACTCCAGCTGCTCCAGGGAGTGCTCCGCATGATCGGCGTCCGGGTCAGACAGAACAGGGTTTTCGCCCATTATATACAGGGCCTTGACATTTCCGTGCTCCGCCCCCTCTATAAGCTCACCCACGGTAAGGCCGGGCTTGGCTGGAATGGGCGCACAGCCCCAGGCCGTCTCAAACTTGGCCCTGGCCTCATCCGATATAACTGGCTGGTAACCTGTAAATACATTGGGGAGACCACCCATGTCGCAGGCGCCCTGAACGTTGTTTTGCCCCCTTAGGGGGTTAACCCCGCTGTTGGGCTTGCCGATGTGCCCGCAGAGCATGGCCAGGTTTGCAATGGCAAACACGTTATGGGTGCCGCAGATGTGCTGGGTAATTCCCATGGTGTACAGTATTGTGCCGTTCTTTGCCCCGGCGTAGCCCCTGGCCACCTCTCTTATTACATCGGCAGGAACCCCGGTGATGCCTTCGGAGTATTCCGGGGTGTACTTGGCAACCACGCTTTTCAGGGCTTCAAAGTCCTCGGTTCTTTCGGCTACAAATTCCTTGTTGTACAGATCCTCGGCTATTATGACATTGGCCATGGCGTTTAGCAGGGCTATGTCTGATCCCGAATTGATCTGCAGGTAGCGCTTGGCCAGCTCCGCAACTTCTGTTTTTCTTGGGTCCGCCACCACCAGGGTCGATCCGTTACGAACCGCCTTTTTAACATGCAGCCCTATTATTGGGTGACACTCGGTGGTATTGGTTCCTATGGCAATAATATAGTCGGCATTGTCGATGTCCCCGATGGGGTTGGTCATCGCGCCGCTTCCAAAGGCTGCCGCCAGACCGGCGACAGTAGGAGCGTGTCAGAGGCGGGCACAGTGATCGATATTGTTGGTGCCGATCACCGCGCGGGTAAACTTGCTGAGCAAGTAATTTTCTTCATTGGTGCAGCGGGCCGAAGCAAGCACCCCGATGGAGTCGGGGCCGTTTTTATCCCTTATAGACCCAAGTTTTTCCGCCACCAGGTTCAATGCCTCATCCCAGGTGGCCTCCACCAACTGACCGTCCTTTTTGACAAGAGGGCTGGCAAGTCTGTCGGGGTGGTGTATAAAACCAAAGCCGAAGCGACCCTTGACACACAGGGCCCTTCCGTTTACCTCCCCATCGCAGGAGGTTACTCCCACCACCTTGCCGTCCTTTACGTTTAAATCAAAATTGCAGCCTGTTCCGCAGTAGGGGCAGGTGGTACGAACCTTTTTAACTTCCCAGGTCCGTGCCGCCGACCTCAGGGATTTCTCCTGAAGCGCTCCGGTGGGGCAGACTGAAACACAGTTGCCGCAAAACACACAGTCGGACCCGGCCAAACTGGTGTCCATGGCAGGGGCAACCTTGGTGTTGAAGCCCCTGTAGGTGAAATCAACAACACTGTTACCCTGTATCTCCCCGCAGGTTCTGATACACTTTCCGCACAGTATGCACTTGTTCATATCCCTGACTATAAAGGGATTGTCATCCTCCAGCGGGTAATCATGCCTTTTACCTGCGAACGCCGACCCGCTTCTAATTCCATACATATAGGCATAGTCCTGGAGCCTGCAGTCCCCGTTCCGCCCGCAGGTAAGGCAGTCATCAGGGTGGTTGGCAAGCAGAAGCTCCAATATTGTTTTACGGGCCTCTAGAACGGAGGGGGTATCCGTATTTACCATCATGCCGTCCCTTACCAGGGTGGCGCAAGATACCGTCAGATTCTTGGAGCCCTTGGTTTCCACCACACAGATGCGGCATGATCCTGGGCGGCTTAATTCCGGGTCGTGGCAGAGCGTGGGAATAAACACGCCCAGCTTCCGGGCCGCGTCAAGGATAGTGCTTCCCTGGGGTACGCTGACCTCCATGCCGTTTATTACTAAGGTGACATCAGCCACCTTGCCACCTCCTTAATGGAAAATACTAAAGGCAAGTCTTATTTTCCATTTAATTTATTAATCCTGTTCAATACCCCATCCAGCCCCAGCGCCTCGGCCCAGGATACCTCCTGAAAGCTGTCGCCCTTCTTCAGTTGGGGGGCAGCCGGGTCATCACAGTAAAGAAGTTCCACTCCCAGGCGTCCCTTCAGGCAAAGGGGTCTTCCCGGCGCGGGAGTTGCGGCGCTGACACCAATGACCTTCTCGCCCTTAATGTTGAGATTGAACAGGCAGCCACTCTCGCAGAAGGTACAGGTAACGGGCCTCTTGGAGATTTCCCACACCCGGCCCTTTCCGGCCAGGGGCTTGTATAAAAGCGCACCCACCGGGCATAATGCAACACACCGGCCACAGTACACACAGTCCGACTCTGCCAGGGAGGTGTTCATAGGAGGGGCAACCTTGGTGTTAAAGCCCCTGAAAGCATAGTCTATAACCGACCTGCCCTCCACCTGGGCACATGTCCGGATGCATTTTCCGCACAGTATGCACTTGTTCATATCCCTTATAATATAAGGGTTGTCTTCCTCCACCTGGTAGCTGTGCCTTTTACCCTTAAAGCAGTCACCCTTTACACCGTATAAAAAAGCGTAATCCTGCAAGCGGCAGTCCCCATTTTTCTCACAGGTAAGGCAGTCCTGGGGATGGTTGGCCAGAATTAGTTCAAGTATGGTCCTGCGGGCCTCCACCACCGCCGAAGACTCGGTTTCAACAACCATTCCCTCTTTCACGGCGGTCATGCATGAAGGGGTTAGGTTTTTTGACCCCTTTACCTCCACAACGCATATCCGGCAGGAAGCTACACCAGGCAAATCCGGATCATGGCAGAACACCGGGATAAAAACTCCCAGGGCCGCTGCCGCGTCCAGTATAGTACTGCCGGCTGGAACGCTAACCTGCCGCCCGTTTATAGTCAGGCTGACATTGGCCATATTTTTTCACTCTCCTTGAAGCCGGCAGGCCTATTTTTTCTCCACGGCTCCGAATTTGCATTTCTGAATGCAGTTGCCGCACTTTATACAGGCCCCGGCATCTATTGAATGAGGTTGTTTCTTTTCCCCGGTTATTGCCGCAGCCGGGCAATTCTTCGCGCAAAGGCCGCAGCCGGTGCATTTTTCTGCGTCGATGCTGTATACCAGCAGCGCCTGGCAAACGCCGGCGGGGCAGCGCTTGTCGTTGATATGGGCCTCGTACTCATGCCTGAAGTACTGCAGTGTTGACAGGACAGGGTTGGGAGCACTCTGGCCAAGGCCGCAAAGTGAAGTTTTAACTATAACACTGGAAAGCCTCTCAAGGGTTTCAATATCTTCGGGCACGCCCTGCCCCTCACAGATCCTGGTCAGTATCTCCAGCATCCGCATTGTCCCCTCACGGCAGGGAGTGCATTTTCCACAGGATTCACTCTGGGTAAAATTAAGGAAGTACTTGGCTACATCTACCATGCAGGTGGTCTGGTCCATTACCACCAGTCCGCCCGACCCCATCATGGCGCCGACTGCGCCCAGAGAATCATAGTCTATGGGAAGGTCCAGGTGCACGGCCGGGAGGCAGCCACCCGAAGGACCACCAGCCTGAACAGCCTTAAATTCATTGCCTCCCATTATTCCTCCGCCTACATCAAATATGATCTGGCGAAGGGTGGCGCCCATGGGCACCTCCACAAGACCGGTGTTAATCACCTTGCCAGTTAACGAGAAGATCTTGGTGCCCTTGCTTTTTTCGGTTCCGATAGAGGCGTACCAGCTTCCGCCCTTACTCATAATAATGGGAACGTTTGAGAAAGTCTCCACGTTGTTAAGCGTGGTGGGCTTTTCCCACAGCCCCTTGTCGGTGGAGCGCCCCACCTTGAACCGTGGCATCCCCCTGTTGCCTTCAATGGAAGCCATCAGCGCAGTGCCCTCGCCGCAAACAAAGGCTCCGGCCCCGGCTTTGATTTTTATATGGAAATTAAATCCTGAATTCAGTATATTGTCACCCAGCACCCCGCTCTGCTCGGCCTCGGCTATGGCAATTTTAAGCCTGTGTATTGCCATAGGATACTCTGCCCTTACGTAAATGTATCCTTCATCGGAGCCGGTGGCAAACCCGCATATGGCCATACCTTCCATCACTGAGTGGGGGTCCCCCTCCAAAACGCTGCGGTCCATGAATGCACCGGGGTCACCCTCGTCAGCATTGCAGATTACATATTTTTTATCATTCTTGGCGTTCAGGGCGCCCTGCCACTTGACGCCGGTGGGGAAACCAGCCCCGCCCCGGCCCCTCAGGCCGGAAAGCTTGACTTCATCCACCACTTCCTGGGGGGTCATGTTAGAAAGAACCTTGGCCATGGCGCTGTAGCCACCCATGGCTACGTAATGGTCCAGCCGCTCGGGGTTTATAAAACCGCAATTAGCAAGGACAAGTTTATTCTGGCGGGAATAAAAGGGCACCTTATCGTAAGCGAGAACTTTTTCCCCTGTTTCAGGGTCGGTGAAAAGCAGCCTTTCCACTACTTGCCCGTTAATAGAAGCCAGTATTTCATCGACATCGTCCACTGTAACCCTGGTATAGAATATCTTTTGGGGCTCAAGGGTGACCACTGGGCCCATCTCACAGAAGCCGTGACAGCCTACCCTGCGAACTTCTATACTGCCTGCCAGGCCCTTTTCCGCAACCACTTTCTCAAATTTATCAATTATCTTTATGGACCCGGAGGAAGTACATCCCCCGGCACAAACACAAATTACAGTGCGTCCCTGGCCCGGAGCCGGGTTGACCTGGGATTTGAAGACAGCCCTTTTGTTTTTACACGCCTCGTCCTGGTGGCAAACAGGGCCCTCCAGCCTGCAGGCAACATAGTCTTTGCATGGTGTCTTCGGCGAGTGGACGCACTTGTTACAACACTTATCCATCAGGTTGTTCACTTACCGTCCCTCCTACTCGTACTGCTTTAGTATATCCGTTACATTATCGGGTGACAGCCTGCCGTGGGTATCATCATTGATCATCATTGCAGGGGCCAGGCCGCAGGCACCGAGGCAAGCCACGGTTTCAAGGGTGTATCGGAAGTCTTCGGTGGTCCCGTTTATACCCACGCCCAGGTTTTCAGACACCGAGTCAAAAAGCTTGGCAGCCCCCCGCACATGGCATGCCGTACCCTGGCATATCCGAATAACATTACGCCCCCGGGGCTTTAAGTGGAACTGGGCATAAAAAGTTGCGACACCAAAGGTTTTGCTGAATGGAATACCTAAACCCCTGGAAATCTGCTGCATAACCTCCTTGGGCAGGTAACTGTAAATCTCCTGGGCTTCCTGTAAAAGAGGAATCAGCCCGCCCTTTAGTGTTTTGTACTTGTCAATGGCTTTTTGCAGCGCTTCCAGCTTGACACCTTCATCATTGTGTCCGCATTTGCAAGTCAAAACTTTAACCCCCTCTCAATTTCTCTCCCTTTTTTTAATATTCATGAAAGGGCATTTTGGAAAATAACGCCCTCTTCATCCAACTCTAGCAGCGTTTATTACTCTTTCCTCAGTAACAATTATGTGCACCGGAACATCAAGTGGGCCGGGAAAAACATCTTCCACCAGCTGCACCTCAAAGGCCGGAGCCAGGTATACAGCGCCCTGCCCCGTCCGTGGCAAAAACCGGTCATAAAACCCCCCGCCATAACCCAGCCGGTTCCCACCCTCATCATAGGCTACCCCGGGAACTATTATAAAGTCTATGCCAAGCGGGTCCAACGGCCGCACACATCCTTCCCTGGGCTCCAGAATTCCCCAGGCGCCGGGCTCCAGGTCTCCGGGATAGTCCAAAATCCTTGACGGTGTCAGCCTTTTTCCCTTAACATCGGTTATAGGCACAGAAACCTGCTTTCCTGACTGCAGCGCTTGGTTTATTAGTCGCCCGGTAAGGACCTCGTTCCTGAAATCGACATAAACCATGACAGACTGGGCTTTCCGGTATTCTTCCAAAGAAATTATCCTGGAAACAATAATATCGCTTCTTTCTTTTACCGACTCCGGTAAAAGGGCCATCCTGGCTTTAAGTGTCCTCTGACGTACTTCGTTTCTGTCCAAGCAAAACATCACCTAACACTTTTTTAAAACTATTAAAACTTCGCCAAATTCAAAGAAATATCCTTCAACGATTAGTCTTTATAATTATAAAAGGGGCGGATTAATAAACTCCACCCCTTAGAAAAATCCTTCTCAATTTACAGTTCATACACCTTCGAGCCATCGAGAATAGTTATACCCTTTTCCTGCAAGACCTTAACGGCCTCGTCAATCTGCTCCACCCTGAATACCACAAGCGCGGCCTGGGAAGCCCTTGTTAAAAAGGCATAAAGGTACTCAATATTTATCCCAGACTCATTTAGATACTCAAGGGGACCGGCAAGGCCTCCGGGGCTGTCAGTAATTTCAACAGCAATTACATCCGTAACATTTACAGAAAAGCCGGCCTCTTTTAAAACCCTGTACGCCGTGTCGGGGTCGCTTACTATAAGCCTCAGTATTCCAAAGTCTGTAGTATCCGCAATAGAAAGGGCCCTGATATTGATATTATTTTCACCCAGCACCCTGGTCACCCTTGCAAGACGTCCCGACTTATTCTCAAGAAAGATTGAAATCTGCTTAATTTTCAATGGGCACAACCCCCCTTAATTAATTCTTAAATATCGAGCCCTTTACTGATAAGGAATGCCCGGACCCTTCTGACTCCTGAATTATGAATTCTGTATTCCGACCATATTTCCTATCAGTATAAGCTATAGGTTATAATTCCCTCTTGTCAACTACCCTCTTTGCCTTGCCCTCACTGCGTGGAATGGTTTTGGGCTCCACCAGCTTTACCCTGGCGGAAATTCCCAGCACACTGGCAATCCGGTTCTTTAGCCTGCCCTCAACCTCTTCAAGCTGGCGAACCTTGTCACTGAACCACTTCTCGGACAGCTCCACCCATATTTCAAGATCATCCAGATTACCCCTTCTGTCCACCACCAGAAGGTAATGGGGCTCGGTTTCACCAAATTCAAGAAGAATGCTCTCAACCTGCGACGGGAACACATTAACTCCCCTGATAATCAGCATATCGTCGGTACGTCCCGTAACCCGCCGCATCCTCACATGGGTACGGCCACAGGAGCACGGCTCCTCGGTAAGAACTGTTATGTCCCTGGTGCGATACCTGATGATGGGGAAAGCCTCCTTGGTAAGTGAGGTAAATACCAACTCCCCCTGCTGTCCAAAGGGAAGGGGCTCTCCGGTTTCAGGATCGATAACCTCCGCCAGGAAATGGTCCTCAAAAATATGCATCCCCTCCTGGGCAGGGCATTCCATTGAAACACCGGGCCCGAGAACCTCGCTAAGGCCGTATATGTCGTAAGCCTTAATATCAAGTTTTTCCTCCAGCTGTTTTCTCATACGCTCGGACCAGGGCTCGGCTCCAAATACCCCCGCCTTTAGAGGGAGCTTTTTAAAGTCAAGGCCTGTATTTTCACCTTCTTCAGCCAGGTAGAGGGCATATGAAGGCGTGCAGGTCAGCACCGTTGACCCGAAATCCTGCATGAGCATAAGCTGTCTTCCGGTATTGCCTCCAGAAATAGGCACCACTGTGGCGCCAACCTTTTCGGCTCCATAGTGAACCCCCATGCCCCCGGTAAAAAGGCCGTAGCCATAACCGTTCTGAACGACATCCCCCTTTGTTGTCCCAACCATGGTCAGCGCACGGGCCATAAGTGTTGCCCAGGTATTGATATCATTCAGGGTATAGCCCACAACCGTAGGTTTTCCCGTGGTGCCTGAGGAGGCGTGGACGCGCACCACATCATCCAGGGGTACTGCAAAAAGCCCAAAAGGATAATTATCCCGCAGGTCTTGCTTCACCGTAAAGGGGAGTTTCTTTACATCATCAAGTGATTTTATATCCGAGGGCTTTACTCCCCGCTCATCCATGGTCTTTTTATAAAAGGGCACTTTTTCATATACCCTGTTAAGTGTTGTCTTAAGCCTTTCAAGCTGGAGTTCCCGGAGTTTTTCCCGAGGCATGGTCTCAAATTCGCGGTCCCAGTACATAACATACTCCTTTCACGTTAACTACATGTTTGAAATATAAATATTTTCAACATTATGTATTAGAATCCTTCAACAGTTTTAAATTACTTCGACTCCTGAGTTACCTTTCAGTTCCAAATCCAGGTAGCTTCTGCCTGTGATGTCCCTTCCCCTTTTATCAAAGGCTATGCCGGGTATTATGAACAGTTCGGCCTCATCTTTCAATTCCTCTATAACTTCCACCATATCTCCCACTGTAAGTAAACCTGCGCACCCAATTGAACCACCAAAGAATTTATTTTTTACCGCCACAGGTTTTATCTCAGGGCTTTGCTCAGTCAGTTTTTCCAAACCAAGCTTAATTGACTGAAATCCCAGTTCGGAGGTCAGAACAACAGACCTTTTTACCCTTCTTCGCCTCGCTGCCCGCTCAATTTCAGAAATAATAACGGGATCAATATCATAGTCAAAAACAAGGCCGGAAGCCTGCCCCCTATCTTTTGTTATCAAAAAAGATTGCCTCTTTCCAGACCTCAGCACCTCAATAACAGGGTTTGCCCCGGCCAGAATTCTTTTAAAGGCGTCTACTCTGGATTTTGCCGTCACACCGTCAATCTTTTCAATAATATCCCCTGTCCTGACGCCAATCCTCCATGCCGGAGAACTGCCAATTACTCCCGCCACCTCAGCCTTCAGGTGGCTGATTACTGGAGGCTCCACAGTAACAGGAATATTAATCTCCTGCCTTATATTTTCTGCAAAAGAGTACAGACCAGCCCTTATGTTTTCCGGCACCATCAGATCAGGAGGCGCCAGAGCAGTGTGGCCGGGCAAAAAAACCCTTACAGTTACAGCTCCGTAATTATCAAAATACCTGATAGTCCGCGAAAGGTCACCCCATCCGGTTAAATTGGGCACCGCCACAATGCTGCCATGGAAGGGCACAGACCATTTTTGAAGTAACACAGGGGCCCCTACTGCAACTGCGGCCCTGGCATCATTCATTAGCTGCTTTCTCACCGAAATATCCGAGCTGTTTAGCGAAAGGTAAATTGTTATATTGTCAAGGGAGGCAAGGAACCTTACCATATTGTCATCCAGCATGTTGCCGTTAGTTGTCAAACGAATGGGCGTGCCGGGCATTTTCTTTTTTATCAGCAAAAGTATGTCTCTAATTTGTGGATGAATAAAGGGCTCCCCCTCCATAAGCCTGGTTACGGACTCACCTATAACCACCGGTTTACCCGGATCCATCAGGGACACCGCCTGCTCGGCCAAATCCATTGAAATAGCTGGGATTCTGTATGTTTCAACCTCCGGGGGATTCTGACGGTGGCTACAAAACTTGCACCATACGTTGCAGGTCGAATTCAGAGGCAATATGTTGGATTCCGCTGCGTTTTCCATCAAAAGCGCATTAGTTTCAGCATTCGACAGTATTCGCCGAACAATTTCACCCACAGAAATAATCCCCTTAAGTCAAGTTATTAACAGACTTATCCACATTATCCACAGAATTTGTGTTCATCCCTCCAGCGCAGCAGGGTTGAACCACCAGCACGAACAGCATCAGAATCTATATAAAATAAGGCTTTCAGGCAAAATAACATATATTACCAATATAAAATGTTAAAAATTACCTGTTGATAATGTTAAATTGCGTTAACACAGTTAATTTTACAAATTGTTTAACATTTCATCATTATCCATCTCAAGCCCTGGCACCGCATTCAGCGTAAGATCAGCAAAGTCTCCCCTCAGATATTTATAATAGGCGGCGCAGGCGATCATAGCGGCATTATCTGTACACAGCACTCCGGGCGGGTATACCAGATTCAAGCCGTGTTTTTCCGACGCACCGGCCATTTCTTTTCTGAGTAGCCGGTTGGCCGCAACTCCGCCTGCCAGAAGAACTGTCCTTGCACGGTACCTTTTTGCGGCCTCCATTGTTTTATTTACAAGCACGTCAACCACCGCCTGCTGAAAGCTGGCTGCCAGGTCAGCGTGGTTTACTTCCTCGCCCCTCTGCCGGGACCGGTGAAGAAAATTGATGACTGCAGATTTTAGGCCGCTAAAGCTGAAGTCAAGGCTGCCCTCCTCCAGGTAAGCCCGGGGAAGAGATATGGCTGAGCCGGCACCATCAGCAGCAAGCTTGTCTACAAGAGGACCTCCCGGATACCCCAGGCCCATAGTCCTGGCCACCTTGTCAAAGGCTTCCCCGGCGGCGTCATCCCTGGTCCTGCCCACTACACTGTAGTTTCCATGCCCCTCAATCACCACCAGGTCAGTGTGTCCCCCGCTGACTACAAGACAGACAAGGGGGAATACCAGGGCCGGGTCAACCAGAAAATTGGCGTATATATGCCCCTCCAGGTGGTTTACCGCAATAAGAGGTATGCCCTGTGCATACGAAATAGCCTTTGCGGCTGACACTCCCACCAGGAGCGCCCCAACAAGGCCCGGCCCATATGTAACCGCCACCGCGTCCAGAGTGTTAAAGTTATGGCCTGCTACATCCAGGGCCTCCCTGATAACCCCGTTGATAAGCTCCAGGTGCTTCCTGGAGGCAACTTCAGGAACAACCCCCCCGAATTTTTTATGGACATCTATCTGGGAAGAAATAATATTTGACAATATTTCTACCCCATCCCTTACCACTGCAACAGAGGTCTCGTCACACGATGTTTCAACAGCCATAATTATAGTCATATTTAATCACCCGATACGTTTTTCATCAGTAAAATACCATTATTATACCACAGTTGGCAACTGAGATACTCGGGGAAGAGTATAGTGGACAGATTATAGAGCCTCTATCAAGAAGAATGAAAAATCAGGGTCTTTTTTAAGCCACAGAGGGCACAGAGGACACAGAGGACACAGAGGTTTTCAACCCTGCTTATATGCTTTAAATTTTTTTACTGAAATAAAAATATAGACAGCTTAAAGGTGTTCCAATTATCTACATCATCCTTCAGAGTAGCTCTTTTAAGCAAATTCTCTATGACCTCTGTGGCTAATAAAATCTTTAAAATCATCTATTCTTCTATCTCCTGCCCCTTTAATGTCCTGTTGCTATACCAGCCCCAGTCCCAAGGCGGAAAGCAAATCCCCGAATACCTTACCGAGGGATTCGTTGATAACCAGGTCAGCCCTTTCATCCCAGGGGGTGGGATCACGGTTAATAATTGCCAGTCTTCGGGCCAGATTAGAAAGACCTGCCACCGGGTGCACCTGTAGGCTGCTGCCAGCCACAATCAAAAGCTGGCACCCTGTAAGGGCTTTTTCGGCCCTGAAATAGTCTACGCTCATGCGATCCTCAAACAGCACCACATCAGGTCTAAGGACACCAAGGCACTGATTGCACAGGGGCGGGTTTTCTCCACCGTCATACCTGTTGTACAAAATGTCTGAGGAGTGCCTTTCACCGCACTCCATACACCGGCAGGTGCGCAGGTGGCCGTGCACCTCCCATACCCTTGCGGAACCTGCCTTTATATGAAGCCCGTCTATGTTCTGGGTGATTACCCCCACAATCAAACCCGCCTTTTCCAGGGCGGCAACAGCAAAATGGGCGTCATTGGGCTCCGCGCCTGAAATGCCTCTCCATCTTTTAAGATTTAAATCATAAAAAGCGGCAGGGTCTCTTTTTAAAGCACTGAGGCTGGCTGTTTTAGCAGGATCCATTTTAGACCATAAACCGGTCCCCGGACTTCTGAAGTCCGGTATGCCGCTTTCAGTGCTAATACCCGCCCCGCTCAAAACAAAAGAGGGGGCACTGCTTCTTAAAAGTCCGGCCAAAGCCTCTATTTTTTCCTCATAGTCTTTCAAAAAAACAAACCCCCTTTATTAACTTGAATAAACCGGGTCCTTTTTAAGCCACAGATCACAGAGGACACAGAGTATTTTAGCCCTGCTTGATTGCTAAACGCCTATAATTAAACAAACATAAAATGGCTGACACAAGTTCATAAATATTGCTTTTAAGTAGTGCCTATGAGCTAATTCTCTGTGATCTCTGTGGCCTCTGTGGCTTTATAAAAATCTTTATTTTCAGTTTAGAAGTCAGAACTAGTATAAAACCGCAGCCCGGGCTGCGGTTTTATCTGATTATTCCTCTGTAACCCTGGCCCCGCAGTATGAGCAGAACCTGCCCCCTGAGGGCAAATCCATGTTGCACTGAGGACATGCCAGTGGTTTTGGCTGCAGTCTTTCAATTTGCTTCTCCAGCGCCTTAATTTCTTCCTCCAGCCTGGCCGTGCTCTGGCACAGCCGGTCAATCTCCCCATCCATGTCGTTGGCGCCCCTGTACTTCTGGTAAACTACTGCGCCGAGCCCTGACAGGTTATTCTCCATCTCTTTCTCAAGTTTTGACAGCTCAAACTTTAACTTGGTCACTTCCAGAAGCTCTCCCGACTTCCGTGATACTTCCTTAGCCTTGTCACCCAGCTCTTTAGCCCTGTCCTGCAGTCCCTTGGCCTTTTCACCTACTTTTTGAAAAAAATCGCCCATTTTTTCACCTCCATATTTATCGACACAGCCACCTTTACCTTGTGAAAATAATAAAGGAAAAATTAATTACCCTGAAGAATACTGTTTATACCAGCATGCCCTCAATTTTTTCTTTTCCGGCTGCCGAAACAATTACAGGGAAAAAGGTAACATAACCCGGCCGCAGAAAAAATCTAGGCCTGATGTTGCCTGTACTTACCCATCCTAGATTAATAAGGTTTCTTAAAAGAATAATTGCACCGTCTTCATCGAGGTCGAGCTTTTCCATGACCCTGGGCATCATTTCTTCCGGCAAGCAGTTTGTAATTTGTAATTGATAAATTTGGCACAGGCTTTTTTTTAACCTTTGCTCATCAAAATCAAGAATTCTGCCACTCAATTTTATCACCCTCACCCTTTATTCTATATTAGATCATTTTACCCATTTTTTGCACATTAATTTGAGGATGAGGCCAATGTTGGGAATAAAGCCCCAACAATTATATATATATGAGCGGGTGAGTTAATTTGAGAATACTACACAGTGCCCACTGGCACACATCAGTAAGCGACTCCGGCCCGGAAAGCCTTACGGGACATACCCTCTTGCTGTCTACTGACCTGGAGTGCTCGGTATTCCTCCGGGTAAACAAGAAAACTTTTAATATTGAAAGCGCAGTGTGGAAAGTCTTCCGGTCTCCTGGCAGCCCTGTAAGCAGGGAAATAAAAAATTTTAGGGGAATTGAGGCTTACCTGGGGTCAGGACCAACACTTAAGAAGGCCGCAGCCGAGAGCGGTTCTGAAGAGGCTCTCCCACTTGTCAACGAAACAGTAAGGGGGATTATACAGGCTGAAACTTTCGTATTTAAGGAAAGAGGCTTCAATGACAGCCAGGCTTATGACCAATACTGGAACACAATGTATGCAAACAGCTGCAGGTACTACAGCAACCTGAACAAGGTTAAGGTACGCTGGGAAGAATACATTTCCGGCCAGAACCGATTCGGCATCCTTTATAACAAGTTTAAATGTTTCTCAGCCTATGAAAACGGCCAATTCATCGAGGCAAGGGGCCAAATGTCTGACTCCTTTCACGAAGTAAGCATAATATCCGGGATGGATAAAGAAACAGGAGAGGTTAGAACACTTGACTGCAGACTTGTAAGAGGGCCTGATCCGGTTTGCTTCGAGGCAGGAAGCCTGGGAAAGAAACTGGTAGGAAAAAAGATTTCAGCCATGTCAAAAAAGGAGATGGCCAGAGAACTGGGAGGCGGCCAGGGATGTATTCACATCATTGACACATGGCACGACCTGGCGCGTATTTTAAAAGAAGTCCGCCAATCACTTTGAAACTAAAAGGATTAC
The DNA here is from genome assembly GCA_049323755.1 of Bacillota bacterium. GTDB lineage: Bacteria > Bacillota > Desulfotomaculia > Desulfotomaculales > Desulfocucumaceae > BRHc4a. The sequence goes on from JBMOPE010000040.1 coordinate 83,104, forward strand.
TACTATTGCTAGAATATTTTAAACTTTACCACTTGACCCCTTGCTATTGTAAAAGTCTTCAAGTATCCATATAATAAGTTTATCGAATCATGGGCAAACCATATCTGAGATGGTGATAGAATTGTATACCTACAAATTTGATACCCCTAAAGGCCAGGTAAATATAGAGGGTCCTGTAAGCGGAGAATACATTCAAACGCTTAATATGAACCCGAACCTGAGAAATTTCAGGCCGGCTGAAAAACAAAAAGAGGCCCTCATAAAGATAACCGGAATGCCTGAGGCCATGGTATACATTGCCAGGCATGAGAGTGAAATTATTGGATATGTCACCTTTCACGAGGCAGATGAGTACACCCGCTGGAGTAAGCACCCCAAAGTTCTGGAGATGGGCGGTATAGAAATAAGCCCTGACTGGAGAAAGTGCAACGTGGGTGATAATCTGATGAGGGTTTCCTATTCACACCCCAAACTGGAAGATTATATAGTTATCACCATGGAATACTGCTGGCACTGGGACTTGAGAAGCAGTAACCTGGATGTATGGGAATACCAAAAAATGCTTACCAAGCTTTTTGCGAGAGTGGGCCTTAATAAAATAGCAACCGATGACCCGGACATAATTGAACACCCGGCAAATGTCTTAATGGCACGTATAGGTAAAAATGTTTCCAGGGACGATGTAATGAAGTTTGAGGCAATGAGATTTCTTGGGAAAATAGGTTCGGCAGTAGACTTCATGTAGATAAACGCCCTAAGGGCGTTGCCGCTTTTCAAGCGGAGCTTACAGGCGCTTCTTCCCGGTCGGAATCCAGAAGTCGGAATCGAAATTCAGAATGGTTATGGGCTTTTCCTAAAGCCCTTTTTTATTTTTTAGTGAACCAATCCCTAATCCCCAATTCCCAATCCCCAATCCCTATTTAATACCCTTTATTCTTTCCTTAAGATCAGCAAGGCCGGCCTCAAACCTGGCATTCATCTGTTTAACCACATTTGACCACTCTTCCCTGAAATCCATCATTTCCTGCTCTCTGCCTCTGGCAGCCCTTCCCCTGCCCATATGACCCCGGGCCTCAAAGTCCTGCCTGAATTTTTCCCTGGTCTGCTCAAGGGCCTGACGGTAATACTTAAGGAGATGATCCACCTCTCCTATCAGCTCAGTTATCTGCTTTTTGTCACGCTTAATAAAGAAGATACCCTCCATTGCCCTCCGGTTTGAATCATCTGCCGACTCATCGGGAAAGAGCGCGATATTCATTAAGAGCACTTCCTGAATTCCTTCATACACATACTTCTCCAATCCTTCCGGAATACCGGCCAGAGCCCCTGCAAGGTCAAAGTTAATATTGTTCAGAAAAGATGCTGCAATGGCTCTTCCCCGTGGCATGTTCTCCATCTTCTCTATTTCTTCCCTGGGAGCTTCCTTCATTGCTGCGGCTCTTTCCAGTGCTTTTTCAAGAGCGGTTTTTATTTTACCTTCCATCTGAGTATATTCTCCTCTCCGAAAATCTCTACCGGCTGACTTTTTAACCGGTCCGGCCTTACACAGAAATGTGAGTTTTTTTGAATTTTTATTATAGTATACTATCAAATAAAACTAATACCTTCATCTCTAACAATAAATATTCTCATTAATAATAAGGTATTTTATACGCACAAACAATGCACCGGGTCCTCAATGCAGGCTGTAGGGCTTGACATTGTCTTCACCTGTGGGCCGGCATGATTCTGGGAAGAAAAATATAATTACAAATATAAGAGGTTTTTACAGAGAAAGCATAGAATTTGTAATTAAATGTTGCCAAAAAGCCGATTATATTTTTGGCTAATGTTTATTCCGGAGGGATATTTATGAAAAAAGTTTGCTTTATGCTTTTGGTTTTATGTTTTGTTTTAACATTATCCTACTCTCCGGCTACAGCCGACGAAATACCGACAGTTTTTTCTGATCTAACCGGTACTCACTGGTCTTTTGATATGGTAAAGGCCCTTACCGATAAAAAATGGATAAACGGCTATCCTGATAATACTTTCCGCCCGGAACAAAATGTTACCAGATCTGAGCTTGCTGCAATGATCGCCCGGGCTTCAGGAAGCAGCAATTCAGCTATAACCGGTGACCCCGTTTTTTCTGATGTAAGCAGTGCAGACTGGTTTTACACACCGGTAAGCATCTCCCAGAATTACTTCACCAATGACCCTTCACTTAACGAAGGTCTCTTTCGCCCTGGAGATCTGGCCACAAGGCAGGAAGCTGCTTCAGCAATAGCAATGGCCGCAGGATTGAGCGGGAGTGACCCGGAGAACTTAAAAATGACATTTAGTGATTACGATTCGATTTTGCCGGTGTACAGGGGTATTATCTCCACAGCCTTTAAAAATGGCCTGGTTAAGGGCGATACCGGCGGCACTTTACGCCCTGTTTCGTATCTGACCCGCGCTGAGGCAGCCGCTATGATTTATAATGCGTTTTTTAAAAGCAACGACACTATCGTTGAAATTTTGAAGTCTTATAATTTCAAAGCATTTAGCCAAAATCCGGAAGAATTCAGGACAACCGGTCAGGATCTTAAAGATTCCCTGGGGATTTTGGATAACACTACATTAGATTTTTATATTCAGAGAGTTCCTGAAGGAGATATAATACTGGTTTTTGCCAGGATTGACCCTTTTAAATACTTCTCTTTTTCCGATGTAACATTAAAGGGAAACCCGGATAAAGTAAAAAGTCATGCCGAAAGAATTGCTATAGAAGCTTCCTCGATGCATCCCGGAGAAAGAATAGTAAGTGTTATTGGCTACGCCAACATTACATTCTATAATACCGCACCGGATGTATACGGCAGTGAGTATACCCAGTATTCAAAGGAAGAAGGCGGCTGGAGGATAACAAGATATTACGCCGCTGCCATGGGACAGGACGGCAAGATCACTGAAACATGGGTTGAAAAGGATTAATATCCCAGAACCATTAAAAACAAAAATCACCCCCATTTTAACAGAGGATGATAAAGACAGAAAAACATTTTTGAGTGCTATTCTAAAGCTTCAAATATTTCTCTGAAATTATACTCGGAAAAAACCTTTATGCCCGCTCTTTGAAGAATGGCGGCGGTAACCCCGCTGCCTTTTATTTTTCTCCCGGTAAAGGTTCCGTCATAAACAATGCTGCTGCCGCAGGAGGGGCTTCGTTCCTTTAATATAGCCACTTGCACTCCATGCTCCCTGGCCTTTTTAAGCACTTCCCGGGCGCCACGGACAAACATGTCGGTACAGTCCTGACCTGAAGGGGTCATAACCCTTGCCTTTCCATCCAGGACCGCATGCCCGTCCCCACCCACAGTTTCATTGGGTTCCCTGGGGACTCCCCCTCCCCCCAGTAATTCCGGACAGACCGCGAAAGCCTTTCCCTCTTCTACCAATTGTATTATTTCGGGAATATTGTTGTATGTGCCATTATACTTGCACAAAACACCTGCAAGGCAGCCGCTTACCAGTATAACACCGCTCTTTCCCATTAGCTCTTTCCCTTTTAGAATAATTAATAATAAATATTTTAACACATAAAGAAATGATTAGTTTAAAAAATAAATCCATAATTTTAAAAAGAAACCCGGTTAATCCGGGTTTCTTTTGCTACACTCTTATCATCCAGTTATGGCCGCTGTTATTATCCCAGTTGTTTGCGGAGTCCTTGAAGCAGAAAACGCCCCTGTTGTCATTCATTCTTATGGTCTTTTCCCAACCCTTGCCGGTTTTGTCCATTCTTTGGGTTATGACGTTTTGCCAATGAGTGGGGTCCCCAAATCCACAGTGTAAGAATACCTGGTCTGCACCGGATTTAGCGAGAAGCCCGTTATATAAAACGGTTACTTCGTTACCATAAGCCGCAGGCCGGACCTCGACGCCCCTCATGGTATCTTGCCATCCCTGTACCAAGAAAAAAGCACCTCCCGGTAATTTATAGTTTGGTTCACATCACTTATAATGCCACCGGGAGTTTTGATTCTTACATGGAAAATACTTTATAAAAAACATTTCACTGTATATTTTGGTCTATTTTACTTTTATTACACCCAACTCCCTGTCTGCATAATATTTAACCAGTCCGCTGTAAATGGCAAATGCGATCTTGCTCTGATAGGCTGAATTAAGCAGAAGCTTTTCCTCAGATGGATTGGACAGAAAACCAATCTCAACAATAACTGCCGGAACTTTAGAGTGCCTTATAAAGTAGTCTATCTCTTTGGGCTTACGCTTGGTATTCCCCAAAACCCTGGTAAGCTCCTGCTGTAAATACCCACTCAGAATTTTGCTATTTTCAGACCCCGGCTGTGAAAAGGTCTGTGCCCCGCGCTCACTCCGGTCATGAACAAAACTGTTTACATGGATGCTTATAAAGGCATCGGCATTGTTATTGTTGGCTATATCGACCCTCTTTATTAGGTCGGAACGTTTTTTATGGGGAGCATCAGGGTCAGCCAGCCATGTGTCACATTCCCTGGTCAGCAATACCACCGATCCTGATTGCCCGAGAATTGTTGCCAGCCTTTTCGAAACCTCAAGTGTAATATCTTTTTCCAGGGTCCCTGAGGGACTTCTTGACCCCGAGTCCCTACCTCCGTGACCAGGGTCAATCACAATAGTTTTTCCCGCCAGTACTGGAGAAAGAGCGTCTACCGAGCGCCTCTCAAGCTCATCGGAAATACTTGTCCAGGATCCGTAAACAAATAAACCCAGAAGAAAAGCCAAGGCCAGTTGCCTGAATTTTAACCTCAAAACCTTTACAACCTGCATTTAACCCCCCCACCTTACAATATAATCATATGTGCGGGAAGGAATAAATATGAAAAAAAGGAAGGCAAAGCCTTCCTTTTTACTGTCTGTCCAGTGCATTTTTTACCGCTTGGAGTATTGCGGTGCCCTTCTGGCCTTCTTCAGACCATACTTTCTTCTTTCCTTCATACGTGGGTCCCTTGTAAGGAAACCGGCCTTTTTAAGTACCGGACGCAGGTTGGGGTCAGCCTGGATTAGAGCCCTGGCAATACCCAGTCGTACTGCACCCGCCTGGCCGCTTACACCGCCGCCATGGGCTTTTACAACGATATCAAACTTCCCGGTGGTTCCGGTAAGCTCCAGAGGCTGGCGAATTACCATCTCCAGAACCCTACGTCCAAAATACTCCAAAATCCCCTTGTTGTTTATAGTAATATTACCCTCGCCGGGATTGATGAAAACTCTGGCTATAGCGTTTTTTCTTCTTCCGGTGCCATAAAATTTTACCTGGGACACTTTTTCATTTCCCCCTTTCTAACTGTTATAAAGACCACGCTTCCGGCGTCTGCGCCTGGTGCGGATGCTCCGGACCACTATATACTTTCAATTTCTTAGCCATGGCACTTCCAAGACGGTTGTGGGGAAGCATTCCCTCAATGGCCTTTCTCACTGCCAGCTCGGGCCTGGTGGCCATAAGTGTGGCATAATTGATAGCTTTCAGCCCGCCTGGATAACCGCTGTGCCTGTAATACTTTTTGTTTTGAAGCTTGTTGCCGGTAAGTGCAATTTTATCGGCATTGATTACAATAACATGATCCCCCGTGTCAACATTCGGAGTGTAGGTAGGCCGGTGCTTGCCGCGCAAAATTTTTGCAGCTTCGGTAGCAAGTCTGCCGAGCACCTTGCCCTCTGCGTCAAGGATATACCACTTTTTTTCAAGCTCGCCCGGCTTTGCCATATAAGACTTCATTTTATTCTCCCTCCTGAAAAACTAGAAGAAAATAGCTTTTGCTTTTTGATACTTACCCGTTGAAATTTCCTATTGCCCAAGTATTGAAAATCCCCAATTGCCGGCGAGGCCGGGGCTCAACCGCCTGGCCGGAACAAGAGGCAATTCAAATACCTTAACCACCTATGATTTTAGTATACTGGTAATCTCACACAAGTATTTTATAACTACATCATACCGGTGTCAAGGATATGCTAATCCTGCATAAAATTACTGTCGGGACTCAGAATTCAGAAGTCAGAATTCAGAAGTCCGGGCATTCCTTGTATTTCTTCTGAATCTGATAGTGCCACCTGCGGTATGGGCAACTAAACTGATAATACTGATTGTCTTCATTATGAACCACAAAATACAGAGATTTATAAGTCCAGCTAATCACCTTTTTCGGCTTAAGAGTATAGCCCGAGCCATTCTGAGTTCTGAATTCTGACAGCATAAGGATTCAGTATAAGCAATCCTCATAATATACCCGCATAAGACACAATCCCTGGGGTGGAGCTGTAGGCCCCGCCCTGGTCCGGTCCTTTGAAGCAATAATATCCTTAATAATTCCCGGGTGATTTTTACCCAGTCCTATGTCCAAAAGCGTTCCCACCATAATCCGCACCATGTTGTAAAGAAAGCCGTTTCCCCGGAACACCATATAAACAATGTGCCCCTCTATATTTATACTGATGTCGTACAGTGTCCTTACGGTGCTCTTTATCTGCGTACCTTCCGCCTTGAAGGCCGAAAAATCATGTGTTCCCTTTAAGTGGACCACTGCCTCCCGCATAGCTTCTATGTCAAGACTCCTGGGGAAGAAGAGGCTATATCTCCGCAAAAAAGGGTCAGGAACACGGGAATTATAGACGGTATACCTGTAATCTTTTGCAGCGGCCGAAAACCTTGAGTGAAAGTCGGGAGGCACCTCAACAGAGTCAACCACAGCTATGTCATAGGGAAGGACACTGTTTAACGCCAGCGGCATTTTTTCAGTTGGAATGTTCCACCTGGTGGCGTCAAAGTTTACAACCTGTCCTTTTGCATGAACACCCGCATCGGTCCTGCCCGCCCCTACCACCTGAACCTTAAAGCGGGCAAGGCCGGACAGCTCCCTTTCAAGAACTTCCTGAACCGTTGGCAGCCCGGTGCCTCTCTGCTCCTGAAATCCGTGGTACGACGTTCCATCATAGGCAATGGTGAGTTTAATGTTTCTCATAGGAAACAGGCTCTTTTCATCCAGACATATTTCATAATTTTCACAGGGACAGTGTAATCCGGAGTAATACCGCTGCCACCAGGCTGGTTCCGGAAAGTAAAAGGCAAATTCTGTCCGCCTTGGTATAGGTCAGAACCTGCATCCTGGTTCTGCCGGCTCCACCCTGGTAACAGCGGGCTTCCATAGCCGTTGCAAGTTCGTCGGATCTGCGAAGGGCTCCGGTTATAAGCGGCACCAAAAGGGATACAGCCGCCCTTACCCTCCTTACCGGACCCGGGCCATAAAAACCAGCCCCCCTTGCAGTCTGAGCGTTAATTATAATCCGTGCCTCTTCAGAAATAACCGGGACAAAACGTATTGCTATTGCAACAGCCATAACAATTTCGTGAACCGGTATTCCCAGCCTTCCCAGCGGCTTCAGCAGGGCCTCAATACCGCTGGCCAGGCTTAAGGAAGATGTGGTGGAGGAAAGAATAATACCTGTGAATATGATTAAAACAAGCCTTATAAATATATCAATAGCAGCTGTCAGTCCCTGAACCGAAACCCTCACAGGTCCTGCCGTAAAAATTGCCTCTCCTGGCGTAAAAAATACCTGAAAAGATATCGCCAGTATAATTATAAACCCAAGCAGCCTGACCTGCCGCCACAATATGTTGACGGGAATCCGGGCCATTATAACCCCGGTGGCTACAAGGATGGCTGATAAGAGCACCCCAGCCCATCCGCCGGCAACAACTGCAGTCATTATAAACAGCCCGCATAGAAATTTAGTTCTCGGGTCCAGCCGGTGAATGGAAGATTCCATGGGGAGATACTGACCCAGATGTATGCCGTCCAAAGCTCCCACCCCCGAAACGCGGCTTTATCTTTTTAAAGTCATTCTGCGAGCAATCTCATTCTGAATACCGTTCAGGGCCTCTTCAATAGTTAGTGCGGTACTCTCCATACAGAAGCCTATTTGGTTTAGCCTGTTAACAACTTCGCAGGGGAAAGGCAAATCCAGTCCGGCCTCTTTAATTACCCCCGAATTGGAAAAAACTTGCCTGGTTCCGCCTGCCATTAGTAACGATCCTTTTTTCAAAACCGCTACCCTGTCCGCCAGCCTTGCTACATCATCCATGCTGTGGCTGGCCATCACCACGGTGGTGCCCCGTTCTTTCCGGAGATTGGACAGAGCTTCAAATATCTTTCTGCGCCCCCCGGAGTCCATTCCGGCGGTCGGTTCGTCCATAAGAAGAACTGCCGGCCTTACTGCAAGTACCGAAGCCAGTGCGACCCTTCGCTGTTCTCCACCGCTGAGGGCGTATGGAGAAACCTTCTTTGCCAGCTCTCTGCTTATTCCAACCATATCCAGGGCTTCGGACACCCTGTTATTTACATCCTCAGGGTTAATCCCCAGATTTTTGGGGCCGAAAGAAACTTCCCGGTAGACCGTTTCCTCGAAAAACTGCCTTTCCGGATACTGAAAGACCAGCCCAACTACTGACCACAGGCTTTTTCTGAATTTTTTCTGCCCGGTGTCAGACCCATTGACCAGCACCCTTCCCCGGTCAGGAAGTATAAGTCCGTTCATGTGCTGTAAAACAGTGGACTTACCCGAACCGGTATGCCCTATCAGAGCCAGAAATTCTCCCCGCTCCACATCAAGACTGACTCCCGACAGGCTGACGGTTTGAATTGGAGTGCCAGGGTAATACGAGTGCCAGACATTTTCCATTTTTATAACCGGCATATACAACTCACCAGTTCATCCACCGACAGTACCGGGTCCGGAATATCAAAACCGCTCTGTCTCAGACGGTTTGCCAGTTCCACAGGCCCCGGGACTTCCAGTCCTATATCTTTGAGCAGGCTTCCGGAACTGAAAATTTCCGGGGGAGATCCTGCCGATACCAGGCGGCCTTTGTCCATAACAAATACCCTGTCGGCAAAAACAGTTTCTTCTAAAAAGTGTGTTACCATAACCAGGGTCATTCTATATCTGGACTTTAAGTTTAACAGAAGTTGTATCAGCGATTTTCTGCCTGCCGGGCCTATCATGGAGGTTGGTTCATCCAAAACCAGGCATTCGGTTTTCATAGCAATGGCCCCGGCAATGGCCAACAGTTGCTTTTGTCCCCCCGAAAGCATGTGGGGAGGACGTTTGGCAACTTCGGAAAGCCCCACAACCGACATGGCATAATCAACAGATTCACGGATTGATCCGGGATTTTGCCCAAGATTTTCAGGGCCGAATGCTATATCTTCCTCCACGGTATTACCTATCACCTGATTATCAGGATTCTGGAATACAAACCCTACCCGCCTGCGCACATTAACAAGCCCTGCAGGGTCCCTGGTATCCATTCCATCAACGGTAACGGTACCCTCGGTAGGAAGAAGCAGCCCATTAATGTGACGGGCCAGGGTAGATTTCCCCGATCCGTTAGGCCCTATAACAGCTATAAAGTCACCGCGGTTTATAGTGGCAGTGATTGAGGAAACAGCATTTTCCCGCCTGTTTTCATACCTGTATACAACATTCTTAAAAGAAATGTAGTCAGACCCCGGATTCTGCCGCAAATCTCCGCCGATATTTACCCCGGCATTGTTATACCATTTCCAGTATTACCATCGGGGCAGCGTCCCCCCTGCGGGGCTGTGTTCTGATAATTCTTGTATAGCCCCCCTGGCGGTCGGCGTACTTGGGCCCGACGGTATCAAAAAGCTTTTTGACTACCTCTTCGTCATACATGTAAGCCAGAGCCTGCCTACGGGCAGCCAGGTCTCCCTTTTTGGCCAGGGTAACCATTTTTTCGGCAATGCTTTTAACCTCTTTAGCACGGGTTTCGGTGGTTGTAATACGGTTCTCCTTAATTAAGGAGGTAACCAGATTTCTCAGCATGGCCTTACGGTGCCCGGTTGTCAGTCCCATTCTCTGATAGCCCACCGCTCATCCCTCCTCAATCGTCATCTTTTCTTAGTGAAAGGCCAAGCTCGGCAAGTTTGTTTATAACTTCTTCCAGCGACTTCTTGCCCAGGTTTCTGACCTTCATCATATCTTCTTCGTTGCGCTGTATAAGCTCATCTACCGTATTGATGCCAGCCCGTTTAAGGCAGTTGTAGGAGCGAACCGAAAGGTCCAATTCCTCGATGGTCATTTCGAGTATCTTGTCCTTTTGCTCCTCTTCTTTTTCAACCATTATCTCAACATCATTTACGGTTTCAGTAAGACCTATAAAGAGCCTCAAGTGTTCCCCAAGTATCTTTGCCGACAGGCTGACAGCCTCGTCTGGCCTTATACTGGCATCGGTCCATACTTCAAGCGAGAGCTTGTCATAGTCGGTACGCTGACCCACCCTGGTGTTTTCAACCGAGTAATTAACCTTGCGGACCGGCGTAAATACCGAGTCAACAGGAACAACACCTATTATATGGTCGCCCTTTTTATTCTTCTCTGCAGAAACGTACCCCCGGCCCCTGGCAACCGATAGCTCCATGAAAAGCCTTGCATTACCCGATAAAGTAGCAATGTGGAGATCGGGATTTAATATCTCGATATCAGGGTCATGAATGATATCCCCGGCTTTTACCACCCGTTCACCCTTTGCCTCTACCCTCATTATTTTTTCCTCATCGGTGTACATTTTAAGGCAAAGGCTCTTAAGGTTCAGTATGATGTCGGTTACATCTTCCTTTACTCCAGGGACAGTGGAAAACTCATGAAGTACCCCATCAATTTTCACAGAGGTTACTGCCGCACCCGGTAAAGAAGAAAGAAGAATTCTGCGCAGGGAGTTCCCCAGAGTTATGCCGTAACCCCTTTCCAGAGGTTCCACCACAAAACGGCCATAAGTATTATCATCACTCATCTCAGCGCATTCTATTTTTGGCTTTTCTATTTCCAACATAAAAAGGTAACCTCCCTAACGGCCGGAATAACCCACAGGCATGCACACCATTTTACCTGGAGTAAAGTTCCACAATAAGGTGTTCCTGCACGGGGACGTCAATCTGATCCCTGGCGGGAAGAGCCACAACACGACCCCTTGCCTGGTCGGCCTCATATTCCAGCCAGGCCGGCTGAGTCCTGTCCGCTGCCCTTTCCATCATTTCCTTCAGGCGGGGAGATGTTTCCTTACTTTTCTCCCTGACTTCAATAACATCCCCTACCCGGGTAATAAACGAAGGAATATTGACTTTTCTGCCGTTTACCGTGAAATGCCCGTGCCTTACAAGCTGACGGGCCTCCACCCTTGACGATCCCAGACCGAGGCGGTAAACCACGTTGTCCAGACGTCTTTCCAGCAGGCGCAAAAGATTTTCACCGGTTATGCCCTGCTGTCTCTCAGCCTTCTCGAAATATGACCTGAATTGTTTTTCAAGAACACCGTATATGCGTCGGGTCTTTTGTTTTTCACGGAGCTGAGTCCCATACTCACTTACCTTTTTCCTGCCCTGGCCGTGCATACCGGGAGCATAACCCTTCCGGTCTATTGCACATTTTCCTGTATAGCACCTGTCACCCTTGAGGTAAAGTTTCATACCTTCCCTGCGGCAGAGCCTGCATTGAGCCTCTGTATACCTTGCCATTTAAAACACGTACACCTCCTTAGACTCTCCGGCGCTTGGGAGGCCGGCACCCGTTATGTGGAATAGGTGTTACATCCTTAATAAGGCTTACTTCAAGGCCCGCGGCCTGTAGAGAACGGATAGCAGCTTCCCTGCCCGCTCCGGGGCCCTTTACCATTACTTCCACTTCTTTCATTCCGTGATCCATAGCTTCCTTTGCAGCCTTTTCAGCGGCGAGCTGAGCAGCAAAAGGAGTGCTCTTTCTGGATCCCTTAAAACCGACTCCTCCGGCACTGGCCCACGAAATTGCATTCCCCTTTGTATCTGAAATAGTTATAACAGTGTTATTAAAGGTGGATTTTATATGGGCTACACCACGGTCGATATTCTTTTTTTCACGCCTTTTGGTACGAACGGCGCGACGTGCCATTCTCTTACCCCCTTATACCCTTATTTCTTACGGCGTACTCCGACTGTTTTCTTGGGACCTTTACGGGTACGGGCATTGGTTTTGGTCCTCTGTCCCCTTACCGGCATCCCCCGACGGTGTCTTAGGCCCCTGTAAGAACCAATTTCGATAAGCCTCTTAATATTAAGGGCTACCTCACGGCGCAAATCACCCTCAACCTTGTAGTTCTTCTCGATTGCTTCTCTGAGCCTGTTAATCTCATCTTCCGTCAGGTCGCGCATTCTGGTATTCGGATTAATCCCGGTCTGCTCAAGGATATTCTGGGAAGTGGTCCTTCCTATACCGTATATATAGGTGAGAGCAATTTCCACCCGCTTATCCCGAGGCAGGTCGGCTCCTGCAATACGTGCCATTCCTTTATAAACACCTCCTACAAATACCTTATACTGAAACTCTTACCGGTCGGAATTCAGAATTCAGAATTCCGGGCATTCCTTATATTAATCTCAAAATCTACCATTCAAGGCGTCAGGCGCTTAAATAAAGATTGTATCTGAAAAAATATTTTAATCGGGAAACAGAAATCAGAATATATCCGCATGCACTATATTCTGGGTTCTGAATTCTGAATTCCGACCCCGTAGCATAGTCCCAAAGCTTGGTTATCCCTGCTTTTGCTTATGCTTGGGATTTTCACAGATTACCATTACTTTTCCTTCCCGGCGGATTATCTTGCATTTTTCACAAATAGGCTTCACTGACGGGCGTACCTTCATTTTTTACCCCCCTTTAAAAAAGGCCGTGCATTTACTTATAGCGATACACTATTCTACCACGAGTCAAGTCATATGGGGATAATTCGACCATTACCCTGTCACCGGCCAGAATCCGGATAAAATTCATTCGAATTTTGCCTGAAACATGGGCCAGTACTCTGTGGCCGTTTTGGAGTTCGACTCTAAACATGGCATTCGGCAAAGGCTCAAGTACAGTACCCTCAACTTCAATTACATCCTGCTTTGACATTAGTTCCCATCCAACCTCCTTATAACAGGGATTTTAAGTATAGTTGGCGATTATCTCTTCAAGCGCCCTACGGACATCCTGGTCACTTACCTTAAGTCCCGCCTTAACCTTTTCGCTAATTTCCGGCGAAATTTCGGGGTATGACCTCAGGTGCTTACTGTTTTTACGCTTTGGATTTGAAATTTTGCGAAATTCACCATCCACCACGTTTACCTTGCTGTCAGGACACAAATCCAGAACCAGGTAAAACTTTCCTTTATCACGTCCGGCTGTAGATATTACCAGCCGTCCTGGAACTAGGCTATTCTGCAAACCTGCCACCCCCGCAGCATCGGTCACAACCGTGTCAGTATTAACGGCTTGCCGTCAGTGATGGCTATGGTGTGTTCAAAATGGGCAGATTTTTTCATGTCCTTTGTAACAACAGTCCAGTTGTCCGGAAGGGTGCGCACTTCATGAGTACCCATGTTTACCATGGGCTCTATCGCTAATGTCATTCCGGCCCCCAATCTAGGGCCCCTGCCTGGCCGGCCGAAATTGGGTACCTGAGGCTCTTCATGCATGCTTCTGCCTATCCCATGCCCCACATAATCCCGAACCACGGAAAAACCATTACTCTCCACATGTCTCTGCACGGCATGGGAAATATCTGAGAGCCGGTTCTCTTTAACCGCTTGCTCAATGCCACGATAAAGAGACTCCTCCGTTACCTTCAGCATAAGGCGGGAATCATCATCTATTTCACCTACAGGCAACGTAACTGCACAGTCCCCATAATAACCATTTATTTCCGCTCCGACATCAATACTAATAATATCACCATTTTCCAATTCCCTTAAACCGGGGATTCCGTGCACCACCTGCTCGTTAGGAGACGCGCAGATGGTAGAAGGAAAACCATAAAGACCCTTAAAAGCCGGCCTGGCCCCTTTTGCTATAATAAAGCTCTCAGCAATGCTGTCCAGCTCGGCAGTTGTTACACCGGGTTTTACGGCCGGGGCGATTTCCTTGAGAGCACCGGCCACTACCCGGCCGGCATCCCTCATGTAGGATATTTCCTTCTCAGTCTTTAAGGTAATCATAATCCATACCCCTTACTTAATGAAGCCCTGGTAGCTGCGCATAAGCATGTGCGACTCCATTTGCTTCATGGTGTCCAACGCCACACCAACGACGATTAAAAGGGATGTTCCCCCGAAATATATGTTGGGTATTTTGGTGGCGATAAGTACAAAGTTTGGCAGTATGGCGATAATGGCCAAAAACACTGCTCCTGCCAGGGTTACCCGTCCCATTACCCGGCTTATATATTCGGCCGTAGGCCTTCCGGCCCTGATACCCGGAATAAATCCGCCGTACTTTTTGATGTTATCGGCCATATCCACCGGGTTCATTATCACTGCTGTATAGAAATAAGTAAACCCTATTATCAGAAGAGCATATATAAGCGTGTGCAGGAAAGTCCCCCAACTGAATACCGACAGATACCAGGCCGCAATCTTGCTATCAACAAAATAGCGCGCAATCTGCTCGGGAAACATCATAATAGAGGACGCGAATATAACCGGAATAACCCCTGCCTGGTTAACCCTTAGGGGCAGGTGGGTAGATTGACCGCCATAAACCCTGCGACCAACAACACGCTTGGCATATTGTACCGGTATCCGTCTCTGTCCTTCCTGAACCGTAACTATGGCTGCAATTACTATAGCAGCTATAACTACCAGCAGTAACAGGCTTAAAATATTTATCGTCCCTGTTTGCAGGTACTCAACAAGACTGGTGAGTGCCCCGGGAAGACTGGACACTATCCCCGCGAATATTAACAGTGAAATACCGTTTCCTATTCCCTTGTCGGTAATCTGCTCACCCAGCCACATTAATAGGGCTGTGCCCGCTGTAAGAGTTATGGCTACAAGCAGGTAAGTCCACACTGTGGGATTCCCCATGGCAACCCTAAGGGCAGCGGTGGTGCCTATTGCCTGTATAAATGCCAGCACTACGGTAAGATACCTGGTATACTGGGTAATTCTTTTACGTCCTTCTTCCCCTTCCTTTGCAAGCCTTTCCAGATGAGGAATAACCACCGTCAGCAACTGCATAATAATAGATGCGTTAATGTATGGAGTTATACTCATGGCGAAAATTGAAAAGTTTTTGAATGCCCCCCCTGAAATTACATCAAAGAATCCAAAGAGGGTATTGCTGGCAACAAGATCTGCAAAAATCTTACTGTCAACTCCCGGTACCGGAATATGTGCCCCAAGCCGGAACACAAAAAGCATTGCCAGTGTAAACAGGAGTTTTCTTCTCAATTCTTCAATTTTCCAGGCAGCCTGCAGGGTGCTTATCATATTAAATCACCTCAGCTTTACCACCGGAAGCTTCTATCTTCTCAGTGGCTGATTTGCTGAAGGCATGGGCTTTTACAGTAAGAGCCTTGGTAATTTCCCCGTTGCCCAGAATCTTAACTCCGTCACCAATTTTCCTGATAATTTTGTTTTCCAGCAAAGTCTCGGGAGTAACCACGGTACCCGCATCAAACCTATCCAGCACTTCAAGGTTTACGGTCACTATATATTTTTTGAAAGGCGCATTGGTGAATCCCCGCTTGGGCATACGCCTTTGCAATGGCATCTGTCCACCCTCAAAACCAGGCCGGACGCCCCCGCCTGAACGGGCATTTTGACCTTTATGGCCCCTACCGGCAGTCTTGCCGTTGCCGGAACCGATTCCCTGCCCTTTACGGTTGGGCTTTTTTCTCGCTCCGGGATTAGGACCCAAATCGCTAAGCGTGGCCAAAAACTGCACCTCCTTTAAGCTTCTTCCACCTTAACCAGGTGAGAAACCTTTTTTATCATTCCCATGATTATCGGACTGTCATTTTTAACAACAAAACTGTTGGTCTTACCAAGCCCCAGGGACTTTACTGTAGCCCTTTGATTCTCGGGCCTTCCGATAAGGCTTTTAACCAGGGTAATTTTTAACTTGGCCAAGTTCTTCACTCCTAACCCAAAAGTTCTTCCACCGTTTTACCCCTGAGTCTGGCCACTTCCTGGGGGGTTTTAAGGCTTTCCAGCCCGGCCATGGTGGCATGAACCATATTGTTGGCGTTGTTTGAACCCAAGGATTTGGTTAAAATATCCCTAACACCGGCAAGTTCCAGAATAGCCCTTACGGGGCCACCTGCGATAACTCCGGTACCGGGAGCCGCCGGTTTCATAAGAACCTTTCCTGCACCGAATATTCCCAGTATCTCGTGAGGTATAGTGGTTCCGGAAAGTGGAACTTCTATCATGTTTTTCTTGGCATCCTCTATTCCTTTGCGGATGGCCTCAGGCACCTCTCCGGCCTTGCCGAGTCCGGAGCCCACGTGGCCGTTGCCGTCACCAACAACGACAAGGGCTGAGAAACTGAACCTGCGTCCACCCTTTACCACTTTGGCTACCCGGTTGATATATACTACCTTTTCGGACAACTCCAGTTTTCCAGCATCAATTCTGGACACCTATTTCCCTCCTTATTAGCCGGGCTGCACCCGATTAGAATTTCAGGCCGCCTTCCCTGGCAGCGTCAGCCAGGGCTTTTACCCGCCCATGATAAAGATATCCGGCCCTGTCAAATACTACACTATTTATACCTTTTTCAAGGGCCACCTTTGCGATAAGTCCCCCTACAGCAACAGCCGCGTCAATATTGCCGCCAGTACCCAGTTTTCCTTTCAGTTCCGGTGACAGGCTCGATGCCATGGCAATGGTAACTCCCTTGTCATCGTCTATCAACTGGGCGTAAATATTGTTAAGGCTTCGATAAACGTTTAAGCGCGGCCTTTCCGCAGTTCCGGATATTTTATTGCGAACCCGCTGCTGCCGTTTGGCCCGCACTTTTTTGCGGTCGGGTTTGTTAATCACCAAACTTCAACTCCTTCACCACTTACTTCTTGCCTTTGGCGCCAGCCTTCCCGGCCTTGCGGCGAATGCGCTCGCCCTCGTATTTGATACCCTTGCCCTTGTAGGGCTCAGGCTCCCTTACCGACCTGACATTGGCTGCAAAGGCCCCTACTTTTTCTTTATCGATACCCTTTACAATCACCCTGGTGGGAGAAGGAACCTCCACCTCAATTCCCTCCGGTGGATCCATTTCAACGGGATGAGAATAACCCACAGCAAGTACCAGCTTGTTGCCCTGCTTGGAGGCCTTGTAACCAACCCCTGTCAGTTCAAGGGTTCTCTGAAAGCCATTGGTTACCCCCACCACCATATTATTTATCAGTGTGCGGGTAAGCCCGTGCAGGGATTTATCGGTAAGGCTTTCTGTCTGCCTATCAACAGTCAGCTTTCCATCCTCAACCTTTATTATCATATTGCCGTGAATGTCTCTCTGGAGGGCTCCCTTTGGGCCCTTTACCGCCACAGCTGTTCCATCAATTTTAATGTCAACGCCATCTGGCAGCGGTATGGGCATTTTACCAATTCTAGACATTATCACACCTCCTGCGAAAAAAGAAAACTACCAAACATAGCAGATTACTTCCCCGCCCAGTCCCATTTGCCTGGCTTTTTTATCGGTCATAATCCCCTGTGATGTGGATAAAATTGCTATCCCCAGTCCTCCCAGAACCCTGGGAACCGAGTCTTTCCGTGCATACACCCTCAAACCGGGCTTGCTAATTCTTTTAACCCCGGTAATTACTCTTTCCTTGTTTCCGCCGTACTTCATGAATATTCTAATTACACCCTGCTTGCCGTCCGCAATATATTCACAGTCCTTTATAAAGCCCTCTTCCTTTAAAATGTCGCCAATAGCCTTCTTCATCCTGGAAGCCGGAGCTTCGACTTTTTCGTGATAAACGGTGTTAGCGTTGCGAATACGGGTCAAGAAGTCGGCAATGGGGTCAGTCATTACCATGCATTACTACCTCCTTCCACATTACCAGCTAGCCTTGCGGACGCCGGGAATTTCGCCTCGGTAGGATAACTCCCTAAAACAAATACGACAAATACCGAATTTCCTCATGTAAGCATGGGGCCGACCGCAAAGCTTACATCTATTATAATTACGGACTTGAAACTTGGCCGCCCGCAATGTTTTGTTTATCATTGACTTTTTTGCCATCTTCTCCCTCCTTCTTGGGGATTAAAATTGTGTGGCACCGGGTATTACGCGGCCCTGAACGGCATACCCATAAGCCTTAAAAGCTCCCTTGCCTCTTCGTCGGAATTTGCGGTGGTCACAAATATAATATCCATACCGCGTACCTTGTCAATTTTATCGTATTCTATCTCGGGAAATATGAGCTGTTCCTTAACACCCATGCTGTAATTGCCCCGTCCGTCAAAGGACTTGGGTGAAACTCCCCTAAAGTCCCTCACTCTGGGAAGGGCAATATTGAAAAGCTTATCCACAAACTCATACATCCTGTTGCCTCGAAGGGTAACCTTGCAGCCAATTTTCATTCCCTCACGGAGCTTAAAAGCGGCTATTGATTTTTTTGCTTTGGTGACAACCGGCCGCTGTCCAGTAATTATCGTAATATCACCCAATGCGGCATCCAAAGACTTACTGTTTTGAATGGCCTCACCTACTCCTACGTTCACAACCACTTTTTCCAGTTTGGGAACCTGCATAACATTACTATAGTTAAATTTTTCCATCATTGCTTTTACTACTTCGTTTTGGTACTTTTCCTTTAACCTGGACATCAACATACCCTCCTTTCCGGCGGGGTTAACCCAGCACTTCTCCGCAGTTCTTGCATACCCGCACCTTTTTCCCGTCTCCCAGTATCTTTTTGTTAATCCGGGAGGGTGTATTACATTTTGTGCAGTAAAGCATCACGTTCGAGCTGTGTACAGGAGCAGGCTTTTCTAAAATCCCGCCCTGCGGCAGTTTTTGGGTAGGTCTTGTGTGACGCTTTACTATATTAATACCATCAACAATTACCCGGCTTTTATCGGGCTCTACGCTAACTACCTTGCCCTTCTTGCCCCTGTCCTTACCCGTGGTCACCAGGACGGTATCTCCCTTGCGCACGTGAACCTTTGGCATTTTCACACCTCCTATGTGTGGGGTTGGCCTAACCTCCGGTGTCTAGATTAAAGAACCTCGGGGGCCAGTGATACAATCTTCATAAAATCCCGGTCACGGAGTTCCCGGGCTACCGGTCCGAATATACGGGTGCCCTTAGGACTTTTATCATCCTTTATTATAACGGCAGCATTCTCATCAAACTTTATATAGGACCCGTCCGGCCGCCTTACTTCCTTGTTAGTCCTGACTACCACGCACTTAACCACATCGCCTTTCTTAACAACGCCGCCTGGCGTGGCTTCCTTAACAGAGCATATTATAATGTCGCCAACACGGGCGTAACGCCGCATTGACCCGCCCAATACCCTTATGCACATCAATTTGCGGGCCCCTGAATTGTCGGCAACGTTAAGCATGGTTTGAACCTGGATCATGTCTTAAAAACCTCCCTTTAACCCGCTGCGACTTAAATCTGCTGTGCCCGCTCCAGAATCTCAACAACACGCCATCTTTTATCCTTTGACAGCGGCCTGGTTTCCATGATTTTTACCTTATCACCAATATTGCAGGTGTTTTGCTCATCATGGGCCTTAAACTTTTTACTTCTCCTGAAGGTGCGCTGGTACAGGGGATGCCTGACCAGGGTCTCGACGGACACCACTACGGTTTTATCCATTTTGTTGCTGACCACGTAACCGGTACGAGTCTTGCGCAAATTACGGCCTTCCACTTGCTACCCCCCTTATGCCGGGAAAAATCCTAATTCCCTCTGGCGCATAATAGTCTTTACCCTGGCAATATCACGTTTTACTTCCTTTATTCTCATAGGGTTATCCAGTTGGCCCGTGGCCAGTTGAAATTTTAGCTTGAACAGTTCATCCTTGGAGTCATCCAGAGCTTTAATCAATTCCTCCGGAGACATCTCTTTGATCTCCTTAACCTTCACCGGCCTCACCTACTTCCCCACGTCTTATAAATTTAGTCTTTATGGGCAGCTTATGAGACGCCAGGCGCATAGCCTCCCTGGCTATCTCTTCAGTTACGCCAGCCAGTTCAAAAAGCACTCTGCCCGGTTTAACAACTGCAACCCAGTATTCAGGGGCACCTTTACCGCTTCCCATACGCGTTTCAGCAGGTTTCTGAGTAATGGGCTTATCCGGGAATATCCTAATCCAGACCTTACCTCCCCGCTTGATGTAGCGGGTCATGGCGATACGGGCCGCTTCAATCTGTCTGCTGGTAATCCACGCAGCCTCCGTTGCCTGAAGCGCGAAATCTCCAAAACTGATTTCGTTGCCACCCTTGGATTTGCCAGTAAGGCCGGGACGATGCTGTTTGCGGTATTTTACCCTTTTTGGTATCAACATAAAGCCTATTCGCCTCCTTGTCCGGCAGCGGGCTTGGCTTCCGGCAATACTTCTCCTTTGTATATCCAGACTTTTATACCAATTTTACCGTAAGTCGTATTTGCCTCTGCAAATCCGTAATCGATATCCGCTCTCAGTGTATGAAGAGGTACTTTACCCTCGCTGTACCACTCGGTACGGGCAATCTCCGCTCCCGCCAGCCTTCCTGAGCAGGAAATCTTTATTCCCTTTGCCCCCATCTTCATGCTCCGGGAAACCACCTGCTTCATGGCCCTGCGGAATGCAATCCTCTTTACCAGCTGAGCGGCCACGTTTTCTGCCACCAACTGCGAATCTGTCTCAGGAACCTTTATTTCGGCAATATTAATGTGAACTTGCTTGCCTGTCATTTTTTCAAGCTGTTTACGGAGGTTTTCAACCTCAGTCCCTCCACGTCCTATAACTATGCCCGGCTTGGCGGCATGTATAGTCAGCTTTACCCGGTTGGCAGCCCTTTCTATTTGTATTCTAGAAATACCGGCTGCAAAAAGTTTTTGTTTTACAAACTTGCGGATTTTAACATCTTCCATCAACAGTCCGGCAAAGTCCTTTTTATTGGTAATCCACTTGCCTTCCCAGTCTTTTATGATGCCAATCCGCAAACCCTTAGGATTTACCTTCTGGCCCACACTAGCCCTCCTTTGGCTTATAAGCTTTACTCTCTGGACCGGAATTGGGAACTAACTCCTAATTCCCGGTTTTATTTAGAGTTTTTTTCCTTCAAAACCACGGTTATATGACTTGTGCGCTTGCGAAGCAGATCAGCGCGACCCATGGCTCTGGGCTGAAAACGTTTTATTGTAGGGCCCTGATCCACATAGCATTCGGCTACATAAAGGCTATCTTTGTTCATTTCATAGTTGTGTTCCGCGTTAGCGGCTGCAGACTGAACAACCTTTGCAATAGGAGCCGAAGCTCTCCTTGGAGTATATTTAAGAATTGCCAGGGCTTCCCTTACATCCTTGCCCCTTATAAGGTCCACAACTTCACGGACCTTGCGCGGGGATATACGGATATATTTGGCTATTGCCCTTGCTTCACTATTAGCTGCCACAGGTATACCTCCTTATTTCAAACAACCGCTCCTCAAGCCTCCGTAAGGTCGGCCCGGTTGCGGACGGCTGTTGAATGTGCATTAGCTCATTAAAGCAGCTCTTTTTACTTAAGTGCTGTTGACCTCTCGGTATGATGCCCGTGTCCTCTGAATGTCCTGGTATTGGCAAATTCACCCAGCTTGTGTCCAACCATGTCCTCAGTGATGTATACCGGAATGTGCTTTCTTCCGTCATGAACAGCCAAGGTATGGCCAATCATCTCGGGGAATATGGTGGATCGCCTTGACCAGGTCTTTATAACACGCTTATTGCCCTTTTCATTCATCTCTGTTATTTTTTCAAGAAGTTTTTCATCGCAGTACGGCCCTTTTTTCAGGGAACGGCCCATGTGCTAGCCTCCTTCCTCACTACTTGGTTCTCCGTTTAACAATCAGGCGGTCACTGGGCTTTTTCTTCCTAGTCCGGGCGCCCAGAGCCGGTTTACCCCACGGAGTTACAGGATTTCGGCCTATTGGGGAGCGGCCCTCGCCACCGCCATGCGGATGGTCTACCGGGTTCATTACAACACCACGAACTGTCGGCCTTTTGCCTTTCCAGCGATTACGCCCGGCCTTCCCGATGGTGATGTTCTCATGGTCGGTATTCCCGACCTGACCAATGGTTGCCCGGCATTCCTGTAAAAGCAGCCTCATTTCACCCGAAGGCATACGAATATGCGCGTATTTTCCTTCTTTGGCCATCAGCTGTGCCGCTGTTCCCGCCGACCGGACAAGCTGTCCGCCTGCCTTGGGGTACAACTCAAGGTTGTGAATCAGTGTACCCAGCGGAATGTTCTTCAGCGGCATACAGTTACCCACCTTGATATCAGCACTCGTTCCGGAAATAACGGTCATGCCGACTTCCAGTCCAAGAGGAGCGATAATGTAACGTTTTTCTCCGTCAGCATAGTTTAAGAGCGCTATTCTCGCCGAACGGTTTGGATCGTATTCAATGGTGGCAACTTTAGCCGGAATGTCATCCTTGTTTCTCTTGAAGTCAATTATCCGGAACTGTTTTTTATGCCCACCGCCACGGTGTCTTACCGTAACTCTTCCCTTGTTGTTGCGGCCCGATTTTTTATTAAGCGGTTCCAAAAGGGATTTTTCCGGCTTATCCGTGGTTATCTCATCAAAGGTCGAAACAGTTACAAACCTGCGACCAGGCGATGTGGGCTTAAACTTTTTAACTCCCACCTGGTTTACCTCCTTGCTCAGTCGTCGGTCGTCGGTAGTAGGTCTTGCCTCAAGGCAGATTACCTTCTATTACTGACGACTGACGTCTGACGACTGACTTCCTAGTTTTAGACGCCTTCAAATATTTCAATTTTGTCTCCCTCTTTAAGGGTGACAATGGCTTTTTTAAAGCCTGAAAACCGGCCGATTTTACCCCTTACCCTTTTAAACCGTGCCTTGTATCGAATGGTATGAACCTTCTCCACTTTTACCTTGAACAGTTCCTCAACGGCTTTTTTAATTTCAATCTTGTTGGAGTTAGGGTCAACTATAAATGTATACTTGTTTTCCTGCACCAGGTCCATGCTTTTTTCAGTTATGAGGGGCTTTTTGAGAATGTCTCTGGGATTTTTCACTTCGCCAGCACCTCCTCAACCCTGCTCACGGCATCCCTGGTAATAACCAGTGTCTGATGCGCCATCAGGTCATATACGTTTAGCAAACCGGCAGAAGTGGGTTTTACCCAGGGAATGTTACGGGCCGATTTCAAAACATTTTCATCCTTGCCTGCTGTTACCACCAGGGCTTTATTGTTTACCTTCAAATTTTCCAGAATACGCACCATATCCTTGGTTTTTGGCTGATCTATTTTCAAGTCATCCAGAACCATAATTGTACCGCCTTCAACTTTGGAAGAGAGAGCGGACTTCATTGCCAGACGCCTCACCTTTTTAGGGAGCCTTATGCTGTAATCCCGGGGGTGTGGGCCAAAAACAATTCCACCACCCTTCCAGATAGGAGAGCGGGTGCTTCCATGCCTGGCACGGCCAGTACCTTTTTGGCGCCATGGCTTGCGGCCACCGCCTGAGACCTCGGCCCTTGTTTTTGTGTCATGGGTGCCTTGTCTCTGATTGGCCAGGTAAGCCACCACGGCATCGTGCAGCACGGACTGGTTAACAGTAACGCCAAAAACGCTATCGTTCAGTTCAATATCTCCCACCTGTTCTCCGTTGGTGTTATAAAGCGCAACCTTCGGCATTTTGTTTCCTCCTTTCTGCACGCCCGTTATTTTTTAACCTTGACGCTGTCTTTAATCATTACCAGGCCACCACGGGGCCCGGGCACTGCGCCCTTGAGCGCAAGCAGGTTACGATCGGAATCTACCTTTACCACTTCCAGGTTTTGTACCGTAACCCTGGCAGCTCCATATTGTCCGGGGAGCTTGCGGCCCTTGTATACCCTAGCGGGGCCTTTTGCTCCCAGTGATCCGGGGCGGCGGTGGTACTTTGAGCCGTGAGCCATAGGTCCACGGTGGAAACCGTGCCTCTTGATACCGCCGGAAAAACCGCGGCCCTTAGAGGTACCTATCACATCAACCTTTTCACCTTCACTAAAAACGTCGGCATTCAATTCCTGGCCGACCTGATAATTGTCCCAGTCTTCCAGCCTTAACTCTTTTAAGAATCTGAGGGGCCTTACCCCTGCCTTGTTAAAATGCCCTTTTTGAGGCTTATTAAACAGTTTCTCCCGTTTTTCCCCGAAACCAACCTGTATTGCCCCATAGCCGTCTTTCTCAACGGTTTTCTTCTGAACCACAACACAGGGGCCGGCTTCAATAACGGTTACAGGAACGGCTATTCCCTCATTGGTAAAGATCTGGGTCATTCCCACTTTTTTACCCAATATAGCCTTTTTCATCTTACTAGCACCTCCAGTGCCGGCCGAAAACAAGAGGTTCACCTTCTCGAAGTTCAAAGTTCGATACTTGTTGGTATTGGTGAACTTTATTTCCGTGCAAGCCGTAATTAAAGCTTAATTTCTATATCCACGCCCGCCGGCAAATCCAGGCGCATTAACGCATCCACCGTCTTGGGTGTTGGCTCGAGGATATCGATCAGGCGTTTATGCGTCCTCATTTCGAATTGTTCGCGGGAATCCTTGTTCACGTGGGGTGAACGAAGGATTGTATAAATATTCTTCTCAGTGGGAAGCGGAATGGGCCCAGCCACTGAGGCACCGGTCCTTTTCGCCGTATCCACTATTTTTTGCGCCGACTGGTCCAGCATGTGATGGTCATATGCTTTAAGCCGAATACGGATTTTTTGTTTTTTCAACGGGCAGACCTCCTTTCACAAATAGGGATTGGGGTTGGGGATCGGGAGTAATCCCTAATCCCTAATATCTAATCCCTGTAGTTTTACTCTATAATGGAGGTTACAACCCCGGCGCCCACGGTGCGGCCGCCCTCACGGATGGCGAAGCGCAGTCCCTCTTCTATGGCGATGGGGGTAATCAGCTTGATATTGATGCGAATGTTGTCTCCCGGCATTACCATTTCCACTCCCTCAGGAAGCTCGGATACTCCGGTAACATCGGTGGTCCTGAAGTAAAACTGCGGACGGTAGCCATTGAAGAACGGGGTGTGCCTTCCGCCCTCTTCCTTGGTCAGCACATACACTTCCGCATTAAAGTGTGTGTGCGGCTTGATGCTTCCGGTCTTTGCAAGCACCTGGCCCCGCTCGATTTCTTTCCTGTCAACTCCGCGCAGCAGGCAGCCGATGTTGTCTCCGGCTTCTCCGCGGTCCAATAGCTTACGGAACATTTCTACTCCGGTCACCACTGTCTTCCTGGGCTTATCCTGCAGGCCCACTATTTCGATTTCTTCACCAACCTTGACTGCCCCGCGCTCTACACGGCCGGTGGCCACGGTGCCGCGCCCGGTGATGGTAAATACGTCTTCTACCGGCATCAGGAAGGGCTTATCTATATCCCTTTGCGGGGTCGGTATATAGCTGTCCACTGCGTCCATCAGTTCCCAAATGGATTTGCACCACTGGCATTCTCTCTTACCGCAGCTGCACTCCAGGGCTTTCAGTCCGGAACCGGTTATAATCGGGGTGTCGTCTCCGGGAAACTCGTACATCGAAAGAAGCTCACGCACTTCCATGTCTACCAGCTCCAGAAGCTCGGGGTCATCTACCATGTCTGCCTTGTTCAGGTACACTACGATGTAGGGCACTCCCACCTGGCGGGCCAGGAGGATGTGTTCCCTGGTCTGGGGCATGGGGCCGTCTGCTGCGGATACCACCAGTATGGCTCCGTCCATTTGGGCTGCGCCGGTGATCATGTTCTTGACGTAGTCGGCGTGTCCCGGGCAGTCAACGTGGGCATAGTGCCTGTTGTCTGTTTCGTATTCAACGTGGGCGGTGTTGATGGTAATTCCACGCTCGCGCTCTTCAGGGGCGTTGTCGATTTCATCGTATTTTTTTACCTGGGCCTTGCCCACTGTTGCCAGAACTGTGGTTATAGCTGCAGTCAGAGTTGTCTTGCCATGGTCAACGTGACCTATGGTTCCAATGTTTACGTGAGGTTTGTTACGCTCAAACTTTGCCTTGGCCATTTCTAATTTTCCTCCTTTTACAGATACCAATTATTTTAGGAAGTATAATTAAGCAATTTTAAAAAATGCTATCCACACCGCCGGGCAACTATCCCTTCAGCGATATTCTGGGGAACCTCCGAATAGTGGCTGAACTGCATGGTAAAGGTGCCCCTTCCCTGTGTAACGGACCGTAGTCCCGTCGCATAACCGAACATTTCTGCCAGCGGCGCTACAGCATGAATAACCTGAGTGTTTCCCCTGGGCTCTATTTCCTCGATGCGGCCTCGCCGGGAATTTAAGTCACCTATCACATCACCCATGTACTCATCCATTACTACCACTTCCAGCTTCATCATAGGCTCGAGTAAAACTGGCTGGGCCTTAGTTGCAGCATTTTTAAAACCCATTGAGCCCGCTATTTTAAAGGCCATTTCAGAAGAGTCCACTTCGTGATAGGATCCATCCAGGAGCCTTACCCCGATATCAATCATTGGAAATCCGGCAAGCACACCGTTATCCATTGCTTCCTTCACCCCGGAGTCTATAGCCGGAATGTATTCCTTGGGAACAACGCCACCTACAATTTTGTTCTCGAAGTCGTAGCCAGATCCAGGCTCCCTTGGCTCTATTTCCAGCACCACATGTCCGTATTGTCCCCGGCCACCGCTCTGCCTTACAAATTTCCCCTCAGCCTTGACCTTGGACCTTACTGTTTCCTTATAGGCTACCTGTGGCTTCCCGACATTGGCCTCTACCCTGAACTCCCTTAGGAGGCGGTCCACTATTATCTCCAGGTGAAGTTCCCCCATACCTGAAATAATTGTCTGGCCCGTTTCAGTATCTGTTCTCATCCTGAATGTTGGGTCTTCATCGGCCAGTTTTTGGAGTGCAACACCCATCTTATCCTGGTCTGCCTTTGTTTTTGGCTCTATGGCCACATCGATAACCGGCGCCGGGAATTCCATAGCTTCAAGCACTACAGAATTCTTTTCATCAGACAGGGTGTCTCCTGTGGTGGTGTCCTTTAAGCCTACTGCAGCTACGATATCCCCGGTATAAACCTCACTTATCTCCTCACGGTGGTTGGCGTGCATCCTGAGTATCCGCCCCACCCGCTCCCTTTTACCTTTAGTGGAATTATAAATATATGAGCCTGAGCTAAGCTTTCCAGAATACACCCTAAAGAATGTCAGCTTGCCAACGTAGGGATCAGCCATTATTTTAAATGCCAGCGCGGCAAAGGGTTCACCATCATCGGCATTACGCTGGTCCTCACTCCCTGTGTCCGGGTTAATACCCTTTATGGCCGGGACATCGGTGGGTGCCGGCAGAAAATCTACAATGGCATCCAGAAGTGGCTGTACGCCCTTATTCTTAAATGATGAGCCACAAAACACAGGAATCATTTTAACAGCCAGCGTTGCAGCCCGTATGCCCTTCTTTATCTCATCAGGGGAAAGTTCTTCACCCTCAAGATATTTAATCATCAGTTCCTCATCGGACTCGGCAGCAGCCTCGACAACCTTTTCTCTGTACTGGGCGGCAAGCTCCAGCATATCTTCCGGAATATCCATTTCCTCACTGGTGGTGCCCATGTCATCGACGTAAATAATAGCCTTGTTTCTAATTAAGTCTATTATCCCTTTGAAGCCCTCTTCGGAACCCACGGGCAGCTGCAGTGCAACAGGATTGGCGCCGAGTCTCTCTTTCATCATATTCATACCTTTGAAGAAATCGGCTCCAACCCGGTCCATCTTGTTGATGTAGGCCAAACGTGGGACCTGATATTTGTCAGCCTGCCTCCAGACTGTTTCAGACTGTGGTTCAACTCCTCCCACCGAGCAAAAGACTGCTACTGCTCCGTCAAGCACTCGAAGAGAGCGTTCCACCTCGATAGTAAAGTCCACGTGTCCGGGTGTATCGATTATGTTTACACAATGACCGTGCCACTCACAGGTTGTAGCAGCGGATGTTATAGTAATCCCCCGCTCCTGCTCCTGCACCATCCAGTCCATAGTTGCCGCACCGTCATGGACCTCCCCGATTTTGTGAACCCTACCGGTGTAAAACAAAATTCGTTCGGTGGTGGTAGTCTTTCCGGCGTCTATGTGAGCCATGATGCCAATATTGCGTGTCTTATTCAACGGAAACTGTCGCGCCATCAAGACTCCCTCCTTACCACCTGTAGTGCGCGAATGCCTTGTTGGCTTCAGCCATTTTATGGGTATCTTCTTTCTTCTTCACGGTTGCTCCTGTGTTGTTGGCAGCATCCATTATTTCGCCGGCAAGTTTTTCTTGCATGGATCTGCCACCCCTGGCCCTTGCATAATTGGTAAGCCAGCGGATTCCAAGAGTAAGCCTGCGCTCATGCCTTACCTCAATGGGAACCTGATAGTTGGCGCCCCCTACCCTACGGGCCTTAACCTCAAGCACCGGCATGATATTTTTCATAGCCTGGTCAAAAACTTCCTGGGCTTCCTTACCGGTCTTTTCTTTTACAATGTCAAGGGCGCCGTATACTACTTTTTCAGCAACACCTTTTTTGCCATCCAGCATAATCTGGTTGATAAGCCTGGTGACAACCTTATTGTTATATACCGGGTCAGGAACTATTTCAATCCTTTTTACATTTCCTCTTCTGGGCACATATTTCCCCCCTTTACTTAAGGAAGTAGAATTTATACATGGTTATATAAATTACTTCTTGGGTCGTTTGGTACCATACTTGGAACGGCTGCGGTTTCTGTTTTGAACCCCTGCCGAGTCCAGGGCTCCCCTTACAATGTGATATCTGACACCCGGAAGGTCCTTTACCCTTCCGCCACGGACCAGGACAACAGAGTGTTCCTGCAGATTATGTCCTATTCCGGGAATATAGGATGTCACCTCAATACCGTTTGTCAATCTTATACGGGCCACTTTACGAAGAGCCGAGTTCGGCTTCTTGGGAGTGGTGGTATACACCCTGGTGCAAACCCCTCTCTTTTGGGGGC
Source organism: Bacillota bacterium (assembly GCA_049323755.1). Taxonomy (GTDB): domain Bacteria; phylum Bacillota; class Desulfotomaculia; order Desulfotomaculales; family Desulfocucumaceae; genus BRHc4a. The sequence goes on from JBMOPE010000040.1 coordinate 112,156, forward strand.
ACTCTTTTAGCGCCGGGGCCGAGGATTTCCTGGTAATCTCTTCTCTACCCTTGCGGATCAACTGGTTAATGGTAGGCACCGACAAACACCTCCTTCCTGTAAGAGTTAAATATTAATAAAGGACCTATCAAATCAAATCCCGCTCCGGCACTACAATTAGCGCCAGAGCGGCATTTTTTATACGGGAAACTTAAAAATTTTACGCTTCCTTTATTATCCCAATAACCCATCTAAAAAAAACAATTCCAGGCATATAGGTAAAAATTCTTACCCGTTATTCTTCCAGTATGGCAGTGGACGCGCAACCCACTTCTATACCGCAAGCCCTTCCCAGTACCTGCATGGTTTCTACCAGGATAACGGGTACTGATTTAACTGCACATGCCTGTATTATAGGATCGGTGACATGTTTCTCGGCATTTTTGGCCACATAAACAATTATTGCTTGATTTTGACCAATAGCCTTGAGCGTCTGCTTGGACCCGATCGTCTTTTTACGGGCCTTGGACAGGCGTTCTAGAGACACTGCAGCCACACCTCCCAAATCCAGACACTTTTATATCTTACCACCTCAAATAACCATTGTCAATAATATTTGTCAAATGGGACAACCGGGTTGGGTCTCATTAAAACGCAACCCGGTAAATGCGGTTATTCGGCAGTTACAGTGTAATCAGCATCAAACCCACTATTTTCGTCGAGATCATAATCCAGATCTTCAAGGTCTTCTGGGTATTTACCATCCTGGGATTCACCCAGTATCTCAATATTCCTGTAGCGGCTCATGCCGGTACCGGCCGGAACCAGCTTACCTATTATGACGTTTTCCTTAAGCCCAAGAAGCGGGTCCATCTTGCCTTTTATAGCCGCTTCAGTAAGAACCCTGGTTGTTTCCTGGAAAGATGCGGCCGACAGGAATGAATCGGTTGCCAGCGAGGCCTTCGTTATACCAAGCAATACCGCTCTTCCTGACGAGGGCTCACCACCGCTCGCCAAAACCTTCTCATTCTCTTTTTCCAGCTCAAATATATCGATAAGGCCTCCCGGCAGAAGATCAGTGTCTCCCTGTTCTTCGACCTTAACTTTCCTAAGCATCTGCCGAATCATTACCTCAATATGCTTGTCATTGATGTCAACTCCCTGAAGCCTGTATACCCTCTGTACCTCCTGAAGCAGGTATACCTGTACTCCCTGGGGCCCTTTTATTTTCAGCAAATCATGCGGGTTGACGGATCCTTCGGTAAGTTCGTCTCCAGCTTCCACCCGGTCTCCGTCATGCACCTTGAGCCTTGCGCCGTATGGTACCTGATAAACGTTTCTCTCACCATCATCCCCGGTTATTTCTATTTCACGGCGACCTTTTACTTCCCTTACCTCAACAACGCCGGGATACTCGGCAACGATAGCCTGGCCCTTGGGCCTGCGGGCTTCAAAAAGTTCCTCTACCCTGGGAAGACCCTGGGTAATATCATCACCGGCAACACCACCGGTGTGGAACGTGCGCATGGTAAGCTGTGTTCCCGGCTCACCGATAGACTGGGCCGCAATAATGCCCACGGCCTCTCCTATATCAACCATTTGCCCGGTGGCAAGATTTCGCCCGTAGCATTTTATACAGACACCGTAACGGGATTTGCAGGTGAGTACCGAGCGGATCTTAACTTTTTTAATGCCGGACTTGATAATACTCTCAGCCTGCTTGTTTGTGATTTCCTCGTCTTTTCTAGCCAGCTGTTCCCCGTTTTCAGGATTAATGATATCCTCAAAGGCCATGCGGCCCCTTATCCTGTCTTCCAGTTTTTCAATTACTTCTGACCCGTCTTTTATCTCTGATACAACTATACCCTCATCGGCTCCGCAGTTAATTTCCCTTACAATAACGTCCTGGGCAACATCCACAAGCCTCCTGGTAAGATAACCGGAGTCTGCAGTCCTTAATGCGGTGTCAGCCAAACCTTTTCTGGCGCCGTGGGTTGATATGAAATATTCCAGAACGGTTAGCCCCTCACGGAAATTGGCCTTGATTGGAAGGTCAATAATTCTCCCGGACGGGTCAGCCATAAGTCCCCTCATACCAGCCAGCTGGCGGATCTGTTGAATATTACCCCGGGCTCCCGAGTTTGCCATCATGTATACCGGGTTAAAGCGGTCAAGAGTATCCATTAGTGCCTTGGTAACGTTTTCCGTGGCATCGTTCCAAAGCCCAATAATCTTGCGGTAACGCTCATCCTCGGTAATAAGCCCCCTGCGGTATTGGGTCTCAACCTTTTCAACTTCCTGGTCTGTTTTGGCTATAACTTCCTGCTTCTGCTTGGGAATTGTTATATCCGATATTCCTATGGTTACTCCGGCCTTTGTGGCGTAGTGGAACCCCAGTTTTTTAATACCGTCCAGAAGTGTGCCAGTAGCGGCAAAACCAAATTCATTATAGCAGTCATCCACTATTCTGCTGAGTTCCTTTTTGTCGGCCACCCTGTTGATATACCTCATTTGTTTGGGTATTACTTCATTAAATATAATTCTACCAACCGTGGTCTCCAGCATCTCTCCCTCATAACGCACCTTAATACGGGCATGAAGGCTGACGGCTTTATTGTCATAGGCAAGTATAGCCTCGTTGGGCTCCGAAAAAACTTTTCCCTCACCCAGGGCTCCGGCCCTCTCCATAGTAAGGTAATAACTTCCCAAAACCATGTCCTGGGTGGGAATGGCTACCGGCCGGCCATCCTTCGGGTTGAGAATATTGTGGGCCGACAGCATTAAAAGCCTGGCCTCGGACTGGGCCTCAGCTGACAGCGGAACGTGTACCGCCATCTGGTCGCCGTCAAAGTCGGCGTTATAAGCAGTACACACCATCGGGTGTATCTGGATAGCGCGGCCCTCAACAAGCACCGGTTCGAAGGACTGTATACCGAGCCTGTGCAGGGTAGGTGCCCTGTTTAAGAGAACAGGGTGCTCGCTGATTACTTCCTCAAGAACATCCCATACCTCGGGCCTTACCCTTTCAACCATCCTCTTGGCGCTTTTTATATTGTGGGCATGGCCATCATTGACCAGCCGCTTCATTACAAAGGGCTTGAACAGCTCCAGGGCCATTTCCTTTGGAAGGCCACACTGGTGAAGAGAAAGCTTAGGCCCCACCACAATGACTGACCTTCCGGAATAGTCGACCCTCTTTCCGAGAAGGTTTTGGCGGAAGCGTCCCTGCTTTCCTTTAAGCATATCACTTAAGGACTTAAGCGGGCGGTTCCCCGGTCCGGTCACCGGACGGCCCCTGCGCCCGTTGTCAATAAGGGCGTCAACAGCTTCCTGAAGCATCCTCTTTTCATTTCGGACAATAATGTCCGGAGCCCCCAGATCAAGGAGCCTCTTTAAGCGGTTATTCCTGTTGATAACCCGGCGGTAGAGGTCATTTAAGTCAGAGGTGGCAAACCTGCCTCCGTCTAACTGAACCATGGGCCTCAATTCCGGAGGAATAACCGGTATTACTTTCATAATCATCCAATCCGGGCGATTCCCAGACTTTCTAAAGGCCTCTACCACTTCCAGCCTTCTTATGGCTCTTATCTTACGCTGCCCTGTTACTTCCCTCAGCTCCTGGCGGAGCTCCCTGCCCAGCTCTTCAAGTTCAATTTCTTCCAGAAGCCTCAGTATAGCCTCAGCACCCATCCCGGCCTTGAAACCGTTAGGGTATTTTTCACGGTATTCCCTGTATTCGGTTTCGGTAAGAAGCTGCTTTTTAATAAGACCGGTATCGCCGCCGTCTGTTACTATATACGAAACGAAATAAAGAACTTTTTCCAGGGCTCTGGGGGACATGTCAAGCAGAAGCCCCATACGGCTGGGTATACCCTTAAAGTACCATATATGGGAAACTGGAGCGGCCAGCTCGATATGCCCAAGCCTTTCCCTTCTCACCTTCGACCTTGTAACTTCAACACCGCAGCGGTCACAGACAACACCTTTATACCTGACCCTTTTGTATTTACCGCAGTGGCATTCCCAATCCCTGGTGGGACCGAAAATCCTTTCACAGAAAAGCCCGTCTCTTTCAGGCTTGAGCGTGCGGTAATTTATGGTTTCGGGCTTCTTAACCTCACCACTTGACCATTCATTAATCTGTTCCGGGGAAGCCAGACCGATGCGAATCCTGTCAAAATTATTTAAATCCAGCAAGGAAACACGCTCCCTTCTATATTTTGGGGGATTAGGGATTGGGGATTAGGGATTAGAATCCCTGACCCATAATTCCAGTTCCCTGGCTTATATCGTCTCATCCTCTTCCAGCTCAAAATCCTCTTCCAGGAAATCATCGTTATACTCGTCTTCTTCCTCAGATTCAGGCTCATAAGTGCCACCGGCACCTTCGGGGAGCACTTCCCCTTCAGACAGGTCAAGACCCAGGTCTTTAGCTGTCTCATGAATATCCTCTTCTATTTCCTTTATTTCAATTTCCCGGTCATCCTCCGAGAGAACCTTCACATCAAGGCCAAGGCTCTGCAGTTCCTTTATAAGAACCTTAAATGACTCCGGCACACCGGGCTCGGGGACATTTTCACCTTTTACAATAGCCTCATAGGTCTTTACCCGGCCAACAACATCATCGGATTTGACAGTAAGAATTTCCTGCAGTGTGTATGCCGCGCCATATGCCTCCAATGCCCACACCTCCATCTCACCGAAGCGCTGTCCCCCGAATTGGGCCTTGCCTCCCAGGGGCTGCTGGGTAACAAGTGAGTACGGGCCTGTGGACCTGGCGTGGATTTTATCGTCAACCAGGTGAGCCAGCTTAAGCATATAAACATAGCCAACCGTAACAGGGTTATCGAAGGGCTCACCGGTACGCCCGTCGTACAGTGTTATCTTTCCGTTTTCAGGAAGTCCGGAATCCTTAAGGGACTGGAGTATATCCTCCTCCAGCGCGCCGTTAAATACCGGAGTGGCCACATGATACCCCATTGCTTTGGCCGCCCACCCAAGGTGAGACTCCAAAACCTGCCCCAGGTTCATCCTGGAGGGAACCCCCAGGGGATTCAAAACTATTTCGATGGGTGTTCCATCGGGGAGAAAAGGCATATCCTCCTCAGGCAGAATACGGGCAACAACACCTTTGTTTCCGTGGCGGCCAGCCATTTTGTCACCCTCGGAAATCTTCCTCTTCTGAGCAATATACACTCTTACCAGGTGGTTAACACCGGGAGGAAGCTCATCACTGTTATCCCTTGAAAAAACCTTAACGTCAACAATTTTACCGGACTCACCGTGGGGTACCCTTAATGATGTATCCCGCACCTCCCGGGCCTTTTCACCGAATATGGCTCTTAAAAGGCGCTCTTCGGCGGTCAGCTCGGTTTCCCCCTTTGGAGTCACCTTGCCCACCAGGATATCCCCAGGCCTGACCTCGGCTCCAACCCTTATGATTCCCCTGTCATCCAGGTCCTTTAATATTTCCTCGCCTACATTGGGGATATCCCTGGTTATTTCCTCAGGGCCCAGCTTGGTGTCCCGGGCGTCGCACTCATACTCCTCTATGTGAATGGATGTAAAGAAGTCTTCCTTTACCGCCTTTTCGCTTACCAGTATTGCATCTTCGTAGTTATAGCCTTCCCACGGCATAAAGGCTACCAGTATATTCCTTCCCAGGGCCAGCTCGCCCAGGTCTGTGGAAGGACCGTCAGCAATTACCTGATCACTTTCGATCCTGCTTCCCTGAGCAACTATGGGTTTTTGGTTTATACAGGTTCCCTGGTTGGACCTCTTGAACTTATGCAGTTTATAATTATTTACCTTGCCCTCATCGGTTCTTATAACTATTTCATTGGCGGTAACCTTTTCGGCCACGCCACTGCCTTTCGCCACTACCACAACACCGGAATCCTTGGCAGCCTTGTATTCAATGCCGGTTCCCACCAGCGGGGCCTGGGCCTTCAAAAGCGGCACAGCCTGGCGCTGCATGTTGGCTCCCATCAAAGCACGGTTGGCGTCGTCATGCTCCAGGAAAGGAATCAGCGATGTAGCGACACTGAACACCTGTTTAGGAGACACATCCATAAAATCGACCCTGTCGGTGGATACTATCAGTATGTCTCTGCCGTGCCTCGCATTTACCCTGTTACTGGTAAAGTAGCCTTTTTCGTCAAGCGGCGCGTTGGCCTGGGCGATAATATGTCCCTCTTCCTCGTCCGCTGTAAGGTAAACGATCTCCTCGGTAACCCGGCCGTTTTCCTTATCGGCTTTCCTGTAAGGTGTTTCAATAAAGCCGAATTCGTTTATCCGGGCGTAAGTGCTCAAGGACCCTATAAGCCCGATATTTGGACCTTCCGGCGTTTCTATAGGGCACATCCGGCCATAGTGGGAGTGGTGAACGTCCCTTACTTCAAATCCGGCGCGCTCACGGCTTAACCCTCCCGGGCCAAGGGCCGACAGCCTTCTTTTGTGTGTCAGCTCGGCCAGAGGGTTAGTCTGGTCCATAAACTGGGAAAGCTGGCTGGAACCAAAAAATTCTTTTATTGCAGCCACCACTGGCCTTATATTTATGAGAACCTGTGGTGTGATGACATCCACGTCCTGGATGGTCATTCTTTCCCGGACCACCCTCTCCATTCTGGAAAGGCCTATCCTGAACTGGTTTTGCAAAAGCTCGCCAACCGAGCGAAGTCTCCTGTTACCCAGATGGTCAATGTCATCCACTGTTCCATTGCCGTCAATCAGGTTAAGAAGATACTTAATAGCTTCAATAATATCTTCCGGCACAAGTTCCCGTATAAAATCCCTGTCCAGCGGAACCATTTGTTTCAGATAGGGATCGTATTCTTCCCCGGGCCTGCCATCTTCTCTAAAGCGGTAAAGTATACCGTGCTTAAGTTTTTTCTGTATTTTGTACCGGCCTACATTGGCAAGATCATACCTTTTGGGGTCAAAGAACAGCGCATCCAGCAATGACCTTGCGCTTTCCACGGTAGGAGGCTCCCCGGGCCTGAGTCTTTTGTATATCTCGACCAGTGCCTCTTCCTCGGAATCAGTATTATCCCTGGTCAGTGTCTCCAGCACATGTGGGTTCTCTCCGAAAAGCCCTGTTATTCTGGCCTTGGTCCCATAACCAAGAGCCTTGACAAGCACAGTTGCCGGAATTTTTCTGGTACGGTCAATGCGAACAAATATATGGTCGTTTATATCTGTCTCAAATTCCAGCCAGGCGCCCCTGTTCGGTATTATTGTGGCTGTAAACAGTCTCTTTCCGCTGGGATCAAGCAAGTCACCAAAATAAACTCCTGGCGACCTTACCAGCTGACTGACAATGACCCTTTCGGCACCGTTTATTATAAACGTTCCTTTTTCGGTCATCAGGGGGAAATCCCCCATGAAAACTTCCTGCTCCTTAACCTCCCCGGTCTCCTTGTTAATAAGCCGGACCTTGACCCTGAGGGGAGCTGCAAAGGTTACATCCCTTTCTTTGCACTCCTCGACGGTATACTTTGGCTCACCAAGGGTATAGTCAAGAAACTCCAGCACTAGGTTGCCTGTAAAGTCCTGTATAGGGGAAATATCCTGAAATACCTCCCTCAGGCCCTCCCTTAAAAACCAGTTGTATGAATTCCTCTGAACTTCGATAAGGTTGGGCAGTTCCAGAACTTCACTCAACTTGCCGAAATTCTTTCGCTCTCTCATACCCATTTTTTCGGCGTACATCTAACGTGCCACACCCCCATTATTAAAACTCATAAAACAAACAACGAAAAGCAAGGTCCTCGATAACCAAAAACCTCGCCTTTTAAACATGAATTCAACTATATCTAAAATATTATTCCCCAAATATAACCACCGGATACATAAAATTGTTAAAACCAACCCTTAAACTGGAAGCATAACAAGTGAACGATTTAAGGATAATATCATATAATTTTTGCAATGTCAAGGAATTTTAAAAAGTTTTTCTATTAAAGGAAAAAATCAATAATAAAGTCCCACCCACTAGACAAACATAGGGACCGGCAAAAGCCAGGTCCCTAAAGTTTGCTTTAATTATTGTATTACTTATTTTACCTGGATAGAAGCTCCCTGCTCTTCCAGCTTTGCCTTAATGGAGTTGGCTTCTTCCTTGCCAACCTTTTCCTTGACAGGCTTGGGAGCGTTGTCGACCAGTTCTTTCGCTTCCTTCAGGCCAAGGCCGGTAATTTCGCGGACAACCTTGATTACGTTAATCTTCTTGTCGCCAGCGGAGGCAAGGATTACATCAAATTCGGTCTGCTCTTCTTCTTCAACAGGAGCAGCAGCGGCAGCGGGAGCAGCAGCGACAGCAACCGGAGCTGCTGCGCTAACACCAAACTCCTCCTCAAAGGCTTTTACCAGCTCAGCCAGCTCAAGAACGGTCAGTCCTTTTACGGCTTCCAGAATTTCGTTAACTTTCGACATTATTAAACAAACCTCCTATTATAATTAAGTATTTTTAAACTACTAAGCTGTTTCTCCGGCCTTTTGCTTGCGAACTGCCTCCAGGGCATATACAAAGCTTCTCAAAGTACCCTGCAGAACCGAAGCAAAGCCGTACATCGGGGTTTGCATACCACCCAGCACCCTGGCCAGAAGGACTTCCCGCGGCGGGAGGTCCGCAAGCTCGCGCACACCCTTGATGTCTATTGGTCGCCCCTCGAGCACACCGCCCTTAATTTCAAAGATCTTCGTTTCCTTAACAAATTCGCTGAATATTTTAGCGGGGGCCACCAGGTCTTCACTGCTGAATGCAATTACAGTAGGCCCTTCCAGGTAGGGCTCCAGGCCTTCAATTCCCATCTCCCTGGCGATTTTTAATGTCAGGGTGTTCTTGGCCACTTTTAAATCGCAGCCCTTCTCACGAAGGCGCCTTCTAAGCTTTGTCATGGCTGAAACATTAAGACCCCTGTAATTTGCCATAACAGCTACTTTGGAATTTTGAAATTTTTCCCTGAGTTCTTCCAAAACCAGTTCTTTTTCCTTTTTGGTCGGCAAACAGTACACCTCCTTTCAGAAAAATACAAAAAGCGAGCCCTGTAGAAAAGCCTACGGACCCGCCTTATTATCAGTTTCATGCAGGTTAGACTCCAGGCCTCGGTTGGCGGCAAAAGCCATTATGTTATAAACACCAACTGTCTACAGCTTATATATACTATTAAGTTAAATCTCCGGTCAGGAATTATGCATTGGGAAAAACGACTTCCAATTCCCTAATTCCCAATTCCGGGATGTTAGGCGGTGACTTTCTGTGAATTCACCTTTACTCCGGGCCCCATTGTGGAGCAAACCGAAATGCCTTTAATATACTGTCCCTTGGCAGCCTGGGGCTTAACCCTGATCAACTGGTCCACCAAAACCTTAAGGTTTTCGGATAATTTTTCAATGTCAAAGGAAACCTTGCCAATCGGCGCATGGATAATTCCGGCCTTATCGACCCTGTACTCAATTTTTCCAGCTTTAACTTCCTGTACAGCCTTGTTGACATCGAAGGTTACAGTACCTGTCTTGGGGTTGGGCATTAGACCACGAGGGCCCAATATGCGGCCCAGCTTACCCACCATTCCCATCATGTCGGGAGTGGCAATGGCCACATCAAACGAAAGCCATCCTTCTTTTTGTATCTTTTCCACCATATCTTCTGCACCAACAAAGTCAGCCCCTGCCTCTTCGGCTTCTTTTGCCTTGTCACCCTTGGCAAAAACCAGAACAGAACGGGTTTTTCCGGTGCCGTGAGGAAGAACCACTGCTCCGCGAACCTGTTGGTCAGCATGCCTGGGGTCTACTCCTAACTTGACCACTGCTTCCACAGTTTCATCAAATTTTGCAGGAGCAAATTTTTTTACCAGTTCCAAAGCCTCAGCGGGCTCGTACAATTTAGTGCTGTCAACCTGTTTTGTTGCATCAACAAACTTTTTTCCCTGTTTGGGCATATATATAACCTCCTTGTGGTATTAACGGATACGTATTGTGAATTTCTGACAACCCTTCAGGACGATACAAATTTAAGAAAGCCACAGAGGACACAGAGTATTTTAATAACAATAAAGTTATGCTCCTACCCTTCTGACTTCTGAATTCTGTATTCACCAAAAAGGTACAGCCCCAGAAATGTATCCTCCCACTGTTTTCAAATTAACCCTCTGCGATTTCTATACCCATGCTCCGGGCAGTACCTTCAACCATGCGCATGGCAGCTTCCACCGATGCCGCATTCAGGTCCTGCATTTTTAATTCGGCAATTTCACGGACTTTTGAGAGGGGCACCTTGGCAACTTTTTTCTTGTTGGGCTCACCTGAGCCGGACTCAATGCCTGCCGCCTTTTTAAGCAGAACGGATGCTGGGGGAGTCTTGGTTACAAAAGTAAAGGAGCGATCCTCATAAACCGTAATCTCAACCGGGATGATCAGGCCGGCCTGAGCAGCCGTACGCTCATTATATTCCTTGACAAAAGCCATAATATTCACACCGTGCTGACCAAGAGCAGGTCCAACGGGCGGAGCCGGAGTAGCTTTACCAGCCGGGCACTGTAGCTTTATTACAGCAGTAACCCTTTTTGCCATTTACATCTACACCTCCTTACTGTACACCTTAAAAGATATATAAGCATTTTTAGTCTAACTTATCTTTTCCACCTGCGCATATTCCAGTTCCACAGGGGTATCCCTGCCAAACATCGATATTCTTACCTTTATTTTACCCTTATCTGGATATACCTCTTCAATAACGCCATCAAAGTTTTCAAAGGGTCCTGTTTTGACCCTGATATGTTCATTAATGTTAAAATCAAGCCGGACCCTGGGCTCATCGACTCCCATAGTCCTCATAATCTGCTTTGCCTCTTCATCGGTAAGAGGTATAGGTTTAGAACCGCTCCCGACGAAACCGGTCACCCCCGGGGTATTACGCACTACATACCAGGAATCGTCCGTCATAATCATTTCAACAAGAACATAACCGGGAAAGACCTTCTTTTTACTGATCTTCCGTTTTCCATCCTTGATCTCTATTTCGTCCTCCATGGGAACAAGAATACGAAAAATCTTTTCCTCCATGTTCATGGACTCTATTCTTTTCTCAAGGTTGGCCTTTACTTTATTCTCATATCCAGAATAGGTATGAATTACATACCACTGCTTCATAAATTCAAGGGACCCGTTAAGGTCCCCCACCTCCTCGGTCCTACCGGATAATCAGCTGAATGACCCTGCTCATCAGCGAGTCGAAAACCCAGATTAGAGCACCTACAATAATTACAGCCACCACCACTACCCCTGTATAGGTCAACACTTCCTGGCGTGTCGGCCAGTGAACTTTCTTTAGCTCAGTGTATACTCCACGAAAATACTTTTTGACCTGTTCCAGACGGTTGACGGTTTCCTTTTTAACTACTGCCTGCTTTTTGGGCACAACCTTCTTTGCCGCTTCCTTACTGATGACTCCGGCTTCACCCTTAACGGCCGACTTCTTTCCATTCTGCTCTTTGTCTTGATCTTTTTTCATTAAGGCCATTGATCGCCACATCCTTATTTATTACGGAAGATATTAATGCCACTCACCAAACCGACATTATTCCGGAAGCCGGACGTGTGCATTTAAACACTGCCTGTCTAACGTGTTTCCTTATGAACAGTGTGAGTTTGGCAAAACCTGCAATACTTTTTTAACTCTATCCTTCCAGAATCATTCTTTTTATTTTTGGTTGTTGTATAGTTCCGACGCTTGCACTCTGTACATGCCATTGTCACCCCAACCCGCATATCCTGTGACACCTCCTATAGAAAAAAAAACCTGGATGACCTATTTGAAGATAACCTTAAACAATTTATCATAATTAATTTTCTCTGTCAATAGTTGTCTTTAGAGATAAATTTATTTTAATGCTAATTCTGAAAGTAACTACTGTCGGAATTCAGAAGTCAGGAGTCAGGATACCCAGTGCATTCCTTAAAAGTTAAAGGTGAAGCTTCTTTAAGTTATATGTTTTTATTTTTTCTCTATCAAAGTATTATTATACCATTTTTGCCCAAAAATAACCGGCCCCGTGCCATGCAGACAGACAGCAAGGCCTAACTGCTTGACAGAGGGCCATATCAGGAATCCCTAACATCTAATCCCTGTAGTTTTACTCTATAATGGAGGTTACAACCCCGGCGCCCACGGTGCGGCCGCCCTCACGGATGGCGAAGCGCAGTCCCTCTTCTATGGCGATGGGGGTAATCAGCTTGATATTGATGCGAATGTTGTCTCCCGGCATTACCATTTCCACTCCCTCAGGAAGCTCGGATACTCCGGTAACATCGGTGGTCCTGAAGTAAAACTGCGGACGGTAGCCATTGAAGAACGGGGTGTGCCTTCCGCCCTCTTCCTTGGTCAGCACATACACTTCCGCATTAAAGTGTGTGTGCGGCTTGATGCTTCCGGTCTTTGCAAGCACCTGGCCCCGCTCGATTTCTTTCCTGTCAACTCCGCGCAGCAGGCAGCCGATGTTGTCTCCGGCTTCTCCGCGGTCCAATAGCTTACGGAACATTTCTACTCCGGTCACCACTGTCTTCCTGGGCTTATCCTGCAGGCCCACTATTTCGATTTCTTCACCAACCTTGACTGCCCCGCGCTCTACACGGCCGGTGGCCACGGTGCCGCGCCCGGTGATGGTAAATACGTCTTCTACCGGCATCAGGAAGGGCTTATCTATATCCCTTTGCGGGGTCGGTATATAGCTGTCCACTGCGTCCATCAGTTCCCAAATGGATTTGCACCACTGGCATTCTCTCTTACCGCAGCTGCACTCCAGGGCTTTCAGTCCGGAACCGGTTATAATCGGGGTGTCGTCTCCGGGAAACTCGTACATCGAAAGAAGCTCACGCACTTCCATGTCTACCAGCTCCAGAAGCTCGGGGTCATCTACCATGTCTGCCTTGTTCAGGTACACTACGATGTAGGGCACTCCCACCTGGCGGGCCAGGAGGATGTGTTCCCTGGTCTGGGGCATGGGGCCGTCTGCTGCGGATACCACCAGTATGGCTCCGTCCATTTGGGCTGCGCCGGTGATCATGTTCTTGACGTAGTCGGCGTGTCCCGGGCAGTCAACGTGGGCATAGTGCCTGTTGTCTGTTTCGTATTCAACGTGGGCGGTGTTGATGGTAATTCCACGCTCGCGCTCTTCAGGGGCGTTGTCGATTTCATCGTATTTTTTTACCTGGGCCTTGCCCACTGTTGCCAGAACTGTGGTTATAGCTGCAGTCAGAGTTGTCTTGCCATGGTCAACGTGACCTATGGTTCCAATGTTTACGTGAGGTTTGTTACGCTCAAACTTTGCCTTAGCCAAAATTATTCCTCCTTTGAAAGCGTCCGGAAAAAACAATAGACATAATCTAAGTTTTTCCAGTCAGTTCAATTTTATACAGCTTTATACAGCTCAAAAATTCCAGTAGTTAATTCTATATCGAAAAAAAAATTCCTCCCCTCAGGGAGGAATTTTTTTAAATTTGTGCCTAATAAGCTATTCGGCCTGCAGCCAGAAAAATTTCTTGATGCTGCTAAATCCTTCTGATTTCTTGCTGGGAAACCTATAATATCTTTCCGGATTCTTATTCTCCAATGTAGTTATATATTTTTCTATTCTCTCCTTCTGGTTTTGAGGGTTGACCAATATGTCATCAACTCCAGCAAAATAAGCATTAGCAACTATTTCGCGGGTTATACCGGTAGAGTACGCAACAATTGTACAGTTTCTGTTCTTTTTGATGCACTGGACAAGCCCCGGCCAAAACTGGTTGCCTTCCATTGAAATAAAAATTATTTTAGGGTTGTGCCTTATAGTAAGACTTAGTGCCCCGATTTCATCAATAGCTTCATACACATCGTATTTATGACTTAGAATCATGCTTTTAATTGTATTGCGCATAAGCTCGCACTTGTCTACAATTACAACATCACTCTGATTTCCATCGGCTCTGCTCACTGACATAACCCATCACCTCATCTATTCCCTATAATACAAAAATAAATTTGCTGACCAAATGAGGACAAATATAAGCTGGGTAATTGATATTTTATCACAGGGCCCTTTAGCTGTCCACTTTTATGTCTAAAAAGTGCTAATAAGGTCCTATTTTGCCGTTTATGATGTCTGAAAGCGTCAAAAATCTGATTAAGTGATTCCACATGACCATGCTTTTAAGCCAAAATGTCCAGGCCTTATTTACAGTTAAATACATTTTTTAATCTTTATATTTGTAAACCGGGCAAGGTTACTTTTTCTTGGCGCGATAGTCAATTATTATAAGGTTTTAATATTTTTACTTTCACTTAAAACAAATAATCAATCCGTTATAAGATTGATAATTGGTAGCGACCTTTTTAAGTTTTAAAAGAAGAAGGCCCCCCTGCGGAGACCTTCTTCTTTTTAGTGTTAAAATCATCTTTTGGCAACGCGCTCCAGTTCCCTAATCTTGTCCCAGGTTATCAGAGGCCGCTCCGTGGTATTGGCCATAATAACCTGATAGGTACTCTTTCCACAGGGAACCAGTTCCTTCACATGATTTAGATTTATGAGAAAACCCTTATGCGATCTGAAGAACATCTGGTCCCTAAGCTGTTCTTCCATCGTTCCAATCGTTTCGTCCGCAAGTACCTTACCCCCAACGTAGTGCACCATGGTTTTTCGGTTTTCCCTGGTAACAAATATTATATCCTTCAAATCTATCATCAGGAACCTCTCGGCGTCCCTGAAAAGCCTGGCACCCTGAATTGAAACCCTTCCAGGTGTGAAGTTGTCCACCTTAGCCCTATCACTGGACCTGGCTTTTTCCAAATTCAGTATCCGGCTCATGGTCTGGGTTATCCTCTCAATCTTAAAGGGCTTCACCAGGTAGTCAAAGGCATAGATTTCAAAGGCCTTCTCCCGGTAATCCGAAAAGCCGGTGCAAAAAACAAGGTATGTCCATGGGTTTATGTCGAAAATCTCCTGGGCCAGCTCAAGACCTGTCATCCCCGGGAGGTCAATGTCTACCATAACCACCCTTGGGCGAAGCTCCTCGTACAGCTCCAGAGCATTCACCCCGTCCCCGGACTCACCCACCACCTCCACGCCAGGAACTCCCTTGACGGCGTTCTTAATCACCTGCCGCATGGCGGGGTCGTCTTCGGCTATAAGTACCGTCAGATTCATTTTACATTACCCCATGCATTTTTATTCGGTCGGGGGTGCGGGCTGATAACAATTCAACCAACTTGCCGGTGAAATGCCAATCAAAGCCACAAAAAGGGCAGTCAGCACCAGAGGGGAGTACATAAGCTTCTTAAGCATTTTCAGCATGGGTGGAACACCTCCTTTCACCTATTTTTTTAGAAAGGACAATGTCGAAAATATTTATGGCTCTGTAACCTGGCGGAGTGAAGCTAAAAGCCTGCACCACCGTTCCCAGGAACCCGGCCAGCATAACTGAAATACTGTAAGGCGATAAAACAAAGATTAATACCCCTGCCCAAATCAACAAAAAAACAATTGACAGACCCTTAAGCAGTCCTCTTTCCGACTGTTTTATCTTTCTTTGTGGCACTTCCCCCGGAGCCCATAATAAAACCAATAATACTATACCAGTAGTACCGGCAATAACTAACACAGTCATAATAGTCTTCGTTATGTACGGTGCCACTAAAACACTTGCAAACGAAGCTCCCAGGTATGCCACCAAGCTGAAGACCAAACAACGCCAGTAATCCTCGCAGTGGGCTCCCCCGCTAAACAGACGGAACAGAGAAAAACCCGCCATGGCCGCCATTGTTTCCGGCAACAATCCTAAAACAGCCGCCCCAGCCAGAAGTAAGGCAAACTTTATAATCTCTCCCAGCAACAGCTCCAGCCCGAACCTCACCCTGTCGGTCCTGGACTGGTCTAACCCTGTCTCCCTCGACAAATACACAGCCATGCGATTAGCTATGTCAAACATCCTCAACTGAATAACCCCCAATTACCTTTTAAAGGGGACGATCACCATGAATACCGTCTCTCCGCCTTCAGAAAACACCTGCACGCTGCCCCTATACTTGTCCACTATCTCCTTGACTATGGTCAGCCCCAGGCCAGTATGGCCTGTCTTAGTGGTGAAGTTGGGAGTAAATACCTTTTTCGAAACAGTCGGATCCAGTTCCCCCCGGTTGGCCACCTTCAGGATATACTCGCCTCTTTCTGCTGTAATATCCAATCTTACCAGCCTGTCCCCGGACTCGCTTCCCTCTACAGCGTCAAAGGCATTATCTATTAAGTTTCCTAAAAGGGAACTGGCTTCATTAGCTATTAGCGGAAAAGCTTCCAGAGAACACTCTATACTTATGTCAAACTCTATATTCCTGGTCTCGGCTATACCTATTTTGGTATATAGCAGTGCGCTGACCGCCAGATTGTCTGTTTTGATGAGTTCCCCTGTCCCGGTCACGTAGTGATATGTGTTATTTATGTACTCCCTTGCGTCACCGAAGCTTCCGGCCTCAATTAGTCCGTATACGGTCTGGAGTTGGTGGTTAAAGTCGTGTCGCTGTTTTCTTATAGAAAGTATAAGCTCTTTCATACTGTCAATGGTCTCTGTAGCCTTTGCTGCTTCTATTTCTTTCTCTATGGACTTACGTATCCTCTGTAGCGCCCATAGCGACATAAATGCCAACGATATAACCAAAGCATTGAACAAAACTTTAAAATGACCCGGATAATCATCACTATTGTTCATTTGAACAGAAACACTGGTAAAATTAATAAGCCACAAAAGCAGTATCGGCAATAGGACAAATACTACGGCCGGAAGGTATTCCTTATAGAGTAAAGGTTCTTGGCTAACCCTGTATTTTTCTTTAACCGTCTGCCAGTTGGTAATTCTTACAAAGGTTATATTAAACCTTCTGAACAGTACTGCTATGATAAACATAATGGATGCAACAGGAACAAATAATAAAAATCTGTTATAATGATCATTTACCAGTTCTACTATTGAAAGACCCGTAGCAGCTGTTACTATTCGAAGTACCGAAATCTCCACCAATATATTAATTATTAATACAACAATAATTCCTACCGAAGAAGCCCAAATTGAAATCCTTGTTATTAGGCTTATCAGAAGCATGTAGGAAACTGCCTGGATGACAGTATGCATTCCCATTGGAATGGGCAGGGTCCTGACTATATAAGCTATAACCGCCTGAATTATAGCTATAAGAATTATTTCCGGTAGCCGGCCCCTTCCCCCCATGAAAGTGATAACGAAAAAGGACACCACCAAAGCTTCCGGAAACGAAATCGTTATCATGAAAAACAAGGATATGTATGGATCCATTAAATACCCCTTCTTTCGCTATATTTGCCGTAAAAAAATTATATCCTCCTGGTGATGTCTATAAAGTGCCTGGGGATGTCTAAAAAGCTCCAAGGCATGTCTGAAACACACCAGGGCTGATTCCATAACCAATTATTAAATATGTGTTAAATAAAAAATTTGTATTATTATTAAACAATTTGTTATAATACTCCTCCTCCTATATGTTTTAAAAGCTAAACAAAAACCGGTCCATTGACCGGTTTTTGTTTGCTGGTAGCGACGCAGGGATTTGAACCCAGGACACCACGAATAATATCTGTATAAGTTCTTATTTGGGGATAGTTATTTTAAATTCCACGAAATCCTCTTCACTAAAAGCCCTGATGCAGCCTTTGTATTTTTCAACTATATCTTTGACTATGGTCATTCCAAGGCCGGAATGGCCCTTTTTGGTGGTAAATCCGGGAGAGAATATATCATCAGTAATTTCAACAGCACTTTTATTTGACACCCTTACCAGGTAAGCATCCCTTAAGGAGACTTCCAGACTAACCAGCTTATCACCGCCGCTGTTATTTTCCACAGCATCAAATGCGTTATCAATCAAATTTCCCAGGAGCGAACCCACCTCATTTGCCTTAAGAGGGAATGATTTAAGTGAACAATCAATGCTTATGTCAAACCGGATTCCCCTTGCTTCGGCTACGCCTAGTTTTGTATAAAGAAGAGCACTTATATTATAGTTGTCCGTTTTGATTATTTCAGCGGGGCCTGAAATATACTGGTTGGTTCTTTCAATAAATTCACCGGCTTTCTCGCATTTGCCCATCTGGATTAGACCATAAACCACCTGCAACTGGTTATTAAAGTCATGACGCTGTTTTCTGATGGAAAGTATCAGTTCTTTCAACCTACTTATTGTTTCCTCAGCATTGGCAGCCTCCATCTCCTTATCCATGTACTTACCCATTCTCTGTACCGTCCACAGCGACATAAAGGATAGAAAAATAATAAGTACATTAAACCAACCCTTAAAAAAATATTGGTCATAATCGCCATAGCTACCTAATTGAACAGGAACATGTGTGAAGTTAAATAACCATAAAAGTAGTAGCGGAAGGAAAACAAAAACCATTGCAGGCAGGTACTTTCTGTATAGTAAACTAATCCCATGTTCAGTATTTACGTTATATTTTAATCTTAAATAATTCCAGCCGGTAATCCGTATGAAAGTTATATTATTCTTTCGGAACAGAATTGTTATAGCGAGCATTAAAACAGTAGCAGGAACAGTAAACAGTAATCTATTGTATTCGTCTTTTACAAGGTCAACCATGGTAAGCCCTGTGGCAGCCTTAACCAGTTGTGTTACTAAAATCTCAGACAAGATGAAAATGATCGCTGCGGCAACAACTCCCACTGATGAAGCCAGTATGGTATTCCTTGTAATCACACTAATCAAGACAATATATGAAATCGTTTGTAGTAGGGTATGCATTCCCATGGGTATGGGAATGGCCCTGACTATATATGCAATTACTGTCTGAATTAGCGCTATAAGAATAATTTCCTGCAACCGGGGGCTGCCCCCAATAAATATAATAACGAAAAAGGATACTACCAGAGCCTCCGGAAAAGAAATAGTAAGCATATAAAAGATGGAAAAGTATTGATCCAAGGACATGGCCCCTTTTTTGTTGTATTTTGGATAACAATAATACAATTTGTATATATATTAGTTATCTTGTAATAAATTCCTCCTTACCCCAATAAAGCAAAAACAAAAAACCGGTCACTCGACCGGTTTGGTTTGCTGGTAGCGGCGCAGGGATTTGAACCCCGGACACCACGGGTATGAACCGTGTGCTCTAACCATCTGAGCTACGCCGCCATATGGAGCCACTGACCGGGATTGAACCGGTGACCTCATCCTTACCAAGGATGCGCTCTACCTACTGAGCTACAGCGGCATGGTTGCGGGGGTAGGATTTGAACCTACGACC
>JBMOPE010000041.1:0-371179 GCA_049323755.1 Bacillota bacterium
CTTCCTCTAAATCTCCGTTCGACTTGCATGTGTTAAGCACGCCGCCAGCGTTCGTCCTGAGCCAGGATCAAACTCTCCATAAAATCTTTTATGAAAAGCTCTTTCAAGCTCTTTATTGACGTTCTTTATGTTCTCTTATTCGAAATTCGAACTTCGAGAACGGTTCTGGCTTAATTCATCCATCACTTTTTTTGCCACTGTTTAGTTTTCAAGGACCAAGTTTCTTGTTTTGCGACACTTCTTAAGCTTATCATATCTTAGTAGTAGTGTCAATACATTTTTATTCAAGAAACAACTTTTTTTTCACTCTTTGAAGGATTCCCGGTTTATTCCAGCATCCTCCTCATTTTCCATCGCCCTTGCGGCGACAAAAATAAATATACCATCTCCGCCAAGGATAATCAAGTGGTAATTTATGGCATAAATGCATTTCACCCGATTATCTGACCGTTAAAACCGTCACTTTCATTTATTTCCTATAAGATTGCTTTTAATTCATTCTCACATTAATTTTATTTCAATTACCGGGTAATACCTTTCCCAAACAATCCATCCGGCAAAGATACGAAAGTGGAGGGAACATCTCCGATAATTATACTTTCGGCCACAGGGACCTGGGTTGCCACGCTGGCCCGGCCGCTTTTAAGAGGTATAACTATCGTGACATCGGTGTCAAAGTTAAGGTATATTGAGTGCCTGGTCTGATTTATACCTGCTTGCTCAAACCTGTCATCAATACTAACCCGTACAGTTCCCATGGGCACAACCTCAACCCTAAATCTTGGGCCGGTGTTAGATAGAAAAGCAATACCGGTAATCTGACCAATTGGGATATATAACCTTTCCTCACCTAATCTTATAAGTGCCGACTGTACAGCCAGTGTGGTTTCGGACGAAATTTTATTTATACGGGCAGTGTTAGCCTGAATCAGAACTATTTTACCCCCGCTGTCTTTATGTACATCCACAAGGTCGCCGTAAAGCATTCCTTCCCTGGCAATTTCTGTGCGCACAGCATTATTTATTGCCTCTGTGGCCATCTGGACAGCTCTTACCTCGGCCATTTTATAAAGTGTCTTTCTTATCTGCATGTCCAACAGCCAGACAGATGCCATGAATACAATAAATATAAGTACTAGAAAGTACCTTTTATAGGGTCTTCTCTTTTTAAACATCGTATGCACCTGCCTAACTGTTTAAAAACGATGCATTTCATTATATGTATGAACTTAACAAAAAGATAATACCGGTAAAAAATTTAATCTCATTACGCCTGAAACCTGGTTTCTTGCTGCATATCAAAAGAGTATAAACATTTTTTTTAATTGTGGTATAATGTCAAGGAATCATAACTCAAGGAGGTATAAGGTTTTGGCCAAAAATTCCAGGCGAAAAAGGAAATTAAAACCCGGCAGACTGTTCCTTTTGCTTGGGCTTCTTATTGGTCTTATAGTGGGAATGTCGGTACTGGGACTTCTTATTGTCAGCATAAAAGACATACCTGCATGGAATACAGAGGCTTTACTTTCTTCGAATTCAACTCTTATATATGATAAGGACAACAAGCTTGTTGCCAAGGTGGGGGTTGAAAACCGGGTACCGGTATCAATAAACGAAGTGCCCATGCATGTTCAAAAGGCATTCCTGGCTGCAGAGGACCACCGTTTTTATAATCACCATGGAATTGACTTAAAGGGAATTATGCGTGCTGCAATAACTGACATAACCGGTGGGGGAAAACACCAGGGTGCCAGTACAATTACACAGCAGCTTGTAAAGCTGTCATTCCTCTCTCCCGAAAAAACCTTTAAAAGAAAAATACAGGAAGCTATTCTTTCTTTAAGGGTGGAGCACAACTTTTCAAAGGATGAAATACTGGAAATGTACCTCAATAAAATATACTTCGGACAGGGGGCATACGGGATTCAGGCGGCCGCCCAGACTTACTTTAAAAAGGATGCAAATAAGCTCACCCTTGCCGAGGCTACCTTACTGGCTGGGATACCAAAGAGCCCCAATTACTATACACCTCTGGCCACCAAGGCAACACCCGAAGACCAGCCACACCAAAGCAAGCAGCGGCAGGAAACAGTCTTGCAGCTAATGGTTGACTATAACTATATCAGCGCCAAAGAAAGGGATAGTGCCCTGAAGGAGCAGATAAAGATAACCAAAGCCCCTACCAGGTACCCATATCCATATTTTGTGGATTATGTAACCGAAGATTTGATTAAAAAATATGGCGAGGAACAGGTCTACAATTCGGGACTCAAAGTATACACTACCCTGGACCCCAAAATACAAACAATTGCTGAAAACGTTATGGCCGACAACAGTAACTTCCCCCCCCCGAAGAAGAGTGAAAAACCACAGGGGGCTACTGTTATACTTGACCCTTCAAATGGCCAGGTACGGGCAATAGTCGGAGGCCGCGAGCACACCGCGAGGCTTGGCTGGAACAGGGCCACCAAAAAGCCCGGACGCCAGCCGGGATCTTCATTTAAGCCCATTATTGACTACGGACCGGCTGTTGAGCTTCTTGGTATGGGACCGGCATCTATCGTTGACGACTCTCCGGTAAAATACGGTAATTATGAGCCACCCAACCACAATAAAAAGTTTCTTGGCCTCATAACCCTTAGAAAGGCCCTTACCAACTCGGTGAACGTTGTGGCCGTCAGACTGCTTGTGGACTATGTGACAATTCCCAAAGCCATAGACTTTGCCTCGAGGCTGGGCTTCGCAATAGACAGCAGGTCAGTGGGGGCAAGTATGGCTCTGGGGACCGAGGAAGTCACTCCCCTCCAATTGGCCGGGGCATACGGAGCCTTTGCAAACAATGGGGTATACAATGAGCCGGTAGTAATATTAAAAGTTGAAAGCTCAGACGGTACTGTCCTGGAAGAATATAACCCAAAGCCCAAGCAAGCCATGAAGCAAACCACTGCTTATCTTCTGACAGACATGATGAAATCAGTTATCCAGGAAGGTACAGGAGGAAATGCCAACCCGGGACGTCCTGCAGCAGGCAAAACGGGTACCACTGATGACGGAAAAGATATATGGTTTGCCGGCTATACACCGGATCTTGTAGGTGTAGTCTGGATAGGCTATGATAACCCGACACCTATGTTTGATGCATACGGCGGCAATTACCCTGCAAAAATATGGCGCAAAATAATGAGCGACGCACTGAAAGATACCCCTTCCAGGGACTTTCAGATGCCGTCAGGCATAGTAACCGCTACTGTTGACAGCAAGTCAGGATTGCTGCCGGGCCCGAACACTCCTCCTGATCATCAGGTCACAGACCTTTTTGCCGATGGCACAGTTCCGTCTGAGGTAGACAATACCCATATGCTGGTGGAAATATGCGCAACTACCGGGCAACTTCCAAATAAATACTGTCCGGACAAAGTGATCCGCAATCTTGTCAGGGTACCTTATCCGGTACCCGAATATGTTGCCGATTACCATGACAGGGTGCCGTCCGAGATATGTGATATACACGGCCCTGACGGGGCTATATACAGGCCGATTCAAAACGAGACACCCGGGCAGTGGCAGCAGGATACCGGGTATACAGGAATTGTTGTACCTCAGGATAATAGGTAAATTACCATCCCTTGACACAAAAAAACCCCGCGTCCATCGCGGGGATTCTTTTTTTTTACACACCCTGTTATAAGCACGGCTGTAAGCGAGATTCTGTTTTTTCAAGCAATCATCTATCTAGGGATTTTTTCCCTTCCCCTCTCGGGGATGCCCCTACCCGCAGTTAATACTGCCTATTTGGGTTGCACGCTGGTGGAGTTTACCCTTGCACTCACCGGTCACCCGGTGACATAGTTTCTGTGGCACTTTATGGTTACTTGAAACTGAAACCAGTCTCTTTTACCGTCGTCAGGTCGCCCTGCCCCGGCTTGCACCGGGCACCTTTTTATACCCTTTACAGGGTATGCGTGTCTCGACTTTCCTCTACCTCCGTTTGACCGAAAGCAGCGATTGCTCACCGTACTTAGAACCATCGGTGTGTTGGAATTCTATTATACATAACATGAACAGTAATAGCAAGTGGGAGATTCTTCTTCCCGTTACGACATTTTTTGCAAAATAAGACTTTTTTCCTGTTTGTTTTGAGGCTAAATGCTGAATGTTTTTTTATTCATTATAAATTAACATAAATCTAAGATATACAATAGGAGTGAGCTTATGGGAGACAAGTATATTTATGATATCATCGGAAAGTGCCTTCCCGAACATTTAAAAAGCTCCCTTAATACAGTAAGATTTCAGACAAAGCAGACCAATTATGAAATTATTGTCAATGCCCTGGAAAAATACTTCAACGATATGGGCATAAGGCCTCAGACGTTCAATCCGGATTTCAACAGCCCATTCCTGGTCCAAACCCAGGAGAAAGACGGATTCTCCTGGCAGCTAAAAAAAGTGAAACTTTAAAACCACCCTAGGGGTGGTTTTTTCGTACTAATAAAGTTTTGTTTCGCTAACCCTGTGGCACTGTAAACTCCTTATTAACAACTTCACCACGCTGGCCCAGCACCCCTATTTTTTGACCATTAAATTCAACCTCAACAACACCGGCATTACCGAGTTTCACATATATTCTTTCCGTCCCCTTAAACTCCTTCACCTGTCCCGATTCCATAAAACCTGTATAGGCAGGCCGTCCATCTATCTCCACATACATCCAGCTCAGATTATCGGTTACATTCAGAGTCAGGTTGACGCCTTTCGGAGTCGGAGGTGCGTTATCCTCCTGAATCGGTCTTCCCTGCCCGGTATCCTGGCCTTTATCATTTTGCCCCAATACATTGTTTCCATTTTTAGCCGGAGGTTTAATATCGGTATCTTTACCGGCTCCTATTACAGATGGAAGATATAAGTAAGCTAAAACAGCAACTCCAAGCAACCCCAAAGCTATTTTCCATATTGGGGATTTAGCAGGCCTCTCGATCCTGGTAAGCCTGTTTGGATCTTTATCGTCCTCTTTTTCAGCCGCCACATCCCTTTGATCGTAGGCCTCTACAAGCGCATCGGCATCCAGCCCCAGGAAACCTGCATAATTTTTTAAAAACCCCTTTACATAAACCCTCCCCGGCAGGATCCCAAAATTTTCATTTTCAAGGGCCTCCAGGTACTTTCGGCGTATTTTAGTGTTCTCCTCAGCGACTTCCAGGGACATTCCCCTTGACTCCCGGGCATTTTTCAGAGCATTCCCAATTTCCAATGGGCACACCTCCACTCACCGGTACATTGTACTCAGCAAGGCTTTTAACAAAACCACAAATCTTGTTAACAGCACCTTCAATATCAGTTGTATCCACTGACAAATTATAGCCTGGATCGGATTGGTCAGGATACCTGTATAAAGGGTCATAGTACCTGGCTAAAAGAAATTCAACAGCCTTTTCAATCTGTCCCCCGGTAATAAAACTATTCAACATTTCAACATTTTTATTACCGAGATATTTTGCTAATGCCCCGGTAGCTTCCATTAACTGGGGTATGGCATCTTTTTCATTGAATCCCGAAAAATATTCTTCCACAGAACGCTTGACTCTAATCTCTAGCGGTGCATACAATAATATTCTGTAACCTTTCTTCATTGCAGCTATGACCGATGTAGGAACCAGTATTTTTCCCAGCCTCCTGCTCTCGCATTCAACCAGAAATATTCCTTTTTTTTCTGAATCTATAAGATTTTTAAAAACAAGTGCCTCAAAATGCTTTTGTGTTGGCGATGGGGGCAGGCCTACTTTTCCGTATACCGATCCCCTATGTACGGCCAGGCCCTCAAGGTCCAAAACCGGAACACCTATCTTTGCCAATCTCCTTAATATCAGTGTTTTTCCTACACCTGTGTTTCCATGTATGACTACAGCTTTTTGAGCTAATTCCGACTCATTAAGATAGGTGTTGACATAACGGCGAAAGGCCTTATAGCCACCGTTTATCCTATATACATCAAAGCCCATCATATCAAGGACATACGAAACAAACTGGCTTCTTAACCCCCCGCGCCAGCAAAAAAGTATAACCTTTTTTCCTGGTGCACAATGCCTTTCAATAGTGTTTACCATATCCACAAGCTTTGGTGCAACCAACTCCATGCCAAGCCTTCTGGCAGCAACAGGGCTAACCTGCTTGTATACGGTACCTACTCTTACCCTCTCATCGTTGTTAAGTAAAGGAACATTTATAGCTCCGGGTATAGTTGTCTCTTCATATTCTCCTTCTGAACGGACATCTATAATAATGGCGTCCTGTTTTGCAAGTGCCTCTTCTATGCTGATATTCTTTATCATTAAAAATTCTCCAGGGCTTAAAGGAATCAATCAACCCCCGCTAAATCGGTAAAACCTCTTCCGGGGCCTTTAAACGTTTTTATCATGTCCTATTTTTTAGCCAAAATACTTACTTTTATTACCTTAGAATAACATTCATTAAATCATATGGGATATTAAAGCTCTTTTTCAATATTTAGTTGCAATGTTTCGACAGCAATTCAATTTATCCTCCAATATTTAAATTATTTCAAAAAATTTTTTTATTTTCCTTTTCCTTGAAAATTGATTGATACTGTTCCAATGTCATATTTACCGATCTGGGCTTACTTCCCTCAAATCCGCCAACTATCCCCCTTCTTTCCATAATATCCACCAGTCGGGCTGCACGGGCATAACCTACGTGCAGCCTTCTCTGAAGAAGAGAAATAGAGGCGTGACCTGTTTCTATAAATATTTCAGCCGCCCGGGGAAGTAATTCATCATCATAATTATCCCCAGAGCCAACCCTTTGCAAATCCCCCACAACTGTCTCGTCGTAAACCGGCTCAGCCTGTTTTTTCCAGAATAATACAAGAGCCTCAACCTCCCTGTCTGAGAGATAGGCACCCTGAACCCTAATAGGTTTAGGTGCTCCAACCGGAAAAAATAGCATATCACCTTTGCCCAGCAGTTTTTCGGCTCCCCCAATATCAAGTATGGTCCTAGAATCAACCTGAGAGGAAACAGCGAAAGAAATCCTGGATGGAATATTAGCCTTTATTAAACCTGTTATTACATCCACCGAGGGTCTCTGGGTGGCTATAACAAGGTGAATGCCGGCAGCCCTTGCCATCTGTGCAAGCCTGCAAATAGAATCTTCCACATCCGCCGGCGCCACCATCATCAAATCTGCCAACTCATCAATTATAACAACAATAAAGGGCAGGGGATCGCCAGCTGTTTCTTTCCTGCCCCTGGAAGCATTATACCTGGTTATATCCCTTACACCGGCAGTCGCAAAAAGTTCATAGCGATACTCCATTTCCTTTACTGCCCACCTTAATGCAGTAGCGGCTTTTTTGGGATCTGTAACCACGGGGGAAATCAGATGGGGTATTCCGTTATAAGTAGTTAGCTCCACCATCTTTGGATCAATTATTAAGAATTTAATTTCATCGGGTACTGCCCTGAAAAGTATACTTGAGAGTAGAGTATTCAGACAAACGCTCTTACCTGCCCCGGTAGCTCCGGCTATCAGCAGGTGTGGCATTCTGGTCAGATCGGCCATAATGGGATTTCCTGCTATATCTTTACCAAGCACCACCGTCAGTTTTGATACAACTTCCCTGAATTGCTCCGCCTCCAGTATTTCCCTCAGGTGAACCATTGTAATTTCAACATTGGGCACTTCTATCCCCACAGCAGCCTTCCCCGGTATAGGTGCTTCTATCCTCACATCCGGTGAAGCCATGCTAAGGGCTATGTCATCAGCCAATCCAACAATTCTGCTTACCTTTATCCCAGGGGGAGGCTGAATTTCATACCTGGTAATTGCCGGTCCCCTGGAAACCTGCGTAACCTTAGCCTTCACCCCAAAATTGTCAAGGGTTTCTTCAAGTTTTTTTATGTTCTCTGTAATATCCTTGCTGCTCCTGAGGTTTTTACTCCTGGCAGGCCTTGAAAGCAAAGAAAGGGGTGGCAGCTTATAGGCCCCCTGAACACTTCCCTTTTCCTCAGCAATTATCTGATCTTCGCTTACAGATATACTATCCAGGCCATATCCCCCAGACCTTACCAACCTAAGGACTGGTCCCTGGGATTTGACGATCTCAGCATCATAACCATTTTTAATGCTCTCATCGGTTTTTTTGATATTACTACTATCAGTTTCCATCCGGGTGTGATCTATTATTATCGGCCCACTGTCCTCCTCATCTGTATCCTCCATGAAAATAAAATCGTTTACGGTGGTTCTTATTTTACTGTAGTATTTATTCAACCTGGCGTACGCTGCTGAGCTTATTGAACGAAGAGGGGTATTTGTGCACAAAAGAATACCTACCAGTAAAAGAGCACCAAGAATAATCAATGTCCCGGCTGACCCAAAAGACCTGTAAAAAACAGTATAAAGAAAAATGCCCAGTATTCCCCCTCCAGTGCCTTCAAGGGCCTCTTTCCAGCCAGTCCCCGGCTTGATTAAATGCATAAAGGTAAGTGCTACAAAAAATAAAATGAAGCCTCCCCAAGTCCTGTTTGCCACGCCCGGCCTTGTACCCCTCAAAAGCTTAATACCCCAATATATCATCAAAAATGGGAACAGGTATCTGCCATCACCGGTGAGGGCCCGGAAAGCTTTTTCAATATAAAAAGCCACCGTCCCAACCGAAGGGCTGAACAGGCAGACCAACCCCAGGAGTGCCGTGGCCAGAATGGATATCCCCAATATTTCCTGTTTTATATTGATATCAGTAACCCTGTTTCCTTTCACATTTATTACCTCCCATGGTAAATTATAGCACGGGAGGACTGTGTTTTATGCAGCAATTTTCCGGGAAACTGTAAATAATCAATTATGATCTGAATAAAGCAAGAGCGATAACAGCAGCTCCCAATATAAAACGGTAAATTACAAAAATGGTAAAATTATTAGTAACCAGGAACTTTAAAAGAAACTTTATGGCAATAAACCCCACCAGTGCCGAAACCAATACACCTGCCACAAAAGGCATTGTAAGGTCTGCAGGAGATAAATCCTTTAGCTGAACTATTCCCGCACCCATAATTATGGGAGTAGAAAGAAGGAAAGAAAATCTGGCGGAAGTTTCCCTGTTAAGCCCCAGAAGCCTGCCGGCAGTCATCGTCACGCCTGCTCTTGAAACTCCGGGAATGAGTGCAAAAGCCTGTGAGACCCCAATCAAAAAGCTCTCCTTTAATCCGACCTGGTAAAGACCTTTTCGGGCCGGTGCATGCTTATCAGCAAAATAAAGGACAATGCCCATAATAATTAACATCATCCCTATTAAAATGGGATTTCTGAATACCGTGGCAATGTATTCCTCAAGGAGGAACCCGAAGGCCGCCCCTGGTATGGTGGCAATAACAAGGTACCAAAACATTCTCCCCTCGTGAGTCCTTCTTCTCCTTAGCCCATCATTGGTTAAAACTACCCAGTCCTTCCAGAAGAACGCCAAAACAGCAGCTAGAGTGCCCAGATGCAGTGCCACATCAAAGGCCAAACCAGGAACTTCCCAGTTAAAGGCCCAAGGGGCAAGAACAAGGTGAGCTGAACTGGAAATAGGCAGGAATTCACCTAACCCCTGAATAATACCCATTATTACTGCTTCAAAAATACTCACTTAACCACTCCCCATCATCTAGTCCCTAGGAACAAACATATTATAGCACTGCCTGTCCCATATCATTTATTTTATTTTTTTACGAGATAATATACTTTTCACTTTTCTCTACTTAAAACAACTATAACCAGTTAAAAACAATTTTAAGGACTCATAGGAAATAAGTCCTCCCGTTCTAATGATATATAACCATTCATATTTATATCTTATTAGGAAAATTAATCCATCCTAACTCTAAATATAACATAATAATTAAAAATTTTAAGTTATAGGGTTTACCTCCCTTCTATAATTGGTTATAATACATTAAAAACCCAAAGGAGATGTTTATAATTGGCTTTTGAAGTATACAGACCCAGAGGTGAAAAACAAGAAAAAGCACCTATAGTGTCTCTATCCAAAACTTCCATTGTTTTAAATAATGTTGCAAGGGAGAAACTAGCAACCAATCGAATAGAACTTGCTTTTGATCCGGATAGTAGAACTATACGTATAAGGTCGGTTGAGAGCGGAGGCATGGAGGTTCGAAAAACAAAAGTTTTTGGAAAAGGTTTTTTCAACCAATTTAAGATTACGAAAAAAGGTAAGTTTGAAGCTAAATACAACCCCGAAGAAAAATCTTTATATGTTCAAATATAAAGCCCGCACAAAGCGGGTTTTATTTTTTTATAAAAAATATAGAATAAATAAAGCTTAATGAAATAAATATTTAATAATCATTAAAAATAACGGCGGAATTAGTTAAATATACTCAAAACAAGACGATTTCATCTATTTTCAGAGGATATGGACCTTTACTTTTTTTTGAAACCATGATAATTTATCAATCAAAGGAGGGAGCATAAACTCCGTGGAATCTGAAATAGGATTATTACTGTTAAGCGTAGTCCCGCTGGTTATAGTTATATCAGTATTTTCTCTGGTCTTCAGAAAAAAGGATAATATATGGCCAAATGAAAATTAATAAAGCCGTATTCCGGCTTTTTATTTTTTGTTTCCAAAGGGTTTTTTGTCCCCCCGTAGAAATGGTAATATATACCAATTATACAGGGGGGTTTATTTTGGATTTTAATAATTATAGGGAAAAGATAGGTCAAATTGGGGAAATGGCCGTAAATTTCACAAGGCTCAATAATTCCGATCTGTCAAAGCTAATAGCATTAAAAGAAGAGTGTATTTCTTTGAAAGAAGAAGCCGTAAACTCCTTTACAAAACTTGTCGGAGAAATAGAGGACAGTCTTACCAATTTGCTTGAATATTTTGATCAAATAAAAAAAGAACTTGAGAAAATTTCCGGACCCGAAGGAACAATTGAAGACACATTACGGCTCGAAACCGTGTGGATGCAAGCAAATGAACTTAACAAAAACATACGGAGCCTTATCGAATCAGGGAAATCCTCCCAGAATGACAAACTTATTGATAAATCCAGGCATAAGGTTATAATCAACCCTGTACAAAAGAATAATGAAAAACAGATTAAGGATATCAAGGAGTCCATTAACTCTGCACGAAAAGAGGCTGCGGCCGCTTCTGAACAAATTGCGGTAAATATAAAACCTGTGCAGAAGACCATTGTACAGGTAGCTGATAGTAAAAGCCAAAAAAAAGAAATACAGGATATAAAACAAATAAAAAAGGCAACTCCCCCCAAAAAGGAGATTACCCCACCGGCATATCCCACAAAGTCTCTTAACCTGACTAAAGCCTGCGGTGATGCAGAGCAAAAGCTCATGGAAGAGATAAATAAAAACATTGAACTTATTAAAAATAACAAAAAGAAATGACCTTGTCTTTTTCAAAATAGTATTTTTAGATAAAGAAATCTTTTTATAGCTAATAGGAGGAATTTCTGGTAAATTCACAGAATAAAAGAAATTTACGTAGCGTAATATCCGGTTTGACAGAAAGAATAGTTCCAAGGGGAGAGTTTTTCATGTTTAAGGAGCATATTAAGAGCCTGAGACTACGCATGGGAATATCTCAGAGTGAGCTGGCCAGGCGGGCCGGATACAGTCACGAGTTTATAAGCCAGGTGGAAAGAGGGATCAAGACCCCAAGCATAAAGGCCTTACAGAAAATAGCCATTGGACTGGGGGTTTCTCCCTCAATCCTTATGGAGTCCAATAATACACCGAGGGAAACCGAAGAAAAGCTTAAAAGTGAAGTTCAGCTGTTGATTAACAACCTCTCGGTTGAGAAGCTAAAAATATTACGTGATTTACTTATAGTCTTTCCCGGACAACAGGATGATTCCCTCGTAAGCCAAAAGCACAAAGTTTTTAAATAGCTTTCCACAATAAAGCGAGTGCATTATTAAAGGGTGCCCTATGGCACCTTGTTTTTGTCAGGAGAGAGCAATGAGTGAAGGCATATTTTTCATAATATTAACAACTATAATAGGTCTTTTAGTGGGTAGTTTTTTAAATGTCTGCATCCACCGTATTCCTGCCGGGGAATCAATAATAACTCCTCCATCTCATTGCCCCTATTGCGGCTCAAGGCTTAAGGCAGCTGACCTATTTCCGGTATTCAGCTATATTCTTCTCAGGGGAAAGTGCCGCTACTGCAATGTCTCCATAAGCCCCCGCTACATCTTAACGGAAATTTTAACAGCCGCCCTGTTTATTTTAGTTCTCTTAAAGTTCGGTGTGGGGATGGTACTCTTAAAATATCTTTTTGTCACTGCAGTCCTCATAACGGTTACATTTATAGATCTGCAGCATTTTATTATCCCAAACAGGGTAGTGTTGGCCGGACTTGTGGGAGGCATCTTTTTTATAGCCCTTACAAAGGAAATAACCCTTGTAAATGCTTTTTACGGAATTATATCCATATCTGGATTCCTTCTCTTTTTAAACCTGATAAGCAGGGGAGGGATGGGTATGGGGGATGTAAAGTTCGGGGCTTTTATTGGAATAACACTGGGCTGGCCCCTTTCATTAATGGCCCTTTTCCTGGCCTGCCTTTCAGCGGGCATGATAGGAATAATACTTATTATAACCCGCCAAAAAAGCAGAAAGGACCCCATTCCCTTTGGTCCTTTTCTGTCTTTTGGAACATTTGTAAGTTTTATGTGGGGAAATAAACTACAATACCTTTACCTTAACTTCCTGACGGGTATTTAAGGTTTTATGTCCTGCCTAGTAAAACCTCCCTTGCTTCAGCTACCATATAGAAGGATCCTGTAATCACCACAACATCTTCCGGGCCTGCCATGTTAACCCCGGCATGCACTGCTTCGGCTATATCTTCAATAACATCTACTCTGTTAGCATATTTCCTGGCTTCATCTCCCAGCATATGCCAGTCGCCCGCCCGGGGGCTGTTTGGCTTTGTAACCACCACCGCTGCCGCTCCGGGGGCCAGTTTGGCCATAACCTTTGATCTTTCCTTGTCGCCAAGCATGCCCATCACAAGTATTATTCTTTTTCCCTGTAAATACTCGTTAAGGGCACTTTTAAGCGATGTGGCCCCGTCGAAATTGTGTGCGGCATCAACGATAATGGTTGGTGTATGCTTTATAATTTCCAGTCTCGCCGGCCACACGGTTCTGGCTATACCTCTTTCCACGGCATAGTCAGGCGCTATAGCTTTATTGCCGGCAAGCACTTCTACTGCCGCCACGGCAGTGGCGGCATTAACCTGCTGGTGGCTTCCCAATAGTGGCAGGAACAGGTTCTTGTATTCCCCTCTGGCCCCCTTTATATCCAGAAACTGCCCGTCAAGACTGTGTTTTATTTCTGTCCACCTGACATCTTTTCCGACAATGGTAACAGGTGAACACATCTCTTCACTCCTTTGTAAAATAACCTGCAGCGCATCTCCCGTTGCGGCTGTAACCAGAGGCACGCCTTTTTTTATTATACCGGCCTTTACAGAAGCTATTTCACTTACGGTATTACCCAGGTATTCCATATGATCCATTGCCACATTGGTAATCACAGATACCTCGGGGATAACAACATTTGTGGAGTCTATAGCCCCTCCCAGGCCTACCTCCAGCACTAGAAAATCAACATTCTGCCGGAAAAAATAAATAAAACCTAAAGCTGTTCCCACCTCAAACTCAGTCGGGTGCTCAAAGCCGTTTTGAACCATATCCTCCAGGTGGGGCCTTAGCTCGGAAATAAGATCGGCCATTGCCTGCTCCTGAATAGGTTTACCATTTATATTATATCTTTCAGTATACGAATGGAGGTGGGGCGAAGTGTAAGTCCCTACACTGTAGCCGGACTCCCTTAATATTGAATATATCATTGCAGTGGTTGATCCTTTTCCGTTTGTACCCCCCACATGTATTGTCCTGAGCTTTAGCTGGGGGTTGTCAAACCTCCTTAACAGTTCGGTTATTCTGTCCAAACCGAAATTAAAACCAAACTTGGTGAGATTCTGCATATAGACTATTGCCTCGTCGTATCTCATTACACTCCTCCTGTTATATTGGGTTAGGCTGCTTTCTCTATTGTGAACTCACCCCCACCTTCGCAGTACTCAGGAAGGGGCTTCCCGGTTCATTGTAGGGTGTATCCACCCTAGCTCCCCAGGCATTTGCCGTAATCCCTACGGTACAGAGTATCTATATTCTAAGAAGCTCGTTTTTCTAATACCCTGGCTGCGTTAAGGTCACGATCCGCCACCAGTCCGCAGCCTGGGCACCGGTGTACTCGCTGGGCCAGGTCTTTTTTTACGGTTGCACCGCACTGACTGCACTCCTGGGAAGAACCGTAGGCTATAACTCTTTCGAAGTCCCGACCGGCGCTTTCAGCCTTGTACGAAAGCATCGAAAAGAGGTAGCCCCAGCCTGCATCAGCAATACTTTTAGCCAGGTGGTGATTTTTCATCATGTTTTGTATCTTGAGGTCTTCGGCTATGACCTTGCCGTACTTCCAAGTTAGATAGTTTGATACTTTATGTAGGTAATCCATGCGCTGGTGGCGGATTTTCTCATGGACTTTAGCCAACAAGAGTTTCGCCTTTGTCCTGTTTTTCCTGTCTGCCAGGGCTGAGTTATAGCATATCCGGCATAGGGTCAGCCATTGCAGCAATATTTTTACCTGTTTCTTTGTTGGATAGATCCGAAACTTATAGTTTCTTATTACCTTGGGATTGTACGTAGCGTTTGACATCTTCCAGTTTTACCTCGCCTACGGTTGCAAGAAAGTAGCTTGGTGACCAAAACCGCCCCAAAGTTTTTCCTTTACCCGGGGTATATCCCTAAATAACAGTCTGGCTGCCACGGATTTGAGTGAGTTGATAAATTTAGTACTCCATGCCTTTATTATACAGGCAGAATCCAAAAAGAACAAGTGTTCTAGCTGTTATTTTTATCCTGCCCCGCCGTTCATCCCCCACCTTCACCCTTGCTGCGCAAGTAATGTATGTTCAGGAATGGGGACTTCTGGCGGGTGAGTTAAACTTAAGTCCCTTATAAAAAAAGAAGAATAATTAATAGGCTGTATTTACTGTAAAAAACGATAGAATTATACATATACAGCCCTATAATTAATCGACAAATTTTTATATAAATCTTTGTTATTGGAACCATATGTATTAAGTAGCAGGTAATAGTCCTATATTATCTATATATATTCAGAGAAATTTATCGGAAACTTGAACCTATAGTTACTTTCACTTTTCTAAAAAATGTGCTAACTTAATTAAGAACTTGTCCCAACAGCGGAGAAGGGTGTTAAGGATTTGGGGTTGTTGCATGAGAAAGAAGCGTTGTACCAAGTGTAACCTTACCAGCTTCAGCGCATACAGTGATGAATGGATTTGTCCTTATTGCAGCGAAGATATAAGCGAGGTACAGGACCACAGCATAAACTATAATTCAGACATCATAAAAGCCGGCGAGAACAAAAACGGGGACAAAACCTTTATTCAGCAGAACTTGTGGAATTAAGGTTATCACACGGGCGTACCAAAAACTGCATATTGAAAAACCGGGAGGAAACTCCCGGTTTTTACTTTATAGAATTTATTTACCAAGCATTTTGAGCCTTGTGGCAATGGAGGCCTGCTTGTTGGACAGCTCACTTTCCTTTGCCTTTTCTTTTTCAATAACATCGGCAGGGGCCTTACCTAAGAACCCTTCATTGGAAAGCTTGCCCCTTACCTTTGCCAGATCCTTTTCAATTGACCCCAAATCTTTAGTCAGCCTGGATATCTCCTGGTTGATATCTATGAGACCCTTTAAGGGAACAAATATTTCCACCCCTTTGGCAGCAGCATGGGCCGCCTGTTCGGGTTTTTCAGACAGGACCCCGGTTATCTGCACTCTTCCTGTGGCCAGGTTCTCGATATAACCGGACCATTGATTAATGAGATCCCTTGTGGCCTGTTCCGGGGCTTCGATTATTATATCGGCTTTCTTTCCGGGCGGGACATTCACTTCACTCCGTATATGCCTCACCGACCGGATTATTTCCATAAGAGTATCCATATCTTTTTCAGCCGCAGTATCCCTGTAGTCACTCCCAGGGGCAGGCCATAGGGCTTTCATAATTGTCCTTCCCTTATGAACAGGCAGACGCTGCCAGATGTCCTCGGTTATAAAGGGCATAAACGGGTGCAGTACCTCCAGGGTTCCGCGCAATATGTCCGCCAGTACGTGCTGTGCGGTAGCGCGATCCGATGGGTCGGAACCGTATAACCGCTGCTTTGCCAATTCAATATACCAGTCGCAGAATTCGTTCCAGATAAACTCGTAAAGGAGCCGCGCCGCCTCACCCAGCTCGTATCTTTCCAGATTCTCAGTAACACCCTCGGTAACGGATTTGAAACGGCTGTATATCCACCTGTCAGCAAGGGTAAACCTGCTTTTATCCACATCCTGTTCATGATCATAGTCATAAAGATTCATTAGAACAAACCTTGAGGCGTTCCATATTTTGTTGGCAAAGTTCCTCGCTCCGTCCAGTCTTTCAAAATGGAAGCGCAAGTCATTACCCGGAGTATTCCCGGTGACCAGCATAAAGCGAAGGCTGTCGGATCCGTGGCTTTCAATAACATCAATGGGGTCAACACCGTTGCCAAGGGACTTGCTCATCTTTCTCCCCAGAGCGTCAAGAACAAGACCGTGTATAAAAACATCCCTGAAGGGCACATCATCCATAAATTCCAGGCCACTGAAAATCATACGGGCCACCCAGAAAAATATTATGTCCCTCCCGGTGACCAAAACAGATGTAGGATAAAAATACGCAAGGTCAACGGTTTTACGGGGCCAACCCAGTGTTGAAAACGGCCAAAGGGCTGAAGAAAACCAAGTATCGAGCACATCCGGATCCTGGTACAGCTTCTCACTACCACATTTTCCGCACTGTCTCGGGGATTCCCTGGAGGCAACCATCTCCCCGCAGCCCTCGCAGTACCACACGGGTATCCTGTGGCCCCACCAGAGCTGCCGGGATATGCACCAATCCCTTATATTCTCCATCCAGTTAAGGTAAATCTTTGTAAACCTTTCAGGCAAAAAACGAATTCTTCCGTCTTTTGCCGCCTGTATTGCCGGCTCTGCCAGCGGCTTCATACGGACAAACCACTGCTTGGAGAGCATGGGTTCAATTACTGTTGAGCATCTGTAGCAATGACCCACGGCATGAGTGTGATCGTCAATCTTTATAAGATAGCCTAGTGTATCCAGTTCCTTAACCAGCCTCTTCCTGCACTCCCACCGGTCCAGCCCTTTATACTTACCCGCCTCCTCAGTCATGACGGCATTCCTGTCAATAACCTGAACCTGGGGAAGACCGTGGCGGGATCCGACCTCAAAGTCGTTGGGGTCATGGGAAGGTGTAATCTTAACCGCTCCTGTTCCAAATTCGGGATCCACGTATTCATCAGCTATAACGGGAATTTCCCTGCCAACTGCGGGCAGTATTAGTGTTTTGCCCACCAGATCTTTATACCTGTCATCTTCTGGGTGCACAGCCACGGCAACATCACCAAGCATGGTCTCAGGCCTGGTGGTGGCGATGGGAATGTACAGGTCGCTGTCCTTTACCGGGTACTTAACGAAATAAAAATGCCCGGGCTTATCCAGGTGCTCAACCTCTATATCCGAGATAGTGGTCTGGCATTTAGGGCACCAGTTGGTAATATAATAATCCCTGTATATTAGCCCCTTTTCGTAGAGACGGATAAAAACCTCCAAAACTGCTTCGGAGCAGCCCTCATCCATGGTAAACCTTTCTCTGTCCCAGTCGCACGATGCCCCCAGGCGTCTTAGCTGGTTGGTAATCCGCCCCCCGTATTGCTCTTTCCACTCCCACACACGCAGAAGAAACTTTTCTCTGCCCAGGTCATGCCTGGATAACCCTTCCCTGGACAACTGTTCCTCTACTTTTGCCTGTGTTGCTATGCCGGCGTGGTCGGTGCCGGGCAGCCAAAGGGCGTTATACCCCTGCATTCTCCTCCAGCGTGTAAGTATATCCTGGAGAGTATTATCAAGGGCATGGCCCATATGGAGCTGACCTGTAACGTTTGGTGGCGGCATCACTATACAAAAAGGATCTTTATCAGGTTTTACCTCTGCATGAAAAAACTTATTCTCCTCCCAAAAACTATACCACTTGGCCTCAACCTCCCCGGGCTCATAGGCTTTGGGCATATCCGTTTTGGGTTGATATTTTGTGCCTGTCATAAAATAACCTCCTCTAATAAACGCCCTTGGGCGTTGCCGCTGTCCCAGCGGCTTAGTATTAAACATTATTTACAGGTCCGGAATTGGGAATTGGGAATCAGGAATTGGTAACACCACCCCCAATTCCCAATTCCGATACTCCACAAAAGTTATCTACAGTCTCAAAAAAACAAAAAACCCTTTCGTTATAAAAGGACGAAAGGATCTCCGCGGTACCACCTTATTTCCGGATATATAATATCCGGCACTTATAAGCTGTAACGGGCTTCCCCGGCCCGGCCTACTATTATTCAGCCGCGCGGCTCCGGGGCGACAGCAATTGAACCTCTCATAGGCAGGGACCTCTCAGCCTACCGGTATCGCCGGTTCTGGCCCCCTCTCTGATGCCCGGAAAACTCATGCACTCCCCATCTTTGCCTTTGATTAAATTCTACTGTACAGAACAACTCATCAATATATTAAACTGTATAGACCACCGTGTCAACTCGGTTAACAAACATGCAATCAATTTACATATTATCCCACATATCACATTAAATGTCATCATATATTTTTTTAAGTAAAATACAAATGGCCGTATAAATTAAAGGAGTTGTTATTATGAAAAAAACAAGGTTACTGCTTTTCATATTGGCGGCAATATGCCTGGTTGCCGGAGCCTCCTCCTATTATGCTTACCGGTTGTACAAATTAGAAAATGAGAACTATAAAACGGTCCGCATAGCTGAGTCTGGCCTGTCCGCATATAAATTACCGCATTATGTTGCCCTTGAAAAATCGATGTACAGGGAACAAAAATTAAAAATAAAAACTATTAGCCTCAACAGTGAAAAAGAAGTGCTGTCAGCACTGGAAAAGGGCGATGCGGATGTTGGAGTGGTATCTCCCACCAGCCTGGTCTATAAGAAATCTTCAGACCTCAAAGAAAGTACCTGCCCTGTTGCCTTTGCCGGCATTGACCGGGGAGCAACGTACCACCTGGTGGCCAGGGAGAATGCACCCCTTTTGGATGTAAGCTCCATAAAAAATAAAGTCATTATTACCGGCCCTCCGGAATCAGAAGACACTGTTTTCCTTGAAAAAGTACTGAGGGATAATGGTCTGAAGCCATATGAAAACGTCACCATCATAACAAATATACCCGATAATATTAAAATGGGGGCTTTAAAATCCGGAGCAGCCAATTACCTCATATTGGAGGATGTCAGCCTGCCGGAAGCCCTTTCGAGAGGACTGTTCAAGGCAAAGTCCTTTAAAACAGAATTCCCAGCCTTTATATTTGTCGCCCGGGAGGAATATGTAAAACAAAACTCCGAAGTTCTACAGGGAATTACCGATGCCCTTTACATGGCCCAATTATGGCTTAAGTACCATACTCCCGCTGAGACTGCCAACACTTTGAAAAAAATGCGGGGCTTTGACAAAAAATATTTCCCGGAGCTGATTGAAAACTGCTACAGTAATGAAAACCTGGGAATATCCCCTATACTGGAAAAGAACTCCATGGAAGCAGTGGTAAAAATGCTGGAACAGTCAAGAGAGATTCCTATGCCTGTCAAGGCAGATGAGATTATCAACACGGACTTTGCCCGTAAATCCCTGGCCACCGTTAACTATATACCTGATGACAAAAAGGAGAAGACCGGTCTGCAAAGATTCAAATTTTGGTAAAATTGCCAGCCAAAAAGCTGCTGTTAACTATATCCCAGAGTTCCTCTCTCCCCTGGCCCGTTTTCGCCGAAAAAAGGACCAGGGGCTTTTCGTTATCAAGTTCAAGTTCATTTCTAAGTATTTTTACCTGTTTTACCGCCTGGCTTTTTGAAAGCTTGTCGGCCTTGGTGGCGGCAAGTATTACCGGAATCCCGGATTTACAAAGCCACCTATAGAGGCTTATATCCATTTCAGTAGGCTTGTGCCTTATATCCAAAAGCTGTACTACTCCCGTAAGATTATTCCTTTTTTCCAGATAGTCCTGTATATTTTTTCCCCATTCCAGTTTCATTTTCACAGGAACCTTGGCATAGCCATACCCCGGCAAATCTACTATATAAAATAAGCCGTTAATGAGAAAATAATTGATCAGCCTTGTTCTTCCAGGGGTGTTGCTTGTCCTGGCCAGGGTCTTTCTGTTAACCATTTTATTAAGAAAAGATGACTTTCCCACATTGGAACGCCCGGCAAGGGCAATTTCAGGAAATTCCCCCGCCGGGCAGTCTTTTAGACTAAATGCACTTTTTATAAATTCAACGGAAACAATTTTCATGAATGGATCTGTGGTCCTCCTTCAGTTTGGATCACTGAATGATAGTCCCTTACCTCCGGCATTACAGCAGGTCCTGCCCCAATAGCAGATTCCTGTTCATAATCCCTTACCAGGGCAATATCCAGGACTTCATCCATATGGTCAACCAGTTTAAACTCCAGGTTCTTTTTGACATTTACCGGCACTTCGTCAAGATCCTTCTTATTATCTTTTGGTAAAATTATTGTTTTTATACCGGCCCTGTGGGCTGCAAGAACCTTTTCCTTAATGCCTCCAACCGGAAGCACCCTGCCCCGCAGGGTAATTTCACCTGTCATGGAAACATCATGCCGGACCTTTAGCCCTGTAATAGCGGATGCCAGCGCGCAGGCCATGGTAATACCTGCGGAAGGACCATCCTTGGGAATGGCTCCCTCAGGTATGTGGACATGAATATCGTTCTTCTCAAAGATCTCTTCTTCGATGTCCAGCTCGGCGGAGCGGCTGCGAACATAGCTGTACCCCGCCTGGGCGGATTCCTTCATTACATCACCAAGCTTGCCGGTAAGAATTATCTTGCCGTTTCCCTTGTAAACGGATATTTCTATCGACAGGGTATCTCCGCCCACCTCGGTCCAGGCCATGCCGGTAGCTACGCCCACCTGGTCATCCTGCTCGGCGACCCCATAGCGATATCGGGGTGTACCCAGCATGCCTTCAATATTCTGAGTGGAAATATTTACCTTTTTGGCTTTTCCTGCCACAATCTGCTTGGCGGCCTTTCGGCACAGGGACGCGATACTCCTCTCAAGATTACGGACACCGCTTTCCCTGGTATATTCCCTTATTATTTTTCTTATAACATTTTCTGATATACTGACCATTTGCTTAGTCAGTCCGTGTTCTTTAACCTGCTTTGGCACAAGGTGCCGTAATGCTATCTGCACCTTTTCCTCTTCTGTATAGCCCGATATATAAATAACTTCCATACGGTCCAGGAGAGGTCTCGGTATATTGTGCTGCACATTTGCTGTAGTAATAAACATTACATTGGAAAGATCGAAGGGAGCCTCAATGTAATGATCGCTGAAAGTGCCATTCTGCTCAGGATCCAGCACCTCCAGCAGGGCTGACGACGGGTCTCCCCTGAAATCCATACTCATTTTATCTATTTCATCCAGGAGGAAAACAGGGTTCTTGGAACCAGCGGTTCTCATTCCCTGAATGATCCTGCCGGGAAGGGCACCCACGTAGGTTCTCCTGTGGCCCCTTATTTCGGCCTCATCCCTAACTCCGCCCAGGGAAATGCGAACAAATTTACGCTCCAGGGCCCTGGCTATGGAACGTCCCAGTGAAGTTTTACCTACTCCCGGAGGCCCCACAAAACAAATTATGGGCCCTTTCATTTTCTTGGCCAGTTTTCTGATGGCCAGGTATTCCAGTATACGTTCCTTCGGGTCTTTAAGCCCATAGTGATCTTCTTCCAGTATTCTTTCAGCCTCGTTAATGTCCAGCCTGTCCCTGGTACCCTTGCTCCACGGAAGCGCCAGAAGCCAGTCAAGGTAATTTCTTACCACTGCAGACTCAGCGGCCATGGGAGGCATTTTTTCAAGCCTCTCAACTTCTTTAAGAGCCTTTTCCTCGACCTCTTTTGGCAGCTTGGCCTCTGCTATTTTTTCCCTGTACTCCTCGCCCTCAGCAGCTCTTTCATCTTTTTCACCCAATTCACGCTGAATGGCCTTTATCTGTTCGCGGAGATAGTATTCCTTCTGGGTCTTTTCCATTTGCTTGCGGACACGGATGTTAATCTTCCGCTCCAGCTCAACTATCTCAAGCTCTTTTGCCACTATTGAGCAGAGGCGCTCCAGGCGTTTTACTATGTCTACCGCTTCCAGTATACTCTGCTTATCTTCTATCCTAAGAGAGAGATGTGAGGCAATTATATCCCCCAAACGCCCGGGATCCTCTAAGTTAACAACAGAAACAACAGTTTCGGGAGGAATGCGCTTGGACAGCTTTACATACTGCTCAAACTGGTACACAAGGTTCCTCATGAGGGCTTCCACTTCGGGAGTCTTTTTGAAATCCTCTGAGTACTGGTCAATTTCAACCTTGAAAAAAGGTTCGTGCGCCGTGTATTTCCTGATCCTGGCCCTGTTAAGACCCTCAACAAGCACCCGGATTGTTCCCCCCGGCAGCTTAAGCAGTTGTTTTACCTCGGCCACTGTTCCTATCTGATAAATGTCTTCCTCTCCGGGATCATCCGTTTGTGCTTCTTTCTGTGTTGCCAAAAAGATGACCCGTTCCTGAATCATCGCCTCTTCTATGGCCTGAACGGATTTCTCCCTGCCAACATCCAGGTGAATAACCATATTGGGAAACACAAGAATGCCCCGGAGTGGTAGCAATGGTAACGTTCGTACAATGGTATCCAAAGCTACACCTCCTTTTAAGTATATACAATATAATTTGCCGCATGTATAATACATTCTACCACACGATGTAGCGCCCTGCTATAGTAATAACTGTCAGTTACAAAAGAAACCCGGCTTTTGCCGGGCTTTTTTGCTGATATATTACCTAAATTCAATTTTTTCTCATCCTTAGATACTTTCTCTTACAATGTTGATTTAATACTCCACATACCGATCTGTCAGCTTTTACCCAGAGCTATCTCCCGGCTACTTTCACTGCCAAGGGCAGAACCAAGTCCTGTGGCTGCATATACATCGGCATGAGGGGAAAAGCCGGACGCATAGCCCGCCCCCGTATTCTTTACCAGCGCAACTTCCAGCACCTCATTTAACCTCTTTACCGGTATTACCTCAACTTCCTTCATTTCACTGAACATTTCCTGATAATTGTCCGCTGGAATAATAACCTTTTTAGCCCCTGCCTGAAGAGCTGCCTCCACTTTAGCCACTACTCCTCCCACGGGCATTACCATACCTCTTATAGATATTTCCCCCGTCATGGCCACAAGATTATCTACGGGTATCCCCTTTATGGCAGAATACACAGCTGTTGCAACCGCTATTCCTGCTGAAGGGCCGTCAATAGGAATACCGCCGGGAAAGTTAATATGTATGTCATAGTCCCTGGGGTCAACATCGGCAATAAGCCTCAGGACAGTCAATACATTATCAACTGATCCCCTTGCCATGCTCCTACGGCGAATAGTCCTCCCCCGGCCTCCAAGTTCCTCTTCTTCGACAACCCCGGTTATTATTGTCTTTCCCTGGCCTCTGGACACAGGAATAGCCCCTACCTCCAGCTCTATAATCGTTCCCATGTTAGGGCCGTAAACCGCAAGGCCGTTCACCAGGCCGGCCTGAGGGCTGGAGGCCACCTTTTTGTCCGGCCTGGGAGAATACTGACCGCTGTGGACAACCCACTCAACATCAGAGGTAAGTATCTTGTCACGCCCCTCAGTTATAGCTATACCTGCCGCTATCTGTACAATATTAACCGCCTCACGGCCATTCGTGGCAAATTTTTTTATTACTGCAAGGCCACCCTCATCTATGGGCATCCCCAGTTTTATTGAACCCCTCCGGGCAATGGTCTCTATCTCTTCCGGCAATAGTGATCTAAAAAATATTTCCAGGCATCGGGACCGTATTGCTGGCGGGATTTCCTCCGCCGTCCTGGTAGTGGCTC
Source organism: Bacillota bacterium (assembly GCA_049323755.1). Classification (GTDB taxonomy): domain Bacteria; phylum Bacillota; class Desulfotomaculia; order Desulfotomaculales; family Desulfocucumaceae; genus BRHc4a. The sequence goes on from JBMOPE010000041.1 coordinate 24,199, forward strand.
CAACCAGCCTGAAGTCCGCCGGAAGGCCGTTCTGGAATATATCATGTATATGAGAGGGGATATTTGTTACCTCGGGACTGTAATAGGCGCTTTCCAGCAGCACCTTCCGATCCTCCAGCACCTTGAGGAGCTTATTTATCTGAATGGAATGAAGTTCTCCTATTTCATCTATAAACAGCACCCCGCCATGGGCCTTGGTAACAGCACCCGGTTTTGGCTGGGGTACACCGGCCATTCCCAAAGGCCCGGCCCCCTGGTATATAGGATCATGAACTGATCCTATCAGGGGATCCGCAATTCCCCTCTCATCAAACCGGGCAGTTGTGGCATCTATCTCCACAAAAACCGCATCCTCCCTGAAAGGTGAATAGCTGCTTTTTTTAGCTTCTTCCAAAACCAGACGGGCTGCTGCTGTCTTACCCACTCCCGGCGGGCCGTACACCAGCACATGCTGGGGATTAGGTCCGCATAGCGCAGCACGCAAAGCTTTCAGGCCCTCCTCCTGACCTACTATATCCTCAAATCTCTCGGGCCTTGTCCTTTCAGAAAGGGGTTCCGTAAGTGAAATTGACCTTAACCGGTTAAGCTTTTCTAACTCCTTATAGGACTCTCTTTCCACTGCACTCTTGCTTCCTTGCTGAGCTCTTAGCAAGTTCCAGAAATAAAGTCCTATAATCACAGCAAAGAATACCTGTATAAAGGTGATAAAGCTACCTATACCAATACCGAAACCGTAATCCTCCATTAAAATGGAGCCTCCCTAATAGCTTTTATAATCTATTATTACAAAGTTTTACCTTTTTTATCCCTGTTTTCTCTATTAAGCATTATTCTCTGGTCCGGAATTGGGAATTGGGAATCGGGAATTGTAAAATAAAATTGCCTCATTTATCCATACAATCCCTAATTCCCAATTCCTAATTCCTAATTCCCAAAAAAAACGCCGCCCTGTGGGCGGCGTTTTTTTTTAAGCTGTTTCTTCTTTTTTCTTTTTCCTGTCTACTGAAACGATCAGCGGTTTATCCTTTTTCATTATGGTGTCCTTTGTGATTATACACTTGGCAATGTCCTGTCGTGAGGGTATCTCATACATTACCTCAAGCATTATCTCTTCCAGGATTGCTCTTAAGCCCCTGGCCCCTGTTTTTCTCTTAAGGGCTTCCTGGGCCACGGCCTTCAGCGCGTCCTGCTGGAACTCAAGACTTACCCCATCGAGGTCAAACAGTTTTTCATACTGCTTAACAAGGGCGTTTCTGGGCTCGGTAAGTATCCTTACCAGGGCCTCCTCGTCTAGGGCCTCGAGGGTTACTATAATTGGCAACCTTCCCACGAATTCCGGAATGAGGCCGTATTTAAGAAGATCTTCCGGAAGAATGTTCTTTAAGATCTCCCCAATCTTCTTTTCCTTGTGAGTCTGAATTTCGGCCCCAAAGCCCAGGGTTTTTTTGCCAACCCTGTTTTGTATTAATTTGTCTATACCGTCAAAGGCTCCCCCGCAGATAAAAAGTATATTGGTGGTGTCCAGTTGTATGAATTCCTGATGCGGGTGTTTGCGACCACCCTGGGGAGGCACACTGGCAACCGTTCCTTCAAGTATTTTTAAGAGGGCCTGCTGCACTCCCTCACCCGAGACATCTCTCGTAATAGAAGGATTTTCCGATTTCCGGGCTATCTTGTCAATCTCATCAATATAAACTATTCCCTTTTCAGCCTTCTCAACATCATAATCGGCGGCCTGGATAAGCTTTAACAAAATATTTTCAACATCTTCACCGACATAACCGGCTTCGGTAAGAGAGGTGGCATCAGCAATGGCAAAGGGTACGTTTAAAAGACGGGCCAGCGTCTGCGCCAGTAATGTTTTACCGCTCCCAGTAGGTCCCAGCATTACAATATTGCTCTTTTGCAGTTCTACCTCGTCAATTTTGCCGCCCAGGTTTATTCTCTTGTAATGGTTATACACCGCTACAGCCAGGGATTTTTTGGCATCTTCCTGCCCAATTACATACTGGTCAAGAATAGCCTTGATTTCCTTTGGCTTGGGAATATCACTCAGGTCAAGACCTAAATCCTCGTTGAGTTCTTCTTCAATTATTTCGTTGCAGAGCTCTATACATTCGTCACAGATATATACTCCGGGGCCGGCTACCAACTTCTTTACCTGGTCCTGCAATTTACCACAAAAAGAGCACTTTAGCTGACCCTTCTCGTTAAACATTTTTTCACCTCATTTATCTTTGCTTCCTGTTTTGGAACACCTCGTCTATGATGCCGTATTTCTTGGCCTCTTCCGCAGACATAAAGAAATCACGCTCGGTATCCCGGGCTATCCTCTCAAGAGGCTGCCCTGTATGCTCAGATAAGAGTTTATTCAAAAGATCCTTCATTCGAAGAATCTCTTTTGCCTGTATATCTATATCAGTGGCCTGGCCCTGGGCGCCACCCGCCGGCTGGTGGATCATTATCCTGGCATAGGGCAGAGCAAAACGCTTGCCCTTCGTTCCGGCACTCAGCAAAAAGGCTCCCATGCTTGCTGCCTGGCCGAGGCATATTGTTGCAACGGGTGGCTTTACATATTGCATGGTGTCATATATGGCCATACCTGCGGTAACTACGCCTCCAGGGGAATTGATATAAACCTGGATGTCTTTTTCAGGGTCCTCGGCTTCTAAAAACAGCATTTGTGCAATAATAAGATTTGCAATGTAATCATCAATAGGCCCACCAATAAAAATAATCCTGTCCTTTAAAAGCCTGGAATAAATATCATAAGCCCGCTCCCCGCGGTTGGTCTGTTCAACGACTATTGGTACCAAAGCAGACAATTTATGGCTCCCTCCTCATTTGTTAAGCGCATTATTTTTAAGAGATTATTCTTATTCAGGCTGTTTTGTTCCTTCTTTTAACACAGCCTGGTCAACAAGGTACTGGATTGTTTTTTCCCTTAAGATGCTTTCCTTTACAAAATCTATTTGGTTTTGACCTTCCAATATTTTTCTTATTATTTCGGGATCTTGCTTCATTTCCTCGCTCATTCGCCTGATTTCATCGCCTATTTCTTCTTCGCTTACTGTCAGGTTCTCTTCCTTTGCAACGGCGTCAATAACCAGAGTCTGCATAACACTTTGTTCCGCGTCCGGACGTACCCTTTCCCTGAGCTCATCCATGTTGGAATTGGTATAGGTCAAATATTTATCCAGGTCGAGTCCCTGCCCGGAAAGGCGCTGCTCCATATTTCTGATCATTTCTTCCATCCGGCTTTCGATCATTTCCTGGGGAATATCTACCTCTGCGTTTTCAACAGCCTTGCTGACAGCTGCCTGCTGCATCTGCCTTTTCGCCAAAGCCTCAGCGTTTTGTTTTAATTTATTCGCCAGGTCGCCCCGTAATTCCTCCAGGGTATCAAACTCACTGACATCCTTGGCAAACTCGTCATCCAGCGCAGCCAGTTCCTTCCTCTTAATAAGCTTTACAGTAACTGTAAAAACTGCATCCTTGCCTGCCAGTTCTTCCTTGCCGTAATCTTCCGGGAAAGTTACACTAATATCTTTTGTCTCGTTTATATTCATACCCACAATTTGATCTTCAAAACCGGGAATAAAGGTTCCGGAACCAATTTCCAGGGTATAATCATCGGCCTTGCCGCCCTCAAAGGGAACTCCGTCAATTTTTCCTTCGAAGTCAATAGTCACAAGGTCACCGTTTACAACAGCTCCTTCTTCCATTGTAACCAGCTTGGCATGACGGCTTTGAAGCCGTTCAAGTTCTTTTTGAACATCCTCATCGGTTATTTCTTTCCGGGCATCTTCAACTTCAAGCCCCTTGTACTGTCCCAGCTTAACCTCGGGCTTAACTACAACCTTTGCTTTAAATATAACAGGCTTTCCTTCCTCGACCTGAACCAGCTCCAGCTCAGGCTGTGCCACCGGCTCAATTCCTGTATCCTCAACAGCGCTTACATAGGCTTCGGGTAATATTATTTCAACAGCCTCGTCATAAAGGGCTTTTTTACCCATATAGCGCTCAATGATTGCCCTCGGAGCCTTACCCTTCCTAAAACCCGGTATATTCACCTTTTTGACAATGCTTTTATAAGCCTGGTTTATAGCTTTTTCAAATTTTTCTGGCTCTACTTCCACCTCTAATACCACAGTGTTTTTTTCTAATTTTTCTGCAGTTGCCTTCATTAACCGCGCTTCCCCCTTGATTCTCCTATTATGTATTATTATCTATAATAATTGCCACCATTTTACCATACACAGGGCAAATTACCATACAAAATTATTCTGTCCAAATTTTTGCTGAGGGTATTCACCTCAGCATTCGGTAGAATAAAATAGTATCTTAATATTATACTTCGATGGCAACTCTAATTCAATATAAAAATACAAACAATATTCTTGATTCAGCTGGGGTTCAGGTGTGTCCCCATTTCCGTATCCTCACTGTACAAATTGCCTGAAATTAATTATAATATTGAACAGTCAAACTCCTGGATATTATCTCCAGGTAAAAAAATGTCATACTTTATAATTGGGCGAATTTTGTAACATTTCAGTAATATTTAAAAATAATCTTGTATACAAAATGCAAATGCTCTCTTTCCAGCTTTGACGTATACAAGTAGGTATGTTTTAATTTACATACACATATTTATAACGGCTTATTAAATATTTTATAAATATGGAAGTTATTGTATAATTGGTGAGGATCCTATTATTATTGGCGGGGAGGTGTTAACTTAGGGTGGACTGGGACAAGGCATTGGTAGTGGCAATAACTGGTATAATATCGGTTTTTCTTGCCCTGGGCATACTAAATGCTGCGGTGAGTTTTTCCGGATATCTGTTCAAGCTGGCGGCAAAAAAGCAGGCAGAAAAACAAAATGCAAATGCATGATTTGAAGGAGGATACGCTTAATGAGCACTAATGTTAACGCTCCCATGGTGGGCAAGCTTGTATCAATTGATGTTAAGGCGGGCGACAAGGTAAAACAAAATGATGTGGTTGCCACCATAGAGGCAATGAAAATGTTCGTAAAGATTTATTCACCTGCAGACGGAGAGGTTAAGGAAATTAAAGTATCTCCCGGCGAGGTAATTAATCCCGACACCGTCATAATGGTTCTCGAATAGAAACATAGCTTAGGGAGGGAAAGTTTTTGCCGGAAATACTCTCGCACAGCCTGGCCGGGCTGGGTATATGGGACTTATCATGGAAAAACGTAATTATGTGGGGTATTGCCTTCACCCTTATGTATATAGCCATTAAAAAAGGGGTTGAACCACTCCTACTTTTGCCTATAAGCTTTGGTATCTTTGCCGCCAATTTCCCCCTAACCGGCCTCACCAACGAGGGCGGGCTTTTCTATATTTTTTACCACTACGGAATTGAGACCGAGCTTATCCCCCCCCTCATCTTCCTGGGCCTGGGAGCTATGACCGATTTCGGCCCGGTGATAGCCAACCCCAAAACCCTACTGTTGGGTGCTGCAGCCCAACTTGGGGTATACACGGCTTTTTTCTCAGCGCTGCTGTTAGGTTTTACCATTGAAGAAGCCGCGACGATAGGAATAATAGGAGGAGCTGACGGCCCCACAACCATTTATTTGGCGGCTAATCTGGCGCCGCACCTTATGGGGGCGGCATCGGTGGCGGCGTACTCCTATATGGCTCTGGTGCCAATTATTATACCACCCATTGCAAAATTGCTGACCACAAAGAAGGAAAGGGCCATGGTTATGACCCAGATGAGAGTTGTAAGCAAGGGAGAGAAAATTGTATTTCCAATTCTGGCTTCTGTAATAATAATACTCCTTGTTCCCCCTTCAGCACCTCTAATAACAATGTTCATGCTGGGAAACCTTTTCATGGAATCCGGTGTAGTTGAAAGACTGACCAACGTATCACGCAATGAACTCATGAATATAGTAACTATTATTCTGGGAGTCGGTGTTGGGTCCACCATGTCGGCTGAAAATTTCCTTAATCCGAAAACAATTTATATCTTTATACTTGGAGTTGTTGCCTTTGCCTTTGCCACTGCAGGCGGGGTAATGATAGCAAAGCTAATGAACCTGTTTGCCAAGAATAAGGTAAACCCCCTTATCGGAGCCGCAGGAGTGTCGGCGGTACCAATGGCGGCACGGGTTGTCCATGTAATAGGAACAGAGGCCAATCCCCAGAATTACCTGCTTATGCATGCCATGGGTCCCAATGTGGCAGGAGTAATAGGAACAGCAGTGGCCGCCGGAGCCTTTATATTATCAATGAAATAGCAATATAAGAAATGTTGATTGTCAGACCGCCAGCCGGGCGGTCTTTTTATTTTAATTATGCGGATAAGTACGTTGATGTGGCACTATTGGTTTTCAGCAAAGGTTCAATAAGAGGATAGTGAGAATGCCAGCTGGCCAATTATGAAAAAACTGCCCCGTAAAGGGCAGCCGAAAATAAGCCACATCCCTGTAGAATTTTAGGAATCTATTTGTATAGGCTGGAATTCAATTGCACAAAGTCTTTTAATTGGTACTATGATTGCTTTCATGATCTGTTTATCGACAAGTTTGCCACCACTAAAAATTTTCATAAAAAGAAAATCGCCATGAGCCGGAAGTAGGATGACCTGGCCGGAAGCAAAAAAGATTTTAGCCCCATTCAATACTTTTTTGCAGCAATCTCCACACTCAAATTCAATTCCAATTCTATCTTTTTTACCGCTTAGCATGTCATTCATTAAAGACTGCAATTCATCGCTGGATGGATCTCTGCTTAGATTATCCACATTAATATTGTCTTCGTTAATACCGTCTTCTTTGGCAAATGACTTCTTAAATTGTTCAATTAAACTGTCAAGTACATCTTTCTTATCAGTCTTATTTGACATCGAACATCACTCCCTGTTATTTTTTATCAGTTTATGCAATATTTTCTATGAGTGACACTCGTATTGGTAGATCAGTTAAAAATAATAAGCTTTATAGAAAAATAACGCCTAAAAGAGCTCATAATCAAGGTATTAACCGGGAAAACATTTTTTCGGAATAACATTCCTCCGCCGCCGGGAAAAATAGGCTCGGAGGTGATATTATGCAAATGGAAGCAGAAACCACATGGCACCAGTGGAAAAACATGCTGGGCAGATTTGTCCACGGAGGCCAGGCACTGGGGGTTTCCGAAAAAAATATGGGTGACATGGCATATCGTATGGGAGAGTTTTTTGCCAATCATTTTGACCCAGGAAACCGCGAGCAAAGACTTTTAAAGGAGATCTGGGAGCAGGGCAATGAGGATGAAAAAAGAGTCCTTTCAAGCCTCATAGCCAGAATGGTCGGTAAAGGGGAAACACACTAAATAAACGCCCTGCGGGCGTTGCCGTCGTTTAAGGAAAGGGGACACACCTGCTGAAGTCGTGGTATTTCTTTTTGGACAGGAATGTCCCCAATTGCTGCGGAATACAGAATTCAGAAGTCAGAATTCAGAATAAAAACATGCATTCCTTTGTTGCCATTAATCATATAAGGAATGCCTGAGCAATTCTGGATTCTGGATTCTGACTCCTGTATTCCGACCTCAAAGAATCTCAGTATAAGCCAATCTAATCCACCACCCCCGGCCCCTCCTTAAGAAGCTCGGAAACAGTCACCATCTCGTAGCCCTGGGCTTTAAGGCCTTCCAGCACCCTGGGAAGGGCCTCCGGAGTCTGCAGGCAGGTATCACTGGCATGCATAAGAATAATGGCGCCGGGGTGCGCCCGATCTAAAACCCTTTTCACGATTACATCAACACCAGGCTTTTTCCAGTCCAGGGAGTCGTCACTCCACTGGATTACTTTATAGCCCAGGCTGTCCGCCACTTCCAGAACCATATCATTCCAGGCCCCGTTGGGAGTTCTTATCAGGGAGGGCTCCACCCCGGTCACTTCCTTGATGTCCTGATGGGCTTTCATAATCTCTTCCCTGACAGTATCAGCCGGCTCCCTGTCCAGGTCTATGTGCCTGTTGCCGTGGGATGCTATTTCATGTCCCTCTTTTACCAGCCTTTGGGGAAACTCGGGGTATTTTTTTACCCAGGGGCCGGAGAGGAAAAAAGTGGACCTGACATTATTTTTTTTCAGTGTATCCATAACCGGACCGGGCACCTTAGTTCCCCAGCTTATATCAAAGGTCAGGGCCACCACTTTACGGTCGGTCTTAACCTTGTATATAGCATGGGGTTTTGGCTTTGATGTAATCATCGCTGAGATATCAGTCAGCATTACCCCGGTAAGAATAGCCGCCGTGGCAATAATAGCAGGGAAAAACACTATGTAACGCCGCAACTTTGAAAAATTAAGGTAATAGATTTTCATACATAAAGACCTCCTTGTTAAATCAATACCAATCCCTAATCCAATATTTCCCTTTATATTAATATTGGCCTGTCCCATTTAATATTCGGGCATTTATAGTATCCAAAGAAAAAGTTACCGCTAATATTAAGGGGCAATAGAGGGACAATAACATGCGATCCCTTTTGGATACTGCATTTAGTGGAGGCGATTGGATGAAAATAACGGTTAAAACGGTGATACTGTTATATTTTGCCGCATTTCTTTTTTTATACTCCACATCTGCTGAAGGGGCCGAGAAGCCGAAAATCTCCGCAAATTCAGCTGTCCTCATGGACGGAGAAACCGGGCAAATAATCTTCGAACACAGGGGTTTCATAAGAAGTGAGCCGGCTAGCCTGACAAAAATAATGACTGCAATAATAGCATTGGAATACGGCCATTCCGATGAGATAGTCACAATCGGAAAAAAGCCGGCAAATATTTCCGTAGGGCAGGAGCTTCAGCTCACCAGGGGCGATCGTATAACCCTGGAAAACCTTATAAAGGCTGCTCTCCTTTACTCGGCCAATGACAGCACAGTGGCGATAGCCCAGCATATTTCAGGGGACGAGGAAGAGTTTATAGGCCTGATGAACGCCAAGGCGGTAGCTCTCGGCGCCTTAAACACCCGCTTTGCCAATACCAACGGGTATCACCATCCAAACCATTACAGTACGGCCTATGACCTCGCCCTTATAACCAGATATGCACTCTCCAACAGTAAATTCACTGAAATCGTCAGCATGAAAGAGGCCACCATATACTGGGCTGACGGCGAAAAGCAAAGGACCCTGGGGAATACCAACAGGCTGGTTCGGAACAACAGCTATGAGGGAATCTTCGGAGTAAAGACAGGGACCACCATAAGGGCTGGAAATTGCCTTGTGGCAGCAGCCAGGAGAAACGGAAGGACATTAATCGCAGTGGTTCTTCACAGCAGAAACAGGTACAAAGATGCCACAACGCTCTTTGATTACGGATTTTACAATGTTCCTATTGTAAATCTATGCGATAAAAGACAAATTATCGGCAGCATTCCCGTTTCAGGAGGAGTCCGGAACCAGGTAAAGGCCGTTAGCGAGAAAGAGGTTAATGTATACCTTACAGATGATGATAAACTAAAAGTGACCACAAAGATAATTTCTTGTGCTCCCCTTCAGGCACCTATAAAGGCCGGCCAAAAGCTTGGGACTGCAGTCTTTTTCCTCAAAGAGCGTGAGCTTGCGCGTGTGAATCTGGTAGCCGCAGAAAAAGTAAATAAACCAGGCCTTTTGTATAAATTTAAGTCCGCTCTATAAAAAACCAGTATTTACAAACAGGTATACGAACATTTTTCCTTGACTTCAGTAGCTCTGATAATGCATAATAATATATGCACCATGGACGGGTTGTCCCGCTGGTGCATAAATGGGTGCATAGCTCAGGGGGAGAGCACTACCTTGACACGGTAGGGGTCGCTGGTTCAATCCCAGCTGTACCCACCAGCAATAAGGGACTGCGGAAACGCAGCCCCTTATTTTTTTATTTTATTTTAAATTAATCTGTATTAGCAGTTCTTTGGCAAAAGGTCCTATGTCATTTTCCGAGTAGGCTTTAATGGAACCGGAGGCTACCACCCTGAGAGCCGATTTTATGCCTTCCGGACTGGCCCCCTCCTCCCGGAGGAGCCTTTCTATTGTGATTGCAGCACGAAACGCCTCCCGCGTGGCTATGGTGTTAATCAGCCCAACTATCTTTTCATCCCCGGCCTCAACATGCCCAATTTCGGTGAACAGCTTAAAGGCAACCTGCCCGGCCTTCTCTGTATCAGCATCAACAATAATAACCGGCCTCTCATTCATTTCCCGGTAATGCCCCACTATCTTTACCCCTGCCAGGTGTTCATTCTCGCCCAGCACCGGCCTTAACTGATCCTTTAGTACTGTGGTGGCTATATTAATTATTACTGTTTTGGGGTTAATAAGCTTCCTGACAGATTCAACTGCTTCTACGGTCAAAGCGGGAGGAAGAGCAAATATAACGGCATCCGCCCCGGGAATGGCCCCTGCAGGATGGCTATAACCCGCCCCCGTCCTCTTGGCGGCCTCGCGTCCTTTTCGTTCGTCCCGGTCATAGAGATTGACCCTGTGATTATCAGCCATAGACCCGGCCAGTATTTCACCCATCCGGCCGGCCCCCATTATAAACACAGAAAGCAAGTCAGACAACAAAAATCCCACCTTGTTTAGCTAATTCTATAGAACAATATTATAATAATAATTATTGTTTAGGGGGCTGCTTCACAGGTAAAAGCACCCTGATAAGACTTCCCCTCCCCGGCTCACTTTCAACCTCTATTGTACCGTTATGTTTTTTTACAATATTGTAGCATATGGAAAGTCCCAGGCCTGTTCCCACACCTACACCCTTGGTAGTATACCCCGGGTCGAATATACGGCTCAGATTTTCCGGCGGTATTCCCTCCCCGTTGTCTTTTATCTCAACAAACACCATATCTCCCCGGATACCGCTTCTTATTGTGATTTCACCCTCGCCATCAATGGCCTGGGCTGCATTTACCACAAGATTCATAAAAACCTGATTTAACTGGTTGGGATAGCATTCAATTAAAGGAATTTCTCCGTATTCTCTAATAACCTTAATATTATGCTTCAGGTGATGGTGCGCCAGCAGCAAAACGCTGTCCAACCCCTGGTGCAAATCAGCTTCCTGAAAATCAGCCTCATCCAGGCGGGAAAAATTCTTAAGGGTCCTTACAATCTCAATTATTCTTCCAACAGCCATTATGTTTGTATCATTGGACTTTTTAATTTTATTTAACAGGTTAATAGCTTTTTCTTTTTCAATTAACCCCTCATTGCCGTCAAGTCCCTTAATAAACATGTCAATCATATCTGTGTTACTGTTTATAGCGCCAAGCGGAGTGTTTATCTCATGGGCTATTCCAGCGGTAAGCTGCCCCAGTGAAGCCATTTTCTCCCTCTGAACCAACTGCATCTGGGTCTCCCTCAATTCATCAAGAGTAGCCAGCAGTTCCTGCTGCTGGGCCTCCAATTGCTGGTTCTGGGCAAAAAGTTCTGTTTTTTGCTCATTTAGCCGGTCAATAAGCTTATGGTGCTTTGCTACCACCATATTTGTGGCATTGGCCAGCTTTTTAACCTCGTCAAAGGTATCATCAAATATTATAAAGTCCCCACACTTGTCCTCACCGGCTTTAGCCAGGGCAGATATCTTTTTCTCCAATGTCTGAAGGGGCCTAATCATTCTTTTTGATATAGATTTACCGATAAAAACAAATACAAGAAAAACAGCAATTCCTATTACGGACACTACGGCTACAATAAAAGGCCTAAAAACAAGCACTACATTCCTATCAATGCTTGCCAAAAACACTCCCACTACCTTTTTATCACTGGACAGAACCGGTGAAAAGGCTGTTATCCTGCCGGATATGTACTTGACTCTGACATCGAAACCTGACAGGCTGCTCATTTGTGCCATGACCTTGTACAACTCCCCCAGGCTTTCCTCATCGTCCCAGGTTATTTCACCGCTCCTCTTTCTGGAATCATATATATAAACCCACTGTTCTGAAATATTTTTCACCAGTGAAAGTTCCACCCAATCTCCCAATTCAACCGGCAATTCATGATGCGCTTTATCAGGAACCAGCTTATCTATCTTATCATTTATCGACTCTCTTACCTTTTCATACGATCTTTCTTCATTATTCATGTGTTTCAGGTAGTCTCCATCCACTACCACCGACCCTGCGCCTGCAAGAAACACCATGGCGCTTCCAGTAAGAAAGTCCAGTATTTTTATCCCCAATACAACATTTAATGCTGAAAAGGTAATCACAACGGCAAGAAGTATTCCCCCCACCAATACCCTTATGCTTTTTTCCAGGGACCTTCCCTTACCTATATTATCGTGTAAAGGACACTCGCCTTCCGATTGACAAATATGCTTAGACACCTTTTCTTTCATAGATCCATCTCCCCGCTCCTAATCAGCGCCACAAGAGCAGACACCGCAGCTTTATCCAAAAGCCCTTCTGCCGCTTCCTTTTCCAGAATACCGACAGACTCTTCCACAGTGAGTTTTTTTCTGTAGGGCCTATCCGAATAAAGGGCGTCAAAAATATCTGCCACAGCCATAATTCTTGCATCGGTACTAATCTCTTCACCAAAAAGCCCGTCAGGATAACCTGCTCCGTTTAATTTTTCATGGTGGTGCCTGACTAAATCAATAGCCCCTTTGAGACAATTAAGCGGCCCACATATCTTTTCTCCTATAAGAGGATGAACTTTAACATGATCAAATTCCTCCGGTGTAAGGCGGCCGGGCTTATTAAGGATAGCTTCGGAAATGCCTATTTTCCCAATATCATGAATTATGCCGGCAGACCTTATTATGTCCAGGCGCATTTCATCAAGGCCCATTTTCCGGCCTATAAGCACTGCATACCTGCTAACCCTTTCGGCATGGCCCTCGGTATATTTGTCCTTTGCCTCTATGGCACGGGCCAGCGAAAAAAGAACAGTTTCAACGTTATCCATTTCCTGCTGGTAGTCCCTCTGCAAGAGTCTGTATAGTCTCTCAACTCTCTCGTTAGCCTCGTTAAGACTGTCGACCCGGCTTTCCAGCTCCGCTATAAGACTTCTCTTTTCCATTCCATTCTGGACTATTTTTAAGAGCTCCCCGTTATTCCACGGCTTTTCCAGGTAATAGTACAGATCGAGCTCGTTAACCGCCCGTATTGCATTGTCTTTATCGGCATATCCCGTTAAAAGTACCAGTGTTACCCTTTTATCAATAGCCTGTATTTTTTTAAGCAAATCAAGTCCATTCATTTTCGGCATTAGGAAATCTGATATAACCATGCCCACGGGCTCTGATTTTACAAATTCGAGGGCATCAAAGGGACTGTTAGCCTGAATTACCCCATAGGGTGACGTTACTTCAAGAAATGTTGCAATAGTTTCCGTTATCATAATCTCATCGTCAACCACCAGAATTTTTTTACCCATACCAGCCCTCCATGTAATTCAGCTAAATGTTGCCATATATATTCGACAAAAAAACAGCCTTTCCCTTATAGAAAGACCAGTCTTTTTTAAAAAAGATGATTTTTTAGATATTAATAAATTTTTTTTATGAAATTGCCAGCAATCTAATCAAAATAAGGAAAAAACTTTCTCAAAACTGACATTTTTGATATATTAATTATTGGTATTAAGCCACTGACTCGCCGGAGGCCCCTATGACCAAAAAGATACTATTTATAATTTCGGCAATCATTGTCGTACTGACAATAATTGCTGTTATAATTGACCACGCCAGGCCTGAAAATCTCCTTATGCTTGGAATCTTCAAGAGCAGCAGGGAAATGTCGGAATGGCTTCTGTCTTTCGGCGCCTGGGCTGTTTTTATAAGCATCACGGTAATGGTTATCCAGACTATAGCAACCCCCGTGCCCCTGTTCCTTGTGGCAGGAGCAAACGGGTTCATTTTTGGAATAGCCTGGGGAATTGTGATAACCCTTGTGGGAGCCCTTTTGGGTTCAACCGTAGCATTTTTCGCAGCCAGGTTTCTTGCCAGGGATTATTTTTCAAAACGCCTTTCCAGGTACATGCCCCAGGTCGAGGAAATGAGCAAAAGATCCGGGGCCAGGGTAGTTTTCCTGGCCCGCCTTGTACCAATATTGCCATCGAGTATAGTAAGTTATGCCGCAGGCCTTAGCAAGGTAAGCTTTAAGGGGTTTTTCGTAGCCAGTGTATTGGGAAAGCTCCCTGAAATAGTCATATACACCGCCCTTGGGCACAGCCTCGAAAGGGCCGAGGGAATGGTAACCAAAATTACCCTGATAATTATACTTTTAAGCCTTATAATATTTTCGTTTCAGTCAAAAAGGATCACAAAATTCAACGGGAATAACGGTGAAAAGAATAAAAATTCCAGCAGGTAAACCTGCCGGAATTCTTTGATCTAAAGATTAAAACTGTCTCTTCCTTGCTTTATATAAAAAGAAGATTATCGTTCCGGCAATAAGCGCTACAATGAGCAAGTCGGCCCTGTGAAACCAGGTCTTCAGATCATGCCAGTGCTCCCCGAGCAAAAAGCCGAGATAAGTAAGAAAAAAACACCACGGCAGCGATCCCAGAAAGGTGTAAATGACAAAACGGGGGAAATTCATTCCCGATATCCCTGCCGGAAGAGAAATAAAAGTCCTGATAATAGGCATAAGCCTGGTAAAGAATACGGTAGCCTCCCCATATTTTAAAAACCAGTTGTCAGCCATAGCCAGCCTTTTCTGATTTATCCCAATATACCTGCCATAGCGGATTAAAAACGGGCGCCCTCCCCACAGCCCCAGCCAGTATGACAGGATAGATCCCACCGTTCCTCCTACTGTCCCGGCCATTCCCGTCCAGAAAAAATTCAACTCCCCTTTAGATACCAGGTATCCGCCTAATGGCATGATTACTTCACTGGGAAGAGGAATGTTGGCGCTCTCAATGGCCATCCCTATACCTACTCCCCAGTAGCCCATGGCAGTTATTTTAGCTTCCGCTATTTTTAGGATAGGATCCAAAAGCTCAAATATAAAATCCAAAAACTCTCCTCCTTAATTCTTTAAAGCTTAAGGTTATAAAATATCTTTGCCAGTAAAGGGTCCGACAGTTCCAGACCTTCTATTGGTGATTTAGCCGAAGTATACCTTCTGTCCAGCACCATTAGATCAAGGGACCTGCACATTGAACGGAATTTTTCCGAAAGGCCTGAAACACTTATGTCAAACTCCCGGGCAAGTCCCTGCTGATTTACAGTGCTATCACACTCCAGCCTGGAAAAAGCATATACCACTGCCGCAACCCATAACTGTTCCTTCCGGACTTTCGGGTTTTCCTTTACACAGTAATCAAACCACAGTTTAAGGGCTCCGGTCATCTGGTCAAATGAATAATTTTTTGACTTAAAATAATCCATAACCAAAAAAGCTATTCTTGCATGGGCTTTACCCGGCCACCGGAAGGTTTCCCAAAAAGGCTCCTTTTCCTCATCCTTATCTTTAAAGGCACTATTTTTAACAATAGAATCTCCCTTAATTAATCCCAGGCGGGATCTTACCTTATTGATGTCATAATGGGGTTCTCCCTTTTTGGCCCTTTTTCTCTCAACTTCCTCCAGCTCTTTTAATAATTCTTCCACCTTCGCCCTGCCATGAACCGTTTTGCACGATTCTTTCGGTGTCTTTCCATCAAGGGTCTGTGAAGGCTCTTTAATCCATTTTTCATAATAATCATCAAGAAAAAGGTCAGTAATATGCTGTGCTAATTTAGAGGAAGGCTTTTCCTGTGTGCCGGGAATAAAAGGGGAACACCCGTCCTTCTCAATATCCATGCCATCGTTATATATCCTGTGGGCAAAATCAAGTACCCAGGTATTAATTATATGAGCCCTCTCTCTCAGATATTTATTGAGAATAAAGCGGCCCCGCCCCTTTTTTGAGGAATACCTTCCGGCATCGGCCCTTATTTTTTCCAGGAGTGGGCCGCCACATTCCGGAGGCAGGCCAAAGCCTCCCGTGGAAAATTCATACTCCTTGCCTACCCTGAGTACCCTCATGTATATTACTGAACCTTCTTCGATTTCACCTGAAAAATCAAAATTACTTACCCAAAACTCACGGTTTTGCAAAAGGTCTTTTATCCTTATTCCCCTGCGGGTATCCATACCTTTTACCTCAAAAACCGATAGTCTTGAATTCTTCCAATCCTCTATAAGACTCTGTTCATTCTCCGGCAATTTTTTTTGCTCAGCCATTACTTCTATAGGGGTCATGCCACCCTCGGTAACGTAGTCAAAAATGAACCACTCAAAGCATCTCTCCATGATCATTTCTTCATTTTCATCAACAATATCAGGGTTCAGCCCGACAAGGTACAGTTGCTGTGCCCTGGAAATGTCGTTGGAAAAAAATGAATCCACTGCGAATTCCCCAAGCTTCCGGCGTAAAATCTGGCCTGCCTTTCTCCATCTATACTGGTCCAGATATACTACTCCAGCTGTTTTACTATTTTTCCCTTCTTGTGAGGAGAGGTCATTACTGTTTGCCATACCCTGTCACCCCCTTATTACGTTTATCATTCTATCTACCTGTCTTAGACTTAATAACGATCTGATTTTCTACATATTCACAGGAAAAACCAAGAGCCCCTATCAATTCTGGAGTTATATATGATACACCGTCTTCAACATACAAACTCCTGCCGACCTTAATTATCCTGCCGTTATATAAAGGGTAACCTGCTACTGACAGCTGAAGGGTATCGTTATCTTTTTTAACCAATATTCTTCCGGTGCTTTCATCCCATTTAACCATATAGCCCAGTGCCTCAAATGTGAAGCGCAGGGGAAGGTATACAGTTTTGTCTTTTGAAAATGGCCTGTTGGACACTTTTATTTTCTCTTCGTTAACCATAACCTCATCACTGTCTGGAGTATACTTTATTATCCTTTGGTGCTGAGGCTGTACAAGGGTCAGCGCGAAGGGAACCTGCAAATCCCCGGTATTTATTAAATAATCGGGCTCTATACCCTTTTTATTAAGGTGCCGGCCCTTTGGCGTTGTATATTCGGCAGTGGTAAGTTTCAGGGCTCCTCCTCCATCGAGAGGAATTACATTTTGCACAACTCCCTTTCCAAAGGTCCTTTCCCCCACCAGCCTGGCAATCCCGTGGTCCTGGAGAGCCCCCGCAAATACTTCCGAAGCGCTGGCGCTGCCCGAATTAACCACTACAATAATAGGAACCTTGATTGATAAATCCTGCTTTTCCGCAATGTACTTTTCCTCCGACCCATCATTGTACTCTGTTTTTACTATCAGGTCACCCGGCTTAACTAACATTTCAGCCATTTCCACGGCGGCTTCGAGATAACCGCCCGGGTTGTCCCTTAAATCTATTACAAGTCCTGTTATATCTTTAATAATCAGTGATTTCAGGGCGCTTCTAAATTCTGAAGCCGTCTTGGGACTAAAAGAATCAACAGAAATATATCCCGTACTCTTATCCATAACCTTTGAGTTTACCGTAGTAAATGTCAAAGTGGTTCTTTTTATTTTAAAAGACAGCTCTTTTTCATCCCTGCTTATTAACAGATTAACCTCGGTACCTTCCGGGCCCTTAATTTTTTCAATAATGGAATTTAACGGTAACCCCTTAATATCAGTACCGTTAACCCTAATTATTATATCTCCCGGCATTACACCCGCCGCCTTGGCAGGCGAATCCGGAAAGACCTCCAAAACCCTCGGATAATCATTTTGCCCCTCAAGGTAAATACCAACACCTTTAAAGTTGCCATTAAGGGTATCAACGAATTCTCCGACCTCATCATTAGCCAGAAAAACGGTATAAGGGTCCTCCAGGGTATCAATCATTCCCCATATGGCCCCCTCCATAAGCTGATCAAATTCAGGGTTATCCTTGTGGTATTCCAGCAGATAGTCGAAAACTTCGCTTATTGTATCTTTGGCCTTTGAGATATCACCGGCGTATGCACTGTTTATTCCGGCAAATGAAAAAAGAGCCACCAGCAGTAGGACAATAATTTTTTTATACAAGAAATCAACCCCACAAATTTATTAATATCAAGATTCGCCCCTGCCGTCTTTTTTCCTGCCTTGTGCCCCCAGGTGACAGGAGAAGGTATTTAATACCATGGCGGTGAAAATAATAGTCAATAAGATGTAAGGAAGGTGTTCAAATATTGGCCCCGGAACTATTAATGGTTATAGACGGCAATAGCCTGGCACACCGGGCTTTCCACGCAATCCCCCTTCTTACCACCAGCCAGGGCACTTTTACCAACGCGGTATACGGATTTACCAGTATGCTGCTTAAAATTCTTTCGGAAAGAAAGCCCCGGATGGTAGCGGTATGTTTCGACAAGGGAAAGATAACCTTTCGCCACGGGGAACTTGAGACATACAAGGGGACCCGTAAAGCAACCCCGGATGAATTAAGGCCTCAGTTCCCTCTTATTAAAGAAGTTCTCTCTGTGATGGGCATAGAGGTTCTTGAATTGGAGAATTTTGAGGCCGATGATCTTATAGGAACACTTACACTAATGGCTGAAAAAAGAGAAATTCAGAGTGTGATAGTAACCGGGGACAGGGACGCTCTTCAGCTGGTTTCTCCCTACACTTCGGTATTGCTTACTAAAAAAGGTATAACCGAACTGGAAGAATACAACGAAGAAAAGGTTATGGAAAGATATGGCTTAAAGCCTGTACAGCTTATAGACCTGAAGGGGCTTTCCGGGGATGCCTCAGACAACATTCCGGGAGTACCCGGTATTGGAGAAAAAACAGGAATAAAACTTATCAGCCAGTTTCAGACACTGGAAAGCCTTCTTGAAAACATCGGTAAAACCAGCCCCAGGATTGCAGATAAGCTGAATGAATTTGCTGACCAGGCCAGGCTCTCAAAAAGATTGGCCACCATCGAAAGAAAAGTGCCTGTGAATATAGACCCCGAAGGGTGCCGGTGGTCCGGACCTGATTACAACAGCCTGCTCCTGTTATTCAGCAAACTGGAATTCAAGAGTCTTATTAAAAGTATAACAAAGGAAATGGAGAAGAATGGTGCAGGGGCAAAAAAAATCGGTGATACCGCCAATGTAACCGAAGAAAACACTTCTGGCCTTAAAACTTATAATATTGAATACACCCCGGTACAAAACCGAAAGGATTTTGAAATACTAAAGAAAGAACTTACACAAAATACAATAGGTATTGCCATTGAAGGAACCCGGGAGCACGGTCTCACCGGCGCTGCAATCAGCGTTGTGGATGGCAAGAGCTACTACATTCCCGCATCTTCGATGGAAGCCCTTGAATTTATTATGTATCTGGCCGAAAGCAAGGAGCACCCCAAAATATGCTTTGACGCCAAGTCCGATATGTGGATACTTGCAAAGCACGGCATAAAACTGCAGGAAGTGAAAATGGACATACTTATAGCCGCTTACCTGCTTAACCCCGGGTCACCCAACCGTGATATAAATGATCTTGCCCTGAAGTACCTGGAGGTGGTACTGCCGACCCAGGGGACGGCCGCCCTGTGCGCCCGGGCCGATGCAGTAAAAAAGCTGGCCGGAACTCTTGAAAAGGAAATAAAGGAAGCCGGTATGGAAAATCTTTATTACCGGGTTGAACTTCCACTTGTAGGTATACTGGCAGATATGGAAATGGCCGGCGTAAAGGTGGATTCCCGGCTCCTTGAAGAGATGTCCCTGGACCTTGGAAGCAGAATAGAGGATTTGGACAGGTCAATATACCATCTGGCCGGGGAAAAATTCAATATAAACTCAACCCGCCAGCTTGGACAAGTACTTTTTGAAAAGTTGCAGCTGCCGGTTATAAAGAAAACAAAGACAGGATACTCTACAGATGCGGAAGTTCTAGAAGAGCTGGCCGACACCCATGACATTGTGAACCACATTATATTGCGAAGGCAGCTAGTAAAGCTAAAATCAACATACATAGACGGCTTGATGCCGCTTATCGATCCAAAAACAGGTCTGGTGCACACCACCTTCCACCAGAATATTACTGCCACCGGCAGGCTATCCAGTGCCGAGCCCAATTTACAGAACATACCCATAAGGCTGGAAGAGGGAAGAAAAATAAGAAAAGTCTTTAAGACCCGGTGTGAAGGCAATAAAATACTAACCGCCGACTACTCCCAGATTGAGTTAAGGATATTGGCACACATGGCCCGGGATCCTGTTTTTTTGGAGGCTTTCAGAGAAGAGCAGGACATTCACACAAGGACTGCTTCGGAAGTCTTTGGAGTGGCCCTGCAGGAAGTTACTTCAGACATGAGAGGCAGGGCAAAGGCGGTTAATTTCGGAATAGTATACGGAATAAGCGATTTCGGTTTAGCCCGCGATATAAAGGTAACCCGACAGGAAGCAGGCAGATATATTAAAAGCTATTTTGAAAGGTACAGGGGTACAAAGTTATACATCGAAAAAACCATTGCCGAAGCAAAGGATAAAGGATATGTAACCACTGTACTGAATCGCCGCCGGTACCTTCCGGATTTATTCAGTCCTAACAAGACAGTAAGGAATTTTGGTGAAAGAACTGCAATAAATACCCCCATCCAGGGCAGTGCTGCCGACATAATAAAACTTGCCATGGTGAAAATCTGGAGTGAGCTCAAAAAAAGAAAGTTAAAGTCACGTATGATACTTCAGGTCCATGATGAGCTAATATTTGATGCTCCAGAAAATGAGCTGGAAGAACTTAAAGCTCTGGTGAGAGAATGCATGGAAAATGCCATAAAGCTGGATGTTCCCCTAAAAGTTGATATGAAAGTGGGCCCCAACTGGTACGACGTGAAACGCTTATCCTGAAACGCTTATCCTGGAATTCTTATTCTGTCGGAGGGGCCGAAGAAGTATTTCTGATTGGTCGGAGGGGCCGAGATGCATTTCCGATTGGTCGGAGGGGCCGAGATGCATTTCCGATTGGTCGGAGGGGCCGAGATGCATTTCCGATTGGTCGGAGGGGCCGAGATGCATTTCCGATTGGTCGGAGGGACTGAGATGCTTGCATTTCCTATTGGTCGAAGACAAGAGGTACTACCATAAAGCTTCTCCGACCAATCGGAAATACCCAATAGCCCCTCCGACCAATTGAGAATGTCTCTTTAGCTCCTCCGACCAACAGGTACTACCCGTTAGCATAAAAGCAAGGAGTTGTAGCTATGCCTGAACTCCCTGAAGTTGAAACAGTCAAAAAAAGTCTTGAAAGCCTTATAATTGGGTTAAACATCACAGAAGTGAGACTGTTTATGCCCAAAATAGTAAAGCATCCTTCCCCTGAATTCTTTGCAGCCAATATCACCGGTAAGAAGATTAAAAAACTGGGCCGGAGGGGTAAGTATCTTTTAATTCACTTAAGTGGCAACTATGTACTGATAATCCACTTCAGAATGACGGGAAGGCTTGTATATTCCCCGCCGGGCACAGATCCTTCAAAGCACACCCATGCTTTATTTAAACTAAGTAATAATTATGAGCTGCACTTTTCAGATATGCGCCAGTTTGGACGAATGGCCCTTGTGGAGTCTGAACAGCTTGATTCCTTTCCGGGCATTAAGGATCTTGGTGTCGAACCGCTCAGTGAGAACTTTACAAGGGAGTATTTGAAAAAGGAGCTAAAAAGGAGGCGTGTAAAAATAAAGCCTCTATTGCTGGACCAGACCTTGATCTCCGGGCTGGGCAACATATATGCGGATGAAGCCCTGCACAGGGCCAGGATAAACCCAGAAAAAACGGCAGCCAATCTTACCGCCAGAGAAATAGCACTCCTTTGCCGGGCGATACGTGATGTTTTGGAAGACGGTGTAGCCAACAGGGGCACAACTTTTAGGGATTACGTGGATGGCATGGGACAGGCCGGTACAAATCAGGAATCCCTCCGGGTTTATGACCGGGAGGGAAAACCATGCTTTAATTGCGGAAAGCCTGTTGCAAGAACAAAAATTGGAGGAAGGAGTTCCTATTACTGCCCTAGATGTCAAAAATAAACACTTGTTTTAAAAAACAATATTTACTAACGGATAATCATCTTTTGAGCAGCTCTATCCAGTTGTTCAGCAGCTCTCTCACGGTTTTTTTCCCTTAGATAGTTGGAAGTATGCACAGTTATTTCATATATCTTTTCAACACCCAGAGTCATAAACAGGCATGTTAAAAGTAACTGCTGCTCATCCATATCCAATTCTTCGATAACCGCCAGTGGTTCAACATAATTCATATCATTACCTCCATCAGTTTTTATTTACCCAAAACAGTCATTCCAGGACTGTTTTTTTATTTACATGGCTGTATTAAAGTGTCCCCATGTATACAAAAGTCCCAATTAACCAATAATATATATTGATTTTGTAAAAACAAGCCTATTATAACACTTATCTAAAAAAAAAGCATTTCAAAAAGGAGGTGATACTAAATGGTTTGGTTGTTCAGGACCGCACTTGCCCTTGCCATTATAGGCGCTCTCAACTGGCTGCTTGTAGGGCTTTTCCAGTGGGATCTTGTTCAAGCTCTTTCAGGGGCATCTGCTTTCAGACCTTCCACTCTGTTCAGCAGAATTATTTATTCCCTTGTCGGGTTAAGCGGACTTTATTTAATCCCGTATTTATTCAGAGAAAAAATCGAATTAAACCGTCAGTAATCACCATAGGGCCCCGGCTGATATCAGCCGGGGCTTTTACATTTATATTTTAAAAGGTAGTGATAGACCTTAAATCCAGGCATATTATTAGTCAACCAGGTTTTAATTATTATTGTCTATAAGATTGCTTTTCCTAACAATGATATGGCTGGTATTTTATGGTATATTGTAGTTAGCTAAGTATCTCGAAAGAAGGGAACTCATTGAGGGCAGCGGTAAAACATGCTATTACCTTTTACTTTGTATTATTGGCTATGTTTTATTTTTCAGGGCCATCCTTTGGCCAATACGGCGATATTCAGGGCCACTGGGCCCAACAGAAAATAGAAGACTGGTCTGATTCCGGCCTGTGTGAGGGATACCCCGATGGAACCTTCAGGCCCGATGCAGGCATTTCACGGGCCGAATTCATAACCCTGACCAATAAAGCCTTTGGCCTGGAAGGTAAAATACCCTCCTTTTTTTTAGATGTTTCACCGGATGACTGGTTTGTTGAGGAAGTGGAAAAAGCTAAATCCACAGGTTATATACTAGGCTACGAGGACGGGACTTTCAGGCCCGGCCATGAAATTAAAAGACAGGAAATGGCTGCCATTATCGCCAAACTTCTCAGGCTTAACACCTACGAAGACCTGGGGAGGCTGGTGAATTTCAGAGACCGGCACATAATGCCCCGCTGGGCAAAAAAAATAATAATAGCCGTTGCGGCGCACGGGTATATGTACGGGTACCCGGACAACACCTTCAGACCCTATGACAGCGTTACCAGGGCAGAGGCGATATCTGCCCTTGACCGGGCCAGGCGGGATATAAAAATAGCCCCTCTTTTACAAAAGATACCTATAGAATACGATGAAGATGATGAAAACGGCGAAAATAATTACTCCGGTGGCTGGTTTAGTAACGGCAATGATGAAGACAGTGACACCGTACACCACCCATTACTCCACTCCGCTTTCTTAATAATAGATGACAGACTATTGAACGTGCCCTTGAATTCCGGCCTTGACGTAGAATTGAATTTGGGCCTCTCCGGACTTAACCTGTCTCCGGAGTCAAGGCTGATTGCAGGTGTCCTCATTGTTACGGAGGATTCTTTTTTAAAAACCACACTGCCGCTACAAGTTTTTGATGAAGATAGCATTTCTCTTAACCTGTACGGCAATGATATAACGGGTCTGAAGTTGTTAGATATAAACCCCGTGGTTTTCCAAAAACTCAGAAAAGGTATTAATAAAATATTGCTGATATCAGGCCTGGGGCTCATAGACTTAAGCGGCCAGGGTATAAGTTTTGATAAACTAAAATCACTCTTTGGAGAAACCGCAACGTTCACCGGAACCTTAACGGACTGTTACGGAGAGACATACAGTTTCGGGCTAACCGTTATATTTCCTTAGCTGGCATGCAAAGAAGCAAACCGAAGGCCGGTGCATTGCTCCGGCCTTTAATTTGAATTATGTTAAAACTCTTTTCCCCACTCATTTGAAAAAGTAATTTCCTGAATAGATTTTCTTGGACGGGGTTTTGGCTGGTACGCCGGGTATCCCAGGGGAGTGACGGCAACCACTCTTATGTTGTCAGGAATATTATATGTTTTTTTCAAAAATCCTTCGTCAAGGTCTCCGGCCACCCAGCATGTGCCCAGGCCTTTATCTATTGCAGCAAGCATGAGGTTTTCCATGGCACAGGCGGCATCCACAAGGTAGTATGCCTTGCCTTCCACATTTCCCGACTGTTCAGGGTCGGCACAAAGAATAATTATAACCGGCGCCTGCCCCAGGGCATTTTTTGCAGGGTTTGTATCGGGCAAAGCGCTTCCAACCATCTTTCTGCTATCATCGGTAATAACTATAAAATACCACCCCTGCTTGTTATGCCAGGAAGGGGCCAGCCTGGCGGCATCAATCACATATTCCAAAAGGTCCCTTGAAACTGCGTCCTCCTTGTAGCGCCTGTAGCTACTTCTCGTTTTAATGGCCTCAATAACTTCCACCTTATATACAACTCCTTTCTCACGCTTCATTATTTATTTACATTAATTTTTCCAACAACATTCTCAGCGTTACCGTATAAAATTTGCCGTGTTATTCTTTCAGGGAGAGACAGTTCAATTATTTTATTAACCGTAACAACCGGATCCTCTGGAATAATGGGAAAATCGGAACCATAGAGTATCCTGTCCGGAAATCCCATAATCAGATCTCTTACAGCGTTGATATCCACCTGCATATAGCTGTTTCCCAGTGCCCATGCCGTATCCAGGTACAGGTTTGGGTACTTTTCCATTAAAACCGCAACCCTGTCCAGCTCAAAATGACCAAGATGCGCAACCTGTACAGTCATTTCCGGGTGATTATAAAGCACCCGCTCAAAGATTTCCATTCCCAGGCCGGAAGAAGGAATGGGGGCAGTTCCTGCGTGAGCCACAAGCATTTTGCCACGGCCCTCCAGTGCTCTGTATATTTTTTTATACTGAGGATCATCCGCCCTTATACCGGAAACCAAGTAATGAATTTTAAGCCCAAGAAATCCGAATAAATCAAGGGCTTCTTCAACAACTTTTTCAATATCCCTGTCACTGGGGTGGATACTTCCCAGGGGGAAATACATAGGGCTTTTCTCACAAAAATTATGCAGCCACTTGTTAATTCCCGAGGATACATCAGCCTTATGGGCATATACCAGTAAAAATGCCTTATCGACACCCATTTTTTCAAGGTGTTCGGTAACCTGACCGCTGTTCATCCCCTGGTAGGGCATGCTAATGTTATAGCTTTCAAACCATCTCCAAATGGCACCGAACAATTTGCCGGGAAAAAGGTGCACATGGGCATCCCATACCCTGTACCTATTTTCAGCCAATTCAGTCAACATCCCTTACAACCTATTGTAACAATATTTAGCCGTGGTCGCATTAATTTCCTTTATTGAAAAAGCCTATAAATACCAGAATAATAAACAAAAAGGAGCCCGCAGGCTCCCTTTCAGTCATAAAATTTGTTAACCTGCACACTGGGCAGCAGTGGCCCTCTTGTTTGACCTTCTCCAAATCTTCATCTTTTCGGCCTCCTGAATCAGTTCCTCGCGGAACTTGGGGTGAGCTATTTCTACAAGGGCCTCTGCCCTTTCCCAGGTGCTTTTCGCCTTCATACAGGCTATGCCGAACTCTGTGGCAATGTACATTACAGTGGAGCGGGTGGTGGTAACAATGGTGCCCGGCTCCAGGGTAGGAGTAAGGCGGCTGTGCAGGTTGCCGTCCTTATCAGTATAGGTG
This sequence comes from Bacillota bacterium, assembly GCA_049323755.1. Classification (GTDB taxonomy): domain Bacteria; phylum Bacillota; class Desulfotomaculia; order Desulfotomaculales; family Desulfocucumaceae; genus BRHc4a. Next base: position 50,106 of record JBMOPE010000041.1, read on the forward strand.
GAGTTGAGGGCTATGAAGGACTTGCCCCCCTTGGACATGAAGGCGCCCTCCACGAAGTCCACCTGCCCGCCGGTGCCGCTTATATGGCGAGGGCCCGAGGACTCAGCTGCAACCTGGCCGAAAAGGTCCACCTGCAGGGCATTATTTATTGAAATAACTTTGTCATTGGCGGCTATTCTGTGTGGGTAGTTTACAATATCCACCGGGTAAGAGGCAACCCCGGGGTTGTGGTCGAGCCACTCATACAGTCTCGGGGCGCCAAGAGCAAAGGTAAACACCATTTTGCCCTTGTCAGTATTCTTGCAGTTTCCGGTAACCCTTCCGGCCTCCCACATTTCCATGAAGGCATCGCACATCATTTCACTGTGCACGCCAAGATCTTTAAGGTCAGATTTGGCAATCAATTTTCCCAGCGCATTGGGGAGAGCGCCAATCCCCAGCTGTATACAGCTACCGTCTTCTATCTGGTTTAAAATAAGGCTGGCAATCTTTTCATCCTCGTTCTTAATGGGTATTTCCGGGAGCTGCATAAGCTGCCAGTCGGCTTCCACTATGTAGTCCACCTCGGAAACATGAATGCACTCCTGGCTCCCTCCGTATACCCAGGGGATGTTGGGGTTAACCTCCACAATAACCTTCCTGGCTTGTTCACAGGTTTTTTTGCTGTAAACATTTGAAAGACCGAAGTTGAAGTACCCGTGCTTATCCATGGGACTTACAGCAACCATGGCAACATCCACGGTGCCATAATCATAATAGCTGGGTACCTCCCTGAACAACAGGGGGAAATAGTAGCACATGCCAAAGTCGCTGACCTTACGGTCAATTGGGCTATAGTGACCGCTGTTAAATACAAAGGTTTCCTTGGCAGGGTCAGCCATTGCAACCGCCGGGGGGCCCATAACCCTGCAGGCAGACCTTATCTTGACATCATCAAGCTCTTCTTTCCTGGCCGCCAGGGCCTGGTCCAGCATCACAACCTGATTCTGGAAGGTGCCGTAGTCAACCCACTCACCTGACTTTATAACTTTCACCGCTTCTTCCGCCGTTACAAGCTTTTTGCCATACTCCTCGGCGTAGTTCATTCCTGTCCCTCCTCCAAATATACATACAAGTCTGAAATATATATATTTACGCAATTACGCAAGAACAGTGCCAAAAGTTAAAATTCCGTTAAAAAGATAATAAACCCTGTAAAAACAGGGTTTTGTGAATAATCTTCCATATGTCACTATTAGTACCTGCTATTAATTATTGTCTCATAAACTGGACAACATTGATGAGACAAACCTTAAACCGTCGTGTCTTATTTACGAGACACGACGCAAAAGTGAGACAGCAACCTTCCAGCCAATGACATTTTTTGCTTAGATCTGTTTTTTATTTAATATTATATTTTTCTAGCTTTCTATAAAGCACCGACCGGTGAATATTCAGGAGCTTGGCTGCATCGCTTCTGTTATTGCCCGATTTTTCAAGGGCCGCCATAAGTATTTCTTTTTCAGCCTCTTCAATGGCCACCGACAGGTACTTTACACTGGCACGGGCGCTTTGCCTCTTCAACCTTTTTATCAAAATGGGAAAATCTTCAGAAGTAAGATATTGGGCATCGCTTAAATTTATGGCCTGTTCAAGAAGGTTTTTCAGCTCTCTTATATTACCCGGCCAGTCATACTTTTCGAAAAGCTGAAGGGTTTCGGGAGAAACACCCCTTGTAGCCGTACCGAGACCTTCATTAAGGCTTTTGATAAGATATTCAGTTAGCAGGGGAATATCCTCCTTTCTGTTCCGAAGAGGAGGTGTGTATAACAGAACAACATTCAGCCGGTAATAAAGATCCAGCCGAAACAAGCCCGCACCGGTCATTTCCTCCAGGTTTCTGTTGGTGGAGGCAATAACCCTCACATCAACCGGTATTGGCTTGCTTCCACCAATTCGCTCAATTTCTCTCTCCTGAAGAACTCTAAGCAGCTTGGCCTGCATGGACTGGTTCATATCCCCAATCTCATCCAAAAGTATGGTGCCCCCCTGGGCCAGCTCAAATTTACCAATTTTACCGCCTTTTTTAGCCCCTGTGAAGGAGCCTTCCTCGTAGCCGAAAAGCTCCGACTCCAGCAAGTCTTCAGGAATTGAAGTACAGTTAATCCTGACAAAGGGCCTGTTTTTTCTGGGGGAGATACTGTGAATGGCATGAGCAAGCAATTCCTTACCCGTGCCGCTTTCACCAGTTATTAAGACCGTTGAATTTGTCTTGGCAACCCTGGCTACTTTTTCTTTCAGCATTATAACAGATTCAGATACTCCGATAATGTGCTCCAGTCCGTACTTTACCCTGCGCTCCTTTTCAAGCTCGTCCCGGTAATAGGCAAGTTCGTCTTCCAGCCACTTTACCTTCTTAATAAATTCCCGGGCAAGATTAAGCTCATCCCTGAAAAGGCTTTTCCCCAGGCAGCCTATAACCTCTCCGTCCTTAAATACCGGCCAGCGGTGAACCAATACATGCCGGCCGTTAATTTCCCAAACATCCCCATACTGTGGCTTTCCTGATCTCATTACCTCAACCAGCCTGGACTGGGGCACCAGGTCATTTATGTAGCGCCCCAGTATCTTTTCCTTATTTAAACTAAGGAAATCTGCGTAACTTTGGCTAATAAAACGCACTACTCCGTCAGCATCTACATATATTACCCCTTCGTAGTCATTATCGGCAATAATATTTAATATTTCCAGAAGGCCAGCGTCTTCCCTGTGCAATTCCATCCCCCCCGGGGCGTCTTTAATAAAAAAGCACCCTTTACACTTTAGGGTGCACAATAAACCTTCTTCTATTTTATCATGGATTATTTGTCATACCTCAACATAATATTGAATAATGCCTGATTTTTTTCCGGTCTCAGGCTTATCAGTAAAGCCCTGGCAGGAAAAATCACAGCAATCACAATCCCTTCCCTCACAATTCCTTTCTTCCATGGAAAGGCAGTGCGGGTCCTTAATTGACTTCAATTCCTTGTATTTAATGCATTTATAACAAAAACACGGAAGAGCCATAATCAAACCCCCTTACCGGATATATCAGCTTCCACGAAAATCTCCTCAAACTTTACTCCCTTAAGAGCCACGAGAATACCATCTATAAACTTTTTGCCAGGCTCCCGTTTACCGGCTAATATCTTTGACAGGTAGGAATGGCTGATACCCATAGCCTTTGATGCCTCCCTAAGACTGCTGTATCTGGCAGAAATAAGTTCAGACACCTTTTTATTATCCAGGGAATAACCTGGCACCTTGCCACCCCCCAGCGGATAAATTATTATACAATATAGTAACACCAATGTTTCCTTTTGTCTACACTATTGTTAATTATTTGTATAATTACTATAATATGTTGCCAATTGTCACCACCCGTTGTATAATCTCGAATAAGGGGGCCGGTTATGATTTTTTCATCCTATTTAAAAAACGTTATAAAAACAAGTGGCTACTCATACAGGAAGCTGGGTTATTTGTCCGGTGTGAATCATACCTACATATCAAAGATATGCGGAGGTTCCTCGGGGGTTCCCTCACCTGAAATATTAAGAAAACTTGCCGATCCTCTATGCATACCCTACGAGGAGCTTCTTAAGGCAGCAGGTTATCTGGTTACCGAAGACAAGGCAGTCTATTCAGCCCCCTCCGAAAACATCCTTATACGTGTTGCCAGACTTACACCCGAGGGAAAGGACAGACTGACAGAATTTCTTGATTTTCTTGAAGACTGGGAAAAGAAACAGCGTCAGAAAAAAAGAGCTAAAAAGAAAAATAATTCCTAAATGTCACATTCCGTAACCTGAGTTCATATCCGGTCAGCCGGAAGCAAAACCACACCTGGCAAATTCATCCTCAAGCCTCGACCCTATAGCTATACTCTCAACGACATTCATCCACGACATTAAAGATGTTTTTTCCAATAAAAAAAGCCCTCAGATTCAGGGCTTAAACATATAGATCAAACAGTACAGTTGTCGGGTTTGAGATTTACAACCCCAGCCCCCTGGCTATTACAATACGCTGAACCTCGGAGGTTCCCTCACCAATTTCCAGCAGCTTGGCATCACGAAGGTACCTTTCCACAGGAAATTCCTTTATATAGCCATATCCCCCATGTATCTGAATAGCCTCAAGGGCTGACCTGGTAGCCATCTCGGAGCAGAAAAGCTTTGCAATGGCAGCCTCCTGGGTATAGGGCCTGCTATTATCTCTAAGCCACCCTCCCTTAAGGTACATGTTTCTCCCCACTTCTATGTTCATCTTCATGTCGGCAAGCTTGAACTGGATGGCCTGAAACCTTGATATCGACTGGCCGAACTGAACCCTTTCCCTGGCATATTTCAATGAGGCATCAAGGCAGGCCTGGGCAATCCCGACACAGATGGCTGCCACGGCAAGACGCCCTCCGTCAAGCACCTTCATAAGCTGCCTGAATCCGTTGTTCAACGGCCCCAACAGATTTTCTTTGGGGATTTTAACATTATCAAAGAACAGCTCGTTGGTGTTCGATGAATTCATTCCCAGTTTTTCATAGCCGCTCCTTAGCTCAAACCCCGGCGCATTTACAGGCACCAGGAAGGTGCTTATTCCCCTGACTCCCTTTCCTTTTTCGGTTACAGCGGTTACCGTAACCACCCTTGAGTACTTTGCGTTGGTAATAAAGCACTTGGAACCGTTAATCACCCAACCGTCACCTTCGGGGACAGCAGTGGTTTTAGTGTTCCCTGAATCGGTGCCGGCCTCCGGCTCCGTGAGCCCCATCGAGCCCAGGTACTGCCCGCTGCAAAGCTCAGGGAGATATTCATTTTTTTGCTCCTCGCTCCCGAAATAGTATATCGGGGCAATCCCCAGGGCGATATGAGCATCGTAGGTGAGGCCCAGCGAGGCGCATGCCCTGGCTATCTCCTCGGTAGCCAGCAGGTAGCTTATATAATCAGCCCCCGCCCCGCCGTATTTTTCCTCCACCGGCAGGCCCATCAGACCCATGTCTCCCATCTGCTTAATGATATCCATGGGCATTTCCCCGGTTTTATCCCTCTCTGTCGCTCCCGGAGCAATTTCATTCTGGGCAAAATCGTAAACATTATCCCTGATAAGCTTCTGCTCGCTGGTGAGCTCAAAATTCATGCATAGTCCCCCCTCTCATCATATCTTTTCTACCAAGAGCGGAATTATTTAAAACCCTGTAGGCCCCTTTGGTATGCGCCCGGTTCTGATGCACTCGCTTCTCAGTGGACGTCCCACTATTTTTTCCACCATACGGCCTATCTCAAGCACCCGGTCCACGTCTACACCCGTATCAATGCCCATTTCATCCATCATTACCACCATATCTTCAGTGGAAACCAGCCCTACAATATTGGGATCCTGGTAATAATAAGCTCCTGTTCCCGAGACGGGATATCCGTCAATAAAATTGGCAGGCTGCCCGCCTATTCCACCCATGGTGCTTTCAAAATGGGTTATCCCAGCCTGTAGAGCGGCCAGAACATTTGCCAGCCCCCATCCCCTGGTAACATGGAAGTGGGCGATATGCAGCTCAGGGTTTGGGATTGCGTCCAGTATCATTGAAAAGTACTCATAAACCTTGTCGGGGGGTGCCGACCCATCATGGTCGGCATGCTCTATGTCGTCTGCCCCCAGCTCCAGGTATCTCTTGGTGAACTCAACTGCCTTTTTGAGCTCCGTGGGACCCTCAATGGGACAGCCCCAGATGGTGCTTACGGTGCCGTTCACCTTAATTCCCGCATCATGGGCCTTTTTGATGCACTCTTCTGTCATTTTCCAGTAGCCCTTGTGATCCAGTCCGGAATTCTTATACATATGCGAAGGCGAGGTTGATACCATCTGTAAAATTCTGTCCGGCCCCACACCCTCCTTTTTAAGCTCGATAGCTCTCTCCACAGCCTTTTCCCTTATGGTGATAGCGGTAAGCTCCACCTCAGAAATTTTATCCTTGACCCGCTTGCTATTCCTGATAAGCTTAAATAACTGTTCTGCATCAGCAAACTGGGGCATCCCCCTTGGATTGCCAAGGTTTGTAACCTCAAGGCGCTTGATGCCCGCAAGAATCATTTCCTCAAGAAGCCACAGCTTTGCCTGGGTGGGAATAGTTTTATCCTCATGCTGAAAACCGTCACGGACTGTTATGTCTCCTATAACAACTTTTTTAGGATATTTCATTTCAAACATCTGCATTTCTCCTTTACTTAAGTTTATTAAAGCCACAGAGGACACAGAGGGATTTAGATAAGTATTAAATCTAAGATAATTTTTCACAATTAATTAATATAATTTAAATTTATACCTGCTATCCAAAAAGCTCTTAAATAATGATTGATTTGGAATTTATTTACTTTTTATATTGGTTTTCAATAAGCTCTCATTATTATTAAACGTTATTTCTCTGTGTTCTCTGTGTCCTCTGTGGCTATTTTTTTATGTTCCTTTATAAACCGGCTTTCGCTTCTCGTTAAAGGCTTTGAGCCCCTCGTCCCGGTCCTCGCTGGCTAGACATACATTGTAGCACTCTGCCTCCAGTGCCAGTGCAGTGTGCAGCTCCAGCTCCACCCCAAGATTTATTGATTTCTTTGCCTGCTGCAGTGCAATGGGCCCGTTTTTTGTAATCTCCCGCATTATTTCCATTGTTTTTTCCATAAGCTTATCCGGTGGAACCACATGGTTTATCAGACCCAGTTCACAGGCTTCCCTGGCAGTTATTCTGCGGCCTGTAAAAATAAGCTCCTTGGCCTTGTTCCTTCCTAAAACCCTGGGAAGAAGCTGGGTTCCACCTCCACCCGGAATAATTGCAAGACCCACTTCGGGCAACCCGAAAGCCGCCGCTTCCGATGCTATTATAAAGTCACAGCAAAGGGCGAACTCACAGCCTCCCCCCAGTGCAAACCCGTTGACAGCAGCCACCAGGGGCTTGGGAAATTCAGCGACTGCGGTAAAGGCCTTTACGAAAAGTGCCCGCTGTTTCTTCATATCTTCACGGCTCATATTTTTTCTTTCCTTAAGGTCGGCCCCCACACAAAAGGCCTTATCCCCTTCAGCGGTAAATACCGCTGCAAATATTTCCCGGTCCTGCTCCATTTCCCCAAGGGCTGCCAGAATATCCCTGGCTGCCTGGGTGCTCAGCGCATTCATGGCCTCTGGGCGGTTGAAAGACATAATTGCTGTGTGGCCTTCCCGGGTCAGCTTTAAGGTTTGGTAACCCAATTCAATCACTCCCTCATGTGGGAATTGGGCGTTGGGAATTGGGAATTTCCCACTTTCGTTACCAATTCCTAATTCCTGATTCCTAATTCCCATATTTACACCGGATAAACCGGGTGTCTGCGCCTGGTAAAGGGCTGGTCCTTGGATGCGTATAACTCAAACCGCTTTATCAGCTCATCCCTTAATTCCTTACCGCTTATAATGTGATCAACAACAAGCTCAGAGGCTAGGCGGTAGATATCAATGTCTTTTTTATACTCCTGCCTCTTTTGCTCCACGAAGGCAGGCCTTTCTTCAGGGGAAAGAGCCATTATTTTATTCTCATAAACGGCGTTAACTGCGGCCTCCGGACCCATGACCGCAATCTGGGCGGTGGGGAGGGCCATACAGCAGTCGGGCTCGAAGGCCGGGCCGCACATAGCGTAGAGTCCCGCCCCGTAAGCCTTTCTAATAACCACTGATATTTTGGGAACAGTGGCCTGGGACATTGCGGAAATCATCTTGGCGCCATGCCGGATTATGCCCTGCCTCTCCACATTTTTGCCTATCATAAATCCCGGAACATCCATAAGGAACAGAAGAGGTATATTGAAGGCATCACAGAGATTCATAAACCTGGCCGCCTTGTCTGCCGAATCCACAAAAAGCACGCCGCCCTTTTCAGCAGACTGGTTGGCCAGAATCCCTACACTTCTGCCTCCTATCCTGGCCAGTCCCGTTATAAGCTCCGGGGCGAAAAGCTTTTTAATCTCAAACCAGCTTCCCTCATCAATGAGCCGGTTAATTACCTGCATCATGTCAAAGGGCTGGTTCTCATTAACCGGTACAATATCGTCTATATCCTTGCCAGGCGCAGGGGCAGCAGTCTCAATAAGAGAGGGCTTCTCCCTATAGTTCTGGGGGAAATAGGCAATATACCTGCGGCATTCCGATATGGCATCCTCCTCCCTGACCGCCAGAAGATCTCCACACCCGCTTACAGAGCAGTGCATCCGCGCCCCGCCCATCTCCTCAAGGGTTACCTTTTCAAAAATAACCATCTCGGCCATTCGCGGAGACCCCAGGTACATGCTGGCGTTCCCTTCCACCATAAACACAACATCGCAAAAAGCCGGTATGTATGCGCCCCCGGCTGCTGAAGGCCCAAACAGAAGGCATATCTGGGGTATCATTCCGGACATTTTTACCTCGTTTATAAATATCCTTCCCGCGCCCCTCCTCCCGGGAAACATCTCGATCTGGTCTGTAATTCTGGCGCCGGCGGAGTCAACAAGATAAATCATGGGAACCATCATGTCAATGGCAGTTTCCTGGATGCGAATTATTTTTTCCACTGTGCGCCATCCCCATGAACCCGCCTTGATTGTGGAGTCATTGGCCATAACACATACCGTTCTGCCATGTATTTTCCCTACCCCGGTAACCACTCCGTCCGCCGGCAGGTCTCCGGCCATATTATTTGCCCAGAAGCCGTCTTCTATAAAACTGTCAGGGTCAAGAAGAAGACTTATTCTTTCCCTGGCAAACAGCTTGCCTTTTTTGGCGTTGCTGTCGTGGTATTTCTGATGGCCACCCTTTTTAATCTCCGCCTCTTTTTCTTTAAGTTGCGCACTCGGTGTGTTAAAATTATTCTCATCCATAGCTATCCCTCCTTGGCTGATATGCTAATCTTTTTAAAATATTGAATGTTGTCACATTTCACACTATTATACATTCAATAAGTGTGCCAACACGGCTACATGCCGGAATTTCAGTATATTCATTCAACACAGGTACGCTACCGGGAAACAATTGTGTTTTATATTCATTACACTTGTTCATGGTTTTAAACATATGTAATCCAATTGGCAGAAATATGCCTGTACTATGTTAATTGACTTTTTTACCTTAATCCTGTTTTAATGGTGTTATAAAACACATATAAAACCATAAGACATATAACTTCTTTTAATCCATATATGAGGAGGGCTATACATGAAAGCTGCCTTTCATTTTGACTCGGACCATGAGAGATTTGACCGTAATTACGGTCTGCCTGTTATAAAAGAGATATTCAGGCTGCTTCTCCAAATGGATATGTCAAACCTTCACCTCAAGATTTTTGCTGGAAATATATGTTCCCTGGACTACATAAGGGATAAAAAAAACCGGGAAGATTTACTGCGGGGGCTTTTTAACCCCCCGCGTCCGGTCTGGCAGTCACTGCGCCCTGATTTCATTGACTACCTGTATAACAGAAAAATATTTGTGCTGGCCTTTGAGGGTATAAGCGCAAGGCTCAGGGATTATTTGCATGAAGCCCTTCTGAACGATGAAACTTATCTGGGCTCACAGCAGGTTCACGAGGCCAACCCCGTTCACTGGGTGCTTTACGGGGCTTCGCTCATTCCATCATACAGGATTGTAGGCTCAAATCTCCGCCTTTTCTACTCAGCGGGGAAGGGTGATGAAAAAGACCAGGGTCTTGCAGAAGATTTAAAGGCTGATCTTCCTTTCAGCAATGTTACCTTTGAAGAGCTGGAAGTACACCACACTATTCTGGACAGCTACAGCTCTTATGAGCATGCGTCCAGGGTTGCCAATCTGTCCAGCAAGCTTTATGACCACCTTAACCTTTTAGCGGACCAGCTCATGTTAAAGCTTAATGACCTTGCCCCCGGCCTTTATAAAGACATGTTTGTAACACTTGCGGAATTCGATAACATTGAAACTCCGGAGGATCTTGCCCGGGCAGCAATGGCCTGCCGTAAAATGCTTGCCTCACTTTCTGACAGACTTGCCTCTAAGGAAAAAATCCCTGAAAACAGGGATTTTTCAAAGCCGGATATCACATCAGGACTTAAAAGCTATATCAGCAACCTGGGCACCGAAAAAGAGGTACTTCTTTGCATGCTGGAGGATATTAACGGAAGGTCTTATAAAGCTCTCGACCAGGTATACAGGGGAACATTCAACTGTGATCCCCGCCTGGAGGCAGGCCGGCTCTTGATAGGTCTACTTATTTTTATAAACGATATCATCACCGTGACTGCTCATTCCTCAAAACCTCTTCTCTAATTTAAATAACGCCCTGCGGGCGTTGCCGCTGGAACAGCGGCATTGTTATGCATTATTCATGGGTCCGGAATTGGGAATTGGGAATTAGGAATTGGTTTGGGCATTTCCTGGTGTAAATAAACTGGAAAAGTAAGGGCATCATACCAAATAATAATCAGCCCTGTTTGAAACCTTTTAAACCGCTCCTCCATAGATTAGTTAACACAAACTTCAATACGGAGGAACGGTTTAATGGAATTTGTAACAATAATTCTTTTTGCCCTGGCATTAAACCTTGATGCAATTGCAGCCGGTGTTGCATATGGTGTCAGGGGAATAAGGGTACCTTTTATATCAATTATGATAATCAGTGGAATGTCCGCCGGGGCCGTAATCCTTTCTATGACGGCCGGAAGCAAGGTGGCTGATATGGTTTCCACGGCAACTGCCCACCGTATCGGCGGCATAATTCTTCTTATTATAGGCCTCTGGATTCTGTATCAGTCCCTGACACAAAGGCATCACAAACACGTAGTAAACGGAGAAGATGAACTACTTCCAAGAACAGTACTTCAAATCAGGATAAAAAACCTTGGAATAGTGATAAAAATACTGCGGGACCCTCACCAGGCCGACCTCGACCGGTCAGGGCTTATTTCGCCGGGTGAGGCAGTTCTTCTGGGTGCAGCACTGGCGATGGATGCCCTTGGGGCAGGATTTGCGGTATCCATGCTGGGCTTTACGGTATATACCACCGCACTTGTAGTGGGTCTCGGCCACATCATAATGACATACCTCGGACTTTTTATAGGACGCATAGCCGGTGAAACCAACTTTTGCAGGCACATGGTAACACTCCCCGGCTGCATATTGATTGCCATGGGACTGTATAAAATATGCTAAATAAACGCCCTGCGGGCGTTACCGCTGTTCCAGCGGAGGAATCCAGAATTCAGAAGTCAGAATCCAGAATGTTTCGGGCATCTTCCGGCCCTTTTTCTTTTTTTATAGTTCAAATCATTGCCTATTGTATCTGTAAAGGAGAAGCCCCCAATAATAGTCGTCGGACGTAAGACGTCAGACGTTAGGAAATTAAGATGCTTACTTTATAACCTCAAACGGCATTCATCGGGGCGGTATTTACCTTCTATACATAAAGCTTTGACTGTACAAACTGCATCCCCACCTGTAAAAGGCTATAAAAATCCTGCTGGCAAGGAAAGCTCCGGTTAAGCCAAAGAATGTGTAATACCATTTCCAGTTGACATACTCGATAAGTTTAGTGTAAAGTTCCATGGGAGCTTCCAAGGCGGTTATGCCTGCGCTGAACAGAAAGGCATAAAACAGGGCAGCCGCAACTCCACCTGTCCTGGCGACCTGGTTATAAAGGATACAAAGGGTTGGGAAAACCCATAAATCAAATAAAACACTGGTATCAAAAGAATTTGGAAGTAATCTGAAGGGATAAGTAATGAGACCAGCCTTCACCACAATGGATGTCAAAACAATAGCCAGTATTGACATAAACAGAAAAGCAACCACCCAGTCCCTGAAGTAGCGCCAGTTGACGGCAAAAATAAGAAGCAGCAAGGTTATTGCCGCCGATGAATATGTTATAATCTGTTCAGCGTTAAGATTTGCCCCAACAGTCATAATATATTTTTCTCCCGCCATTCTTTAATATTGCTATAATAACCGGGAAATTCACTGATTATCCTCAAAAAGATGCTTTGCTTTAGATAAACCGGGATTGCATTTTAGCAGCAATTCCGGTATTATATTTTTTTATGCAGAGATCATTTGCACAAATTCTCTTTTTCACGTATACTTTCCTGCAGGGAACCTGTAAACCATAACTGCAAGGATCAGATGAAAGGACACAGATATGAAACGGAACACCATAAGAAACCTTGGCATAATAGCCCATGTGGACCACGGAAAAACCACTCTGGTGGACACAATGCTCAGGCAAAGCGGAATATTTCATGAAAAACAGGTGGTGGAGGAGAGGGTAATGGACCGCAACGACCTGGAAAGGGAGCGGGGCATCACCATTATGTCGAAAAACACCGCAGTATTTTATAAAGACTACCGGCTTAATATATTAGACACTCCGGGTCATGCCGACTTTGGCGGTGAAGTTGAGCGCATCGTCCAGATGGTGGATGGGGTATTACTGCTTGTGGACGCCCTCGAAGGACCCATGCCGCAGACCCGCTTTGTATTAAAAAAAGCTTTGGAGGCCGGGCTGGCCCCCATAGTAGTTGTTAATAAAATAGACCGGCCCAGTGCCAGGCCAATAGAGGTTCTTGATGAGGTGCTTGAGCTTTTTATAGACCTTGACGCCAGTGACGACCAGATTGACTTCCCGGTAGTCTACACAAACGCCAAGGCTGGAGTGGCATCACTGGACCCTGATACTCCCGGCACCGACCTCGAACCTTTATTTGAAACAATCATCGAAAGAATACCTGCTCCCGGAGGAGATGAAAACAAACCCCTGCAAATGGGGGTAACAATGATTGATTACGATACTTATCTGGGACGTCAGGGAGTTGGCCGCGTGCGCAACGGCATTATCCGGGCAAAGCAGGAAGTGGTGGTATTATCCGATGGAGCCATTTCTCCCCGCCAGCGTCTGGCAGGGCTATTCGTATTTCACGGGCTGAAGAAAATAGCAGTTGATGAGGCCTCCGCCGGTGACATCGTAGTTGTGGCAGGGCTGGATGGGATAAATGTGGGAAATACCATTGCCGACCCGGAAAGTCCGGTTGCCCTGGATTTTGTCAACATTGACGAGCCCACTGTAGCCGTTACCTTCCTTGTAAACAAAAGCACCTTTGCCGGACAGGAAGGAGACTATGTTACTTCCAGAAAGCTCGGTGAACGGCTGATGAGAGAACTGGAATCCGACGTAAGCCTCAGGGTGCAGGCAACCGATTCCCCTGATGCATTTCTTGTATCAGGACGTGGTGAACTTCACCTTTCCATACTCATTGAAACCATGCGCAGAGAGGGATATGAGTTTGAGGTGTCCCGGCCAAAAGTAATAGAAAAGGAAATAAACGGAGTAAAGTGCGAGCCGGTAGAAGAGTTAGTCATAGAAACCCCTGAAGAATTTGTCGGGATTGTAATGGAGCGCCTCGGACCCCGAAAAAGCGATTTAATCAATATGAGCCACAAGGGCGATGGTATGGTTAGGCTTGAATTTCATATACCTACCCGGGGTCTTTTCGGCTTCCGGTCAGAGTTTCTTACCGACACCAAGGGTACGGGCATAATGCACCACTCCTTCCACCATTACGCCCCCTTCAAGGGTGAACTGCAAACAAGACTGAGGGGATCCCTGGTAGCTTTTGAAACCGGTGAAACCACCACCTATGGACTTGAAAACGCCCAGGAGCGGGGGGATTTATTTGTGGGCCCCGGGGTTCGGGTATACCGCGGCATGATAGTGGGAGAGCACTCCCGCCCCGGAGACCTTGCCGTCAATGTGTGCAAAAAGAAACATCTTACCAATATTAGAAGCTCCACCTCCGAAATATCGGCCAAGCTTACGCCTCCACGCCAGATGAGCCTTGAGAACTGCCTTGAATTTATTGGTGATGACGAACTGGTGGAAGTAACTCCGAAAACACTTAGGATGCGCAAAACCAGCGATTTTAAAATGCGCTGAAACATGTGTTTAAATAAACCGGCCGTGCAGAAATGTGCACGGCCGGTTTTTATTATTCTGGAGCTACCTTACCACCTTTCAACATTATCCTGCTGCAGAATAAATATGCCCGGCGGTACTAATACTCCGGGATCATAATTTCATACCCGAAGCCTATATTTCCAGGGTGAAATATTTGGTAATATTTACCTATAACAACAATGCTTCCGCGGAGATGATTTATTATGCATTCGGATCCACTCTCCAGCATTAAAAATAACCTGCTGTATGCGGGAAACGGATATTACATTTCCCCTGCAGACCCTTTAATTTTTAAAAAGCTATCTCATATAAGCTCCCTGGATGGTGAAACTTTGTACAAGGCCGGGCTGTATACCGAAAGCCAGGCTAAAAGATGTCTTTTAGAGTTCAAGTCCACTGGAAAAAGATTTTTACTTAGGGCCTACAGGAGATACATGAATGAATCATTGACCCTTATGAAAAAATCCTGGCACAAAGGATATAAATTAGCCGCCAGAGATTTACTTCGTATTTATAATGATATTAATAAATCGGAATATATTAGACATTCGGGTAGCCTTAACAAAATAACAGGTTTTATTTTAATGATACTTTTATCCTTCTCCTTAGGAATGCTGCTTCCTGTCCTTTTTTATCTCTTCTACTAAAACCCCTCCTTCCTCGTACATTCTTCTATTAAAGCTGCCCATTGGCAGCACTAGTTTTGATTTGCAGCTTCAAATTGCCTTAAAAACACCTCTGTTTTCTTATTTTCTGGAGCAGTTGTAATTACTCCTGCCTTTAAACTTATTACCCTGTTAAAAAAATGAGTCATCATGAACATATCCAAAAAAACATTTACTGTTATATCCTTTCCTAATTTACTATTAATAATTTTATTAAAACGTTTAAAATCATGTATAGTTGAGGTTGAAAGATTTATTAAATCCTGTAAATAAATCTGGTCTATTTGCGGGGCATCTGAAACAATAGAGTAGTAATCTTCAGAAACAAGGCAGAGCCCCAGCCATTTATAATGATCATTAAATATACCTACCTTATACTCGGTGTAATTTTCCCTGTAGTTAACGTTAAATGGGGGGAAACCAGCGGGAATCAACACCATCGCGCTCAGCATATCATACCGCTTTTTTATGTCTGTTAAAAAAAGGCTAAATTTCTGCCATCCCAAGTCCTCACCGTTAAACAGAAAATATTCTATAGGAAAACCTTTATCGTTAATTAAATAGCCTTTCCAAAGATTATCCTGTCCGATATCGGAAAGCTTATTTATCCATAGAATATAATTGGATGAAAGCTGCAGTCCTTCATTGTAATTTTGTATCATCTCAAAAAATCTTCTTTTATCTATAGTATCAAGCATATTACTTTCATTTTCTTTTCTGAATATATCCTCCATTTCCGGCGAGGGGCAGTCTTTTTTCGGCTTGAAAGCCATTTCCAGGGCCATAAGAAAAGAGGCCCTGGCATTTCCCCCGGTATGGAGGTCGAGAGAATCACAAAAGGAAAGCAGTTTCTTTAATTCTTCCAGTATAATCTCAGTCTTCGCTGCCGGGGCCTGGCTTAGGTTTGCCAGGTTCATAAGCTCAACCTGCTTCACCCTTTTACCGTCCCGATAATTTTTCATTAACCTTAAATACTTATATTTTTTATTTTTATACCTGAGAGTAACTACTCTGAAGAACAAAGCCATCCCCCCAAGATCTTTTTTCCCTTAATCCTTAAAAAATATAAAAAAAGGGTGGGTAATTTAAAATTACCCACCCCAGTAATTGATCCTTGAAACCTCAAAAGAGGCCAACCGAGCAAAACCACATATTCAGCTTCTGTAATTTTTATAAAAGTGAAGAATACTAATACATTATTTTATAAGCGGGCTCATTCCTATAAGGGGCCAGTAGGTAAACATCACCACCAGCAGAAGTCCCAGAATTAAAACGCTTCCCAGTACCCCATATTTAAAGAATTCCCCGGTGGAAAACTGTTTGGACTCATAGGCAATGGCGTTTGGCGCAGCCCCGATAAGCAGAAGCATGGGCATGGAAGCCATTGCCACCGATGAGTAGAGTATCAGAGCAGGATTGACCCCAAGATACTTTGCGATAACCAGCGCTACAGGAAGTACTATGGAAATAGCTGCCACGTTCATTATAAAGTTCGTAAGCAAGAGCACCAATAGCGCAATGCCCATCACAAATACAACCCAGGGCGCTGTCTGAAGAGTTGAGATAAAGTTAACTGCGATCCAGTTTGCTGCTCCAGTCTGCCACAGTGCAAAGCCTATGCTCATGGCACCACTGAAAAGCAGCATTATATTCCAGGGAATGTTTTTTTCCAGGTCCTGAACCGTTAATATATTCAGTATGAAAAACAGCAGCCCGGCCACCAGCAGGGGAATAGACCTGTCAATACCCTTGAGCGCAGGGATAAACGATTGGAGTACAAGCACCGAAATTCCTCCCGCCACTATTAGCAACACCACAATTTCCTGCCTGCTCATGGGACCAAGGCCGGCATAGAGTTCTTTTGCCTTTTCCCTGATACCTTCTATCCTTGCTTTTTCAGGTTTTAATACCGTAATCAGCATCAGCCATACTACTATGACTCCCAGCCAGGCAAAGGGCAAAAGATGCTGGGAAAACTCGATAAAGGAGACGTCCTGACCTGTAAACTCTTTGTAGAATCCGACTGCAGCAGGATTTCTTGCCCCTCCCATGAGAGTTGCCATACTGCCGGCCCCGGCGGTGTACGCCATACCAATAAACAGCGCCTTGCCGAACTTTGTTGGAGCGCTGCCCTCTCCGTAGAGCGCCAGTATGGCCATCAAAATGGGAAACATTGTTGCCGCTACAGCAGTGTGTGCCATAAGGTGGGTTAGCAAAGCTGTTATGACAAAAACACCCAGCATAATTTTACGGGTATCCTCACCCACCACCGAAAGCATTTTATACGCTATCCTTTTGGTAATACCTGCCTTGGTAAAGGCGAGGCCGACCAGAAGGGACCCAAGTATGAACATGACTGTGGGGTCCATAAAGTCCTTCATGGCCTCCTTGGCGGTACGTATTCCAAACAAAGGCTGAAAAACACCTATAGCTATACTGGTAACTCCAATGGGTATAACCTCAAATACCCACCAGGTACCCGCCAGGAGGAAAAGTCCGATGGCGGCTTTGCCTGCCTGTGTAAGCTGAAATTCCTTGCCCATAGGGTCAATTGCGGGCCTTAATTCAGGCATAAAATAAAAAGTAACTAAAAACGCAAAACCCAGCAGAATAAAAAAGTATCTTTTTGTTTCACTCACCTAATCACCCCCGTAAATAAATGCAAATCAAAAAAACATATGTCCGACGGTTATTATGTAAGAAATATCACCTGCCTTTATTTGAAGTTTATATTTACATCATATGAACGTTATTTCACTAACTAACTTAAAAAAAAGGGCAGGTAATCACACACGATTACCCACCCCAGTAATCAATCCTTGAAACCCTCAAATGAAGGCCAACACGACTTCTAACATAATAAATTTTTTGTGACTTGCCTGCACTTTGGCACTACAGCCAGTTCAATATGCACCTGCACATCAAATAATTATCTAAAAAATGTAGTATTTAAACAACCGTTTTTGTCATCACCTTGAGAAATATTATACAAACACATCGGGTAATATGCAATATTAAAAATTGCATTTTTACCAGTACAATATTTTGTCTCTACGGACTGGTTGGGTTAGGGCTATCTTACTGTAACAATTTTCCATGTAAATGAATAATGTGGATAAAAAAATTAAAGGAGGATTTTTATGGGATACGGGTTCGGGCCTTATACAGATAACAAGCCTTCTAAAGGTAAACATGGTTTTGGCGGCCCTGTCCACGGTGGCCCGGGATACAATACTATTACCTGCCCATACTGCGGTAAAGCATTCCGGCCTCAGAGCAGTCCGCCGAAGGGACCAGGAGCCGGTTCGGGACCGGGATTCACCCCGGGGTGGAACAAAAACTGGCATGAGAGAGAAGAATAAGGAAATTATGCTGCGTAATTATTATCAGTCTATTGAAAAGGTCACCCTGGTGGTGACTTTTTCTCTTATTTCTGGAATTATTATTACTTTGGCGGGGACAGAATAATAATATATTCTGTGTTAATTCTAAAAAGGAGGAATACAAAATGCCTGAAGTAATGAAATGTTTGTGTGAAGAGTGCCACTACAATGAAAACCACGAGTGCCACGCAGACGGTATTGAAGTGAAATCCAGCGGAGACATGAGTGTACAAACATCAGACGGCACCTGCTGCAATACCTTCATGCCGAAAAACAGCTAAGCAAGGTAATTTTCTCAGTGTAAAAGCATATTAAAATATTGTGGCTTAGTTTATTTATGCAATAATAAATGCGGGATAATACCCGCATTTATTTGTCATCAGTCTTTTTGAAATACAATTGTTGAAATAATATAATAATATATGGCAGCAGGTAATAGATAGCTGAAAATGGCGGTGCAGACAATGAGAAGTAGTGTAATACAATTTAAAGGGAGGGTTATGACCTGTTGGATGAGAGAGTAAAGCTGTTGGCCAAAAACCTGGTGGGTTATTCCTGTGAATTAAAAAAAGGGGAAAAGGTACTCATTGAAAATATAGGGCTGGAGCTACCCCTGGTAAAGGCATTGGTAAATGAAGTGTACCGGTCCGGGGGTATACCTTTTGTGACCATAAAAAACAGCGCCGTTGAAAGATCACTTCTGCTTGAGGCTGATGAAGAGCAGATGATAATGAGGGCTAAGTACGAGACCGCAAGGATGAGCGATATGGACGCCTATATTGGGGTAAGATCCGGTGAAAACTCAGCCGAGCTCTCAGATGTACCCGCAAAAAAAATGGAGATTTACAACAAGCTGTTTTGGAATGAAGTCCACGGAAAGATTAGAGTCTCCAAGACGAAGTGGGTTGTATTGAGATACCCTTCGCCTTCAATGGCTCAGCAGGCAAACATGAGCACCGAATCCTTTGAGGACTACTACTTCAAGGTGTGCAACCTGGATTACTCCGCTATGTCAAAAGCCATGGACCCCCTTGTTGATTTGATGATTAAAACCGCTAAAGTTAGAATAACAGGCAGGGACACTGACCTGACCTTTTCAATTAAGGGACTGCCCGCTATAAAATGTGCCGGTAAAAGAAATATTCCGGACGGAGAGGTGTACACAGCACCAGTCAGAGATTCGGTTAACGGCTGTATTACTTACAACACACCGGCCCTATACCAGGGATTCACCTATGAAAGCATAAGGCTGGAATTCAGAGACGGCAGGATTGTAAAGGCATCGGCAAACGATTCGGACAGGATCAACAAAATACTGGACACAGATGAGGGCGCAAGGTATATAGGAGAATTTGCCCTTGGTGTAAATCCTTTTATAACAAGGCCTATGAAGGATACACTTTTTGACGAAAAAATTTCCGGGTCATTCCACTTTACCCCCGGAAGCGCTTACGAACGGTGTTTCAACGGAAACAAATCGGCTATACACTGGGACCTTGTATGTATTCAGACACCTGATTACGGTGGTGGAGAAATATACTTTGATGATATTCTTATTAGAAAGGACGGCAGGTTCGTTCTGCCGGAACTGGCAGGCTTAAATCCTGAAAATTTAGGGAGTTAGCCTGGGGGTGATAAATAGTGTGCTTTGTTGTACTGGCGTATGACTGCCATCCGGATTACCTTCTTGTTCTTGCGGCTAACAGGGATGAATACCATTCCCGGCCTACGGCCCCTGCTCATTTTTGGGAGGACGCGCCCGGAGTGTTAGCGGGGAAGGATCTGGAACACTGCGGCACCTGGCTGGGGGTATCCCGGCCAGGACGTTTGGCTGCCCTTACCAATTACAGGGACCCGTCTTCACACAGGCCGGGGACTCCTTCCAGGGGTGCCCTGGTAAGAGATTATCTTTCTTCCTCATTTGACCCTGTAAGCTATCTTAATAAGCTGAATAATTGTCGAGGCGAATATAATGGCTACAATCTGCTGCTTATGGATGGCGGCATTATGTGGCATTACTCCAACAGGACAGGAAAGCCCCTTAAAATAACTCCCGGAATCCACGGGCTAAGCAATCACTTGCTGGATACTCCATGGCCCAAGGTAGAAAAGGGGAAGGCTGCTCTTGGACGGATAATTAAATACTCCGGGGATACTCTGGTGGAGGGATTATTTGAACTGCTTTCAGACAGTGAGATGGCTTCGGACAAAAGCCTCCCCCAAACCGGAGTCACCCTGGAATGGGAAAGGCTGCTTTCTCCGGTCTTCATTCAGAATGAACTATATGGCACACGTTCTTCCACAGTAATAATGGTTAAGCGAAGCGGACAAATTCTTTTCCGGGAACGTTCCTTTTACTGTGACGGAAGGCCGATGGGAAGCGACATCAATTATATAATTTGAGTGCTCAAATGGTACAGCCTGCGGACGTAAGTCTCCCCTGGAGCTTTCAGTAGCCCTTAATAGATTTTACAGGCTCTTTTCCTAACACTCCAATCCATTCCGCAAACCATAACATAGTAGTGAAACCGACAATATTAAGAATGTATGATTTAAACGGATTCCAGTTCAAGTAATAGAAATAACCAAAGTATACGGCAAGAAGTTCTAATATCAACAACACAAAAGCTGCTAAAAGAATATAAAAGAGCCTCCACCATTTTTCCCGGGGTATATAATACCCAAATAAAATCCCTCCGGGAAAATAAGCTAACCAGTATAGAAGTGGGAGTCCCGAAATACTTTCAGTTTCAATAAAAAATCTGAAGGCTCCCTGGTCAACAAAAGTGGAATCAATAGCATAAATAAGTATCATAGAGATTACCCCTGCGGGCCATAAAACCCTCCAATGCCCCAGGGGCACCAAAATTATTGCAGTTATCCAGGCCAGGCCGGCAAAAAAAATCCACCCCAAACTAATCACCTTGTCAAGATTTATAATCGTAGCCTAACCCATTTTTATAACCGTATTCATTTAAATAAGACTCAGGGATCAATCTGACCACCCGGAAACTGCGCCAGTGGAGGAATAACCGCAACAGGTCCGGCTCCGGCTGCTATAGGCCCTCCCGGCGTTACCGCCGATAAAGATAACACAGGAATATAAACCATACGCATTGTATCTGTCATCATTTCAATAAAATCGGCGCCGACATCATTAAGCATGCCCGTTAAAACTGCTCCCAGGCCGGCTACGTAAGCGGTTGCCTGCTGTCCCTTTAAAACATTTAGTTTACAGGAAAAAGTATCATTTATTTCGGGGCAGCCCGGAGAGGGCGGACATGGCTTATATGGATAATCATACATTTGCTTTCTCCCCTTTCAGTATCATAATATTTGTAAAACTCTATTTTTGTGAGTAATGACCTTATGCTTTTTATCAAAGATTAGGGTTGATTTAAAATTATTTTTAAAGGATTTTAAAAGAATAAAATGAAATTAATCAATAGATATTATCAATAAGAAGGTCATGCAAATGAAGACCATAAACTTAAAAGCACTGTTTACCTACTTATCCCCTGTTTTGCCTGAGAGCGACAGGGCTCTATTTGAGCAGGATTTAACTTACATCAATATAATTCGCTTACGTATTATTGCATGGCTGCTTATAGTTATTATGCTAATTCTAATAGTTATCCAATTAACTTATATAGGAAAAATTGTTCAACCATTAATTCTGAAAATAGCTCCTTATATCATGTTACTTCGGCTTGTAATAATTGGAGTCTCCGTGATCTTTTTAGTTTTATCCAAACCCCCTTCTTCTCAGAACGCCATTACCCCGTTTCATCATTTTTGTGAGTATGGATTTACATTATTTAACCTTATTGCCTTTGCAGTATTAACAGGTCTAATACATTACACAGGCTTCAGTTTTGCATCATCATATATAATGGCCGTCCTGGTTTCGGCCACTTTAATATATCTGGACTGGCGGAAAAGCATTATAGTTTATAGTCTATCCTGGATCATTATGAGCATTATGATCTGGAGTCTTCAGCCTGATTGGGTTGTGGCTTTTTCATCTTTCCTTAATGGAACTTTTGCCACTGTCCTAGCCTTTGTAATATCGAGGATGATATATCTAAGCCGGGTTTCTGAGTTTTTAAATCAGCAAATCATCAATCAGCAAAAGGAAGAATTATCTGTATCCAATGACAACCTGAAACGGCTGACATATATGGATGCACTGACCGGTATTCCTAATAGACGTTATTTTAATGAATTTCTGACAAGAGAATGGAGACGGGCTGTTCGTGAAAAAAAGTCAATTTGTTTGATTATGATTGATGTTGATAAGTTTAAAATGTTTAATGACTCCTTTGGGCACCAGGCTGGCGACAGAGCAATGGTACAAATAGCTACTTCTCTAAGTGATACAATAAAGCGCCCCGGTGATTTAGTTGCCCGTTACGGGGGAGAGGAATTCACAGCTATTTTGCCGGATACGGAACTGAGCGGAGCTCGCCAGCTAGCAGAGCGAATGCTTAAGTCAGTAGAAAAATTAAATATTAGCCACCCATTCTCTCCCACAGGCAGAATAACTATCAGTCTTGGGCTGGTGAACATGCGGCCCGGTGAAAAAGAACTGCCGGAAGACCTTATCGGCTCTGCTGACAAGGCTCTCTACCAGGCAAAGGAAGCAGGCGGAAACCAGTATGCATTGGCTGTAGCTGTTCACAGTCAATAGGGGCGCACTTATCATTTTTTATTTATTTTCCTCCCTTATTGAATTCTTTCAAAACCGAGCTGACTTCATTTCCTTCAGAAAAAAACTCCCTTTTAACCATACCTACCTCTCTTTTAAAATATTCAAAAACAGTAGAATGCTGGCCGGTAATTTTAACTTTGACACATTTATCAAAAACTCCCAGTGGAGTGTCCACTGCTGCATTGGTATCCACTATCTCCCTCTGGCCACCGGTTTCGTTCCACTTTGTGCCCACATCTAACGGTCCTTTCAAAATTACTGTATTATCGTTTGGCTTCAAATCCAGCAAGTTATTGCGATCGTACATTTCAGCCTGATTATATATTCGAGTTACCGCATTATCAGTAACCTCAAAAATCATGGCTGATACCGTACCCCCGTTATCCTCCCGGATTTGTGCCCGGTTACCCTTATTAAATAGCACTTCCCTGGAAAAAGATGCGTACTCATTGCCCTCCCCCTGATATACCCAAAGGCTTCCCACGCTTAAGGGAAAATAATCCGACATAATTTGCCCGGCAGGTTTTTCCGCCACGGGCTGCTTATTCTGCACCTGCTCCTGGGGCTTGGCTTTTTGCGCTGCACAACCCGCCGACATGCAGAGCACAGCAATAATTATGGCTAATAATAAATTCCTTTTCAAAGCAAATCACCTATTTTTATTTTTTGCTTTATGTTAACAGGATAACCACAGGGTTATACATGTCACATTTTATCACAGAAAAAAATGTGGGAAGATTTAATTTCCCACATTTTTTAGGCTGGCCCTGTATTGCCTACACTATTTGGCTTTTAAAGCTATCTTTTTGAAATGGTTTTCAAGCTCAACAAATAACTTCGTTTTTGACAGTGAAAAAACAGTTAAAGCCACCCAGATAAAAATAAATGATGAAAGGTGAACTGTAGTAAACGGCTCATGATACAGATAAACCCCTATTACCAGCGCAATAGTGGGAGCTATATACTGCAAAAAACCAACTACAGACAGTGGCAGCCTATTTGCTCCGCCCGCAAATAAGAGCAGTGGAACCGCAGTAACAACGCCCGCCCCCAGTAAAAGCCCCGATATTTCTGGCGGGCCATGACCAAATGATGCAATTCCCATCGTATGTAAATATACCAGATATATTAATGAAACAGGTAAAATTATAAGGGTTTCCAGGGTTATACCGGTTATAGCGCCCAGGTTAATAATTTTTTTAAGCAGTCCGTATACAGCAAAGCTAAAGGCCAGTATTAATGACACCCAGGGAACCGACCCAAAATGGTATGCCATATTTGCCACACCTGCTGCGGCAAGGCAAAAGGATACAATTTGCCAGAAAGACAGCTTTTCTTTCAGCACAATTATCCCAAAACACACACTAACCAGTGGATTTATGTAATACCCAAGGCTTGTTTCTATAATACGATCATTGCTAACAGCCCATATATAGGTCAACCAGTTAATGCTGATAATAATAGCCGCCATCACAATCAGAATAAACTTTTTAGGTAAAAGCACTATCCCATAGAAATCCTTACGGAATACAATTAGCTGCCTGGTTGCAAGCAAAACAAGCACCATAAACCCAAAGGACCACACAATCCTGTGTGCCAGAACTTCCAGTGACGGGACACTGTCAAGCAGCTTCCAGTAAATTGGCAGCAGTCCCCACACCAAATATGCACCGGCACCAGATGAAATCCCCAAAACCTGTTCGTTCATTTGTTTTAATCCCATACCCGTTACCTCTGAAAAATATAAACAAAACCTATTTTAGAAGCATTTATGGGTAAATACAATAGCAATTATAAAAATTAATCGCAAAGATATAACCCCGGGAGAACCTCCCCCACCATGTCGGCTAAATTGTATGACTTTAGTCCCCAAAATTCTCAGCAGCTTTTCATGCCCTGGTTATTTCCCCTGAGCCATTTGGGAAGCACTGTCATTTAATTAAAAAGATATGTTTAACCACTAAATATTGACATTAAATAATTCTTTTAAATTAAAGGAAAAAACCAATATTTAACGAAATATATTGATTTGTGTCGGAATTCTGTATTAATAACGATAAAAATGGTGGGAATTATATGATGAAATTGATATCAAGGGTTTTATTATTCATTTTGGGTTGGCGGACCACCGGCGGCCTGCCGGCAGGCATCAAAAAATGTGTTATGGTGGCTGCGCCTCATACAAGCAATCACGATTTCTATATTGCCAGGGCCGCTTGCTATGCAATGAACGTAAAAGTAAAATACCTTATAAAAAAGAGCTGGATGTTTTTCCCCATGGGGCTGTTTTTTAAGGCAACCGGAGCTTTAGCTGTGGACAGAAACAAATCCAGCAATATGGTAAACAGTATTGTAGAACTCTTTAACAAATCAAAGGAGCTGCATATTCTAATATCCCCTGAGGGCACCCGGAAAACAGCAAGAAAATGGAAAACGGGTTTTTATTATTTAGCATTGGGAGCCAACGTTCCTATCGCTTTAAGCTATCTTGATTATAAAAAGAAAATAGCCTGCATAGGTCCTTTAATTTACCCGACAGGAGATTTTGTCAGGGATATGCAGCCTGTATTAGAATTCTATAGGGACATAACCCCCAAGAACCCCCAGAATTATGTTTTAGAAATATATTAATGCCCGGCTTAACAATTCATAACAGCCTATGGGCTTAAATCGAAATAAAAACAGGCCTCTTCGTGCCTGTTTTTATATTACTGCTGAGTCAGTACTCTATTTCCCGCCCTTTTTTTTCCCCATATTGGCAACCTTTTCATTATCAGTTTCACCGCTAACGTACTGTATCGTCGGCTCTACAACCAGGAGAGAAGGGTCCGGCGTGTTGTTTTTGTCTTTTTTCTGCTTTTTAACCATATAAACACCTCCAACAATAGCATGACACAAAGCATAATAGTTATGCAGACTAGATATTTCTAAAAAGGCCCATAATTCTCACAGCCCTTTCCGCAGCATCCTCCAGAAGGACCGCCGCCTGCCCCATCGCTTCTTCCAGACTTATAGGCCGGGGCACAATGCTCATAATGGCATCAATCCCCTCGCTATACACCTTTTCTGCTCCCGGACCTATTGAGCCCACCAGCGCCAGTACCGGCAGGTTTCTCTTTTTTGCCAGACGGGCCACGGCAACAGGGACCTTACCATAGACGCTCTGGCCGTTTATCTCTCCCTCGCCGGTGATAACCAAATCGGCCCCCTCAGCCAGCAGTTCCTCAAATTTTAAAATCTCAAATACAATATGGGATCCCCTGTTCATTTTTCCTCCAAGAAAAGCCACCAGCCCTCCCCCCAGGCCGCCGGCTGCACCGGCGCCCGGAAGATGGCTTATATCAATTCCCAAATCACGCTGAATTACTGCGGACAAATGTTCAAGAGCACGGTCGAGCTCGGCTACCATCTCCGGTCCTGCCCCTTTTTGCGGCCCGTAAACACAGGCTGCGCCCTCAGGCCCGTGAAAAATATTGTCTACGTCACAGGCCACCATTATTTCAACTTTCCCTATACGGTCATCCAAACCCGTGATATCTATACTGTTCAGACTAAGCAGCCCTTCCGCCCCGGGGCCTATCTCCCCGCCCCGGTCATCGAGCAGCTTCACCCCCAGGGCCTGGGCCATACCGGCCCCGCCGTCATTGGTGGCGCTTCCCCCAATTCCCACTATAATCCGGCGGCAGCCCCTGTCCAAAGCCGCCCTGATAAGCTCTCCCGTGCCAAAGGTCGTAGTTTTCATGGGATTTCGGCTGCCAGGCGGAACCAGCGCCAGACCTGATGCCTCCGCCATTTCTATTACCGCTGTTTGGCCGTCTCCCAGCAATCCGTACGAAGCACTCACCGTTAACCCCAGCGGTCCGGTTGCCTCTTCAACGATAATCTGTCCGCCATCTGCCGCAGCCATTATCTTTAACAAACCTTCTCCGCCATCTGACAGGGGGACTTCGATTATTTCAGTCTCCGGCCAGACACGTTTTATGCCGTTAGAAATATGCCTGGCCACCTTTGCAGAATCCAGGCTTTCCTTGAAAGAATCCGGAGCTATAATTATTCTGGCCATGTACTTACCTCACCCCTTCCATCTTCATAACACTGCCATAACCCTTCAAGCGCAGCTTATTTCTAAGCCTGCCTCTTAAAACAATATTACCACTACCTGGAATTGTATTATAAAGTATAATAAAAATATTAAAGTTTCAATGTATTATATTTCAAATCAGCAGAGCAAGTATACTCTGAAATGTAGGAGGCGTGCCATGGTACATATGCCGGGAGTAAGCTATTACGCTGAACTGACCTTGAACGGCCTGAAGGAGATTAATCCCCATGAGACCATATGCATGATCACAGTTAGCCCCCTGGAAGTACATGGGCCTCACCTGCCCATGGGCACTGATGTTTTTGTCGGGGAAAAACTTCAAGAAGAGTATTGCCGGGCTCTAGCCGGGCGCTATCCTAAAATCAGAATACTGCTGCTGCCGCCGTTATTTGCGGGCTGTGACCCCCTGCCTTTCAGCGGGTCCATAACCGTCAGGGCAAAAACGCTGGAAAATCTACTCTGGGATTATGTCCGCAGCCTTGCGGATCAAGGATTCAGGTACCTTCTCGTTTGTGACAACCACGGCGGGCCCAGCCACCAGATAGCTATGGAAATTGTGGCCCGCAGGGCCTGGCGCCGCTATCGCTTTGCCCTTATATGCCCGTTCAACGTGATTTTCAGGAAAATGGTAAGGCGGGACAGGGCCTTCCTGGACATGGTGGGGCTGTCACCCGGAGCATGCGGAGACGATTCAGACGCCCATGCCGGTACCAATGAAACATCACTGATGCTTGCTTCAAGGGAGGACCTGGTAGGGCAATGGCAAAACGTTCCCCCCGGCCTCCCCCCGGCAAGATCCGGGTTCCCGGCACTGGCAGGCAGGCTGGGCAAATTACTGGGAAGTCTTGGTTTTAGCGAAATAAGCGCTGATTTGGACCACCTTGCCAACATGCTGTCGTGGGTGAACTCCCCTGATAAGCAGCCTTACATGGGTTCCCCCGGTCTCGCTGACCGGAAGGCTGGGGAAAGAATGATAAAGGGTCATGTTTCAGTGGCTATGAAGCTGGTACAGGAAGCAATGGCCGGCCAAAAGCCGTCAACCCGTCCCATGCTGTGGTGGATAAGAGCCTTCAGAAAATAAAGGCTCAACCGGCGGATGTTTGCTGCCTGTTAAGCCTTTACATTCTTATTATTTCATGATAAAAAAATCCCGGTATTGGTCCCGCAGGTCCCTTTTAAGTATTTTGCCGCTGGGGGTTTTGGGCAGGGCGTCAATTAAAATGACTCCTTTGGGCACCTTAAAGGGGGCCAGTTCACTTTTACAAAGATTAATAATTTCTTCAACGGCTATGCTTTCTCCCTGCTTGGGGACAACCAGCGCAGTTACTCCCTCTATCCATTTTTCATGTGGCAATCCCACAACGGCCACCTCCGAAACCCTGGGGTCCTTGTATATTACCTCCTCAACCTCCCGGCTGGCAACATTTTCACCCCCGGTTTTGACCATATCCTTTTTCCTGTCTGCCACAGTGATGAAATTATCCTCATCCAGAACCCCTATGTCACCGCTGTGGAACCAGCCGTGGGCGAGGACAGCCTCGGTTTTTTCAGGTTCCTTATAATATAGCAGCAGCGCATGGGGCCCTCTTCCGCAGATTTCCCCGGGCATTCCCGGCTTTGTAATTGGATTGTGGTCCTCATCCTCAATCCGGGTTTCCATGTTCAGCCCCCCCATTCCGGCCGATCCCGGCTTAGACAACTGAAATTCCGGCCGCAGCATTGTATGGTATGGGCTGAGTTCGGTCTGCCCGTAATAATTATAAAACCGGTCACAGTTGGGAAGCCTTCGCTGAAGCTCTTTCAGCACCTCCACCGGCATAATTGAGGCCCCATAGTAACCTTTTTTAATTGATGACAGGTCATAATTATCAAACCCGGAGTGCCTTAGCAGGCTGATCCAGACTGTAGGGGGAGCAAAAAGCATGGTAACCCTGTATTTTTGCACATTTTCCATTATAGAAACCGGGTCGGCCTGAAATAACAATACGTTGGTGCTGCCAACCCAAAGGCAGGGCGTAAGGAAAACATCCCTCTGGGCGCAGTGGAAAAGCGGCAGGGCATTTATATTGACATCCTCCGGTGTGTACTGCCCGTCTATTATACAGCTCATGTACTCTGCCATCAGCGACTGGTTATTTAAAATTACCCCCTTGGGCAGGCTCTCTGTTCCGCTGGTATAGGTCATCTGCACAGGGTCCTCAATATGAAGCTCCACGTCCGGCTCGCTGTCAGTGAATTGCCCGTACCACCCATCTAAATCCAGAAATCTTTCCGGGGCGGGGCTCCCGCTGCCCTGATTGGACCAGATAAAGGTTTTAACCCCGGGCATGTCATCGATAACATCCTTTACAAGATCATAAAGTGAGTCCTCCACTACAAAGACTTTAGCCTCCGAGTGGTTTATGCAATAACTTATTTCCTTTCCCCTCAGCAGGTAATTTACAGCCAGATATACTCCGCCAGCCTTTGCCGTGCCCAGCCAGGTTATTACATGATGAACTGTATTGTGGGCCAAAATGGCCACCCGGTCGTATTTGTTTATCCCCATTGAAATAAGCGCGTTGGCAAACCTGTTGCACTGGCTCTCAAGCTGGCTGTATGTCAAATTTATATCCTTATAGATGATGGCTGTCTTATCAGGATATCGGTACGCGCTCCTCCTTATCATGTCGGCAATGACCCAGCGGGTTGTTTTGTTATATCTTTTGCGGAGAAAACTTATACTTTCACTGTTTAACCGGCTGTAATGACCTTTTTCTTCTTCATTTAGAGGTTTATAAAACAAGGCAAATCTCCCTCCTGGTCGAATTTTTCTAATTTTAAGTCTATTTCCTCTCGGAAGGGATGATTCCTTTTTTTAAATTAATTTCCAGATTACACCGCATTCCTGATCAGATTACCCCTGGAGAAGGCAATGAATTGTATTCCAACCGTTTTTTACAACAACCCCCCTTTAAAATATTGAGCGTCGAAGGCTAATGCACTCAACGCTTTCCGTCAGCAATATGAGGGATTATGGCTTTGTTCCGGATTTTAATGTTTTTCGGCCAGGGTGTCCCGATTATTTGCCTGGGGCGGCTCTTCCATCCAGCCATTATCAATCAGTATGTTTACCCCGTCTTCAGAGTAATCTCCAATCTCGGTCATCAGGCGCACGAAAGTTGCTGTTAAATCATGCCGCATACTTGCAGCTAAGGCTTTACCATAGTTTACCATTTCCACAACATCATAATTTCTTGTTTTTTGCATCATCAGTTTATCTGAAAATGGGGATATGGTTGAATCCATGACACCTGAATCCCAGGCCATGGGTGCGGGTAAATCGTTTTCCATCAAAATTGAACTTAGGATTTTTATATGTTTTTCGGCAATCTCCTGGCCCCTTACCATGTATCGGCGGACTTGTTCCGAATTCGCTGCCTGGCTAAAGCCGGTAAATAACGACTTTTTTAGTGAGTTTGTTTTTATTCTGGAGAAAATGTGAGAAATCTCTATGGAAGTGAGTGGTCTGCGAACCCCCAAAAAGCCGGTCAGGAAATTTTGTTTTTGTACAAAATCTACATTATCTGGCACAGGTATATATGGCGCCCTCACATACACACCCTTTGTGAGCATAACACCAGCTACCCTGTTGTATAGCTCTGCGGCTGACGCAAGGCACCCAGTAAAATACTCACGGATATCTGCCCGTGCCGCCATTGGTAAAGCGGTGGCATAGCCATTTAATCTTATTTCAGCCATAAACTCCATGAAAGTTAGAAAAAATGTGTCAGAGAACAGGCGGGGCGCGTCCAAATTCACATCCTGGTCAGTAAATCCCTGGGGGAATGGATGTTCTTCGCGCTTGTATATCTCAGATATTGTTTGCAGGTGCCTTTCAGCTATAAGTAATGCATACTCTAAAACAGAGCGGATTTCTGCATCTTCAACCTTTGCCAGAAAATATTTGACAAAACATTTTTTCAAACTGCTGTTCATATAGGCAGCCCAAAGGTTTGCAAGCTCCGCAGAAGTTAGCCTTATGTTTTGCTTTGCTTCAAGTTGATTGTGTATTGCGGAATCAATTTCTCTGTCAGTGCCCATTTTGTCCGGATTTTGTATTTCCATTGCCTATTCCCCCCACTGCCTTTTTATGGAATACTCATATAGTATCTCAAATTGAAAATAAATATGTATAGATAACGGCAGAACAATTACATATTTAGGTTATTCAAAATACTGGCCATGAGAGCCAAAGGGAACAGCAGATGGAAGATATGCCCTGGCAATTTCAGAAAAGGTAGCGGCATCAAGGATTAGTAAGTAGGTTTTACTAATTTTTGTATCGAGAACCAGTGACATTATAACCCCTTCATCTTCCTCAGCAGCGCCGGGTGCTGTTACAAATACAGGTTCGCCCGGGAAATTATTTTCTTTATACCAGTACTTACATGATTTGCTTCTAATACAAAACTTGATTAATTTGTTCAGA
Organism: Bacillota bacterium; assembly: GCA_049323755.1. Lineage (GTDB taxonomy): Bacteria > Bacillota > Desulfotomaculia > Desulfotomaculales > Desulfocucumaceae > BRHc4a. Next base: position 81,422 of record JBMOPE010000041.1, read on the forward strand.
AAACCATTTGATTTATGGTCGCTTATTCCATATACACAATTGTAATCCCTGGTATTACACCTCCGGTAATTTATCCTGGGAAATTCAACACAATCTTTTAATAAAATACTGGTTAATACTTTGTTTCCACACAAATCCAGATTATACCGGCGTATTTGTGGAGTGGGAAGGGAAAAGCTCCCTTGTCTTAATTTTTCCAGGTAGAGGTTTTTTATAATTGATGAGTCCTTATATGAAACAATATCAACAATAACATTTCCCAGCTCTTCATAGCAATTAATATGGTGAAAAGCAAAAAATGGCTCGCATTTGAAATTGCCAACCAGCTTACCGCTGTTTTTATCTATTACCCAAAAGGTTGTACCATGTTCCGGCTTCCAAAACAAATTATGTATTAAAGGGCTGCCGGTAAGTAATAATCTGAATGGAGTTATAAAAAGAGGAAACTCAGTTAAAATTACATAGTTCTCTGTCATACCAAAACTATGCATATAGGCAGGTTGTTTTACCGGTATGGATGAAATTAGTTGCCTTCTGGTGGAACCTTGTTTAATACAATAAATATTATAAGTGCTGGTTAGCGAAAAACGGGTTGTATAATTGACTATTTGTTCCCTCTTATAATCAAATTGAGGATGAACTGTTGTTATATGCCCGGCAACCCGATCCCGGTAGTTAAATCTCCCCAATGTGCTCAAACTATCAGGATTAAATTTAACACTATGAGGAGTTTCTGTCATGGCAATATAGCTTTCTCCTATCCGTGTAACATTAACGCTTGCATTATCTGTAAAATGTCCGGTGGCATTAAAGAAAATCCGATAAAGTGATGAACGTTTAGGAATAGTGGCAAACTCGGGATAAACAATTCTTCCTATTTTTAAAGCGCTCTTATATGCATGTCCTTTTAAAAACTTATTGGCATATAAAATTTGTCCGTTTCTAAAGGAAAATTTATGGAGCATGGCCAGGCCATCAAACCAGTGGTTGTATTTTTCTTTCCCCACTTCAAATTTTGCCGGCCCATTCCTTATTAAGGTGCCTGAAAGCCATTCCGGCACCTTTCCTTCCACGGGTAAGAATATATTTTCAAACTCCTGTTCAAGGGATGTAAAACCCAGTTCTACATTTAATCTCACCATAGTCATCCATCCATTTCTTTACCTGCTGTACATGCAAATCACTGATAGCGCGGGGACAAACTCTTATATAATATTCCCTTAACGGCCTCAATTAATGTGAAAGCAGCCAACATCAAAAACATACAATAATAAAAACAAAAAACGCGGGATTAACTATCCCACGTTAAATCAACCACACTAATAGGAAAGACCTGTTACAAAAAAACAAATTTAGCTATTAGACCACCTGCCAGGCCAAGGGCAATTACTGATATTGTCACGAAAACAAGGACACGGGCGGGAAAAGCTTTTTTCACAATGAACAGTGAGGGCAGACTGATAGTCGGTAGGGTCAGCAAAAGCGCTGCCGCCGGTCCAATACCCAGTCCAAAAGACAGCATAGTCTGGACTATTGGGATTTCCGCTGCAGTTGGAATGATAAAGAATGTACCAGCCACCGCAAAAGCCAAAATAACCCAAAAACTATTCTCCCACTCCGGGGCCACCTGCGGAAAGATCCAGGCTCTGAGCGCACCGAGCAATACCACCATTAAAATATATATGGGGAGGCTATCCACTGCCAGGCGGTAAAAAGATTTCAGCCACCTGACTAAAAAGTGTCCCTCCTGCCTTAATAATGGCGCCGCCGATACCGGGGGCATAATTTTTTCATCCCCGGCCAGCCGGTTGGCCGCATATGCCACCCCAAAAACAATTATTAAACCAAAAACCAGCCGGAATATTGCAAGCGGCCAGGATAGAACAAAACCCATGAAGACAAAGGTGGCAGGATTTAATACAGGGTTACCGAGCCAGTAGGCCAGGGCAGACCCCACTGACACTGATTGTTTTCGCAATCCAACGGCCATCGGCGCCGCACAGCAGGTGCACATCATGGACGGTATGGCGGCCATCCCCCCCAAGAAGGTGCTGCGAAAATTGCCCTTTCCCAAAAAACGCTGCAGCCATCCTTTGGGTAAAAGTGTTTCAATAAGGGAGCCCAGGGTTAGTCCCAGTAATATTGCTTTCCATACAGCTTTGAAATAAGCAAGGGTGTACTCCAGAGCCGCCCCCCATGATGGTGTGGGGGCTACAGGCATGCTTCCCGAAAGGATTGAGCTGCCGATAGAGTGCTTGGCTGCCGCGAGAAATGCCTTATGGTAGTAAGGATTCCACTTGACAATAAAAAGCCCGGCCACGGCAATTGCTAAAAATAAACCCAGAGGCCATAAACCGGAAAGAGGAGTTGTTTCTGCTGAAGACCGGTTTCCTTGTGCCTGTACCTGATGTTGCAAATTTTAAACCTCCTTCAAAGAGCTATACACAAGAATTATAGAAAGAGAATCCTTATAGTTCAAATCAAGAAATTTTATATGCATTATACAAGCTATAATAATATTTTATTGCAGTCAGGCATCCATATTTTTACAACCTTCCCCAGCGGATTTTTTTAATATTTTTAATTTATAAAATTTTTTGTATTTATATTAAATAACTATTTACAATTATAGGTTGTTGTGTTATATAGATTTTAGAGCGAGTGCTCGCTCTAAAATCTTCTTTACTTAAACACAATAACTAATAGACTTAAATAGATCTATCCTGGGAAAAAAATAATTGACTGAAGGGAGGATATATATGGCGGACGAACTGACCAAGGCGTACATAAACCTTTTTACGGTACTACGCAATCTAGAGGATTTGTGCGAACTGGATGAGGAGTCCAGGTTACTTGTCAGGGATAAGAACGTGTCGGTTCAATTTATTGTAAAGGATGGCCCCAGGGCACTGGTAGTGTTCAGGGATGGGAAGTGTACCGTACAAAGCGGCAAAGGTAAGTGTGACATTAAGCTGTACTTCAAATCCCCCGGGCACTTGAACAATATGTTTGACGGAAAGGCCAATCCTATTCCCTTAAAGGGTTTTACCAGGCTGGGGTTTCTAAAAAACGAATTCACAAAACTCACAGATCGCCTGGTCTATTACCTTAAGCCCACAGAGGAGCTGCTAAAAAACCCCGGGTATTTTAAAATCAACACGTACCTTACCCTGTATACCGCAATCTTTGCCTTGGCTGAGATTGCCAATCATGACAGAAAGGGCAAAGTATGCGCCTCAAGGATACCCGACGGAATTGTCTCAGTCTCCGTTCTGAATGGAGGACCTTCAATAAATATAAATGTTAAATCAGGCCTGCTTGAAGCGGCCAAGGGGCCGGGGCAGTCCCCCAGGTCATATATGATATTTTCCAGCCTGGATGTGGCGAACGGCATTTTAAGCGGCAGGATCGACACTTATTCCGCTATAGGAGCGGGAGATCTTCAGGTAAAAGGCTTCATTCCCATGCTGGATAACATTAATAAAATACTGGCGCTGGTGCCTTCATACCTGTCGTAATCATAAAAGATGTAAGGGGGAATTAGGGTGAGCACATACACATATGAAAGGGGCCAGGAATTGTTCAAACGGGCCCTGAAGGTTATCCCTGCAGGTATATACGGACATCTTGGTCCCGCATCGGGATGTTTTATTCCTCCAAGCGCATATCCTTTTTTTTCATCCCGAGCTAAGGGAACCTACTTTTGGGATATAGACGGAAACAGGTTCATAGATTACATGTGCGCATACGGCCCCAATGTCCTTGGCTACTGCGATGAGGATGTTGACAGCGCGGCCTTTGAGCAGGCAAAAGCAGGTGACTGTATCACAGCTCCTTCTACAATAATGATAGATTTTGCGGAGCTGATGGTTGACACTGTGAAAATGGCGGACTGGGCCTTCTTTGCAAAGAACGGAGGAGATGTAACAAGCTTTGCAATAATGGTTGCAAGGGCGGCTACAGGCAGGAAGAAGATAATATTGGTAAAGGGCGGGTATCATGGGGTGGCGCCCTGGACACAGAAATACGGATATTCCGGCATTACTGAAGAAGATGTCTCAAACAACCTGTATGTCGACTGGAATAACTACGATCAGGTAGAAAGAATTGTCAAGGAGAATCCCGGAGAAATAGCATGCTTTATGTCCACTCCCTATCACCATCCGGTGTTTGCCGACAATGAGCTGCCTTCCGGGGATTACTGGCAAAAAATAAGAAAGCTGTGCACCGATAACGGCATAGTGCTTGCCATTGATGATGTACGGTGCGGCTTCAGGCTTGGTATGGAAGGCTCCGACCATTACTTCGGGTTCAAGGCTGATTTGATGTGCTTTTGCAAAGCTATTGCAAACGGCTGGAATGTATCTGCCCTGTGCGGAATTGATGCCCTGAAGGATGCGGCAGCATCTGTAATGTATACCGGCAGCTACTGGATGTCCGCGGTGCCATTTGCGGCGGGGATTGCGTGCATTAACAAATTAAGGAAAATAAACGGCCCCCGGGTTATGCAGGATCTTGGGAGCAAACTTACCGAAGGAATGGTGAAAATAGGTAAAAGCTATGGATTTGACCTGAGGGTAACAGGCATTCCCTCAATGTGGTATATGCGGATAGCCAACGATGACTCACTGCTGCTGCACCAGGAATGGGTAGCTGAATGTGTGAAAAGAGGAGTCTTTTTCACCAACCACCATAACCTGTTTATAAATTGTTCGTTGACTGATGAAGATATAAAGCAGACCCTGGATATTGTCGACGAAGCTTTTAAGGCAGTAAAGGCGCGTCATGCCGAAATTAAATAAATTATGCCCTGCATTGATGCAATGCGGAAAGGAGCAGTATATGCCAATAACGGATAATGAAATTCTGTCCCTTGAAAAGAAAGCCCACGAATTGCGAAACCTGTGTGTCGATACCGTAATGTGGGCCGGGAGCGGCCACATCGGCGGAGCACTGAGCGCAATGGATATACTTACAATACTCTACCATAAGTACTTGAATATAAACCCCAAAGATCCGGCATGGCCGGACAGAGACAGGTTTATACTGAGCAAAGGCCATGTAGGGGTTGGATATGCTCCTGTTTTAGCTGATAAGGGCTTTTTTGACAGAGAATGGCTGAAGGAGTACAACCATACAGGATCCAACCTGGGAATGCACCTGGACTCTTTAAAAGTGCCGGGGGTGGACGCATCAACAGGCTCGCTGGGACACGGGCTCTCCATTGCGGTGGGCACAGCCCTTGCGGCCCGCACCCTGAAAAAATCCTATATCACCTACTGCCTGCTCGGAGATGGAGAGTGTAATGAGGGCTCGGTATGGGAGGCAGCAATGTCCGCAGCCCACTATAACACTACAAATCTTGTTACAATTGTTGACAGAAACAAGTGCATGATTGATGGGCCTACCGAGGAAGTAATGAAGCTTGAGCCCTTTGCTGAAAAGTGGAAAGCCTTTGGATTCATTGTAAAGGAAGTAGACGGACACAGCTTCAGGCAGCTTTCAGAGGCTATAGAATATGCCCTTGGCGAAAAAGCCGCTCCGGTAGTCATAATAGCCAATACGGTAAAGGGCTGCGGAGTTGATTTTATGGAAGGTGATTACAGATGGCATTATGGCGGGCTTGACACTGAAAAGATAAGTCAGTGTAAGGAAAGCCTGCAAAAATACTATGAAAAAAGGAAAAGAGGAGTGTAAAAATGAGCGGATTGACATTTACCGTATACGATGCTGCCAAGCTTTCAACCGCTGAGGTATATGGAAAGGTTTTGTGCGACCTTGGTGAAAAACATCCTGAAATTGTGGGACTTTCCGCCGACCTCGCCAAATCCACCAAGATAGGAGTATTCCAGGAGAAATTTCCCCACAGGTTCTTTAATGTTGGGATTGCAGAACAGAATATGTTCGGAATAGCGGCAGGTATGGCTAATGCGGGACTGGTGCCCTTTGTATCCACCTTTGCCATATTCACTTCCATGCGTGGGCTCGACCAGGTTCATACAGACATCTGCTATCAGAACCTTAATGTGAAGATGATTGCAACACACGCAGGACTTTCCTTCGGCCAGGCAGGCTCCACCCATCACTGCACGGAAGACCTGGCCATAATGCGCTCAATGGCTAACTGCAAGGTTATTGTGCCCGCCGACGGTATTGAGACAGCCAATGCGGTGCAGGCTGCCTATGAAACCCCGGGGCCTGTATACATACGAATTAACCGGGGCTTCGACCAGAGGCTGTACAATGATACCGAATATGGCTTTGAGCTGGGTAAGGCTGTCCGGCTTGCCGAGGGCAGTGACATAACCATAATAGCATGCGGGTCATGCGTTTACCAGGCGGTAGAGGCCGCAAAGATTCTTGATGCGGCAGACGGAATAAAGGCCAGGGTTCTTAACATACACACCATAAAACCTATCGACCGGGAAGCAATTATTGAAGCGGTCCACGACACACGCAGAATTATAACAGTCGAGGACCACAGTGTCATAGGAGGTCTGGGAAGCGCTGTGGCTGATGTCATTGCTGAAAGTGGAAAGGGCTGCGCATTTGCAAAGCTCGGTATACCCGACGTCTTCTCCCTGATCGGGCTGCATGAGGATTTGATGGCCCACTACAAAACTGATACCAACGGTATCCTGGAAAAAGTGCGCGAAATTATGGGCAGGGACTTTGAGGAAGATGAAAACTGGAATGACGAGGTGTAGTTATGGCTTCCAGAGAGGATATATATGCAAACAGGATTTTTTTGAATTCTGTGCTGCCGCTGCTAAAGGTGATTGTGCAAAGCAAGGAAAACCTCAAAAATAAATTTAAAGGAAAAAATGCCAGTATCCAGATTAGCGCCAAAGATCCCGAAGGGAAGGTGGCAACTCATTTTATCATTCAAAACGGTGAGTGGACTGTAGGGCTGGGGGTTACAGACAAACCTGATCTTGAGCTTGAATTTAAAAGCATTCCGTACTTAAATAGTTTCTTTGCCGGGAAGAGCAAAAGGCTCCCGAGAATTATAGGATTGCGTAACCTGGGCTTGCTATTGGGACTGCTTTCAGCGCTTACGACCATGGCGAAAATGCTGAGCGCCACGGAGCCGCCAAAAAAAGAGGATGAAAAGGAACTGCTGGTAAAGCTATATTTTTACCTGCTGTCTTCGGGGATCAGCCAGCTCAACAAGGCCGGTCACCCGGAGGTTTCCAGTTGGGCCCGGAAGAGCCCGGACAGGGTGTATGCCTGGACTGTCACCGGTAAGCCTGAGCTTTCGGCCTATTTGAGGGTAAAGGCCGGAAATACCATGGCAGCCAGAGGACAGTACAAGCGCTCCAAACCGTTTTTCACAATGCGTTTCAGCTCTGCAGACGCTGCCCTTGGCATCCTTCTGCAAAAAGACGACATGATTGCTGCAACCATTGATGAGAGAATAATCATGGAGGGAGCTCCCGAGTATGGCGCGCAAATTGGAGAATATATGCTGCTGGTCGGTTTATTTGCCAAGTAAGGTGGTATTCTATTAACTTAACAGCCGGTTGTAATTGTCTTATAATTAAACCTGACAAAAAATGCGTGTTACCGCACGCAATGCTGCAAATGGAGGAAAAATGAAGGAGAACGCCCTATACCAGATGACAAATTCGACAGGTAAAAGGTTTTACAAGGATGCTTTTGAAAAAACCTCCGAGGACCGGAGGCAGAAATTATTTAATGTTGCTGTTTCAGAATTCGCCGCAAACGGGTATAACGCAACAAATATTAATGTTATAGCCAAAAAGGCAAATGTAAGCATTGGTGCAATGTATAGCTATTTTGCATCCAAGGAAGACTTGTTTTTGGCCATCGTTGAAAAAGGATTTCAGCTGCTGGAGAATGTCCTAAAGGAAGTAAATACCGATGATGGTGACATATTCGTCATTTTTGAAAGATTGCTCAGGGCATCCAGGGACTATGCGCTAATGTACCCCGAGCTAAACCAGATTTATCTTGATCTTACCACCCAGGGGTTGTCATTCCTTTCAAGCAGGCTTTCACACAAGCTGGAATCCATTTCTGCAGAAACGTATAGAAATGTGATCAAAAAGGCAAAAGAAAACGGCCTGATAAGCGAGGAGGCAGATGAGCACATTATTTCATTTTGCCTTGACAATTTAATCATCATGTTTCAGTTTTCATTTACATCCGATTATTATAAAGAGAGAATGAGAATATTCCTCGGCGATGCTGCACTGCAAAATGAAGAAGAAATTATCCGCGGAGTGATGACTTTCATAAAAAAGGCACTATCTTAGGCGTTAACAAATACACATAAACCGGAGTGATAAAAAATGGGAAAATATGATGATTATAAAAAGAATGTGCTAACGTACAGTCAAATGCTTTTATCCAGGGGATACACCGTTGGCACGGGCGGCAATGTGTCGGTTCTGATTGAGGGAGAAGAGGCCATTGCTATAACGCCTTCGGGAAAGGAATACATTGACCTCACCCCGGAGGATATTTGCGTTGTTGATTTCAACTGCTCGCTGATTGAGGGCAGCTTTCGGCCTTCTATTGAAACCGGCATGCACATATCGGTATATAAAAACAGGCTGGATGTAAACGCAGTGATCCATACGCACCAGACCTTCGCAAGCGTTTTCGCCATACTCGGCCATCCGGTTCCGGCGCTGTTTGATGAGGCGGTAATCAACATAGGCGATGTTATTGACATAATACCCTACGCATTATCCGGCAGTCCTGAGCTGGCGGATAATGTTGCCGGCAAGCTGGACAACAGGTGTAATTGCTACATAATTCAAAATCACGGCGCTTTGTGCCTTGGTACCAATATAAATAAAGCCTTTAGAAATGTTGAGCTGCTGGAAAAATGCTCTCAGGTTTACTACTACGCTTTATCCACCGGAAAGGAAATAACCACACTGCCGCAACCAATGGTGTCCCCGCTGTTTCAAATACTGCAATCGGGACAGGACATAGAGATTGCAAGGAAAAAGGATTCAGGCAAATCTCAGTAGCTGAGTCCTATACGTTTGCAAGGAGAACGTTTAGATGAAATTAAAGCACTGGGTAGCTCTTTTTGTAATGTCATTTGCCGGGGAGTTTGCCTGGGGAATCCAGAGCCAGATTTTTAATCTGTTCATGTTTAACAAGATTGCTCCCCGGCCGATACTGATAAGCACCATGGTATTCGTGGGTGCTGTTGTGGCTACCATAACAGCCATAGTTATGGGGGCTCTTTCCGATGAGAAAGGAAAAAGAAAACCCTTTATTCTTGCCGGCTACCTCCTGTGGGGTATTTTTATCGCCTTTTTTCCATTGACCCAACACATTCCTGTTCCAGTTGCGGCGGTATTGGCAGTCATACTGATTAACGGGCTGATGTCGTATTTCAGGGCTACAGCCTATGAAGCTTCCTACCATGCCTATCTTACCGACATTACAAACCTGAAAAACAGGGGCACCGCCCAGGGGGTGGCCAGCCTCGGCCTATGCTTTGCCATGCTGGCAACCTTCAGTGGCCTTGATTTCATCGACTCCTTTGATAAATCAATTAATCCACTGGTTATGCAGATTAAGGGCCTGGGTTTTGATTCATTCTCATTTTTCTTCCTGATAGTCGGGATTGTTGTTATTATCATGGGGTCAGCCGGAGGGCTCATCGTAGAGGATTCCGGAATCCCCGCGGGGGGAGAAATGAAGGTGTTGAATAGAATAAAATCGACTTTTAAAAAAGATTTCTTTAAGGTGCACAAAAATTACTTTCTTGTTTTATTGGCCATGGGGCTGTTCATGATGTCATTTAACGCCTTTTTCCAGTTTGTGCTGATATATTTGCAGCACTACCTGAAGATACCTATTGATAAGGTGGGGCTAATGGTACTGACCAGCATTATCATAGGAGGCATGGTTTTTTCCATCCCCGCAGGAATATTGTGTGACAGGTATGGACGGAAAAAAATAGCAGTGGCCGCAATACTTGTTGAATCAATATTTCTATTTGCCTTTGCCTTTGCCAGAGACTTGATCTGGCTGGGTATTTTCGCCTGCTTCTGGGTTGGCGCTCAAACCGCCTGGATGGTAGCATCCTATGCTTGGAGCAAAGACCTTTACCCTGAAGAAAAAAGAGCCGAGTTCTCAGGATATATGACCATTTTCCAGATAGGAATAGGCGGCGGGCTGGGAGCTTATATAGGCGGTGTAATAGCAGAGCTTCACGGGGTGCAGGGCATTATTGACGGCAGGCCCGGCATTATACCGGACTCCGCCATATTTGTGTACGCGGCCATATTGGTGCTGCTGCCGCTTATACCGGTTTTAAAGGCCGCTGAAAAGGAGTCATAAGCTTTTAACACTGTATTGTTAGTGATAAGGAGAAATCTTATGATCCATTCGAGTATTCATTTCTGGGACATGGACCGTACTCTGGTCGATACCGATTGTGATATTTCCTGGAAGTTGTTTCTCATTCACAAAGGGCTGGCCCCGATAACTGACCTGGAGGTTATGGAGGGCTACCGGAAGCAGTATGAGGAGGGCAGACTGGAGCCTGAAATACTGAACTCCTTTTTATTACGTGAGTTCGCAGGTAAAACCAGGGCTGAGATGGAATTTCTCGCCCAGGAGCATTTTGAGGCTTTTGTAAGGCCCATGGTATATTCCCAGGCCTTTGAAATGATCAAAAGTATAAGAAACCAGGGCGAAAAGCTGTGTATGATTACTGCAACGAACGGTGAAATTGCCGGACCGGTTGCCAGGTTTTTGGGTTTTGAAAAATTTCTTTCTACAAGCCTGGAAATAATTGACGGCAGATATACCGGAAATATTTCGGGAATATACTGCTACGGCGCCGGAAAGATTCCCTACATTGAGCGGTTTTGCAGAGAAAACAGCACCAGCATTGCCGAGGCCTATTATTATGGTGACAGCATTGCCGATATACCCGTTCTTGAGGCCGTCAGACATCCGGTGGCGGTTAATCCCGTACCCGGATTGCGACAGATGGCGAAAGAAAGGGGATGGAATATAATTGATTTCAGTAAGAAATGATAACTAATCATGGTAAACCTTTGCTTTCCATTACATGCTGCAGCATCAAACCAGGTGCTGCAGCTCCCACATTCTGCGGTAAAGCCCACCACTCTCCAGCAGATCCCTGTGCTGTCCCCGCTCCACGATCCGGCCTCTTTCGAGGACCAGTATTTCATCCATCCGGTCAAGTCCGGTAAGGCTGTGGGTGATAACCAGGGTGGTCCTTCCCTCCATCAGGCGGTGGATGGACTCCATGACCTCCCGCTCACTTACCGGATCAAGGCCCGCCGTGGCTTCGTCCAGCAGGAGGACCGGAGCGTCTTTGAGAAGCGCCCGGGCAATAGCCAGACGCTGGCGCTGGCCGCCGGACAGTTTGAATCCTCTCTCTCCCACATAGGTGTCGTAGCCCTGGGGGAGGTTTTCAATAAAGTCATGAATTTTTGCCTCCCGGGCGGCCCGCCTCAGTTCCTCCTCACCGGCTCCGGGTTTGGCCAGCAGCAGATTCTCACGTACAGAGGCATTGAAGAGATACGTATGTTGGGTAACCACACTAATATAGCGCCGCAGATCATCCGGGGAAAAAGACTTAAGTTCGTGCCCTCCCAGTGAAATTGAACCTTCCCTATAGTCCCAAAAGCGCAGAAACAGGTTCACCAGGGCGCTCTTACCGGCGCCGCTGGGTCCTACCACGGCCAGCCTTCCTCCCTGGGGCAGAACAAAGTCCACTCCGTTCAGTGCCCAAGGTTCGTCCGGGATATAGCTAAAGTGCAGGTCCCTTACCCGCAGGTCATACCTCCGGGGGGCGGGCGAAGGCCCGGGAAGGTCCTGAACCGCAGGTTCGGCATCTGTAATGGCAAAGAGTCTGCGGGCAGCCGCCAGGCTTTCCTCAAGGTGTTGATATACCATCGGCAGCGGCAGCACCGCCTCAAAGCTGCTCAAGGCTGCCAGGGCCAGCATGGCCAGGTAGACCCCGTCCAGCTTCCCCTGATTCACCAGGGATATGGCAAGCAGCAGTACCGACCACATGGCCAGGTTCATGGTCAGGCCGACCAGGGCGGAAGACAAACCCCTTATACCGGCCACCCGCCCCTGCAGGTCCAGAAACTTCCGGCCCAGCGCCTCTACTTGCTCCTGCTGCCTCCCGGCCCGGCTAAAGGCAACAATTTCGGTCATGCCCTGAATAGTATCCACCATTTGAGCATTCAGCGCCGATCTTATCTCCACCATCCTCCGCCCCGTACCCCGGCTAAGCGCCCATACTCCCAGAGGCAATGCCACGGCAGCAGCCAGGAAAAAGAACAGGAGGGCAAAAGCCAGGCTGAGTCCAAACCAGGCCAGAAAGGTAAAAACCAACATCAGCACCAGCAGGGCCACCAGCGGTGGCGACAGTACCCGCAGGTAAAACTGCTCCAGCGTTCCCACATCGGCCACAATCCGGCTGATCATATCCCCGCTCCGGTATTCCGTCAGCCGGGCAGGCGCCAAAGGCTCCAGCGCCGTGTAGAACCAGACCCGGATCCGGCTGAGAACCCGGAATGTCGCGTCATGGGCGAAGTAACGCTCCAGGTAGCGGAAAACCGCCCGGGAAATCCCGAAGAAGCGCACCCCCACGATAGCCTCCATCAATTCCAGAACCGGAGGGTGCAGCGCCGCGCCGGCTATCAGGAAAGCCGAGGTGGCCATCAGTCCTATACCGCTGCCTACCGTCAAAAAGCCCAATGCCGCCGCCAAAAGCATGGACTTCCAATAGGGAGCCATTAAAGCCATGAGACGTATAAATGTCTTCATTCCGCACCCCCGAATGCCGCGGCCAGACGGTGGTATACCCCTTGCCGCTCCATGAGCTCACTGTGCCGCCCCTCTTCCGCCACCCGCCCTCTTTCCAGCACAATAATGCGGTTGGCCCGTTGGACGGTGTTAAGCCGGTGGGCTATAATCAGTGCTGTTCGCCCTTGCGAAAGGCGATCCAGGGCTTCCAGCACGATCCTTTCGCTGACGGGGTCCAGGCCTGCGGTGCCTTCATCCATAATCAGCAGCGGCGCATTTATGAGAAAGGCCCGGGCAATAGCCAGGCGCTGGGCCTGCCCTCCGCTCAGGCGGATTCCCCCTTCTCCTATTTGGGTGTCATAGCCCCGCGGGAGATCCAGTATAAAACTGTGCGCCCCGGCCTGCTTAGCCGCCTCAGCCACTTCTTCCATGGCCGCTTCAGGACAGCCCAGGCGGATGTTATCGGCCACGGTGCCATAAAAAAGATAAGGCTTCTGGGCTACCAGGGCGATGTTCCGGCGCCACTCTTCCACGGAAATCTGATCCAGGGGAATTCCATTAACCGTGATCCTGCCCCGGTCCGGATCCATAAAGCGCAAAAGCAGGTGGGCGGCGGTACTCTTCCCGGCCCCGCTGGGACCCACCAGAGCCACCCTTTCCCCCGGATTAAGACTGAAGGAAATCCCCTGCAGGGCCTGCCTTCCTTCCCCAAAGGAGTAGTAAACATCATCAAAGACTATTTGGATACGGGAGTCCGGTGGAAGGCTGCACTCTCCCTGCCTTCTTTCGGGCAAAGGGTAGTCCAGAATTTCAAAAATGCGCCCGGCGGCGCTAACCCCGGCCAGCCCGGCGTGAAAGTGGCCGCCCAGAAGCCTTAAGGGCAGATAGAATTCCGGGGCCAGCAGCAGTAGAAAAAAGGCCTCCTCAAAGGGAATGTGGGTGTAAACCAGGCGAAGGCCCACCGTAACAGCCACCATGGCGGTGCTGATGGTGGCCAAAAACTCCAGCATAAGGGCCGAAAGGAAGGCAACCCGCAGGACACCCAGGGTAGTCTCCCGGAAACGGCCGCTTACCAGTGCGATAGCTTGCGCCTGGGCTTTACTCCGGCCAAATATTTTAAGGGTGGTGAGACCCTGCAGCACATCCAGGAAATGAGCGCTCATCCGGCTTAGTGTTTCCCACTGCCGCTGGGAAAGGGACTCCGCCCACCTGCCGATCAGGAACATAAACAGGGGAATCAGGGGGGCGGTAAAGAGCAGAATGAGACCTGACAGCAGATCCAGGGGAAAGACAAAGCCCAGCACCGCCAGGGGCAGCAGCGCGGCTAAAGCCAGCTGGGGCAGGTAGCGGGCAAAATAGGCATCCAGTGCCTCAATCCCCTCCACCAGGATGTTAACCAGCTCACCGGTACGCTCTCCTCCCGTATAGGCCGGCCCCAGGGCCAGCAAGTGGGCTAAAAGCCTCTGCCGCAGAGCGTGTTTAATCCGGGCGGCGGCCCTGTGAGCCATGACCTCACCCATCCAGGCCAGCCCGGCGCGAAAAATGATTATCCCCAGGAGGGGCCAAAGCCAGTGCCATACATCTCCCAGGCTTTGTCCCTCCAAGAAAACCCGGTTCACCACCCGGGCCAGGTAGCTGGCCTGCAGGATCGCCAGAAGGCCTGCCCCTAACCCCAAACCCACGCAAACAGCCAGCAGAATGCGCACCGGCCCGGCCTCACTCAAAAGCCTCTTATCCACCATCGATCTTCACCGCCAATAAGGAATGCCCAAAATTCTGGATTCTGCCCTGAAAATAATGAATGTCTTTTTTTATAAACCACAGAGGACACAGAGATCACAGAGAATTTGCTCTCAGGCATTACTTTCAGGTCTGATAAAAAACAGGGAATTTGAGAAGTTTTATAGCTTTCTCCTATCCATTCAATGAAATCCTCATGAAGCATTCAGACAGGCTAAAAAACTCTGTGTCCTCTGTGTTCTCTGTGGTTTTTTAAGACGTGCATTTAAAGCATTCAAAATTATTTTCATTTCTCTGTGGTGCCTCTTATAAGGCATGTATGTCTGACTTCTGACTTCTGAATTCCGACAGATAAGAATTTCAGTATAAGATATTTTTAGTACTCCAGGTGCTTGACAGTTACCCGCTGGCGGAAAGTCCAGTAGGTCCACCCCTGGTACAAGAGCACCACCGGCACCAGGGTAAGGGCCACAATGGTCATTATTTTCAGTGTATAGGGGCTTGATGAGGCATTGTAGACCGTAAGGCTCCATTCAGGGCTAAGGCTGGAAACCATAACCCGCGGGAACAGGCCCCAAAAGACTGCCACGGTGATAAAAACAATGGTAAGGCCGTTCATGACAAAGGCCCAGGCGTACCTTCCGGAGCGAAGAAGCCAGCAGGCCAGAAGCAGCGCCGCAAAAGCCCCCCAAAACACCGTTCCCGCCACCGCCTTTTCAAATATATCGGTATGGCTGTAGCTTAAAATGACCAGGAGAAGCAGGGCCGGCAAAGCTAATATGCTAACCAGTGACGCTGCCCGGCGGGCGCCCTCCAGCAGTTCGCCCCCTGTTTTGAGGGTAAGAAAGAGTGCGCCGTGGAGGGTGAATATCAACAGTGTCGTCAGGCCACCCACCAGGGTATAGGGAGACAGAAGGTCCCAGAAGGTGCCCACATACTGCATATTGCCTGCTATTGGCACCCCCCGGATCAGGTTGGTTATGGCCACACCCCACAGCAGGGCGGGCACCAGGCTCCCCCCGAAGATCATCCAGTCCCACAGGCTGCGCCAGGCAGGGCGGTCATCCTTGCTGCGAAACTCAAAGGCTACCCCGCGGACGATCAATGCCAGCAGCATCAAAAAGAGCGCCATGTAGAAACCGCTGAAAAGAGTGGCATACCAGTTGGGGAAGGCGGCAAATATAGCCCCCCCGGCGGTGAGCAGCCAGACCTCGTTGCCATCCCAGAAGGGGCCGATGGAGTTGATAATCACCCGGCGACCGGCGTCATCCTTTCCAAGGAAGGGCAGCAAGGTTCCCACTCCGTAGTCAAAGCCTTCCAGAAAGAAATAGCCGATAAACAGCACGGTAATCAGTATGAACCATAGAATGTTCAGGTCCATAGCGACACCTCCTTTGCATCTTCCAGCGGCCGGGACGTAAATGTTTCGTCGGGGCCCTGCTTGATAAATTTGGTTAAGAGGTATACGTCAGCCACAGCCAATATGCCGTAAATCAGGGTAAAACCGATCATTGTAGTGAGAACCGCGCCGGCGGATACCGATGGCGATACTGCTTCCTCCACCCGCTGCAGTCCCTGAACGATCCAGGGCTGGCGGCCAACCTCGGCCATAAACCAGCCGCTGGTATTGGCAATGTAGGGTAGGGGAATACTCCAGAGCAGCGCCTTTAAAACTCCGGGCTTTTCTTCTAACTGCCCCTTCCGCCACAGGTACAGGCTGTAGAGGGTGATAAAAATCATCCACAGCCCGGCCGCCACCATCAGTCGAAAACTCCAAAACACCGAGGTAACCGGCGGAATGTAGTTGCCCGGCCCGTACCTGGCTTCGTACATAGCCTGAACCTCCTTGATCCCCTTAACCTCACCGCTGAAGGAATTATGGGACAGGAAGCTTCCCAAACCAGGAATTTTTATTTCAGCAGAGTTGCTCTGCTGTTTCTCATCAACAAGGGCAAATAAGCTTAAAGGAGCCGGGTCCGCACTTTCCCAAAGGGCCTCTGCTGCAGCCATCTTCATGGGCTGGGAGTTTACCAGGTGCTGACCCTGGAAGTGGCCCACCGCAACTACCATTAAAGTGCTGATGATCCCCATGACCAGGCCAATCCTGAAGGAGCGGCGGAAAAAGTCGGGATAGTTCTTTCGCAGAAGATGATAAGCGCTGACACCCATTACGAAAAAGGCAGCGGTTGTGTATCCGGCCAGCACGGTATGAGGAAATTGATACAGAACATGAGGATTTGTCAAAAGGGCAAAAAAGTCGGTCATTTCCGCCCGGCCGTTACGGATAACGTAGCCCACCGGCTCCTGCATAAAAGAGTTGGCCACCAGGATCCAGAAGGCGGAAAGATTGGATGCAATGGCCACCAGCCATATGGCCGCAGCATGCATTCCTTTGGACAATCTATCCCAGCCAAATATCCATATGCCCAGGAAGGTGGACTCAAGGAAAAATGCTGCCAGGGCTTCCACCGCCAGAGGCGCACCAAAAATATCTCCCACGAAGCGCGAGTATTCCGACCAGTTCATGCCAAAATGAAATTCCTGAACGATCCCGGTTACCACTCCCATGGCAAAATTGATAAGGAAAAGCTTCCCCCAGAACCGGGCCATCTTCTTATAAGTCTCGTTCCCAGTCCTGACATAAATGGTCTCCATAATGGCCACCAGGACTGAAAGTCCCAGGGTCAGTGGAACAAACAGAAAGTGGTAACTTGAGGTAATCGCGAATTGCAATCTTGCCAGCAAGAGAGCATCCACAGTTATTATCCCCCCTTAAATTCTTTCTGGGATTTTACGCTTTCTCAGTATATCGGCCGGTGCAAAGGTCCCCACCCATGTTTTCTCCGGCAGACACCCTGCCCTGGTATACACCTCCCTGCAAGAGAATATAAACTGGACCGATTTAGTATACTTATGTGCGCTATGGTCCTATTTCGGACCGGTATTAATGTATGTTTAAAGGTATCATTTTTGGTGCACAATAACTATACCATTATGGTATAGTTTTAATTGCATTATAGATCGGCCTGCCTTACCTGTCAAGTTCTTTCATTTTCGTTTCGTCCTCCCGGGGTAGCATAAATATGGCTATTGACATGAAAATAAACCTGAAATATATTTATCATAAAAGTAGACCAATGTAGTGTAGTATACTAAAAAGCAAAGGAGACGGCAAATGCGGCTTAATCAGGCAACGGACTACGCCTTCAGGGCGGTTTTATATCTGTCACTTATGCCCCGGGGGCAGGTGGTGGAGGCAAAGTTTATAGCAGAGGAAGAACACATACCCATGCGCTTTCTGTTAAAAATATTAAGGCTCCTTACCCAGGCGGGAGTCGTGGAGTCCTACCGGGGCATTAACGGAGGTTACGCGCTGTCGAGGCCGCCGGCGGAAATAACCATGCTGGATGTCATAGAAGCAATTGAAGGACCTATTAAGATTAACCGCTGTTTGATTTCCCCCGAGGAGTGCAGCAAGAAGTTCAGCGCAAGGTGTCCCATTCACCACGCCCTCTTTTCAGTGCAGCACTCCATGGCAGAGCAGTTCAGCAAGTACAATTTTCAAATGCTCAGCCAGAAGGTGAAATAATGTCCGCAACAAGGCACCACCGTATGCGCGGTGGCTATTTTACCTTTTTCCATGCAAGAGATTCATAATGACCTGGGGAATGCTATTTAAGGGATATAGAGATTCTGCCCCGCCCAGTTCGTAGGCCACCCTGGGCATTCCAAAAACTACTGATGTGGCCTCATCCTGTGCAATTGTCCTGGCCCCCTCATTGCGCATGGCCAGCAGCCCTTCCGCCCCGTCCTGCCCCATACCCGTCAAAACAAGCCCTATGGCATTGCTTCCAACCTGCCCGGCCACAGACTTAAATAATACATCAACAGACGGGCAATGGCCGTTGACCTTCTCCCCCTCCTTACACTCCACCAGATAGACGCCGCCTGAGCACCTGACTGTCATGTGCTTGCCGCCCGGGGCTATCAGAATGCGCCCGGGCATCACCCGGTCATTTGTCTTGGCCTCCAGCACTTCCATTTCGCATATACTGTTAAGGCTGTCCGCAAAATGCCTGGTAAACCCGGCGGGCATATGTTGTACAATAACCACACCCGGCATGGAGACAGGAAAGGACTGAATAAGCTGGCGAATGGCCCTGGTGCCCCCGGTGGAGGCGCCTATGGCTATCAACTTGCCGGTTGATTCGGCCGGGGCAGCGCCGGAGACAGTCTGTAGCCTGGCTGCGGCAGCAAATTTCTTATCCTTCCATTCCTGCAAATTGGCCGTGGCCGCTATCTTGACCTTTTGCCTCAGTTTGTTCAACATAGCACTCAGTCCCCTGGCTATGTCGGATCTGGGCTTGGTCACATAGTCCACTGCCCCTGCTTCCAGGGCCTCCAGGGTTGTTTTGGCCCCCTCCCCGGTCAGAGCGCTCACCATAACAACCGGGAGAGGATACTGTGGCATAAGCCTTCTTAAAAACTCCACCCCGTCCATCCGGGGCATCTCCACATCAAGGGTTAAGACATCTGGTTTTAACCGGACAATCTTGTCACGGGCCATATAGGGGTCGGACGCCACTCCCACCACCTCAATATCCGGGTCCAGTCCCAGTCCCTGTGAAAGTATTTCACGGACAAGCGCAGAATCGTCAACCACCAGCACTTTAATTCTTTTTTTCAGTTGTTACACCCCGCCTGCATAACTGTTATCTTTTCTGGTAAATGGCCGGCTGTACATATTTATACAATGACCGGTACTGGCTAAAAGACTCAGAATGGCCCACAAAAAGGTAGCCGCCTGGCTCAGTGTAAAGGTGCAGCCGATTAATCAATCTCTGCTGTGTGGTATTGTCGAAGTATATCATTACATTCCGGCAAAATATCACATGAAAAAGCCCTTTAAAGGGATAGCTTTCGTTCATCAGATTTAATCGGCGGAAAAGGATCATGTCCTGAATTTCAGGCAATATTGACCATGTCTCTTTTCCGGCCTGTTTAAAATAGCGCAGCCGGTAATTGGGGGGAATACAGTCTAACTGGCCAGACTTATACAGGCCCAATCGGGCCTTTTCCAGGGCGGAGACGGAAATATCCGTGGCCAGAATCCCTATATCCCAACCGGAAAGCCCACTGCCGAAAAAATCACTGATTACCATGGCGGCGGTATAGGCTTCTTCCCCGGAAGAACAGCCGGCGGACCAAATCCTTATTTTACGGCTCCCCCGCTTTTGGAAACTTTCCACCAATTGGGGAAGCACTCTTATTCTTAAGAAATCATAGTGATCCGTTTCTCTGAAGAAAAAAGTATGGTTGGTAGACAGTTTATCCACCATGTGCGCAAGGGCTTTCCCGGAAGGGTCTGAAATCACGTGTTGATAATAGGCCTTGAAACTGGGAAACTGACCCATACGCAGTGTTTTTTGCAGTCGCTCCATCACCAGGGAACGTTTTTGCTCGGTAATATTTATTCCACACCGCTGGTAAAGCAACTGGCTGATCAGCCTGAATTCATCATCCTGCAGTTTTATATTATCCATCCTGCCAGCTCCCTTAATAAACAGGCGTTGATCGTATATATAGTTACTCCCAGTCGAAAAGCAGTTTTTCCGCGTCCAGCAACAGTTTTACTTTTTCACCCACTTTCCCCATACCCTGCAGGAACCTATTGCTCCTGCCTTTCCTCATTTCCGGCGTGGGCTCAATTTGCCCGGGGGGTATATCCAGCACCTCGGAAACCCGGTCAACTATGAGTCCCACCGGCTGCTCCCTGACATTAATAACAATGATACAGGTTCGGTCGTCATAGTCCCGGTATTCCACTCCGAAGCGGAGCCGTACATCCATTACCGGCATCACCTTGCCGCGCAGGTTAATGACTCCCTTAACGAATAAAGGCATGTCCGGAACCTCAGTAATATTTTGCATACCGATTATTTCAGTAACATAGCGAATTTCAATGCCATATTCTTCGCTGTTCAGTTGGAAGGTTAAAAATTTCCCCTCCTGGATATCCTCTATGTCATCATCCTCTTCCTCATTCAGGAGGTCCGCATCCAGCCTTTCCCTGATATTCATGTATTACCTCCTCCAGTTTTTATATCACAATGTTTAAGCTGAGCTGTTCTCCAGCAGGCTTTCCGCCGAATTTACCAGACTGGCAATATCTAAAATCATGCTTACTTCGCCTTCCCCCAGAATGGCAAAGCCGGAAATGCCACGCACTTTTCCAAAATAGCCGGACAGGGCCTTGATAACAATTTGCTGCTGCCCTGCCAGCTCATCCACAAACAGGCAGCATTTTCGGGCATCACTCTCCACCACAATAACTATACCTTCTGTTAAATCCTTATAGGTGGGCTGAACTTTATACAATTCATGTATCCTGATTACAGGCAGTATCTCTCCCCTGATAGATATAAGCTCCAACCCCCCGGGGGTTACAGTGATTTGCCCGGACCTTGGCTGCAGGGATTCCTTAATGGAAGTAATGGGGATGGTATACTGCGCCTTGCCGACCCGCACCACCATACCCTCTATAATGGCCATTGTCAGTGGAATGCGAATTGAAAAGAGGGTGCCCTGGCCAGGTGTGCTGCGTATATCAATACGACCTCTTAGTTTTTCAAGCTGGCTTTTTACCACATCCATCCCTACCCCGCGTCCCGAAAGGGAGGATACCTTTTCTGCGGTGCTGAAGCCCGGCTCAAAAATAAGATTACAGACCTCTTCATCTTTCAGCTCTCTGTTTACATCGGGCAATAATCCCAGCTCCCCGGCTTTATGAAATATTTTTTGACGGTCAAGCCCCCTGCCGTCATCCCTAATAATTATCAAAACCTCACCGGCGGAATGCCTGGCCTCAAGGGCTATATTACCTATTTCCGGCTTCCCGGCTGCTAACCGCTGCTCCGGTGTCTCAATGCCATGATCCACCGCATTGCGTATTAAATGCACCAGGGGGTCGGAAATCTGCTCAATAATGGTCTTGTCCACCTCGGTGGTTTCCCCGGCAATCTCCAGGCGTATTTTTTTACTGGTCTTTAGTGACAGGTCCCGGACCAGGCGGGTCATTTTCCGAAAGGTGCCTGCCAGCTGGATCATGCGCATAGACATTGCCATATCCTGGACTTTCCGGGTAATCTTACTTAATTGCAGCAGGGATTTTTCCAGGCGGTCAAGCTGCAGGTCCTGTATATCGGGATTATGCGAAACCATGGCCTCGGCAATCACCAGCTCACCCACCAGATCTAAAAGGGAGTCCAGTTTTTCCACATCTACCCTTACGGCCTGCCGTATGATCGGGCTCTGTTTATTATCCTCGGGAATACATGTTTTGTAGCCCTGACTGCTTATATCTTTTTCTTTCACCTCTTTGCGGAAGGGAGGACACAGAGCTTCTTCCTCAGGGCTAACTTGAGTACACTGGCTGTCCCAGTCAAAGAAGAGTTCCTCTAAATCTTCTTCCGCCGCACAGGCATCAGATACTTCAGCCACAGCTTCAGGCTGTTCCGCTATTTCAGGAGAAATCTGTGAAAAGACTTCCAAATTATCAAGAAGGTCTATTAAAATACCTTTTCCGGGCAAATCTGCGGGCTCCCCCGGCTTTAGGCCCCTAATGCCAGCTCTCATTGCATCAATGACCGATAAAAGAACAGAAACAGTTTCCTCGTTAACCATGCTGCGGCCTTTTCTGATATCCTCAAAAATGCTCTCTGCCCTGTGGCTTACCACTTCATAGTCCCTGTAACCCAAAAACCCCACATTGCCCTTAAAACTGTGAAATACCCGGAAAACCTGCTCAATATGCTCCCTGTTTTCCGGATTTTTTTCCAGTTCCAGCAGCGCTGTTTCAGCTTCCTCAAAAAGCTCCAGGGATTCGTTAATAAAAATGTTGATCATCTCCGGTTTAATCACCGGCTGGTATTCCTGAAGAGAGTCATCACCCATCATTCGCCAGCTCAATCCTTCCCGTAAGATCCTTTTATGGCAATTATGTCTTCCGTTAAAACTTGCCGTAATCCGTATCGTCCAGGGATATAATGTCTTCCGGTTTTACATTAGAGCAGGATGCTGCTGCAGCCACTTCCAAACGCCGGGCCTTCCGCTGCGGGACCTGGGGATATATACCGAATGACGGCCCGCCTGCCGTAAACCGCTCAGCCGGCCTTTTAAGCTTGAATCTACCCAGCATTTCCTTCACCTGTAAGGCCTGGCTGGACATTTCCTCGCTGGCTGCAGCCAGTTCTTCTGAGTTGGCGGAGTTTTGCTGGGTGACCTGATCCATCAGGCTCAAGCCCTGGTTTATTTGCCCGATGCCCAAAGCCTGCTCTTTGGAAGCCGATGCTATCTCGCTGATGAGGTCGGTTATCCTGGTAGCTCCCAGCACTATTTCCTCCAGTGCCCCGGATGTTTCCTGAGCAATCCTGGTGCCCACTTCTGTCTTCTTGATAGAGCCCTCTATCATTTCTGCAGTCTCTTTGGCAGCCTTGGCGCTGCGCTGGGCCAGATTTCTCACTTCCTCGGCCACCACGGTGAAACCTTTGCCGTGCTTGCCGGCGCGGGCCGCCTCAACAGCCGCGTTCAGGGCCAGCAGGTTGGTCTGGAAGGCAATTTCGTCTATGGCCTTGATAATCTTTGAAATATTGGAGGCCGACTCATTAATGTCGTTCATGGCCCTGACCATCTGCACCATCTGATTGTTGCCCTTTTCAGCACTGCTTCTGGCCTGGGTGGCAAGCTGGTTGGCCTGGATGGTATTATCCGCATTCTGCCTGGTCTGAGCATGAATTTCCTGCATGGAGGAGGTAATTTGCTCCATTGAGCTGGCTGATTCGGCAGCACCCTGAGATAATGACTGGCTGGAGTCGGAAACCTGCTGGGCGCCGGCGCTTACCTGTTCTATGGCAACGGAAACCTGGCTTAGGATCTTATTCAGGTCGTTGATGGTGGTGTTGAGAGCATTCTTAATAATGGCAAAGTCACCCTGGTATTGTCCGGTAACAGCCACGTCGAGGTTGCCTTTCGCCATCTCCTCCAGGCACCTCACCGCCTCTTTCTTTAGAATTTCGTTCAGTACCCCGAGGGTGGTATTGAGGGCGTCTTTAATTATGGCATGGTCACCCTTATAATCCCCGGCAACCTTTACATCAAGGTTTCCTTTGGCCATTTCTTTCAAACAGTCCGCTGCTTCATTAATTGGATTGATTACAGCGTCCAGGGTGTCATTTACTCCCTTGATAATGTCTTTATATCTACCTTCGAATTTATTTGCGTCGCTGCGGGTCTGCAGCCGGCCTTCCACGGCAGCCCCGGACAGCATCAGAGACTCATTGACCAACCCGTTGACGGCATCGATACACCTGTTCAGATTGTTTTTAATCTCGTTGAAGTCACCGTGGTATGTGTCAGTGATCTTCGGCGGCAAGTCTCCCTTGCCGATCCGCTCCACGCACCCGGCCATAACATTGAACGGCCCCACAAAAGCGTCTACCAGTGTATTTATGCCGTCTACCAGCTCGCTCCAGCCCCCTGAAAAGTCTGACGACTTACCACGGGTGTCAAGCTTGCCCTCCCTGGTGGCCTGGATAAGCATTCTTGTCTCTTTAAGCAGATCATTGATTGTTTTAACCATTACGCTGAGGTTTTTACCGAGAATATCATTTTCCGACTTAATTATTATCTCCACGTTCATGTCGCCTGCGGCTACTTTTTGCGCAGCCATTGCCGATCCCTTGATATTTTCGGCCATAGTTTTAAAAGAATGGGAGAGCATTCCTATTTCATCTTTGGAGTTGGCTTCAATTTCAACGTTAACGTCTCCGATGGCAAGCTTATCTGCTATGGCAGTAAGCTTTTTTACCGGATTGGCAATGCTGCGGGCTATGAATAAAGCTGTGAAAACACCCAGCGCCAGGGCTATTCCGCCCAACAATATCATGAACATGAACGCCCTGTTGTAAGCGCTTACCGCCTCATCAAAACGCAGCTTGCTCTGGTCTTCCTGGAACCTGACAACCTCTTTCAGAGACTCATTTATTTTGTCCATTCCCGGCAGAGACTCCTTTATAAGCAGGGGAACAGCCTCTCCGTTTTTGTTGGCCAGGCCCAGTTCGATCACTTTATTATTCGATGACTTGGCGCTGCTTATCACACTTTCGAGCCTGGCCAGCAGCGCCTGGCCCTCCGCGTCCATTTCCATTTTTTTCAGTTTGTCAAAGGCCTCGCCATACTTTTTCCGGGCGTCTTCAACTTTTTTGTAGCTCTCCTGCTTGGCGCCATTGTCCTCCAGGAGAGGAATGGTAAGAATTTGCTGGGAAATGACATCCATGGAATTCCTCATTTCATGGGCCAGGTTTATTTTGACGTTGTTTATGCTGTATATATTTTCCAGATTACCTTTTATACTGCTCATGTTGCCGGCGCCTATCAATAGCAAGGCAATCATCAGCGCCAGGACCAGACCGAAACCCAGCCCCAGCCGCGTACTGATTTTCATGTTTCCTAACTTCATAATGTTACTTTCCTTTCTTGTCATATTTCGTTAAATATTATAGCCAGGGAGTATGGTTCCGGTCCGTTGGCACGGCCGGGATCCCAATCATGTTTTCCCATAAGGGGTTAGCTTTCGTTTATTGGCAAAGACACTGTAGGCAGTCCCTTTTTCAGCCTTTCCACCATGCTTTTGATTTTGTCCATGTGGAAGGGCTTCAGTATGAAGCCGGCAGCACCGCTTTGTATAGCCTCCATTACGAATTCCCTCTGCCCCATGGAGCTGACCATCACCACGCAGGCCTTGGGATCATGCTGCCTGATGATTTTAAGCGCCTGCAGTCCGCCCATTACCGGCATGGTAATATCCATGGTAACCAGATCCGGCTTAACCTTTATGTACTGAACTACGCCCTCCTTACCGTTAGAGGCCTCTCCCACCACGTCACAGCCTATGCCCGTGAGTATGTTTGTTAGGTTATAGCGCATAAAGCTTGTGTCGTCTACGATTAATACCCTCACCAGACCACCTCCATAGCATTTATTAATAGATTCATAAAAAGCCGTAAATTACGGCAAATCCCTAAGTTTGGCGACGCTGCGGCTTAATATTGCTGATATATGTTTCACTTGACAGGGCGGGTCAAAAGGATTTGATTACATCTGGCCGGTAAATAAAAAAAGCTTACTGCGGGAAACCGACAGTAAGCCTCTATAACATGACTTAATGTTATAAATCATAGAGGAATTCAAACTTCGGCAACCCGGCCATCATAGTGGAGCACCCCACCTTAGATCCGTTGGCTTTGCGTCCCTGCCTTTCGACAGGTTTGCCTTTTTCGATTACTTGAGACTCTACGCTTATATTTTTGAGACTATAGTTCTACAAAATTTATTAAAATCCTTCATGATAACCAAAAAATGTAACAAATTTTGGACCACAGTGCCTGGCCCTTAACTGGATTCTTCACCATTTCGACAGGCCCGTCAATTACCTTCTGTTTGTTTACATAAAAAAACCTTCCCCCTGGCAAAATATTTAATGTTTTAGAAAGGAGGTGAATTTTTTTGCAAAATATAAAATGTACTGTTACTGAATGCACCTATAATAAGGACATTCAATGTGATGCCCCAATGATCCAGGTGGCCCGGGATGGTCAAATCAATCATGCATCAAATTCAGACAACACTAAATGTGAAACCTTTAAGCCTAAGAGTTAACTGTTTTGGCCAACCTTCAGAGAGGTTGGCCAAAACTTTATAAAAAATCAAAACCCCGCTCTTGACCCGGAGCGGGGTTCATTACGGTTATTCGGCTGATACCTGTACCTGGTTGCGTCCTTTCTGTTTCGCCTGATATAAAGCCTGGTCTGCCCTGGAAATTAGCATTTCAGGAGAAAAATCATTACTGGGAACAGTTGAGGCAACTCCTAAAGATAAAGTTACATGTTTACTGGCCCTGGAGTTAATATGTTCTATCTTTAAAGCTTCTATCCCTGCACGTAAAGCCTTAGCCAATAACACAGCCCCATCTGTGTCCGTGTCAGGTAATACGATAGCAAATTCCTCACCACCATATCGGGCAACCAGGTCTCCTGGCCGTTTCAGATTTTCACTTAGCGAGCCTGCAACCCGTTTCAAACAATCATCACCTGCCTGGTGGCCATAGGTGTCATTGTACACCTTAAAAAAGTCAATGTCACACATAATCAATGACAAAGGAATGTTTTCGCGGGCCGCCCGCCTCCATTCCTGCAGCAAATAATTATCGAGATAACGGCGGTTGGCAATCCCTGTTAATCCGTCTAAAGATGAAAGTAATTCTAACTGTTTATTTATATCTTCATATTGCTGTTTCTCTTTAATAATTGTGCTGACCATGGGGCGGAAAATAAATAATGCCTCCAGTGACAGGACAAACAGTGTGACAACTAACGCAACTGTTTCAATAACTTGTAATCTGGCAACCTTGGCCTCACTCTCCGACTGGTATTGCCTTACCACCAGATCTAAGCTTTTAAGAAAATCCCCATTTGCTCCTTTAAGAATATAGACTAAATGTGGATTTTCCAAAGATAGTTTTTCTGCCGGATCACCTGCTAAGGCTCTACCTTCATCTACAAATTCGCGTAGATGTTTATCTAAAGCCACTGGTTGTCCATAAAATAATTCTCTTATTGATGGCGACGGGTTGCCTGGCAGGTTAATATCAGCATTACCCTGTAAAAAACCGGCATGAGTCTTTTCCATAAGATTGACAGTTTCCAGGAGCTCATTTCTAAGTATTTGGCGTTTAGCTAAATCATCACTAATAACCAGCTGTAGACCAAGGAGGGCCGCCTTCTGCGACAGCATACGCTGACGGCCACTAAGATTAACGATAACTGCACTGGTTTTCTCAGTTTTAATTAATTGGTGCAGGGTGATGAAGGCAGTAATGGCCAACATCGCTATAAGACTCAAAGCGAAAATATATCTACGAGTTAAAGCCTGGTAGGAGGTATTAATCATTATATTCCCTCCCCGGTAACATGAAATAATTCATTCAAGATTTCTTGTTAATTCGACATAATCCTTCTTGGAGCACGAAAGAATACAAGAGGGCTTTCAGTTATGCAGTAATCTGATGTAACAAGAAAGCCACGATTGGATTAATATGGCTTTTCATTTATTATTGTATTGAAGTGCTCATTATGGTTGATTGACCGGTCATATACTGAAATTGGGATAATGTATAAAAAAACAGGAGGTGTACCGATGCAGGTTGAGATAACACGCTCAGCGGATCTTCTCAATGAGAAAGGTGAGCTGTCCCATCCCGGGTGGGCAAAGGAACTCCTGCTGAGATACGACAGATCAGCTATAAAAAAATCAAAACTCCGCATTAAAGAATGGGACTACTACTGCATACTTACAGCAAATCACGGCATTGCCCTGACCGTAGCAGACAACGGCTATATGGGGATCGCATCGGCAACGTTATTTGATTTTTCTGTTCCCCGTGAAATAACCAACAGTATCTTTACTTTTTTTCCCCTTGGATCTTTTAATATGCCCTCTTCATCAAAAGACGGCGATGTGCATTTTGAGAGCAAATCGAGGGCTTTCCATTTTATACGTAAACCGGAAAAAAGAATACTAACGTTAAATTATCCTGATTTCGCAGAGAAGAAGGATTTAACCTGCTCAGTCACACTGACCCAGCCCGACTCTTTGCAGTCCATGGTTATCGCCACACCATTTAAAGAGGACAGGAATGCCTTTTACTATAACCAAAAAGTAAACTGCATGCCCGCAGAGGGGGAAATTAGATTTGGAGACTCTGTCTTCCATTTTCACCCATCATCTTCCTTTGGTGTTCTTGACTGGGGAAGGGGTGTCTGGACCTACTCAAACACATGGTACTGGGGGTCGGCGTCCGGACTGTTAGAGGATATTCCGTTCGGATTTAACATCGGGTATGGGTTTGGAGACACCACGAAGGCTACAGAAAACATGTTGTTCTATAATGAAAAGGCAAATAAACTTGACAGAATAGAATTTCACATTCCGCCTGACTATCTTAAGCCATGGACATTTACCAGCAGTGACCACCGCTTTGAAATGGAGTTTAAACCCCTCCTGGACCGGAGCGCCAATATCAATTTAATACTCCTGAAATCAGTTCAACACCAGGTTTTCGGTTATTTCTCAGGAAAGGCTGTTTTAGATGATGGCAAAGAAATTATACTAAATAATTTTCTGGGTTTTGCAGAAAAAGTAGAGAATAAATGGTGATTACCCTACCACAAAAACAAAACCCGGTTTTTCCGGGCAATGCAAATAAAACGGTTCTAAACCTAAAATATAAAATTATGAGAAACAAAATGTCTCTACAGTTAAATCAACCTCAGGTAAATCTGAAAGGCTTATCCTGATTGCCTCCGCACCCGCAGCCATGATTTTGAGCCGTTGCCTCTTTTACCTTTTGACTTCCGCAAACAGGGCATTTAAACCTTTCAGGTCTTAGAAAAAGGTAACTGACATTGAATTTATTTTTGCAGTCACTGCATTCACAGTATATTTTTGCCATTTTTTCACCACCCGGCCTCTAAAATTTTTAGCTCCAGATTAAATCATTCTATCTTGTGCCTTGAAATCTTTTTTAGCTATTTAATCTCTGCGGCCTCCTTTTGAACTTCCTCTTTTATATTCTCAGACGCTTTCCTGAATTCCTTCAGCCCGTTGCCAAGGGCCTTACCCACATCCGGCAGCTTTCCCGGACCAAAAACAACAAGGGCAATAATAAGTATCAATACAAGCTCCCAGGGGCCAATACCAAACATTTTAATTCCTCCTTTAAAAGTAATATTTACTTCAAACCTAAACACCCATGGCGGCCAGTTTTTTCTTTTCCTTACGCCATATCAGATAAGATATCCAGATGCTCACCTCGTATAAAAGATATACCGGAACAGCCATCATCAACTGGGATACAACATCAGGGCCGGGTGTCATTACCGCCGCCGCCACAACAACAGCCAGGAGCACGTATTTTCTGCTGCGGGACAGGCCTGCCGGCCCTACAATGCCAAGTTTACCCAGCAGGTAAATCATAAGTGGCATTTCAAATGCTATCCCGAAGGGGATAAAAAAAGCCAGCGTAAAGGAAAGATACTCACCCACAGTTATCATCGGCGACAATCCCTCTGTAGCCATCAGAAGCAGGAATTTCACAGCTACAGGGTATACCGTAAAGTAAGCGAAGGAAAGCCCTGCAGCGAAAAGCAGTATCGCAAGGGGGAAAAGTGCCGCCGCCAGTCTCTTTTCCTTTTTCGTCAGGGCCTGTGAAAAAAATCCCCACAACTGAATAAGAATCACCGGGAAGGATATCACAAAGCCCGCAAGCAAACTGATTTTTAACTTGGTCATAAATATTTCCGCAACCCTGATGGAAATAACCGGAACATCCAGCTCCTTTAAAGGGGCGGTTAGAAACTGGAACAGCCAGTCTCCCCAGGTGAAGAAGACTGCAAAGGAGCAAGCCAAAATGGACAGTCCCGATACAATCACAATTCGCCTTAAATCCTTAAGATGATCCTGCAGCGGCATTGTTTTTTCCTGCACCGCAATCCCCCCTTCGCTTGAATCCTATGTTCCTATCGGCTATTAGCATTCTCACAATTCTCCTTCAAAAGCAGCCTGTCATACCATTTACAGTGACGGTGCCTGCAGTAATCAAGGTCCACTTTTCCGGTGAACATTCCGGGGAGTAAAGCCCTGTTGGCTTTAAATAAAAAGGCGGCCAGGTGTGCTAGAATTCCAAAGATAAGCAGCATTGAGGCAAATGTGTGCATATCATTGGCCACAATCATGAATGTGGGAGAAAAATTGAACTGAGGCAGATTTTTTATTACCTTGATGACACCTGTGACCGAAATTATTAAAACCAGGAAACCGATGAAAGCGTACGCAAGTCTCTGCTCTGCAAGATACTTGTCGCAGGGGGGCTCCTTGCCGCCGGTTAACATTGATTTAATTATCATCACCGATTCCCTGACATCTCCCCGGCGGGGCAGTATATCAAAATCCTTCCTGATAAGGTGGAATATAATATGGTAGGCCACCGCCACCAGGAAAAACACCGCCGCCACATAGTGGATAATTATAGTCACGGAATAGTCAGCCGACCAGCCCAGACCGGGAAGATCCGATATCCCGTATCTCTTGTACATGGGCATCTGGCCAAAACCGCTGAAAATAAGGGCAATAGTTGAAAGGGCTATGGTCCAGTGCACAAAGAGCACAGAAAACCCGTGCCTTTGAACCTTGTTTATTTCACGCAGTATTTTCTCGGCCATTTTAATCCTCCTTCATAGTTTTATAAGCTGCATATCCCGCTGCCATAGCACCGGCCAGTGGCGCCACAAATATTCCGGCCACAATTCCGTTGGCCGAGTCCAGATAGTTACCCACCCCCACCGGCATCAGCGGAAACCCCGTCGCCGGATCAGACTGACGCAATTTCTGTTCCCGCAGGGCCCTGTCTATCTTTTCAAAGGGCACAGGGGACACATATAGGGTTGTTGTTCCACCGTTTTCTTTGTCACCATACAGGAAGCCGCCTATCTCCTCAGCCCTTTTTCCTGCTGCATCCCTTATGGTATTCATGTCGCCGAACATTATGGCCTTCCGGGGGCATGCCTCAACACAGGCAGGCGCCTGCCCTTTTTTCACCCTGTCATGACAAAGGTCACACTTGTACATTACTCCCGCCCCAAGGAACTTGGGAGCTATCTTCATATACAGCCCCACTCCCGCCTGTCTTGCCGGAATTCCCCAGGGACAGACGTCCCGGCACTTGGCCCCTCCAAGGCAGAGGTCCTGGTTGATTAACACCGGGCCCTCCGGGGTTTTGTACTGCGCCCCGAAGGGACAGAGGTTGGCGCAGGGGGGATTGCTACAGTGCATACACCTTCTGGGAATAAAAACATCAATACCCTTGCCCTCATGTTCCACCCGGACATTTTGCACAAAGGTCCAGTTATATGGGGTAAGTCGGTTGGTCAAATCCTTTTTCCCCTGCCAGTCCTCCTTTTTCTTATTTGGCCAGTAGTAATGAATCTGGTCCGAGGGCACTGGCTGTGGAAACTGGGACTTGTTCTCCTCCCTGCAGGCAATAACGCACCGGGGAACCTTTTCATCCTTGCAGCCATCGCATTTTGTCAAGTCATAAAAAGTACCCCTGGAGACGGTTCCTGCATGGGCATATTTAATTCCCCCGCTCAAGACCAGCCCGCCGGCCACCCCCGAGGCCAGCGCCCTTTTTATGAACTGCCTTCTTGTAATACCTGACATATTGACCCCTCCGCGTCATCTTTTTACCCCCCTGGGTACATAAATTCTCTCATACCAAGGGTATTGCTGATTTTCCTTAATTAGTCACCCAAAAGAGAGGCGCTAATTAACCCTGCCTCCCATACCCCATGGGGTATCTAAATTAATAGTATCACAACTGAAAACATTAGTCAATCAGCAGACGAGCACCAATCTCATTTATGTACTTTTCTCAGCCACCTATACCCTGCCCCGTATATACAAGGTCACCGGTCAAAACCACAGATTTACATAGTGCCATCTCCTCCGGGCGCAAAAGGCCCTTTTCCGTTGTGTAAACAAAAAAATAAGGCCGCAGGTAAATTCCTACAACCTTATTTTTAAAGGGTTTATAAATTTGAGGTGTCGGGAGTACAATAGGGTCAGTTTTTCAGTTGTATAACTGTGCAATTACTGACCCCCAGCAAACCTTTGAGATATTATCTGGGATGATCGACCAAAATCAACGGCTACCCTTTGGCATTGCTCTGCCGTTTTCTGGGCCAGAACAACCGCAGCAACACCTGCTGAAATGAGAGCAATGTCAAAATCTGACTTTAAGATCTGATTGAATACAGTATCTTTCATGTGATAATTAGTGATACTAATAGCGCCTGTAACCTTTATACCGTACTCTTTATACTGATTACCAATTACTTCCTTAAACACATCTGCCCATTTTGAGACCAGCAACACTTTTTTACCTGCAATAATTTGCCAAAAATATGGGGTATCAGGCATATATCGCGTAACGTATGCATCACATAGAAGAGATGGTTTTATATTATTTAATTCAAATATTTTGTCCGTAAGCGGTCTTTTTAACTGCTGTGGCGCATTAATACGCTGGTCGTTATATGGCAGAATGCCAACCATATTAGCCCTACCAATTGCTTCTAAGAGATCTTCCTTAATGTCTGGAGCAGGATAACTAAGCCCCTGCTTTTTCCACCAAATTTTTATCAAATGATATGAATTTACGTATTCTTCACCTAATATATCAAATTGGGACAAAATAATATTTTCTCCATCGCCGACCCTGACAAGGGAAAAAGGTATTCTCTTTTCCAAGGCTTTATGAAGATAATTAAGAACATGGTTGACATCTAACAGCTCGGACATGATATCCTCCCATTTAACAGCATCGCCACTGCACGCTTGGCAAAATTTTATTTTCAATAACACTATTTTTATGCCGGGCGATCCTTCTTAGCATCGAGTTAATTAATTCGTCGGATATAAGGGTTGGTTTTAACCCTAAGCTTAGCAAACTCGAATTGTTCGCCTTATAAAAGTGTTCCTCTAACTCAAGACGCGGGTTGGGAATGTTATTAATCTTTACCTTTATGCCGATTTCTTTGGCCACCCCGGCTACCAACTCTGCCAATTCTAATATGCTAAACTGTTCCGTAAACTGGTTAAAAACTCTAAAATTGCCAGGTGCCGGGGGATGTAGAGCAGCCAGTTCGATGCACTTCAGTGTGTCCCTGATGTTAAGAAACCCTCGGACCTGGCGTCCTTTTCCATATACTGTCAATGACACTCCATATATTGCCTGCACACAAAAGCGGTTTAACACGGTTCCGAAAATTTCATCATAATGAAAACTGGTGTTCAATCCTTCGCATAATTTAGTTTCATCTGTTTCAATACCATAGACTATACCCTGGTTTAAATCTGTCACTCTAAGATCCCAAACTTTGCAGGCAAACAGAAGGTTATTACTGTCATGTACTTTTGACAAATGGTAAAAAGATCCCGGCTGTTTGGGGTATGGCAGAATGTCCTTTCTTCCCTTGTATTCTATTTCTAAAAAACCTTCTTCAATTTCGATATTTGGAGTTCCATATTCGCCCATTGTACCTAGCTTTATTAAATGGCAATCAGGCACAAATTCTTTTATGGCAAACATTACATTAATTGTCCCTGTGACATTGTTGACCTGGGTTTCTATGGCCCGCTTCTGATTCATCATAGAAAACGGTGCGGAAGGTTGTTCAGCATAATGAATAATTGTATCCGGTGCGTACTTTTTTATTATTTCACTGGTAAATGTGTCATCCTGCAAGTCCCCGGTAAAAACCGGTATTTTTTTGTTGCTTAAATTCTCCCATAAACCCAATCTCCGGTACAGAGTATTAATTGGCATAAGAGGTTCAATTCCAAGTTCCATTTCCCATTTACGCTTTATAAAATTGTCAACCACTGCTACATCGTGATTTCTAGCTGAAAAGTAAAGGGCGGTTGGCCACCCCAGATAGCCATCCCCTCCAAGAATCATGACTCGCATTGTAAAAATGCCCCCTCCATTGACAAAACATCCACCAGGCTATTTTAATGCTTCTGTCTCAGGAATTCGTTCCAATTACCGTAATGACGATTTCAGGTGTAGCTTTGTGGTATTAAAATCTTGGTCCGTGAATGACTCTCCTTTCGTCTTCAACAAGGAAAAAGTAGGCATCAAGTTGTTGTGGACCCACCCATTTACCCTACACTCCAATTGATTGCCTGGTGAAATATTACATAATATGCCAATTAAAAAATGCTGCCACGTTTTTCCATTGTAATATATAAAATTTTTTAGACCTTACTGACTGCATGGCTCTACATATTCCCTCTGGAAGTCCGCCCTTTTCAGTAGAAATCGGGCACTTGACTTGTTAACATATTTTCCACAAAAAAACCACCTCGAGGTGGTTTTCTAGCCGATAATTTTTTGTAACTTCGGTATCCGGTAACGCATCTTGTATTCCCTTATCAATGACGTGATTATCCAAATTGATAATAGGGAGAAACTGAGCATCCATTATTCGGGAGTCTTTTGCCATGTAGTGGTTAGATGCAGCTAAGGGAAAGTGTTAGTTGATAAAGTAAAACAATTAAGTGTCTAGGCGTAAAGGATATTATTAATCATAATTGAATTACAATGAATTAAATTCTTTAAGTGCTTAGCTTTATGAACAGTATATGTTTTACAAATGGGAGGATACACTTTGCAAAGAACAATCTCTATAATAGGAATCAAAATGGATTTAGGTAGCTATAACCGGGGGGCAGACCAAGGACCAAAAGCGATACGTCAGTCTGGTTTATTACAAGAATTACTTGACTCAGGTTTTAATTTGGTAGATTTAGGAGACTTATCAATAAAAATTTCGGAACAGTTAAACTGTAACGCTTTAACGACTTTAGATATGAATGATGCGGAAATAGATTTTCAGAGCATTGCTAAAAACCTCAAGAAAATAGTTACAATGGATCACTTTCCCCTTATATTAGGCGGAGATCATAGTATATCAATCGGAACTATTGCAGGGGTATCCCCGTTCTACCAAAACCTGGGGGTAATTTGGTTTGATGCCCATGCCGATGTAAATACCCCTGATACATCACCAACAGGTAGCATATATGGAATGCCTTTAGCAGTGAACCTTGGATATGGTCATCCATTCTTCTTAAAAATCGGGGATTGCGTTCCTAAAATTAAACCGGAAAATGTTGTGCTAATTGGAACCAGAGAAATAGATCCAGGGGAAATAGATTTCTTAAACGAACATCAGATTAAGATCTACTCAGCTAATGATATACGGCAAATGGGAATTCAAAGAGTTACGACAGAAGCTCTTAACTATTTGGG
This sequence comes from Bacillota bacterium, assembly GCA_049323755.1. Taxonomy (GTDB): domain Bacteria; phylum Bacillota; class Desulfotomaculia; order Desulfotomaculales; family Desulfocucumaceae; genus BRHc4a. The sequence continues at coordinate 116,934 of JBMOPE010000041.1, forward strand.
GCAGAAATGTGATGGCATTCATTTAAGCTTTGATCTTGATGCATTACATCCCTCTGCTGCCCCAGGAGTTAGAACTCCAAGTGACTTTGGTGTTTCCTTATCCGATAGCATTTCATCCATAGAATTAATGGGAAGAGCAAAACGTATTTCTTCTTTAGAATTTGTAGAAGTTAATCCTAATTTAGACATTGAAGATAGAACTTCAAAAGTAGCCGTTACGTTAATTAAGACATTTTTTGTAAACTATTTTTATTCTTGATACCCCAAAAAGTAGTCATAAAGGGGATCAGCTTGAAATATTCCCTTATCAATGATGGGATTATCCAAATAAATAATACAGGAGAAAACCGAGCATGCATTATTCGGGAGCCTTTTGCCATGTAGTGGTTCCAAATGCAGTTAAGGGAAAAGTGTTAATTGATATAATAAAAAGTATCCAGGCGTACTGGCCCTATAAAAAAACTTGGCTCAAACTACTCATCGAATGAATTCAGACGCTTTCCCTTAAAGAACATTTTCTTTATAATGTGTAATAGAAAAGGAGGAAACCTTGTTAAAAACTATAATTATAGAATATTGATTTATGTAATTCAGATAGTGCTTTAATGTAAGAATCAGAAGAATTATTAATACAAGTACTTGGTTTACTGTCACAGTTCGTTTAGCCAATATACGCAAATAAAAAGAAGAGGAGATGTCTTTGTGTTGAAATTAGTTGCATTGGAGTCGGCATTAAAAGGGAGGTATATACAAACAAAATAAAGGTATAGCCTCCCAAAGATTAGTGATTAAAACTAATATTGGAGGTACAAGTATGAATATAATTATTAGACAGGAAAAGCGAAATGATTTTAAACAAATATATAATTTAGTTAAGGTTGCATTTCAAACTGCAAAAGTTTCTAATGGTAAGGAACAAGATTTTGTCAATCAATTACGCAACAGCGGCAACTACATTAAGGAGCTTGCTTTGGTAGCTGAAGAAAACCATAAACTAATCGGTCATATTATGTTGACTAGAAATTATATCAACAATAGTGGCTGCAAAACGGAAACGCTTTTATTAGCACCTATTTCTGTTGTCTTGGAATATCGTAATAAAAGTGTTGGTTCTAAATTAATAAACAAAAGTTTTGAAATAGCGAAAAGCATGGGATATAACTCTGTCGTACTTGTAGGAGACCCTGCTTATTACAGCAGATTTGGATTTAAAAAATCTGTTGATTTTGGTGTTAGACACTTACATGATATTCCAGAAGAATATGTTCTGGCTTGTGAATTAGTTCCTGGTGCATTACATGAAATAAGCGGGACAATTGATTGTTAAATTGTGAGAATAAATGGATGTAGTTAAAGCCTACTGTAATTACCAACAACAATTAGCGGGGGTGGTTAAACCCCCGCTTTTCATTACAAAAATGTTGAAGTTGCTTGTTAAGGCGGCGGACGATTCTAAATATGCGGTAGCAGAGATGACATAAGGCAGTTGAAGGCAAGCGGGGACGGTTCTTGCTTGCTACCAGACTATGGTAAATAAAATGTAATGTCCCCACTCAAAAAACCCCATACAATCCAAAAGCAAAAGCCGAACGTCTTTAAAATTCAACGTTCGGCTCAAACCCTTGCCATTACTGGCCTTTTTGGTGTCGGAGGTTTGACGTTAACTTATCCGCACATCTCTTTTAAACAAAATTAAAACCGCTAGCGTTGCTTTCGGCGGCGGTGGATTCAGCTTCCCCCCGCCTCCACCAAATATCAGCGATAAACCGTATGCAGGCGGTTTATTATTTTGTCACGACGCGTCTTTCTATGGTAGAATTAGTAAAAGACGCCGGGGAGGAGTGATGAATATGCCCTCTTCAAATCCAGATTTATTAAACCGCTGTAAACAGATAGTACTCGAAGTATTACCTGATGCCGAAATCATACTTTACGGTTCCAGGGCACGTGGGGACGCATCGGAAGACTCAGATTTTGACCTGCTGATTCTTACCAATGAGCAGGTGCATTGGAAGACCGAGCGCTTACTGGGTGACCGTCTATACAACCTTGAACTGGAAACCGGCAAACTGATATCTATTCAGCTAATTACCCGGGAAAAGTGGAACTCCTCCATGTTTCAAACCATGCCTTTTCGTTTAAACGTTGAGCGAGAAGGAGTTATTATATGAATCCCGAAGTCGTTGAGTTGGTTAAATACAGGTTGTCCCGTGCAGAGGAAGCCTTGGAAGAAGCAGAAGTTCTGTATAAGTCAGGTACCTTAATGCTTCCGTAAACAGACTATATTATGCCTGTTTTTACGCAGTTTCAGCCCTTCTGCTCAATGAGGGATTAAGCTCATCAAAACATAGCGGCATCCGTCGCTCTTTAATCAAAACTGGGTAAAAACCGGCCGGGTCAGCAAAGAAATAGGGCAATTTTACCGTCAAATATTTGATTACCGCCAGCGTAGTGATTATATGGACTTTGTCAGTTACGAAAAAGAACAAGTGATGTCACTAATAGAAGAATCAAAAGCCTTTGTAAGCATAATTAAGTCTAAAATAGTATAGGAATGGTATAACTTTGATAGGACCTAAAGAATACTGACATGTATCATTTGCCTAATGATTCCAATACCGCTAAATTGCGGTTTTTTTATGTTTGTATTACTATATCACAGAGAGGGCTGTTTCCTATCTATCTTGACCACCAGGAGTAAGTAGAATGAAGAAACTTATCTCATACTCTGACCTTCAATTTAAATTTCAGGAGATAGTGGCTGAAAATGCTCGACTGCGTGATGAAAATAGCCATCTGAAAGCTCTTCTAGGTATGAACGCCAAGGAAACTGAAGTATCTTTCCAGACAAATAATGAACTGCCCCATCAACAGGTAATCATTCCAACTGTGACCAACAGCTCCTTCACTGACGAAAAGGTCGCAATATTTCGTGGTCTATTCAAGGGGCGTACTGATGTCGGTACGTTGGGAAGGGAAGGATGGAAAAACAGGATATTCCCCGGCCTGTGGTAACGAATGGAAAAGGGGGGTTTGCGGCAAGCCCCAGGTGAAATGTGCAACGTGTGAAAACAGAGACTTATTGCCGGTTACAGACCAGGTTATCTATAATCACCTTGCTGGTAACCATATAATAGGGGTTTATCCTCTCATGCCAGATGAAACGTGTTGGTTTATTGCAGCCGATTTCGATAAGAAAACATGGCAGGAGGATTCCGGCGCTTACCTGGAAGCATGCCGGGAGATGGGTGTGACGGCAGCGTTGGAAAGGTCCCGTTCCGGCAATGGTGGCCATGTCTGGGTATTCTTTGAACACCCTATTTCAGCATCTCTTGCACGAAAGCTTGGTTGTGCTGTTTTAACCCGAACCATGGAAAAAAGACATCAAATTGGCTTGGATTCCTATGATCGCTTCTTCCCCAACCAGGACACTCTCCCCAAAGGGGGCTTTGGCAATCTAATAGCCCTTCCCCTGCAACGTTCTTCACGGGAGAAAGGCAATAGTATCTTCCTGGAGGGCTTAGTCTGGGGAAAAACATAAATCTCATGCTAATGCCTTCCATCACTCCATAGTTCTGGGTAAACTTTTCAATAAAGCGGAAAACAAAAAAGCTTGCTCGGTAATGAAAGGTATTTTTAAAATTGCTGTTTTGAAACTTTAAACCTAACGAAAAAGGTTGTACCTGTGGGACTGGTTTCAATATTAATAACGGCGTTATGCCTGGCGGCAATAGTATAACAAACCGCCATCCCCAAGCCTGTCCCATTATCTTTTGTAGTGAAGAAAGGAGTGCCTATGTTTTCAAGTACATGTGGCTCAATACCCTTACCCTGATCTTGCACTGTCAAAACTGCCTCATTGCCGTCCATAGACGTTTTTATAGTAATATTCCCTCCGGGTGACATTGCCTCCATCCCGTTTCTAAAAAGGTTAAGTATCATCTGGCGAATTTCTTTTTCATCCAGGAATAGGTCGGGGATTTTCTCTAGTCTCAAAATTAGGTTTTTATTTGATAATGTAGCGTCCGCCTGGATTAATTGAAATAGGTTCTCTATAATTGTATTGAGTTTCTGAGCTTTTAGATCTAACGTCTTACCTTTAGCTAAAGAGAGAAACTCAGTAATTATTGAATTTGCCCTGTCAAGTTCATCGATCATCAGATCAAAGCTGTCCTTGTATTGAATAAACGCCTCTTTATTCCTGTACAGCTGCAGAAAACCACGCACGGTAGTCATCGGGTTTCTGACCTCATGTCCGATACCGGCAGCCAGTTCCCCTACTAAATTTAACCGGTCGAGGCGGGCTAGTTCTCTTTTGTAAAGCTTTCGTTCACTTATATCAGTGATAATAGTTTTGTACGTATTTAAAAGACCACCTGCAATCCTATGCGGGACACTTAGGAGTTGCACCTGGACCGGCGCGCCACTTTTAGACTCGATGGTTAATTCTGTTATCACTTTTTCATTTGTTCGTTTGCAACGACGCAAATGGTCTAAAAACAGCTTTATATCGCCTTTAGCTATAAAAACGAGCATCGGTTTATCTATCAATTGAGATCGTTCTAAGCCTATCATAGATGCGCCTGTTAAGTTGATCTCCTGTATACAGCCCTTACAATCGAGAGTGACATAACCTACCGGGGCAAAGTCGTAAAGAGCCGCATAGCGATTCCGAGATTCTTCCAACTCTTCAAGGGTTTCCTGCAGCACTTGGCACTTTGCCTCCAAATCTAGCTGCCTGGTTTCCAAATCATCTCTCAGGCGCTGGACTTCACCCCTGTAAGAACCTTTAATAGAATTCAGGAATTTACCGGATTTCATCATCCCACGCTTAGTGTTTTTTACAAACTGCGCCACAAATATCGCCTCCTTGTGGCTAACACTTCTACCATTTGCCGGCAGGCCATCGGTGCCTTTCGCGAAGTTAATTATCCTCCGGAGGTTTTGCTGAACTTATTAACGACCTTACATGCTCAGTCACGTCTTCAATGGCCATAAGAATTAATTTGGTTTGGTCATCAGGCCCAACTATCCGGCGGGCATTGACTAGCATCTTCTTATAGCCGATGTGCTGAAAATCATGTTCAACTTCAAAATTTTCGAATAATGTATTATTAATGAGAATATCCTGCAAAAGTACCCGTAATTGGGGAATATTCCACTGTTTATTTCCCAGATCAAATATACTCTTATTCACTGTTTCCTCCGGTGAGACCATGAAGGCCCGATAGAAAGCTTTATTCGCCGATTTTATATGAAAATCGGCGCTGAGAATCAGGAGAGGCTCCCGTACAGTCTCTACAATCGCTTCCGCATATTCACGGGCCTCCTGGGATAACGCGAGGCTTTTTTTGATCGTATCAATATCGGCATACGTAATAACAACGCCATCTATTTTGTTCTCCATGGTCCTGTAGGGGCGGATTTGCACAGAATACCAGCAACCATACCGGTCTTGCACTTCCTGCTCTTTGCTTATGAGGGAATCGATTACTTCTAGGACCGCTTGCTCCAAATCAGAGTTATTAAAATTTGTATTAATATCAGTAATAGGCCGTCCGACATCAGTGGCAATCAGGTTAAATGCTTTTTCCGCTGCGGGGTTGAAGCGCCGGATCTGCAAATTATTGCTGAGCATGACGACTGGAATATTGATGCTGCGGAATAAATTAAATAAATCACTGCCGATTCTACCCAATTCCAGGTTGCGGTTTTGCACTTCATCGTTTAATGTCATCAATTCTTCATTGGATGATTGAAGCTCTTCTTTGGCGGTTTCCAGTTCTTCATTCATGCTTTGCAATTCTTCGTTGCTCGATTGGATTTCTTCGTTAGCGGCCCGGAGTGCCTCATTAGTGTATTCATGCTTTTCAATAATGCATTGAAGATTCTCTTTCGTGGCAACAAGCTCATGTTCCAATCTAATTAGTTGGCTATTTTCATCTCCCCATGTCCCCTGTTCCAATCCCTCAGCCCTGCCTACATTCTCCTCCTCCGGCAACGCTTGAGGGACAACTTTCTCAAACAATACCAGGAAGTATTTTTCTTTGCCGTGTGGCTCCCCGATAGGGATCACATCAACATTGACACGAATGGACCGACCATTATAAAAAACATTCAAATCCTCATTTCTGACTGGGACATTCTCCTTCTTCGCCCGGTGAATGGCGCTGTGCAGCCCAAGTGACAAACCGTCCCGGACCATCTTAAAAAGTTTCAAGCTCGGCGCTCCGGATGCAGGTTCGAGAAAAGCTCCTGTACTACCGCGGAACTGAATGATTTCCAAATCGCTGTTAATAATAACGCCGACCGGGGCATATTGGCTCAGGACTATACGGTCGGCTTCTTCCATCACGTTAAACTTCAGACCAGCGTCCGGGTCACTCCGGCTGCTCTTCAAGCGGTTTTCAATCGCGGCCGCCGCATATTCGCTGGCGGTAAACTCGTGCAATAAAGGAGTTGGAACGGCTTTTTTCGAATAGATTTTGTACTTTTTGTCTTCCAGGTTAAACAGGTTTGCATATGCGCCAACAGACTCCGAAGACCCCAGGAGAAGAAAACCTTTTTGCTTGAGAGCGTAATGTAAAACCGGAAATAGTTTCTTTTGCATAGCAGGCCCGAAATAAATAATCGCATTCCGGCAACTGATCAGGTCCAGCCGGGAGAAAGGCGGGTCCTTGACCATATCCTGCCTGGCGAAAACGCACATATCACGAACTGTCTTAGTAATCTGGTAGCCTTTATCCACCTTAACAAAGAAGCGTCTGAGGCGCTCAATTGAAACATCAGCCTTAATGTTCTTTGGGTAAATGCCCACCCGTGCCTTCTCGATGAGCGTCTCATTAATATCAGTGGCAAATATCTTTATGGGGGTATTGTAAGCATCATCACCCAAAAACTCAATCAATACAATTGCTATTGAATAAGTTTCCTCGCCGGTTGAGCACCCCGGCACCCATACCCTTAAAGGCTCCTCAGGCGCCCTGTTTTTCATGATGGCCGGAAAAACCAGGCTTTTTAAAGCATCAAATGCTTCGGGATCCCGGAAAAAATTAGTGACATTAATCAACATATCTTGATATAATTCCTTTACTTCAGCCGGGTTTTCCCGCAGGTAATTGGCATAATCGCCCAGCTTTTCTATCTTGTGCATGACCATTCGCCGCAAGATACGCCGCTTTATAGTTAATTCTCTATACTCGGAGAAATTTGTGTCACTGGCTTTTCGCAGTATAGTAAAAATTTGGTTGAGTTCATCGGCGCTTGCAGAAAATAGCTTACCTTTTTCTGCTCTTTTGTCGTCGAGGACACAGGAGCGAGCCATTTTTGCCAATTCGCAGGCTATTTCTTCTGCTGGTAAAACAAAATCCACGACACCGGTAGCGATGGCATTGAGCGGCATACTGTCATACTTTGCCGTTTGTGGTTTTTGAGCAAAGGTAACGCCTCCAACGTTTTTGATCCCTTTCAATCCCCGGGAACCGTCTGCAGCTGTTCCTGATAAAATAACACCAATCGCTTTACTGCCTTGATCCTTTGCCAGTGACTCCAAGAAAAAATCAATTGGCATATACGGCCTTGCTGCCCTGGGTATAAGTTTCAGGACTCCTTGAGAAACACTCATGGTTTTACCAGGTGGAATGATGTAGACATGGTCTGGTTTCACAGCCGTTTTATTTTTCACCTCGCTGACCGACATAGAAGTAATCTTGGAGAGAATGTCGGTTAACATGCTCTTGTTTTTGGGGTTAAGGTGCTGAACAAGCACAAAGGCCATACCGGTATCGTTGGGCAATTTTTCAAGCAACTGCGTAAAAGCCTCCAAACCACCGGCGGAGGCTCCGATGCCGACAATGGCGCTGGGTTCTTTTCTTGACCGCCCTCTGGTCACAGCATCCTCGCCTGCTCTTCCTACATGCAATTCCTGCTGCTTGTCTTTTTGCTCAATATGGTTTTCTTGACCTGAATTTTTCTGATCCAATAGCCTCACCCTATCTTTTTAAGTAACCTGTTACTGCGTTATCAATAGTAATTTTTAGATTGAATGCACTTTAATTCCGCCCAACTTCGAACAAATTTACTTTGATCCGGAAAGCCATTACTATAGCCTCAGAGAGGATCTTTTTATAGGATTATCCTAGCAAATTAAATTTTGAAATATTTTTGCAATTAATGTGTTTATTAGACATTGTCCGGTAAATCGCCTTTGGAGAAAAAGTCGATATTCGCCAAAAAACATTTTTTTATAATCAGGCCTAGTACCAGCGAAGCTTAACTTCGCTGGCACTACCCCTAATTATAAAGCGGAAGTGGTAGAAGAAGAATTTCAAATAATTCCGGGATTTTATGCGGCTGACACCGATGCCAATTCCATACATTTTGACAGCTATACATTCATATTGCAAGGTAATACAATGGGATTTCCAATAAACAGCGGACGTATAGCCGGTGAAAGTGCTGCAGAATATGTAGACTATTTCCTTAAATCAGCATAGGGCAGACAGGGAATCTGAATTAATCAATAAAAATACACATAAACTGTATTTACTTTGTCGTTCAAAAGTAGTAAAATAAAAAAGGAAGGTCTTGGCATATTTTGCCTTACCTTCCTTTTTTTGGTGGCAGAGGCGGGACTTGAACCCGCACGGTCTCCCATACGCCCCTCATGGTGGTGTTACTTCGTGGTAGAATTATTATTCTCTGCGCTGAGTTCAATGATACCTCGCAAGTTCTTTTAAGCCACTAAAATATTTTAGCGTTGCGTTACAATTTTTATATTATTGCTGTTCCTTGGAAGGATTATTTATTGGCAATAGCGAGGTATGTTATAGAATGTATCCACGTCTGTTGGAAGGTTACATCGAATTTTCTTGCGGGTATTCAGAATGGTTTCCATCATCAAATTATGAAATAGCCCAGGGACCAGAAATTCTGTGGAATGAGAATAAAGATATGATTTCAGAAAATTTTAGAAGTGAGATTCGAATCCCTGTCATTAAAAAGAAATATTAAGATAAATTCTAATAAAAATTATAAGCCCTCTGCTGATAACTTCAACGGAGGGCTTAAGCGCCTTATCTACTTTAATTATAACATGATGATAATAGAAAAATATAGCCTTATGATACTTGGTATATGACAGTATAATAATATAATCATCGCAACTTTGGCTATAATATTCTGTTTATGGCACAATCAAAATAGAGCACTGCGGAACCTAAAAAATAGAACTGGAAAAAAACCCTTTAATGGATAATGGTTGGTTCAAAAACACTTGGATTTATCCATAACCTGTTCTTAATGCTTTAGCCCGAATATGGTGCCAAAATAATCCTGATATGATGGGCAAAATCATAATTATATAACAAAATATAGGGGGTGTGGCAATCGTGGATTATAATGAAACTATTCTTAAGTTCACTAGGTTTTGAAACACCAACAGTGTTTAACTATTTTTTATAAAAGTTGTAAACGTATAAACTTTACCCTGAATTTTACGCTTGGAGGAAATAACATATGACCTGCTGGAACACAGCAGTCTGCGAAACAAACGGAATTAACATACACTATACAAGAACCGGGGGAAACAAACCGCCTTTAATTTTGTTACATGGATTAATGACTAATGGCGTGTGCTGGACAAGTTTAGCACACGTTCTGGAGAAAGAATATGACGTAATCATGCCTGATGCCAGGGGACATGGCAATTCGAGTGTACCTGACTTTGGATACCGATACGAAGACCATGCAAACGATGTTGCCGGTTTAATAAATGCCCTAAGACTTCCTCCTCCGATCCTGCTCGGACATTCAATGGGGGGGATGACTGCAGCTGTGGTGGCAAGTCGTAAACCAAATCTACTCCGTGGCCTGGTCTTAGCTGATCCAACGTTCTTGAGTCCAAAAGTCCAGCGCGAAGTTCGCGATAGTGATGTCGCCGATCAGCATCGACGAATGCTCAATATGTCATTGGATGAGGTGGTGGCAGACGCGCGGAATAGACACCCTAGTCGGTCAAGGGAGACCCTTGAGCTGTTCGCTCGGGCACGACTTCAAACAAGCATGGCTGCCTTTGACGTTCTCACGCCACCGAACCCTGCCTATAAGATGTTAGTGAGTGCAATTGACGTTCCAAGTCTCATCGTATTTGGTGATAAAGGTGTGGTTTCGTCTGTTGTTGCCGGAGAGTTGCAACGTCTTAATCCAAGACTTCAGGTAGAACAAATCCGGGAAGCTGGCCACAGTGTCCACTTAGACCAGCCCGAGCGCTTTGCGGCTGTTGTTGGATCTTTCATACGTTCAATTGGAACAGTCATTGATTCATGAACGTGCTAAACTTGAATCCTTTGGTCGATTGATGTGCCTGTTTAACAAAACGCCTATACCATTGTCAAAGACACAATTGCTGATTTCAAGATTGGTCATACCCTATAGCAGTGCAAAGAAAGTGTAAAAAAATGGGCGCAAACATAGCTCCATGTCAAACCTGCAAACGACGCCTAACAATATGTCATTTAATGTGAATAAATAATGATCAGAAGTGGGCTTACTTCAAAGGGTAAGCAAGCTATTTATCAATGCTCGAGGAACAGGTAATGGCAACAGCATGTTCCTAACGAAAGGAAGGGATAAGAAGTGAATATAAAGAACGAACAGACACCGTCCAGTTCATTGGACCCCGGGCCTTTCTACCACGGCACAAAAGCTGTCCTGAAGCCGGGAGACTTGCTGGTACCTGGCTATAGCTCTAACTATGGTGAGAGAAAGAAAGCCAACTACGTCTACCTGACCGCGACATTGGATGCAGCCACGTGGGGAGCGGAACTGGCATTGGGCAACGAACCCGGTCGAATTTATCGTGTAGAGCCCACGGGTCCCATTGAGGATGATCCCAATCTGACGAACAAGAAGTTTCCGGGGAACCCAACGAGATCCTACCGAACTCAACACCCACTGCGAGTAGTGGACGAGGTTTTGGACTGGGAGGGGCACTCCCCAGAGGAGCTCCAGAAAATGCGGGATCACCTTGACGAACTTAAACGGCTCGGCATCGAGGCGATTAACGACTGACTCCGTTATAGTCGACAAATTTCAACTTAACGAACAGATACTTTTTTTCGTAACAGAACGGATTGCAAATTGAATTGATACAGAGGGTTTGGCTTTTTACAACAATATATATAACAGATAATATGAGGATGAGTATGCCAAAAGCACGAAAAATGCTAAGCAACTGGGAGGCACCGTATATTCAGTCGCTGATGAAATTAATTGAAACCCAGAGCAAGGCAACCCTTGCGACTTGGGCAATTGATTATTCCGAGCAGGTAATATTGCAGATTCTAGGGGGGTCAGGCTTTCAGTTATGATTCTAGGGGGTCAGGCTTTCAGTTATGCATTTAACCGTGCAATTACTTTCTCCAGTATTTTTTGCCCCTTATCCGTTTCTGCATTAGCGGACATTCTTGATAAAACCGAGATGTCTCTACCGATTACAGACTGCAGCTCTGTCAGCGAAAAGCCTGCCCTTTTCGCTATTGCTACCAAAACCCCCCGGGCAATCCTTAACTCCTTACTCCTTTTAGATGAGTTCATTTCCGACAGCCCAAACCCTGTTATCTCTTTAACAGACTGCTCAATCTCTTTTATGGTAATCTTTCTAAGCAACTTCTCTTCTCGTTTGAGTTCCCTGTCTACTCTATCAATGAACCTTTCATCTCCCACGATCTGTTGCTCTGTGGTCTTACAGGCATAAAGAACAAAACCGCACTTCTGCTTATAACGCTTCAGGCGTTTAATATACTCAAGGCGGTCTGCATCATCAAGAAAAATGTTCTGTCGCTGATTTCCACGGACTATAATGTGATAAAAAGCACCGGGATATTGAACACGCGGTTTTCTAGCCATAGCACGAGTATATCACCTTATTTGCATATTTGAAAGCCTGACCCCCATTAAATATCCAGATTCGGCCTGTTATACTCCCCAATCTCATCAGTCTCCCGAATAACTATCTTATCGATCAGCATTGTAATGCTTGTGTTCGTAAGGGCCTTTTACCGGATAATTTCCTTTAGCACATCAATGCTCTTAACTATATTTTCCTTCTCATAATCTCCCGATTCCGCAAGGCCCTCCAACTCGGAAAGCCGTTCTTCTAGCTTTGCCAACTCCTTGTTGGCATCAGCCGTAGCTCCAGGAACAATTTCTCGTTGATAAACCCCTGTGCCAGTTGCTTTGAGTAGCTTTTAATCTCCTCTTCCTTCTTATGTATGTGGTAGAGTACTTTCGCTTCACCGAGTCCATTACATGTATGGATACATTATCAGTTCTTTTCACCAATTTGATAATATTGTAACGCTCCGTTACAATATTAGAAACAATTTTTCTGGAGGATTCTATGCTGGACATTAAAGAAGAACTATTCCGTGAAGACTATCTGTTTACACGTGAAGATATTTTAAAGTCATTAGAATTATTTATTGAACACGAAAAATTAAATGAAGAGAATTTATATTCAGATGAAGTTGTTAAAAACAGAGTTAAACTATGCGAAAAATTTATTAAATCAGTGAGGAAATGCAAACTTCCGGTTTTAACAGAACTTAGGTGGTACTATGAATATGAATTTTTAGGGAACAGTATGGAGCTAAATCTATGTCAGGCTGATGAGATTAAGTGGAAAATGGTGAAATTAGTGGCATGACCTCAACCGTGGAACACACTTTTATTACGGTTAAATGTGATTACCTTACAGTTGAGCAATATTCCTCCATGCTTGGAATTGAGCCTGTTACGGTCAGGCAATGGATTAGGCGTGGGAAATTAAGACATGCAAAAAAGAATGGACGCGATTGGTTGATCCCTGACACTGAAGATAAGCCCCAACGAGGCTTTACCAGTGTGCAATATATAGTAGAAAAAGAAGCCCAAATTGAAAGCGATGAATTTCCGTTGCTATCAGCATGCGAATCAATATTTATCTTGCAAGATCAAGGCAACAAAAGAAAATTCATTTGCTACCTTAATAATTATAAAACTAAATTCAACAGCAAGCTTGATAGGGGGGTGTTGTTATGGATAATTACACAAAGGAAGAATTGGAAGAAGCTCTACAAATTGTTTCTTCAGCTATCAGTAGATGTGAAAAAACACAGCCAAAATTTGTGGAGGGTACCTCTCAGCACACACTCCTCAAGAACAGGATAAAAGCAATGTGTATTTCAAAATCATTGATAACAGATGGAAATGTTATGGACAAATATACAAAATAAGAATTGATAGAAGCACTACGACCCGTATCTTCAATTATCAGCAAATGTGAAAATGCACAGCTAAAATTTGCGGAGGGTACCTCTCATCACACCCGCTTCAAGAAAATGATAAAAGCAATGTATATTTCAAAATCATTGATAACAGATGAAATTAGTAAAAGAGGGTAAAGTTCCAGTTTGTCTATATGCACGATCATCCGTGTAAACCAATCTATTTTAAAATGACATCAGCAAAAAATGTTCAATGAAAGGGGATTGCTATGAACGTTCAAACAGTACTACAGGAACTTGAATCATTGGGTACGGAGCGAACAAAAAAAGTATATATGCAGCAGGGCGCGCGCGAGCCGCTTTATGGAGTTGCGACGGGAGCGATGAAGCCGATCGTCCGGAAAATCAAGATCAATCAGGCACTTGCGGAGGAGCTTTACGCGACCGACAATTATGACGCCATGTATCTGGCCGGTATGATTGCCGATCCCAAAGCCATGACCGAAGGAAATTTTGACCGATGGATGGAAAGCGCGTATTTCTACATGATCTCTGATTTTATCGTGGCAGTAACGCTCTCGGAAACCGAAATTGCGCAGGCAGTTTCCGACCGGTGGATCGCGAGCGGCAGGGAATTGTATGTATCCGCCGGTTACAGTTGCTATTGCTGGCTGCTCGGCAATCGCAAAGACGAGGAGTTTGACAAGGAAAAGCTGAACGCCATGCTCGAAATAGTGAAAAAAACGATTCACGGCAGTCCCGACCGCGCCAAATATGCCATGAATAACTTTGTCGCAACCGTAGGCGTTTCCTATCTTCCACTACATGAAGAGGCTCTGTCCGTCGCAAAGGTCATTGGAGCTGTGGAGGTATTCAGGGGCAAAACGAAATGCAGCGTCCCTGTGGCGGAGGAGGAAATCCAAAAAGCGGCGGCCAAGGGGCGGCTCGGTTTCAAGCGAAAGCATGTCAGGTGTTAGCTTTAACCATAGCAAAACAAGGCACCCTACGTCCAATATCGTAGAGTGCCTTTATTGTTTTATATTTATGCTTCCACGTCCACCGTCACGCCGAATTTGAATTCCACGGTGAACCTGTCCTCGAAGATGGTGACCTTCTCAATTAGCCTCCTGACCAGCTGCTCGTCGTATTCGGTAATGACGGTTGGCTCGATCTGGGCGAAGAGCCGCAGGTGTTGCATGTGCCCGACATGGCTGGCCGCTATTACAGCATTCAGTTCACCGGCCCGTCGGACGGCAGCATCTTCGCCTATGTCGGGCGGCGCACTAAGCCGGCCGAAATATCGACCGGTGATTATCAATAAAACAATAATTATTTAGTTCCGAGAACAGTGATTATGTAACCTTCCTCATATTCAGTCATATTTGGCCATATTGGCCAATTTTTAATTTTGCTATAGTACCACTATTACGCAAAAAACAACTAGTTATGAATCAGCATATTTAACCAAAACCTTTATTTAGTAGGTTTTCATAGCTCATGTGCAAGGTTGCTTATATGGATCATTAAGAGCTCCCAACAAATAAACACAGCGAAAATAGATCTCCGTATTTCTTTGATTAACTTTGATTTAAATAATTGAATAGTGACAAGATGTTTTTATAAGAATACCACGCTTCTTATAACTATTGAAAAGTCACCTTAATATTAAAAATAAAATATCCAGGAGGCTTCCAGTATCGTCACAAAGAACATAATTGGTTTGCTTGCCGCAGGGTCGAAAGTCCAGCAATGCTACGGTATTTCACTTTTTTTAACAGTCGGACATCTATCCTTATCATTATCCGATGCTAATTTCTGTGGTGTAGTCACAAGAAATCAGTTATCCGATGCTGTTTTTTTCATATATAATTCTCTATCTTGGGGAGATTTGCTTGATAGATTAACATAGTTGCCTTCTTCATCAAACTCTATATCATCAGATAATATATTTTTTATAATATCTTTATACTCTATGGTTCCTTCCCATTTTTCGCCTTTATCAAGTGGGATATCTCTCAGTATTTGAGGCATTATACCACCATCATCTGACATTACTTCCCACGCAATAATAATCTTAACCCCATTTTCATCCTTTACAACTCTTTTTATTTGGGCGTGTGTTTCTTTGTAATAATATTTAGGCACAGGAAATATATCTTTAAAACGTATTTTTCTAACTTCCTTTTCCTTCATCCCGCTGACGACTAATATATGTATAGTTCTATCATACTCGTGTGTACTACCAAAAAATAAACCGGAACTTTGCGTATAGGTCTCCCTTATTTCAACTTTCCCCTCCCCTGGCACTACACAGGACCAGTAGGGATTGCCCATTCTTACATTGTCACTCGAAACATTAAAAAATCTAATATATTGCCAGTAGATAACTGCAATGAATATAAGAATTAGGATAACAACCTTAATAAGTTTCTTCATTTGAACTCCCCCAGGAATTACCCAGATGTATTTGGCTGTATGCGCTCCAAAATTTATTCATCTAATATTAATCTATAGCAAGTATAAAACAACTACAATTATGTAGCACATTATGGCTACAATATATGCCTTTCTCCTATAATTTAGTGTAGTGTTGCATTCTAATTTAGTCACAATAATGAAATTAAATATAAACACCAGTACCATTAATAGGAGGGATATTGGTTTATACGTACCATACATAAGTGGAACAACAGCAATAATATAGGCCGGGATCAAACCTAATTTCAACAATATCGCAGCCTTTTTATATCCCAGAACCACTGGAAGTGTTTTGACTCCCACCTGCCTGTCCCCCTCACAGTCCTTAAAATCCTTAACCATCGATGATACAGCAGCCAAAATGCCCAGGGAAGCTGCCATTATTACATGATTGGGAGCCAAAACGTATTGTGCCAGGCCTCCGCCCAAAAATGAACTGAAGCACCCAAACCCTATAACACTATTGGCCATTAATCCAAAGAGGCGCAGCCTGACCGGTGGGGCTGAATAAGTGTATCCTAGCACCATACACATTATAATCAGTGCCTTTAACTCCACAGTCCCTTCTATAAGAGTCAGGATAAGAGCTGCTGCATATAGCAATATGGCGATAACAAACAGTGCCTGGCGGCTTATTGCACGGCTCGGTATTGGTCTATCCGGATTAACCACCCGGTCTATGTCAATGTCATAATAGTCGTTAAACAGGGCTGTTCCGGTCCATACCATGACCACCACCAGCCCCCCGAATCCGGCATGGGCCAAAGACCACGCCGGGCAATTATGGGGGTCAGGCAATTATGGGGGTCAGGCTTTCATTTATGCATTCAACCGTACAATTACTTTCTCCAGTATTTTTCGCCCCTTATCGGTTTCTGCATTAGCGGACATTCTTGATAAAACCGAGATGTCTCTACCGATTACAGACTGCAGCTCTGTCAGCGAAAAGCCTGCCCTTTTCGCTATTGCTATCAAAACTCCCCGGGCAATCCTTAACTCCTCACTCCTTTTAGATGAGTTCATTTCCGACAGCCCAAACCCTGTTATCTCCTTGACAGACTGCTCAATCTCTTTTATGGTAATCTTTCTAAGCAACTTCTCTTCTCGTTTGAGTTCCCTGTCTACTCTATCAATGAACCTTTCATCTCCCACGATCTGTTGCTCTGTGGTCTTATAATATTTCATACCTTCGTCTTCTTCGGATTCGCTCATGAATTCCTTATACTTTTTTCGGGCAATACTTAATCTTTCGGAAAAGATCCGTAGCACCTTTTCGGCATCCACAAGCTCACTGACTCCATCAATATAATCTCTCTGGCTGCTCCAGTGATACTCTTCAGGGAGCTTAACCAAACCCGCTCTTACCGGATTTTTGTGTATGTAGCGAACAAGTCCCAGTAAATAGTTGTCTTTGTCGCATAGATAAGACTTATACCGCCCCTGGAAAAGATGCCCCACCTTGTTATATTTCTTATTAAAATATTGAGTATATGTAAAGTTTATCATCTGCATAATGCGCGCAATTGGGTCTTTTGGGGTCTCCAGCAGAAGGTGGACATGGTTTGACATCAAAACATAGGCATAAAGAATAAAACCGCACTTCTGCTTATAACGCTTCAGGCGTTTAATATACTCAAGGCGGTCTGCATCATCAAGAAAAATGTTCTGTCGCTGATTTCCACGGACTATAATGTGATAAAAAGCACCGGGATATTGAATACGCGGTTTTCTAGCCATAGCACGAGTATATCACCTTATTTGCATATTTGAAAGCCTGACCCCCATCACCTCTAAAACCATTACATACCTTACTACACCTATGAGGAGAATTCTAAAAACGGAAAAAGAATTAAGTGAGAAAATGCTATGGAAATCTATATTTACAGAAGATGATTTTAGAATATAAAAGATTGATATAAGTAAGGCTAATGAATTAAAACAGGGGGCTGACTCAAGAAGAATTAGCAGAAAAAGCAAATTTGTCAGTCTCATTTATGGGGCAAATTGAACGAGGCGAAAGGAAGTTAAGCGTTGACACTCTAGTAAAAATAGGCAACTCATTGGGTATTAGTTTTGATTACCTTTTACAAAGTGGTCAGCGATTAAAGCATGATACTGTTATAGATGAATTGGTTTATACACTGAAAGGAAGAACACACAACGAAATTAGAATGATAATTGATGTTGCCAGAACAATTTTCAAACACTGCAAAATTAAGTAGTTTAGACAGGATTTAATCCGATGAAAAAGAAAGCCGCCATGGGCGGTTTTTTTATAAACATCCTATAATTGATACTTCAAAAAAGACATGCATTAAGGCAAGGAATAGCAGCCCCATGTGCTGACATTTCGGAGGATTTTACCGGGTCTTGACGCAGAAGGCATTAAGGAATGCCGATCTGCCTGCAGGACGCAGGCGGAAGCCCGAACCGGCGCATGGATGCGACGTTGAGGGCGGTCGACATTCCGTTGCCGCCAAGTCTAGAGCCGGTTAATCCGGAGTGACAGGCAGCATATGGGGTTGATATTCCAGGCCTGCCCCAGGGTTAATTTTTCTGTTATCCACTCTGCAAAATTTCCTGTATCAAAACAAAAAACGTGGGATTCATCTCCCACGTTTTCTTGTTTGGTTGGTGTCGGAGGCGGGACTTGAACCCGCACGGTCTCCCATACGCCCCTCAAACGTACGCGTCTGCCTATTCCGCCACTCCGACTTGTCTGACGTATCAGCGAAATCTATATTAACATAATTACCTGTTCCCCGTCAAGGGTGTACAGGCAGGAAATGATTGCCCGGCTTAAAAATATTAGCCGGACAATCCTTTTTGCGCCCAGTATGCTTCAAACTGGCTGACCACTTTTTCAATGCTGTCCTTGTTCATCAGGGAGTCCAGCCATCTGCCGGGAATGGCGTCATAGCCATAATAGGTTCCGGCAAGACCTCCGGTGAGGCAGCCGGCGGTATCGGCGTCCTCTCCCCTGTTGACCACGTCAACAAGGGCCTCCTCAAAGCTCCCGGTATTGAGGAAAGCCTGGACGGTGGCCGCCAGTGTGTCCAGGGAATTTCCCCTGGGTGGCACAGGAGAGGCCCCCTTTTGGATACTTTTTATCATGTGCCAGAAAAACTTGGAAGGCACAATGTTCATTTCCCTGCAAAAGCGGTCGGTGCGATCCAGCGCCCGGGTAACCATTTCCCTTTTTGACCCGCCTTCCGCGGAGTACCGCACAAGAATATTGTAAAAAATGCAGCAGGTGGCGCTTTCGTAGCTGTAGTGGGTGATAAGGCATACTTCCGCCGACCACTTGGCAATATTCTGCATGTCGGTCCAATACCCGAAAGTGACAGGCAGGGTACGCATCAGCCCGCCATTGCTGTCCATCTTGTTTAATGTCTGGGCGGTTTTCCGGGAGGCCTCCCTCCAGTTCCCGGTTTTCATGTAGTTGCCAATTGACTCTTTTGTAGTGGTGCCTATATCCCTGGGATTTGACTGGTACCAGCGAAGGAAGTTATGCCCTATTTCCTCCACTGGATAAGCAGGATTGGCCAGTATCCCCCTGGCCACATCCAATGTCATGCTGGTATCGTCGGTCCACTCACCGGGATCGAGGTTAAGCCAGCCTCCCCCCGTCATTTCCTTATAAGTGCCGTATTTTTCTTTAATATCTCCTGCGCCCATAGATTCAACCGGGCCGCCAAGGGCGTCGCCTATGGCAGACCCGAAAAAAGCCGCTCTGAGTATTTTTTTCAACTCTATACACTCCCCCGACTAACAGTTATTTTTTGTTTTCCGGCTTATCATAAAGGTATTTGTAGGCCTGGTCGTAAAACAGTATTTTTCTTATGAACTGCCGGGTTTCCGGATAGGGAATCTGGTCTACCCTTGCCCGATCCCCATCCCATATGCCCTGATCGATCCATTTCTTCACATTGCCGCCTCCGGCGTTGTATGCTGCCAGGGCCTCAACGGTGTTTCCCCCGTATTCTCTTCTTAGATCACTTATATAAGCAGCGCCGATTTTTATGTTTATTTCCGGATTAAAAAGCAAATCAGGGCTATAGTTTCTTATTCCAATATCTCCGGCCACCTGCCTGCCGGTTTCGGGCATTACCTGCATAAGACCCCTGGCCCCCTTAACTGATACAGCCCTGGGGTTGTAGTTGCTCTCGGTTTTTATCACTGCCGCCAGAAGGTACCCGTCAATCCCCACTCCCGCGGCTTCACTGAAAATAATCTGGCGGTACGGTATAGGAAAAAAGAACCTGCCTATATCGCCGGCATTTAGTACAAGGAGAACAATAACAGCCAGTAAAACTATTTTAACTGCGCTAAACTTCTTTTTCCGTCGGCTAAAGGACAATACAATCACTCACTCCAGGGAGGCCGCTTCCCGGCATTGCCGGGCCTGTCCGGCCCTCATTTGTTTGACAAGGACTGTTGAATCAGCTCATTCCATATGGTATTTACCTGAGACAGGGTGCTGCTCACAGGACCATCATTGTTTATGACCCTGTCTGCATACCTGCACTTTTCTTCCTGAGGCATCTGGGCGTTTATCCGCTTTATAACTTCCTCTTCGGAAAGTCCGCTCCTGGACATTACCCTTTTTATCTGGGCATCGCGGCTGACTGTAACAACCCAGGTCTCGTCCATCATCTGGTGCCAGCCGGACTCAATCAGAAGAGGGACCTCCAACACCAGAGCCGGAGCCTTTCCATGTCCCTGACGGTATTCTGAAATCTTATCACTGACCCTTTTAAATATTTCAGGGTGTACTATTTCTTCGAGCCTGGTTCTGGCTTCCGGGTCATTAAACACAATTGAAGCCATTTTTGCCCGGTCAAGCTCTCCTTTTTCATCAATTACCCCGTGCCCGAATTCCACAGCTATCTTTTCCAGCCCCGGAGTACCAGGGGCCACCGCTTCCCGTGCCAGCCTGTCGGTGTCAATAACCTCGGCCCCCAATTGGGCAAGCTGCCGGGAAACAGTACTTTTCCCGCTGCCTATATTGCCGGTAATACCTATAATCATAAAAAAGAACCCCATTAGTTTAATTCTCTCTATTATATAATAAACGAAAGAACCTAAATTGTTTGCTAAAACGCACAAAACTGTTATATTAATATTAAACAAGCATATGTCCTGAAAAAGAAAACCGCCCGGGAGGATGAAGCCCTTGATTACATTGAATAAAACTATCTTTGCAATGCCCCCCCAAATTCGTCAGAAAATGTTTTCAGGAGAATATGAAAGAGTGGGAGGAATAATAAAAGAAAAATCCTCCGGTAAGATCATTTATCTCCTTGTCGATAAATTAAGCGAGGAAAAGGATCATAACAGTGTAAGTGTATCAGTGCCGGAGATACTTAACAGCACGCTTAAATTCCTTACTGCGGGACAGGTAAGAACCTATATAGAAATTCTAAATAGAGACCTGGACGCACAAAATATTCAGATTAAGCCCGAAGACCTGTCTATAATAATTGAATCCACCGAACTTATCAATATGAGCGGCCTCAGCCAGGAAGACCTTGAGAGGGTTTCCGAAAATATGATTAAGGTGTACACCAGGTATCGTGACATATTCACAAAGTATCTTAAAGACCTTGACAGGCCCAAGGATATACAGAGCTTCCCCTTTATAAAAATAACCCTGTTAGTGGCTGTTATTGCAGCCAAGCTGTGCAAGCAGTCAAACAATATTCCCAAAGCCCTTGAATGGGTCCGGATGACGTACACAGTCATTGTCGATGCAATAAAAGCCTACTGCCTCATTAACAGTAAAACTGAAAAGGATTTAGACCACTTTACAGCAATATCCAGGTACCCGGCCAGTGAATTCTTCAAGGAGCTCAGGGAAGTTTTGGCCAGCCCGGCAAACAAGCCCAAATACAAGTTTCCTCCTATGGAAGCCATATATCTGTGGAATTGTGCGGAGTACCTGGAGGGATACCAGCTGGAACTGGAAAGCATGCTGTAAAAACTACTTTATTATAACTATGTCAGCATACTGGTCCGGGTCGAAGCCGGTATCATATTCAATAGCGTCAAAATCTCCGGGATATGTCTCCCGTAGATACAGAAGCAGAGGTATCATCACCTGTTTTATTCCTGCCTGGATTCCGGGCATGGTACAGGTTTCCAAAAGCTCTTTCCACTGGCTTGTGTTGTAACTGTACACAAGCCTTGTTTTTGTAGCGCCTTCAGTTATCTCGGTGGGAAATCTGAATGTCTGATCTCCCTCAAATATCCTCTGGGTAGCCACCGAAAGGGGTGCTCCCCCGCTGTAAACAGCTATGGCGGTGATTATCCCATCATTCTTAAAGCCCTCTGCACCGTCAGGGGGCTCCACCAGCACTATCGGCTTAGCCTGCAACATAACCACTCCGCTTATATTTTTATTGTATGTATTATATATTTTTTACCACTATATATAAAGTTTTTACTAAGCAATGAAAATAAAAAAAGGCCTGAAATTATATAAATAATTTCAGTACCTCTGCAGCTCTTCTCTTTCTATTGTCCTGGACACCTGTCCTCCGGCTATTATATCCTGGTACCTGTCTCTGTCCATTTCCTCGCCCAGCAGGAAAGATGTTTCCACCCCGCATGTATCAGCCACTAACAGCAGTGAATCCCAATCAGGAAAAAATTCTCCCTTTTCAAGCTTCTTTACCCATTTAAGGGTCTCCCCTATCTTTGCCGCCAGCATTTGCTGGGTAAAATCCTTTCCACTCCTGCGGCTTCGTATATCCCTGGCTTCGCGGACCTTGGCCCCCAGGGTTTTGAGGTCATTCATATTTTATACCCCCGAAAAAAATATTGGACCCAAGGTAATTTTATATAGTTTTCCCACAATAACAATTCTTATATTAAAAAATTCAAAAAAGTGCTTTCCGGAAAATATTCTGACTTCTGAATTCTGTATTCCGACAGAATTATTCCTTCAGAATAAGCATGTTATTAATCCTCAACTCTGTCCCATGGCCGGCTTGATTTAAACAGGTTGAAAAGTTTTTCATCCAGCTTGCCGTCCTTTACCATAAATCCAAGTATTCTCAGCGCATCTTCCACCGGCATGGCCTTTTTATAAGGCCGGTCTCCGGCGGTAAGCGCATCATAAACATCTACCAGGGCCAGTATCCTCGCCTCCAGGGGTATTTCCCCACCGGCAAGACCCTTCGGATATCCCTTTCCATCCAGATGCTCGTGGTGCATGGAGGAAAACATGGGAATATCGGCATATTTCCTTATAAACGGTATTTTCTCCAGCATCCGCTCAGTTATAGTTACATGCTCCTCCATTACGACCCGCTCTTTTTCGGTGAGAGTTCCCTTTTTCACGGTAAGCATGTCCAGCTCTTCCTCAGTGAGGCAGGGCAGTTCCCGACCATTTATATCGTGGTATGTGAAAGAAGCGATCCCGGACAGCTTCCCGGCCAGTTCATCATCAATAAAGGTGGAGGGATCATTTGCTTTCACAACCAGGTCCCTGGCCTCTTTTATTAATTCCAGTCCGTTTCGGCAATCGGCATCCAGACCTTCCAGGCCTGCCAGGTCACCACTTTCAAGCAAGGTGAACCTCTGCCGGTACCAGTCGGAGACCTTCTGCTGGTATACATAATCAAACCTCTGCAAAACAAGATCCAGCCGTGCATCCAGCCGTGCAGCCTTATTCATAACCTCAAGGGGAGTGGCCACCTTGCCGATATCGTGCAGCCACCCGGCCATCACAAGCTGCTCCAGCCTCTCATCACTGAATTTCTCGCCGCTCCAGGGTTCTTCACCGGATTCATTTATTGCACGGGCCAATTCACCGGCCAGCTGCGCCACCCTTCTGGAGTGATTGGCGTTATATGGGGTCCGGGCATCAATGGCTGTGGTGATCATCTTTACAAAGGAGTCAAAAAGCTTTTCTATATCACTAATTAATTTGGCGTTAGTTAAGGCTATGGCAGCCTGGGAGGCAAGTGACTCAATAACCCTCTGGTGTCCCGGCTCAAAGGGCACTACCTCTCCGCTAACCCAATCTATAGCGTTGATTAGCTGAAGAACACCTATAATTTGAGACTCGTGATTTTCCATGGGAACCACAAGCATTGATTTAGTCCGGTAGCCTGTTATTTTGTCATAATTCCTTGGCCCGGAAAAATCAAAACCCTCAGCATTGTATACATCTGATATATTTACCGTCTTTCCGGTGATGGCAACATAGGCCGACACATTTTCCTTCACCAGCCTGACCGGTGGAATGTCAACCGCCTCTCCGTTCCCACCCTTGAAGGTTTTCATGGTGTTATTATGAAGTATTTTAAAAACAAGCCTGTCCTTTTCACATAGATATAGAGTCCCGGCATCTGCATTTGTAATCTTTCGGGCCCCTGACAGTATCATCTCAAGGAGGCGGTTATGATTCTTTTCCGCCGAAAGGGCTATCCCAATACTTAGCAGGTCCTCAACCAGATTTATGATATTTTTAGAATATTCACCAGCATTTAACATTTAATCACCTTAATCACATTGATACGATATTTTTTGACAAATAATTCTTAAATCCTGTATCAAATAAATTTTTTTCGTCAATAAAAAAGCTGCCGGAGATTTTATCCGAACAGCTTCTGACAGGCGTTACTTTTCTTCAATTATTCTTTTTCCGGCAGACCAGTCCAGCCACTCCTGAGAATAACACATGGGGCAGGGGACCATATGGCTTTTTATCCTGTCCCACTCCTGGGTATAAATCTTTATCTCCCCGGAATTATTACAGCGCTGACATGGAACATTTTCTTCGATTTCGGAAAACAGAGGCTGGCTGTTTTCAACCAGTTCAATTTTTCCTCTCTTACTGCCATTCTTTCTTTTAGAGACCCTCTTAAACACTCCCCCGCAGGTAAGGCAGCGAACATTGATTGGAGACGTGGTTCCCACTACGGTACACCCGCATGACCATGTTTCCGCATTGTCTCCTGGCCTGTCCCAATTTGCGGCAGGCTTTGTTTCGGCTCCGCTTTTCATTTTTCCCGCACCCCGCTTACAATCCATATAATGACATAATAGCACGATTTGCGCCATATTAACATAGCATTCGATCCAATTAGCACCAATATTTTTATATTGTACCTCCAAAAATCTTAAACAGGCTGAGACCCGGAAGGTTTTTGTAAAGTAATATAGAACATCTAAGAAATATAGCTGTTGCAGGGGGGTGCCGGATATAACCGTAGAGTGTAAAACCACTAAAACAAAAAAGTGCGCGTTCCTGGGAGGGCCGGGAACAGGAAAAACCACGCTGATTAAACAACTGGATGTGGACTACAGCATGGCGGGCTACGTCAGCTCAGTATGCCTTGAATTTGCCCGCACCTATATCATCCGCTATGGCCCGCCCACATCTATTTTCGAGCAATTTCTCCTTTATGAGGGCCAGAAGCAGGTGGAAGACGAACTGTCCCACTGTGACATAATCTTCTGCGACAACGCCACTATGCTTAGCTACGTATACGGTCTTATGCTGTGTAATTTTGAGAACCCCAAGGAAACATACGCTCTCATGAAACTCTACGAGTGGGCCATGAAAGACATTTCGGAGTATGAGCTATTTTTCATACCCAGGGAATTTGCCTTCCATTCCGACGGGGTCATATACCAGAACGAGGAAAGGGCTATTGAGGTTGACCATAAAATAAGGAATTTCCTGGACATAATGAATGTCCCTTACACCATAGTGGGGGGAGATATGGATACCAGGATTAATACCGTAAAAAACAAGATAGGATTTGTGCCCAAAAGGGAATGCTCCTTCAATCCTGGAGGATAACGCCCTGCGGGCGTTGCCGCTGTTCCAGCGGCATTGTTAGCATTATTCCGGGATCCGGAATTGGGAATTGGGAATTAGGAATTGGGAATTGGGAATTGGGAATAAAATTCAATTACTGCATTTCGCCTATACAATCCCAATCCCTGATCTAACATTGTCTTTAGCCGGAGAGATCATTCTCACATTTCGTGTTATTCCAAGCCTGCTCTATAGTTGACATTCCAAGTTATTGACAGCAAAAATTTATTTTTTCCTTTTAAAAAGCGGGCCTTTTTGGCCCGCATCCTTATTTCAAAAGGGGCTGCCACCCCTCGGGACTAAAGCGTCCCTCACCCCGCTCTGACGCAAGGGGGAAACCCCAATTCCTAATTCCCAATTCCCAATTCCTGTTCTTTAATCCGAAAGGTCGTATTTATCCCTCAGGAGCCTTGATATGTTTATAAGTGTTTTATAGGAATTTTCCACCGTGGTGTTACCATCCGCATTGATAAGGCAGCATCTGGCAGGGGCAAGCCATGCCTGCTTTAGAATTTTCTTCAGGCTTATCCCCCTGGAGACAAGGTTTGACCAGAGGCCCTCCAGCCTGACAGCCAGGTCTTCCACGGACTCCCTGGTCAGCTCTTCGGTAAGAGTGGGCACAATGCCCCATGAAATTATGTTGCCTGCATCAAGAAAATCCCTCACCTCGCCAGCGTACCTGGTGAATATTTCTCCGCAGCCGTAAGCGTCGATGGACAAAATGTTTAGCTCAAGCCCGCTTAAAAGGAATGACCAGTCAGGGTTGCCGCAAAGGTGAACCCCACGGGGCCCTTCCAGCCTTGAAAGGAAAGCGGCGAAGTCTTTCTTTGCCCTGTGGCTGGAATAACCGGTAAATGAACCAAAAATTATTTCAAGCCCGGGCTCATCCACCCAGACAAAGGGACTGGGGTGCTTTTCCAGCAGCTGACGGTACTGCACGTTTGTTTTCCTCGCTATAAACTCATACAAAAATTCCCTTATATCATCCTGGTAAATAATAGGCTTCAGGTTTTCGTCCACTATCTTCAACCCGAAGCTCACCGGCCCGATGCTCTGGCCCCTTATTGTTTCGTATCCCGACAAGTCCCTTTCCATAAATGCCTGAAAGGCAGCCGAATACCCTGGCGAAAGTGTAAATATATCGTCATCTCCGCTCTTTACGGCGTAGTCGGAAAGCTCCTCATAAAACTTTGAAGAATCCAGTGTTATTCTTTTCTTATTGATATCCAGTATTATTCCCGGAAAATTTTCACTTACCTGCGCGTACATATCTTCAAAAAAGCTATAGTGGGGAAGCTGTGGCCAGAAAGGTATATCAAGTGTCATGGCCAGATCCAGTGCCTCCCCGATATTGGTATGGGGAAGTATACCCATGGCTGTGGCTCTGCAGTTTCCGGCAAGGTTCATAGTAATTCCTCCCTCCTGTCTCCTAAAAATATTATAAGGCACCCTACAGAAATTACACTGTTATACCTGTCTCATTTGAAGTGTGATGATTGTCACAATATTTACAGGATTTTAACCATCCTTACTTCTCAATAAAGTGGTTAACTATAAAAAATTTTAACAAAAAAAATGGACAAGTCTTTCTAAGTGGCCAAAAAAATTAAAATATATCCCTGTATCTCTTATTTTCTAAAAATAACTTGCTAGCAAAATGTAGTGAAAAATACTATTGCCATTTAATATGTGAGATAGTAAAATATTTCTCAAAGGATGTAATGACAAATATTTCACAAGCGCTTGCCTGTATTTTAATGGAGGCCTGGAAAAAAGAGCCCGGAATCATAGGAATCAGGACAAAACATATTAAAAAGGGAGGTGGTGACAAATATCACTTAGAGGGGGTGATATCTTCTGTTTTTCAGAATAGTAAACGCCAGCTATAAAAAAAGGGAATACTTATATTTAAAGCTTCTAGAAAGCCGCAGGGAAGGCGGAAAAGTGAGGCACAGGCAGTTAGTCAACCTCTCAGAGAGCGTACAACTTCAATCAGACAGAGTTAAACCCCTTTTTGATGATCTGAACCGGACCCTTGCGCTATTAAAAAGTATTAGCGAATTGGGTCCTCCCTGGTGTAAATACCTGAAGGCTTCTTATGTAATGGCACTGGAAAACTCGTTTAAAATAGAGCATCGCTGCCGGGAACAGGACTTCAGGGAGATATTGCTTCGGGACTGGAAAAGAAAACATGCCAAAATCTTCGATGAAAACATATTTAATGAACTGATTCAGAAACAATCTCAAAATCAGGACCACTCCCGGAGTATTGTATGCTGGTTGGAAAACATGAGCCTGTTTGTATTGGATGGAAATGGATTACCTTTGAGAGTACTGTACATAAAGGATACCAAGGGAGAGGAAACGGCGGAATTTCTTTATAATTTTAAAATTAATGAGCAGGAAACGGAATTTTTTTTAGGAACGGCATGTGAATTACTATACAATACCTTCTGTCATATAGCCGTTGCAAAAAAAAACAAATGGTATTCGATTAAAGAAGTATATGTTTATAAACAGTTAACCGACTGGTCAGGAAAAGACTCCTCCAGATTTGATAAAATGCTTATCCTGGGAACGGAGTCGTCCTTAAATGACGAAAGGATAAGCGGCGCACTAACGGCCGTGAGCGGATTTAAAAGCCACATGGATTATGTTAACCGGCGGCTTGCCCCATTGACCGAGGGCATTTTCATGCCGGAACAAGATCTTAATTGCACATATTACACTTCCTACTTATTCAAGAAAGTATTTGATGACATCAGGAACACACATAAGGTTTAGGTATCTCAATCATATGCAGAGAGGAGATGCAGTAATGACTCTTGATAAGAAAAATGGATTTTTTTTGCTACTGGGACTGGGACTTCTTCTTTTGTTCCACTTCCTGCCGCCTTTCACTCCGGCCATAGACCCGGCCGGCAAAAGCTTTGCCCTTTCACCTGCCGGAAAATCGGCCATAGGACTTTTTCTTCTGGCAGGTGTGTGGTGGGTATTTGAGGTTATACCCATTGGTGTTACCAGTATAGCAATAGGTGTGCTTCAGCCCCTTTTCGCAATAAGGCCCGCCAAAGAGGCCATGCGTGACTTCATGGACCCCACCGTGCTCTTCATTTTCGGCTCACTGCTGGTTGGCCTTACCTTCACCAAGGTTGGACTCACCAAACGGCTGGCATATAAAATGCTGCTGGTGGTAGGCGAAAATACCAGTATGATTTTGCTGGGATGCTTTGTAGTCACAGCTCTCCTTACCCACATAATGGCCCACACAGCGGTGGCCGCCACTGTAATTCCCATCTTTCTGACAATACTGGCCCTTTATAATGAAGACGGAGGAAAACCGGGCAAGCCAAACAAGTTCGGCAAGGCTCTGTTTATAGGAATGGCCTACACCGCAGGAGCGGGAAGTATATGCACACTGCTGGGAGGGGCCCGTAACCCTGCCGCGGTTGGATTCTTCAGGGAATTTACTGGAGTTGACGTGAATTTCATTCAGTTTTCCGCTCACCTGGCTCCCCTGGGCTGGCTAATGGTAATACTTCTCTGGGCAATGCTTTTAGTAATATACAGACCGGAAAAGAAAACCATCCCCGGACTTAAAAACAGGGCTGCGGACCTTTATAAGCAGCTTGGCCCAATGACCAAGGAAGAAATATTTGTAATACTGGTTGTTGCCGGAGCGCTTTCAATGCTGGTGCTTCAGGCTATCTTACCTTCCCTGAAGGGAATTGACAGGTCAATACCTCTACTACTGGCAGGCCTTCTGTTCTTCTCTACCGGAATACTGGATGTGCAGGACCTGGAAAAGAAAATACCCTGGAACATAGTACTACTCTTCAGCGGCGCCATGAGCATAGGCTTCGCCCTCTGGCAGACCGGGGCCGCCCAGTGGATGGCCATTAAGTGGCTCTCGCTGCTGCAGGGAGCGCCCTGGCTGTTCTTCGTTCTCGGAGTTGCCATTCTGGTGTCGTTAATGACCAACTTCATAATGAACGTTGCAGCCATCGCCATAACATTGCCCGTAGCCCTGGTTATAGCCCAGTACCTTGGCGTTAACCCTGAGCTTATACTTTACATCGCCACAGCCGCCGCAGGAATGCCCTTCCTTCTCCTTATCGGTGCTGCTCCTAACGCTATGGCCTACGAGTCGAAGCAGTTCAGCACCGGGGAATTTTTTACTGCAGGTATTCCCGCCACAATACTCCTGCTGGCAGTCATGGTGGTGTTCATGTTCACATTCTGGCCGATTATAGGCATGTCCCCGCTGGCTAAATAGTAATGAGGAGGAAAGATTAATGTCCGCACAAGCCCAGGTTATTTTCACCGGAGGACTGTTCCTCCTCACCTACGCGATGATTATTGCTGAAAAAATACACCGTACCGTGGTGGCCCTGGCCGGGGCGATAATAGTGATACTGGCCGGAGTCGTCAGCCAGGAGCAGGCCATTGAGTCGATAGACTTCAACACCATAGGGCTTCTCATAGGGATGATGATAATAGTAGGCATTACCCGGCACACCGGAGTATTTGAGTACATGGCAGTGAAGGCGGCAAGGCTGTCAAAGGGCGAGCCCGTAGCAATAATGCTGTATCTGTCCGTTATAACAGCCGTGGCCTCGGCACTTCTGGACAACGTGACCACGGTGCTGCTGATGGTTCCGGTAACCTTCGCCATAGCTGAAAAGCTTCAGGTCAATGTATTGCCAATGCTTATTGCTGAAGTGGTGGCCTCAAATATTGGGGGAACCGCCACCCTCATAGGCGACCCGCCCAACATAATGATAGGAAGCGCCACCGGGCTGGGATTTATGGACTTTGCAGTCAACCTGACACCTGTAATAGTTGTTGTACTTATTGCAACCCTCATATGGCTTAAAATCCTCTACGGAAAACAACTGGTAACGAGGGATGAGCTTAAGAAAGAACTAGTGGCAATGGATCCAGACGATCAGATAAAAGACAGGAAGCTGCTTAAGAAGTGCCTCTTTGTAATAGTTATGACAATACTGGGCTTTGTGCTTCACCAGTATGTTCACCTGGAGTCAGCCACCATTGCACTGGGAGGGGCGTCACTTTTGCTGCTGCTTACCAGGGAAGAGCCCGAGCATGCCCTCCATGCCGTGGAGTGGCCGGTGATATTCTTCTTCGCCGGGCTGTTTATGATAGTGGGTGCGCTGGAACATGTGGGTATAATAGAGGCCGTGGCTAAAAAATCTCTGGAGATTACCGGTGGGGAAATTGTTTCAACGGGGCTTCTGATACTCTGGCTATCGGCCATAGCCTCCGCCTTTGTTGATAACATACCCTTCGTGGCAACCATGATACCACTCATTCAGGATATGGGGCGGCTAGGTGGAATTTCCGACCTTAATCCCCTCTGGTGGTCACTGTCGCTGGGGGCGTGCCTGGGAGGAAACGGCACCCTCATAGGAGCCTCGGCAAACGTTGTAGTGGCAGGTATGGCGGAAAAAAGGGGAGTTTTAATAACCTTCATTCACTTTACTAAAATTGCCTTCCCCATGATGATTATGTCCATAATCATCTCTACAGGCTATCTGCTTCTTTTCTACCTAAAATAGCACATACTGTATTTTAAGGGGACTGTCCTGATAAAAATGGGGCAGCCCCTTTTCACATTTCATAGAACCTGCAGTATTTTAATATTAATATATAAAACATGGTGGGGGATTGAGATGTGAAAACAATAGTTATTGACCCGGGGCATGGCGGCAAAGATCCTGGTGCAGTAGGCTTTGGATTAATGGAAAAAGACTTTACTCTTAAAATAAGTAAAAGGATTGCCAATGAGCTCCTGCCCTATGAATGCACTGTAAGTCTCACAAGGAGAACCGACTCTTACATCAGCCTGTCGGAAAGGGCAGAATCGGCAAATAGACTTAAAGCCGATTTTTTTGTATCAATTCATATAAATGCCGGCCAGGGTACAGGATTTGAGAGTTATATATACAGGTCCGCCTCCGTCCTGTCAGAGCAATACAGGGATATAATCCACGGCGAGGTTGTGGCTTACCTGAAGCAAATCGGGCTGCCCGACCGGGGAAAGAAAAAGTCAAACTTTACAGTACTGAGGGCTACAGAAATGCCGTCGGCCCTTTTGGAATGTCTTTTTCTGGACACCCAAAGCAATGTTAACTTTCTTAAGAGTGAGCCTTTTATTGCCGGTTTTTCCTATGCAATAGCCAGGGGAATAGCAGGGGCGCTCTCTATCCCGCGAAAAAATGACCCCTGGAACCCCGCAGGGGAAATTTCCCGACTCCTGGAGGATGGGATAATGAATACTCCCAGGGAGCACTTATCCAATATTTCCTGGGGAGAGCTGGCAACGGTACTGAACAGGGTAAGGGGAGTGGCTCCTCCTTCAATTTCGATTTGGAACCCCAAGGAAGAAATCAGCCTTTTAATTAGGGACAAAATCATCAATATGCCCAAAGTACCGAATATCATTGTATTATGGGGTGAGTTTGCCACCGTACTCAACCGCCTGAGAAAACGCCCCGCCCCTTCCCAATCGTGGAACCCGGCAGAGGAAATAAAGCTTCTTATTGACGACAGGCTTTTGTTTACCCCCAGGGAACCTTCCATCGCCCTGAACTGGGGTGAATTTGCCACCGTTATTAATAGGTATAGGTGAAACCGGCTTAACGGTAATACTTTCGGTCGGAATACAGAATTCAGGAGTCAGAATTCAGAATATCGTGCCCTAAATTTATAGATTAACATAAATTTCACAAGTATTTATTTTAAATACCTGATAGCTGGTCACGAAGCATTTGATCATTCTGGCTTCTGAATTCTGGATTCTGGATTCCGACAGAATAATTACCTCAGTATAAGCGTTTCATTATACAAATTTGAAGGGCTCTCCGTTTACTGATGATACAATAATATCAATGTTAAACCCTTTTTCCTGGCACCGCTCCCTGAGATAGTCCCCAAGGTATTCCAAAACAACCCGCTCAGTGCCGTAGTGGCCGGCGTCAATAAAACATATTCCCGAAGCCAGCATATCCCTGGCGGAGTGATATCCTATATCTCCTGTAAGAAAAACATCTGCCCCGCCGGATAAAGCCAGGGGCCAGAAATTACCTCCTGATCCGCTGCACACCGCAACTTTTTTTACAGGCCTGTCATCGGGGCCGCCGTAACGGAGAGCCTCCAGGTTAAGGACCTCTTTTACTCTTTTTGTAAACTCATTTAAGGTCATAGTGTCTTTTAAGACACCAATCCTGCCAAGTCCCTTATTAAGAGGCCTGTTTTCCAGGGGGTACAGGTCGTAGGCCACCTCTTCATAGGGATGGGCAGCCTGCATTGCACTGATTACCTTTCCGGAGAGCCTGGACGGTAAAATTGTTTCCAGCCTTATTTCGTCAACCTTTTCCAGCTCTCCGGTTTTTCCTATGTAGGGGTTTGTGCCCTCCAGGGGCCTGAAGGTGCCGGTCCCCTTAAGCATAAAGGTACAGTGGCTGTAGTTGCCGATCCACCCTGCCCCCGCCCCGGACAGTGCTTCTCTTACCTTTTCCACGCTGTCCACCGGAACAAACACCACAAGTTTTAAATACTTCTCACCGGCAGACTTCAGCACCCTTGTATCCAAAAGCCCCAATTTTCCGGCAAGGACTTCGTTGACTCCCTGTTCGGCGCTGTCAAGGTTTGTATGGGCCGAATACACCGTTATTCCCGCCCTTATTATTTCCGACAGGAGACGTCCTGGCTGCCTGTCCTCCCTTATTTGCCTTATTCCTTTTAATATAAGCGGGTGGTGAGTAATTACAAGGTTTGCTCCCTTTTTCCTGGCCTCGGAAAGGACTGCCTCATCCATATCCAGCGCCACAAGCACCCTCTCCACAGTTTTATCAGGGTCCCCCGCCTGTATGCCGCAGTTATCCCACTCCTCAGCCAAATCAGGGGGAGACAGGTGTTCAATAAGCTCAAAAATCAACCTGCACCTTGCCTGCACCGGTCAATCACCTCCGTTATTCTGGAAAGTTTTGATGTCAGGGCTATGGCCTTGTCCATAGCCTCTTCACTCCTGCTCATTGCCAGCCCCTTCAACACACGCTGGTAGTCACTTTTAATCTTTTCCAAATACTCTATAAGCAAAGGGCTGCATCTATCTAAAAGCTTAGGTCCCAATTCCAGCAAAAAGCTGTCCCTGCACTGCTCAACCCCGGGCTCGGCCACAGTAATGACGTAATACCTTCCATCTTCCTTAACCAGGGTTTCGTCAACTATACTCCAGCCATTTTGCGACAGCCATAGCCTGAGGTCTCCCGGATCGGACATGGGCTGCAGAACCATTCGGCGCACCCCGGCCAGCACTCCCCTTGATTCTGCCAGTATCCCGGAAATAGTGTTCCCGCCCATTCCTGCTATCACTATAACATCA
Organism: Bacillota bacterium; assembly: GCA_049323755.1. Lineage (GTDB taxonomy): Bacteria > Bacillota > Desulfotomaculia > Desulfotomaculales > Desulfocucumaceae > BRHc4a. The sequence goes on from JBMOPE010000041.1 coordinate 150,919, forward strand.
ATTTCACAGGGCCGGAGAGGTTCAAGCCCGTTGCCCTTCCTTGCCTCCACGAATTCTGATACTCCCGATTCCACTATGTGGCGGCATGCATTGAGATACGGTTTTTCATTGATGTCAGTGGCTACCACCCAGGGCGACCTGCCTGATTTTACAAGGCTGACAGGAAGCAGGGCATGGTCGGTGCCTATATCGGCCACCCTGGAGCCGGGGGGAATATAACCGGCTATGGCAGCCAGTCTTGATGATAAATCCAAAGACAGAACCTCCCATTTTTAAAGACATCCAAGCTGCCAGGAACAGCCGCGCCGGAGAAGAAAATTTGGCTCCTTTTTAAGCCACCGAGAACACAGAGGACACAGAGTCTATTTTTAAGGTAAGCAAATATTCAGTACCCACCGGACCTTCTATAATAACTTCTGATACCAACATTTATATAACACCGCCCACTGTTTGTAAACAAAGTATTTAAATGTGGGTAAAGGTAGAGTAAACTAGTGTTATAAATCCATATCGCATATGCGAAAGGAAATAGTAAATGTTACGTTTGAAAATACGTGATTTTTTAATTATACCACTTTTAACTGTTTTTTTTACTTATCTAATCTTTCCCCCTTTATTTGCAGCCCCAAACGATGAACAGGACAGGCTGCAGCTTCGCCAGTCCATTTCCAGGCTCGAATCCGATGCCAACGCCCTTGCCCAGGAACTGCTTGTACTTGACTTAAAAGGAAAAAAGGCAGAACAAGAAAAAGAGGTTTTAAAACGTGAGATTGCTGACACTAAGGAAAAAAAGAATGTCGCTGAATTTGAATATAACACTGCCCTTAACAATAAAAACGAAACTTTAAAAAAATTAAAGCCCTGGATTAATTTTCAGTACAGGTTTGGGTACTGGACGCTGGTTGAAAGCATACTGGGGTCTTCCAGCCTTTACGACTTTATTAACAGGACAATGATGATGTCTTTTATACTGGGGCAGCAGGTAAAGGACTACCGGACCGCCGAAGAGGCCTGTGAAGTATCTCTGCAAAAAGAGAAAGCCCTGAAGGAAACAATAGACCGTCTGACCGGCCAGAACGCTTTGCTGGAGCTGCAAATACAGGAAATAAGGAAGCTGTCTGAATACAGGAGGGAATACCTTGAGGAAATTCAAAGAACCTCTTCCAATCTGGCAAAAAAAGTTGTTGCCATAGAATCTAACCTTTTATATTCGTTAAACCTGTACCAGTTTCTCACCGGCGCAATAGCCAAATTCCCATGGAATGATATTAACCCCGATAATATTTCCTTTAATTTTGAAGGCGTTGTCATAGAAATGTCAGAAAAAAATCTGAATAATACCCTTCAGTCCTCGGGTGACGAAGACCTTAAAAGACTTTCTGTGGAGCTCAGCGAAGGTGTGTTCACACTTTCAGGCATTGATACAAAAGCCCCTTCTAAATTTTCTCTGGGGGGAGTGCTGGTACCGGACAGCCAGTCTTCGGCAGTGCGGCTGGACCCCAGAACTCTTAGTCTTAACGATATTCCCGTTACAAAAGACGTTTTAGACCAGTTGGCTTCCAGTTCGGTATTTCAGATGCCTATACCCGAAGACATGTTGTCTTTCAAAGTATCCCGCATAGATATAACCGATGAAAATTTTATAATTGTACTAAAAAGATAATTAACCCTATACATCCCAGTTTTGATAGATCTTTTTTTAATAGCTGTTCAAATTTTTATGTAAAGTTAAAGGTTATCCCACCCCGGGGGCGAATAAAAATATTATGACTCAGCAAACAGCTAAACCCGGAGGTCTCAGGGAATGTCTTATGATAGCGTCAAGGTTCTGGTACGGCCCGGTGAATCAATACTGACAGGTAAATAACATGTGCTAACAGTAAAAAAGTTTTTTGGCGGGGCAGGGAAAAACTTGCCCTTTAATTATGTAATACTAACAAATAGGAGTAATTACTTAAATGGCAAGAATACTTTTCTTACCCGTATTTCTTATTATAGTCGCCCTGGTAATATTTCTGGCCCTACGTGTAAAAAGAATGTTCGGGCTCAGTAAAAGCAGGGATATCACCCTTTTAAGGCCGGTTCAGTTTGAAGGGGACATAGCTGAAATAATACGGGAAACGCTGGAATCCCTAAAAGGTATGCCCAGTGTCAAATACCAGTCGGATATACTGGTGAACTTCAGGAAAATAAATTCATACTGCAGGACAGGCCCCGACTCCGGGTACCACAAAATTAACGAAAAGTCTAAAATAATTGAAATAACCAGGGAAAAGGGTGAAGTTGCTTTTAAGGCTGGAAAAACCGAAAGCCGCATAGATTCCGCCGATAACCCCTGGGTATACTACTGGTGCGGGGTTAATACCCTGGAAGAGAGCTTGAGGCTTTATTACGATAGCGGAATGAAGGTACAGGCCGGCAATACCGGAATATACCTGGAAAGAAAGTACACAGAAATAATTGTGCTGTCACACGCCCTACCTCAGCCGGCCAATGAAGCCTTTAATAAATGTTTTTCTGAAATGACCTCAATATATGGAAAAAACCTGGCAGAGCCCGGCATATCCATCAGAAACCTTATGGTAAGAATACTTGTTAATAACCTTACATCAATGCCGGACTATATAGAAACAAAATTTCATATTTTTAAAGACAATGAATTTATATCTGATTATCAACAAAACTCAAGTTTTCTATATTAATCATTGCTTACAGGCACTGCTTTCCGGTCGGAATACAGAAGTCAGGAGCCAGAATTCAGAATTTCGTGCCCGGCTCTTAGGTGAAGCAACAATAATTGATAAGACATCAAAGCAATACCCAAACCATTCTACCCTGAAGATACTGAATGTCTTTTTATGAACCACAGAGGTCACAGAGATCACAGAGAATTTGCTCTCAGGCATTACTATGAGGTCTGAAACCTAAGTAGATTATAGAGAAGTGTACTTTTAAATAATAAATCTTTTATTGCTTACAAGCAGGGCTTAAAAACCCTCTGTGTGCTCTGTGTTCTCTGTGGTTTTAAAGGACCCCCAATTTTCATCTTCATTGGTGGCCGTTTTTACGGCCCAGTTGTCTGGATTCCGACAGTAAAATTCATTCAGGATTAGTTATTTATTTACCCTCTCCGCATCAATAACAGCCATTGTGCAGCGGGATATACAAATAAGCTTTTCCTTCTCATCCGTTATCTTTATTTCCCACACCATTGTTGTTCTCCCCTTGTATATGGGCACGGCCCTGGCCCTTACCACTCCCGATCTTTTTGACCTCAGGTGATTTGCATTTATCTCAAGCCCCACCGCCAGCTGCTTTGAAGGGTCGAGATTCAAGAAGGTGCCGATGGAGGCGGCGGTTTCCGCCAAAGCCACTGAAGCCCCCCCATGCAGCAGCCCATAGGGCTGGTGGGTCCTTTCATCTACTGGCATGGTCATAACCACCAGGTCCGGCCCTGCTTCCTCGGTTTCTATCCCCAGGACAGCTATTAGCGTTTTACTGCTGTCTAATCCTTTTTCCAAATCTTTATACCCCCCTGAGAAGCACATAAAAAACCTTTTTATGCCATATTCTCCGGCGAGTCTTTTATCTCCTTTTTTAAAAAGGGCCTTAGTCCCTCAGCCTGACAGTTTTTTCAACAGTGCCATCAGCCCTTTAATAAATACTGCAACGGCAAAGAAAAAAGGGAAGGAATAGATGTGCCCCCACTTTACCATGTGGTAGAAATTCATATAAACCAGTAGAGGCTCTGCGATAAAGGCGAAAAGAGCGGACAAAGCTATACTTGCCAACAAAAAGCTTTTCCAACTGCTAAAGTATTGATACACCAGCATATAGGAAACCGGTAAAACTGAAAAATCATAAGCAATAAAAACATCGAACAGAGGAATTAGCCTAATTTGATAGTCCCAAAAATCAAATTCAACCCCTAATGCATCTAAAAAAGTTGCTACTACCTTCACCAGCATACCGTACGTCAGAATCTCAAAAAACCTCTTCCTGTCCACCACTTTCAGCCAAAGAAGCCAGGGGAGAACAGTTAATGCCACCAACAGCCACCACTGCCATGTCAAAAATGTTTCTGTGACCCAGTACTCCCTCAAAACCTCATCCGCTTCCGACTGCAATTTATACTCTTTCATGTATAAATCTGAATCCTTCAAAAAACTCCCGCCCAACTTTTTTATACTTTTCCAACAAGTGATTATAAAATATTTTCTCTTTAAAAAATCTCTTTTATGTGTAAACAGCAAAAAGCACCGGTTTTTTCCCGATGCTTTTTGCTGGTGTTCTTATAATCAAAACTCAGGCGGAAGCGTTTTTAGCTGCTTTAGGGTAAATACCGGCCCGTCCAGGCACACATATTTGTCCCCGATGTTGCAGCGCCCGCATTTACCTACGCCGCATTTCATCTTCATCTCCAGGGTGGTTACTATTCTTTCTTCCGGGAAGCCCAATTTTTCCAGGGCCATTAGTACAAACTTGATCATTACCGGTGGCCCGCAGGTAATGGCATACGTATTAACGGACGTTGGGCCGATTTCTTCAAGGTAAGCAGGCACAAAGCCAACATGGCCGCTCCAGGCGGGGTCCTCCCGGTCTATGGTGGTGTACACCCTGGTGTTCCTGACCTCAGGCCAGTTTTTTAAAAGATCTTCCTTAAAGCAGAGGTCCTCATAGGACCTGGCTCCATAAATAATATCAACATCTCCGTAATCATCCCGGTTTTCTACGGACAGAACGTAGTCTATCAAGGACCGAAGAGGGGCCAGCCCAATTCCACCGCCAATAAATACTATATTAGCGCCCTTCATGGCCTCATAGGGAAAGTGGTTTCCGTAGGGACCCCTTATTCCCACCCTGCACCCCGGCTCAAGCCCATGGATGACGGAGGTAAGACGGCCTACCTTTTTTATGCTGAATTCCAACAGACCTTTCCTGGTAGGAGAAGATGTAATTGATATGGTTGCCTCCCCCACCCCGAAAACCGATATCTGGGCTACCTGCCCCGGCTTCTGCCTGAAGCTCTCCATAACCTCCGGGCGGTCAAAAACCATCTGAAAAGTTTTAACGTCACCTGTTTCCTCTATAATTTTGGTGATAGTGGCAATCTCCGGGAGAAGGGGATTGGAGCAGCTGCAGCTATCCATTTCGGGCCACCTCCCCAAGGTCAGATATAATCCGCCTGATGTCTATATTTACCGGACAGGCCCCGACGCAGCGCCCGCAGCCATAACAGCCCGCTATCCCGTAACGGTCCAGGTGATATTTGAGCTTGTGCATAAAGCGGTTGCGCACTCTTTCCAGCTTTCCGGGCCTGGGGTTATGGCCTCCGGCCATACGGGTAAAGCCCTGGCTCATGCAAGAGTCCCAGCCACGGCACCTGACACCCTCAGTGCCTCCGGCGGTCAGGTCGAAGATATTGAAGCAGTGGCAGGTGGGGCAAATATAAGTGCATATTCCGCAATTTATACATTTTTCGGCTACTTCTTCCCAATACGGGAGTTCAAAATTACCGTCCAGAAATTCCTTTATTCCGGTCAAATCAAGTCTTTCAACTTTCCCGTCCAGCATAGACGCCGGTGCCTGTCCTTCCTTGCGCTGGACAAAAAAACCTCCATAGCGGGTGATCATGGCATCACCTTTGCCGGTTAGAGCTTCGGCCTGGTAATGGCTACCAACCCTGGTTAACATAATATCAGAGCCGCTCCCGTCCATGGGACTTATGCCGTATGTGGAGCAAAAGCACCGGGGAGAAGGGGTTTCACACCCCATTGCAATTATTGTGGCGGCCTTTCTCTTCTCCTGGTAATAAGGGTCCGGAAAATCACCGCCGAAAACCGGGTCCAGTGACATAATCCCCCGAAGATCGCAGGGACGGATTCCAAACATAACCATCCCCCGCTGCTTTCCGGGTGCCTCTATGGCCACCTCAGCTCCTTTTACCTGAAAGGAAAACAGCTTCTCAGTCCGGGGAAAGAAAAACTCTTTTGGAGAAACCGCTGAATTCAAATAATCCAAATCAATATTACCGGCCGATTCCACCGGCCTGAACAGCACAATGCCCTCTTCCTCCCTGACCGGGGCCACCAGGAGGGAGTCCCGGGCAACTGCCTCAAGAAAATCTGTGATTTTTTCAGCTTCAATTAACCACTTACCCATGCCGGGACACCCCCTTACATGAATTCATCAGGGTCGCCTTTATGAAAACCACCCAGGACAGATGTCTCATCCATGGTCTGCCCGGGAGTGGAAACACCATATAAATCCCTTATATCGCTTAATATTTTGCGATTCAACACCGATAGCGGTATATTAACCGGGCACACCCTCTGGCACTCGCCGCAGTCAACACAGCGTCCCGCCACATGGAAGGCCCTTACCAGGTGAAAGGCGGTATTATCCGAAAGGTTGTTGGCCATGGCCACCCACTCCGGCTGCGCCTGGTCAAACACACACTCCCTGCAGGTGCAGGCGGGGCAAACGTTACGGCAGGCATAGCAGCGCAGGCACCTGGCGAACTGCCTGTCCCAGTACAGGCTTTTCTCCTGCACGGAAAGTCCTTCAATCGACCTGACGTCATCAAAAAAGTCCTTATTGCCTTCTTCAGCGACCTTCTCGCCTGCCAGGTAATCATATATAACAGGGTTTCGGTTTTCACACCTGCGGCATTTTTCCATTAGGAATTCTTCTGCGGACTCTGCCTCGACCATCCCAGGGCACGGAGCGCCCAGCAGGACAATGCGCTCCCTTTCAACCTGGTTGTCCTGAATAAGCCTGTTAACAGCCCGTGAATCACAGCCCTTGACTACCACGGCCACCTTTCCGGGCATATTCCTGTTATCGGCCAGGTATTTGGCAAGGTTATTGACACAATGAGAATTAAAGACCAGTTTACCGGCTTCTTCCGCTTTTTTTATGAAGGCCGGCGTAGTCCGGGAAGCCTCGCTGCCCTGGGCATAGCCTATCACCAGTGAAACTTCCCCGCTTTCCAGGAGACTTGCGGCCCTTATTCTTAATTCCTCTTCTATTTGTCTCAACGCTCATCCCTCATCTTCCTGTTTGGGCCCAGTTCTTTTACCTGATCTGTGATCTCCTTAACGGCTCCGGCGAATTTTGCCCCCTCAGATCCGCTAATCCACCGCGCATGAAGCCTGCCCGGCTCAAAGCCCACAAATTCAAGAAGGTTCCTGAAAACCTGGAACCTCCGCCTTGTATAGTAGTTACCACTACCATAGTGGCAGTCCCCCGGGTGTCACCCGCTGACCAGCACAGCGTCCGCCCCCCTCTGGAAGGCCCGCAGCACGAATTGCGGGTTAACCCTGCCGGAGCAGGGAACCCTTATTACACGGATGTTGGAGGGATATTTCATCCTGTTGACTCCTGCCAGGTCAGCCCCGGCATAACTGCACCAGTTACAGCAGAACCCTATGATTTTCGGCTCCCATCCCTTTTTCAGTTCCTCTACAGACACAGGGCATCCACCTCCGCCAGTAATTGATCGTTGGAAAACCCTTTAAGATTTATGGCTCCAGATCGGCAGGCCACCGTACAGCAGCCGCAGCCCTGGCACAGCCCCTCATTAACGGTGGCCACCGGGCGTCCGACAGTTTTCCCGCCCACTCTTTCGTTTACTGTTTCAACAGCTATTGCCCTGTAGGGGCATACCCCGGCGCAGGCCATGCAGCCTGAGCACAGTTCATTGCTTACATATGAAACCATCGGGTTTGCTTCTATTTCGGTCTTGGAAAACAGGGCGCACACCTTGGAGGCTGCCGCGCTGGCCTGGGCCACCGTATCAGGAATATCCTTGGGCCCCTGGCAGGCTCCGGCCAGGAAAACACCGGCGGTGTTGGTCTCTACCGGCCTCAGCTTGGGGTGGGCCTCCTGGAAAAACCCGTCCTTATCTGTAGAAAATCCTACAGTCTGGGCTATTTTTTCACTTCCCTCCGAGGGCACCATGGCGGCGGCCAGCACCACCATGTCAGCCTCTACCTCCACCGGCCTTCCCAGTAGGGTGTCGGCTCCTTTCACCACCAGCCTGCCTCCGGACCTGTATATTTTAGAGACCCTGCCCCTGATATACACAGCGCCCTCTTCCACCGACCGCTGGTAAAATTCCTCATAACCTTTTCCGGGTGTGCGAACATCCATGTAAAAAACAAACACCCTGGAGCCGGGTATCTTTTCCATGACCTGATGGGCATGCTTGGCAGTGTACATACAGCATGCCCGGGAGCAGTACGACCTCCCCTTGCTGTTATCCCTGGAGCCCACGCACTTTATAAAAACAACATTTTTGGGTATTTTTCCGTCGGAGGGCCTCAATATTTGGCCCCCCGTTGGGCCCGAGGCATTGTTCATGCGCTCAAAGTGAAGCCCTGTAACCACGTCGGGGAACTTACCGTAGCCGTACTCACCATAGGCCTTTTCCCAGGGAAACTGATCATATCCCGTAGCCATAACAATGGCTCCTACCGTGAAATCGGTCATAGTATCTTCCTGCTCATAGTCTATGGCCCCTACCGGGCATACCTTCTGGCAAACCCCGCATTTGCCCCCGGCAAACCTGCGGCAGCTTTTCCTGTCAATAACGGGCTTATTAGGCACTGCCTGCGGAAAGGGAATATATATGGCCTTTCTCTTGCTCATCCCCAGGTTATACCCGCTGGCTGCCTTTGAGGGGCACTTTTCCCAGCAGGTGCCGCACCCGTTACACTTATCATGGTTAACATATCTTGCTTTTTGCCTTACGGTTACCTCAAAGTTGCCTATATAGCCCTCCACCTTCTCAATTTCGGCGTAGGTCATCATTTTTATGTGAGGGTGCTGCACCGCAGCAACCATTTTTGGCGTGCTTATTCAGGCAGAGCAGTCCAAGGTGGGGAAAGTTTTATCCAACATGGCCATTTTACCGCCGATGGTGGACTCCCTCTCCACAAGTATCACCTCGTGGCCTGAGTCGGCAATATCCAAAGCCGCCTGCATGCCGGCAATGCCTCCCCCTATTACAAGGGCCCTCCTGGTTACTGGTATGGAGGAGGCAAACAGCGGCGCAACCAGTCCGGCCTTGGCCACCGCCCTCCTGACAAGATCAAAGGCCTTCTCAGTGGCCCTTTCATTATCCCCCTGGTGTACCCAGGAGCACTGCTCCCTGATATTGGCTATCTCCAGCATAAAAGGATTAAGCCCGGCTCTTTCCAATGTCTTCCTGAAGGTATTCTCATGCAGCCTTGGTGAGCAGGAAGCCACCACCACCCTGTCTAGGCGGTGCTCCTTTATGGCTTTGATTATAGTTTCCTGGCCGGGCTCTGAGCACATATATTTGTAGTCGGCGGACAAAACTACACCCGGCAGCCGGGCTGCTTTCTCCACCACCCCGGGAACGTCAACCACAGACCCTATATTTGTCCCGCACCAGCAAACAAAAACCCCGGTTCTCTTCATTTATCACATCTCCCGTTTCATTTGTAGTTCATGCAAGTGAAGCAAGAAGTCCGGAAGTTCCCACAAAGTGCGTGTTGGTACTGAGGTCTTCGGAATTAAGGCCCATGGCCACCCCCATTAACTGGGTAAAGTAAAATACCGGCAGTCGATAATTAGTCTTCATTTTCCTGTTAATCTTAGCCTGCCTTACATCCAGATTAAAGTGACATAAGGGGCAGGCCGTAACAAAGCAATTGGCCCCGGCCTTCACAGCATCACTTAAAATTCTGTCAACCAGTCGAATAACTATATCCTCGTTACTGACAGCCAGGGAGGCCCCGCAGCACTCTGTCTTATGGCCCCAGTTCACCGTTTCCCCGCCCATGGCACTGATAATGTTATCAATCTTTTCAGGGTTTTCCGGATCGTCGGTAGAAATAGAGGACGGCCTTACCATCAGGCAGCCGTAATAGCATGCTGCCTTTATGCCGTTAAGAGGCCTCACGGTCATTGCCTCTATGTTGTCAAGGCCTACATCGTATACTACTTCCAGTATTGACTTGACGTTTATTTTTCCCTGGAATTCCCTTCCTGTTACCCTGTCCACCTTTTGCCTCAGCTTGCTGTCTCCCATAAGCTCGTGGTGCGCCAGAGCCAGTCTCTGGTAGCAGGCGGCGCAGGCGGCAGTAACATCATGCCCTGTACTTTCAGCCAGTGCCAGGTTTCTGGCCGAAAGGGCCAGGGCCAGAAGCTTGCTGGTGCTGTGGGCAGCTGTAGATCCACAGCAGCTCCAGTCGGGCACATCAACAAATTCTATCCCCAGTTCCCTACATACAGCCCGTGTGGATTTATCATACTCTAATGCACTGGTATGGTGGCAGCAGCCAGGAAAATACGAATACTTCATCTTTCTCTCTCCTCTTCCAGGCGCACTTTTTCAAAAATACTGCTAATCTCGTCCATTCCTTCAGGCTTCTCAGGTATGAATTTCAGTTTTCCCCGCCTCAGCATGCCCAGGCCGGTATCCCCCTCTTTTAAGGGATTACCGCTTCTGAGGTTGTAGCCAACCATGGTGCCAAATTCAAACATCCTGCCAAATCTTTTAACAGAGTCCAGAAAATTATCACCAAACAGCCGGACCCTCCTGCTGCGCCCCGATGATGCCAGACCTTCCCGCCGGGCCATAATCCTCAGCGTCTCCATAACCCGGGCCAGATCAATGCTTTGAGGGCAGCGTACTGTGCAGGTGGAGCAAAAGGCACACAACCATATCGCCTGGCTTTTCAGCACATCTTCCTTCATACCGAGCTGGACCAGCCTAATAACCCTGTTTGGAGCCAGATCCATGTCAGGGGACAGAGGGCAGCCGGCTGTACATTTGCCGCACTGGTAGCAGCGAAACAGATTTTCATCGCTTTCCCGGCTGACAGCGCTTGTAAAGCCTTCATCCATTTTAGTAATAAAAATAGCGCTCATACACAACACCTCTGCACTTATTTTGAAATTTCGGTCTGGATAACAAGATAGTTCAAATGGACGCATGGCAAATTAAAGTATATTATAAAAAAAAATTATTGGCTAAACACGGTTTAGCCAAAGAACCTTTTTTATGATAAGCCAGGCATGCAACATCTATGCCAACTGCTATAATTCTAAAAAATTCAGCAATATCCCTAATAAGACCACAGGTGGATCAAGGATCCACCTGTGGTTCACCATATTTTTAATTCATTTTTGACTTATAATGCAGCCTTGAAGATATTTATTACATCTTCCAGGGTGGCGATTCTCGGGTTGGTAAAGCTGCAGGCATCCTTCATGGCGTTCTCAGCCATAATCTTAAGGTCTTCTTCCTTAACACCCAGCTCAGTTAAGCCAGCCGGAATTCCAACATCCGAGGAAAGCTTTTTGATAGCGGCCAGAGCCTTGTCAGCGGCTTCACGCACAGAGAGGCCATCAACATTTTCACCCATAGCCTTGGCGATATCTACAAAGCGCTCGGGGCAGGCAATCAGGTTAAAGCCCTCAACATGGGGGAGCAGGATAGCGTTGCAGACACCGTGGGGCAGGTTGTAGAAGCCGCCCAGCTGGTGAGCCATAGCGTGAACATAGCCGAGGGAAGCGTTATTGAAAGCCATGCCTGCCAGGAACTCGGCATAAGCCATCTTGTCGCGGGCCACCATGTTTTGGCCGTTGGCGACTGCATTACGTAAATTCTCGGAGATAAGTTTAATAGCCATTAATGCCGCAGAGTCGGTTACCGGGGTAGCAATGGTGGACACATAGGCCTCAACGGCGTGGGTAAGAGCATCCATACCAGTTGCGGCTGTCAGTGCGGGCGGCATGCCAACCATTAACAGAGGGTCGTTGATGGCAACGTTAGGAGTTACACGCCAGTCAACGATAGCCATTTTGACATGGTTGCTGGTGTTGGTGATGATGCAGAAGCGGGTCATTTCGGAAGCGGTCCCGGCAGTGGTATTAACTGCAATAAACGGAGGCATGGGCTTGGTAGACTTGTTGATTCCCTCGTAATCACGAATATGGCCGCCATTTGCCACCAGGCCGATACCTTTGCCGCAGTCGTGGGAGCTGCCGCCACCCAGGGAAAGAATCATATCGGCTCCGCACTCCTGGTAAACTTTTAAGCCGTCATGAACGTTAATGTCAGTGGGGTTAGGCTCAGCGCCTGCAAATACAGTAACTTTAATGCCTTCAGCCTCAATCATGGCCTTGATATCGTCTGCCATTCCGCCGGGGCGGCCCAGGAAAGCGTCGGTTACTATGAGAACGTTGGTGCCGCCTAAACCTTTAACCTGTGCAGGAATTTCTTTGTGGGCTCCTACGCCCATCAGGTTAACAGTGGGGATAAAATAACCAAATACTTGTTCGCCTAATGCCATTAAAGAACTCCTCCCTAAATTTAAAAAATTTTTTAAACCAAAGGCAACTCCCCTTGGTGGGCTGTCCATATATAAACGCAAAGACTGTGCCAAAGTATTCTGCATTAATTTAATTTTTTTATTTTACAGACGATTCGGGCAATACAGCGGTCATATCCCTTTCATATGGCAGGCTATACTAATATCAAAATTGCCTAATAATTTTTTTGTGTACTGGTTTTACACGCTTGGACATCCATCCTGGAACAGTTGTTCCAGGATGGATCAGTGAATTTAAAAAGGTCGTCAGAAAAAGACAAAAGCACTAGATAACTCCAGTGCTTTGTATTAGTAGACGATGACGATGTCAGGCTTGAATCAGCTGATCACTCTATTCAGGCAGACTAAACATCTCCTTAATTTCAATTCGGCTAACCGTGCCTTTAAACTCATAGTTCCTTGACCTAAAATTATACTCCTTGCCAATCCTAATCTCCTGCCCTCCCATGGTGATGACAGCCGGTGAAAGTGAAGTTGTTCCGGTGTTGGTTACATATACATCTACAAGAAATGGATCAACGGACTCGACCCTCTGCCCCCGGGCATCCACATTCACTGAATAACCCGGTTTTATCTGTATATCCTTTACGATGACAGAGGTATAGCTGTTTCCACTTACCATTTTATCGCCAACCTTAATAGCTTGAGCCATATCAGGTCTTATATTGGGAATGATTACTTGAAAATCAACGGCAACATTCTTCTCTTCAATTATTTTCCTGTCAGAAAATTTATAATAAGCTCCGGCAGCTATAATAATAACAACAAAGATAATTATCAGGTCTACAATATTAATAAGACCCCAAAATTTAGCTCTTTTATCTAAGACTTTCATTTTCAATCTCCTTAAAACCAAACATATCGGGTATAATTATTTTCTTAATTATTTTTAAATACCCAAGCCAACCTAAAGCGGTGACAGGCGGCTTGCATATATATCTACATCATTTTTCTACGTACTTATACGAATTCCTGTTGTTTAAAATATGTTTTTCTATTTATGTATATAAATGTTATTTTTCCATTTAAAAGTAGCAAGATAATTATCAAAATGATATCCGAAAGTATTCAGGGTACCCCCAAAATACAAAAGCACCGGAATTATTCCAGTGCTTTTACGTGGTGGGAGCAGACGGGTTTGAACCGCCGACCCCATGCTTGTAAGGCATGTGCTCTCCCAGCTGAGCTATGCTCCCTTATATGGTGACCCCTACGGGATTCGAACCCGTGTTACCGCCGTGAAAGGGCGGTGTCTTAGACCGCTTGACCAAGGGGCCGTTTATCGGTAGTCGGTAGTCAGTCGTCAGGCTTGTCTGCACTTGACACTGTCAAATGCCTTATTTTCCCGACGTCCGACGACTTACGTCTGACGTCTGAACTGGTGGGCCCACTAGGATTCGAACCTAGAACCAGCCGGTTATGAGCCGGATGCTCCACCGTTGAGCTATGGGCCCTTATGGCTCCTCGAGTAGGATTCGAACCTACAACCTACCGGTTAACAGCCGGTTGCTCTACCGTTGAGCTATCGAGGATCGCGGCGCAATATTTATTATACATAAAAGAGGTGCCCCGGTCAACATCTAATTACGATGCAATTAATACCGGGGCAACCTTTTTAATCCAGGTAGTCTTTCAGCTTCTTACTACGGCTTGGATGCCTCAGCTTTCGCAGCGTTTTGGCCTCTATCTGCCGGATTCTTTCCCTGGTAACCCCAAACTTTTGACCAACCTCCTCCAGAGTCCGCGCCCTGCCGTCATCAAGGCCGAACCTCAGGCGCAAAACCTTTTGCTCACGGTCGGTCAGAGTTTTCAAAACCTCGTCTAGCTGCTCTCTCAGCAGGGTGAAGGATGCTTCCTCGGCTGGAGCCCTGGCATCGTGGTCTTCAATAAAGTCCCCCAGGTGGGAGTCTTCTTCCTCACCTATGGGCGTTTCAAGAGATACCGGCTCCTGGGCGATTTTCATTATCTCCCGGACTTTTTCCTCGGTTATACCCATTTCCCTGGCTATTTCCTCAGGGGTTGGCTCCCGGCCATACTCCTGCAGCAACTGCCTGGAGACCCTGATCAGCTTATTTATGGTTTCCACCATGTGGACCGGTATACGAATTGTCCTGGCCTGGTCAGCAATGGCCCTGGTGATGGCCTGGCGTATCCACCAGGTGGCATAGGTGCTGAATTTAAAGCCTTTACGGAAGTCAAACTTTTCAACGGCCTTTATAAGGCCCAGGTTGCCCTCCTGGATGAGGTCCAAAAAAAGCATACCCCTGCCTACATAGCGCTTGGCAATGCTTACTACCAGACGCAGGTTGGCCTCGGCCAGCTTACGCTTGGCTTCTTCATCTCCCTGCTCCATACGCTTGGCCAGCTTTACCTCTTCTTCGGAAGAGAGGAGAGGCACCCGGCCTATTTCCTTAAGATACATGCGGACGGGATCGTCAATACCTACGCCCTCGGGGATGGTTAAATCTATATCTACCTCTTCAGTCTGAGCATCAAGAGTAGGCCCATCGTCATCTAAAGACTCTATGTCGGTTACTTCGGGTACAACCTCAATGCCCATTCCACTTAGTTTTTCATATATTTCATCAATCTGCTCCGGCGTTAAATCGGTTCCCTGCAATATATCCATAATCTCGGTATAGGTAAGGACACCGTTTTTCTTGCCTTTCTCTATCAGATCTTTGACGCCGTCGGCCTTCAAAAGCTCGCTCATTCTCTTCACCCTTTCCCGGGCCGTGTATTTTGACTAGATCCCATTTGCTGCATCATTTTTAGTATTTTATTTACAAGTTCTATATCATTATTCTTTTCAGCCCTGGCAAGCTCCTGCATAAGATTCATTCTTTTTAATGCCTGCCGGTTTCTTTTGATAACGTTTATATAGTCAGAAGACACTTTATCCTGGTCCCGTTCACCAGTGCCATCCTCGAGCCCCACTAAAAGACTGCTTAATAAAGCTGCAGCCTGATCCTCCAGTTCGTTTAGAAGTCTGGAGGGCTCAAATAGCCCATTTTCCAAATCTCTGGCTATGGCATTATATATTTCTCTGTACAGGGGCTCCTGAATAAAATCATCGCCAAGGGCTGATTTAAAAGTTTCCAGCATTTCAGGTTTATCCAAAACAATTCTTAATATTCCCAACTCAGCTCTGGAATAAGCATCCTGCGGTTTTTTGCTTTTTATTATATTATGCGTATTTTTAGCAATTTTATCCGGTTTTGCCCAAATTTTTCGCGTGTGTTCTTTATAGCGCCTGATTTCTCCCCAAACAGCCTCCCAGCTAAGGCTTAGCCTTGAGGCCACTGTTTTGACTCCCTCTTCCAGCTCTACATCACTTTTTATTTCCACAAGATTGGGCAATACTTCCCCGAGAATGTCCGAAGCATCTCTTTTGTTCCCTGCAGCCACCCTCAGTTTGTACTCCAAAAGGGTCTCGGCCCTGCTGATTAATTCATTCCAGCCCTCAACGCCATTTTGCCTTATAAAGTCGTCGGGATCGGTGCCCCCCGGCATGCTTATAACTTTTAGCCTGCAGCCTATTTGCTGCAATATATCCAGGCCCCTGGCCGCAGCCTTTACACCCGCGGAATCGGCATCATAGGCAAAATAAACATCCCTGGTGTACCTTAACAAAAGCTTTCCCTGTTCGGCTGTGAGGCTTGTGCCCATGGACGCCAGCGTATTGCATATGCCGGACTGGTGAGCGGTGACTACATCCATGTAGCCTTCCATAATAACTGCATACCCGGTGTCCCTTATCGCCTTCCTGGCCGGTTCCAGGCCGAATAAAACCTTACTTTTATTAAAATAGGGCGTTTCAGGGGTATTCAGGTACTTTGGCTGGTTTTCCGGAGAACCAATGACCCGGCCTCCAAAGGCCACGACCCTGCCCTGGGAGTCGGTTACAGGAAACATTACACGTTTTCTGAACCGGTCATAACTCCTGTTGCTGTCCCCAATCACCAGGCCGAAATCGACCAGTTCCGGGAGATGATATCCCAACCCTTTCATGTAAGAGGAAAGAAAATCCCAGCCTGATGGAGCATACCCTATTTTAAAGGTTTTTATTATATCTCCGGAAAGCCCCCGCCCGGCAAGGTATTCCCTGGCCTCACCCGCCTCGGAGCTATTCAGCAGGCAGTTATAATAAAAATCCCTGGCCAAGGAATTTGCCTTCCAGGCTCTTTCCTGCCTGGCAGCCTTTTTGTCATCGGTGCCTCTTTCAATGTCCGGAAAATAAATACCGGCCCGGTGTGCAAGCCTCCGTACCGATTCATTAAAGGTAATGTTCTCAATAAGCATGAGAAATTTTATGGCATTACCACCGGTCTGGCATCCGAAACAATAAAAAATCTGCTTATCGGGGCTTACCGTAAATGAAGGGTCCCTCTCCTGGTGAAAAGGGCAGGCTCCAGTGTAATTTCTACCCCTTTTTTCAAGCCTGACATACTCGCCCACCAGGCTGACAATATCAGTTTGTATACGGACATCCTCAATAATGTCCTGAGGTATTAATCCCAATTAGTTTCACCCTGAAAAGCGATTATAGTACCGCTATGATTATTAAATTTTCTACAATTAATGAATTTTTCCTTCTGAATTTATAATTATGCTTAAAATTATATTTATATAGCTTTAATATCTCAGTATTTATTGTGTTAAATAAATCACTCTATAGTAAAGGCCCTGGGTATGAAAAGACCCGTAAACTGGGTTATTGCGTAACGGTCAGTCATACCGGCGATATAATCACATACCAGCCTTTGGACTCCGCCCATGGTATCAATCCTTCTTACATACTCCACAGGCATGGCCTCAGGATTATCCACCAGGTACTGATAAAGGTACTTTACCACATGCAGGGCCTTTCGTTCCTCTCTTTTAGCTTCGGAACCTATATATACATTTTTAAACATGAATTCACGCAGCAGGCTGGTGGCCTGTTTAAAATCATGGCTCATGGTAATTGACGGGCGGTCCCTGCTTGCAGCTATAAGGTCGGTGACCATGTTGTTTATTCTTTCACGGTGAGAAAACCCAAGTATTTTAAGGCATACTCCCGGCAGTTCCTCTTCACGGAGTATCCCGGCCCTTAGAGCATCATCTATATCATGGTTGATATATGCTATCCGGTCGCATATTTTAACCACCTGGCCCTCAAGAGTATAAGGATCCGTCTTTCCGGTATGATTAAGTATTCCGTCCCGAACCTCATGTGAAAGGTTTAGCCCCCTCCAACCCTCCAGTTCGTCGACCTGCCTCAGGCTCTGCTCGTTATGTTTAAATCCAGGTGGAAACACTTCATTCAGGGCTACCTCCCCGGTATGGCCGAAAGGAGTATGCCCCAGGTCGTGTCCCAGCGCAATCGCCTCTGTAAGGTCTTCATTAAGCCGTAACGCCCTGGACACTGTGCGGGAGATTTGTGCCACCTCCAGGGTGTGTGTCAGCCTTGTCCTGAAATGGTCGCCCTCGGGTATTATAAACACCTGCGTTTTGTATTTAAGCCGCCTGAAGCCTTTTGAATGTATTACCCTATCCCTGTCCCTTTGAAAAACCGTTCGAACACTGCATGGCTCCTCCGGTAGTACCCGGCCCCGGGACGAATCACTAAAACAGGCCCCAGGCGATAAAATCTGCCTCTCTATTCTTTCATATTCCTGTCTTAAACTCATTTTACCCCCACCCGGTGTAAAAAGTTATCCCCGGCTTTTTACCGGGGACTGCTGACCTGGCCAATAGCTTTCCGGCTTCTAATTATACGGGTCGCATCAGCCACCTCGTAAACCCTCCTGGCCAATACCGCCACCCTTTTTAAACCATCCGCATCATCGGCGGAAGGGCTTTGGGCGCACCCGCCATGATGCCCGCAATCCGCATCATGGTAACCATCACCCACCACAGTCATCCCGTGACATAACATAATATCATGAATTGCCCTCAGGGTTGTCTCCTGTCCGCCAAAGCGGGCCCCTCCGACTGCCAGTGCCCCCCCCACAGTATTCAATAAAGTTTTGTTTTTTCTTAGAATCCTTGTTTTATCCCAGAATGCTTTCATTTGTCCGGATACAGTGCAAAAGTACACCGGACTTCCAATAATAATACCGTCAGCCCTTGCCAGGAGGCTATATGTCTCCTCCAGCCTGGTGCCGGCATAACAGCGGCCCGTGCAGGGATTTGAACAGGCCATGCAGAATGGGTGCTTTACATCCGACATTAGCTCTGAAACCTGGACAAAGACATGCTCGCCTCCCAGTGATTCTATTTCACTGCAGGCTGCCTTCAGCATAGTTGCTGTATTTCCGTTTTTATTGGGACTTCCGTTCAGGGCAACAATAAGCATTGACAAAACCTCTTCCATCGTTCACTTCTCTGTGTATAAATATGCATAACTTATAAAATATATCATGGGAAAAGGCCTTTTGGCACATATTTCCCTACAAATGTTATTCCCCCAGTTTAACAGACGAAATCAGACTGTAAACGGGGCCGCTTCGGGTAAGCATACTTGACATGAGGTCAATTGAACACACATCGAATCCACCCATTTTATTTATACCAGGGGACTCCATTGCCACCGCCCTGGTCAAATCGCCGATATTAAGGGGCGACTTTATTCTGGCAAGGGTAATGTGAGGAGTAAATACTCTTCCCTCCCTCGGAAAGCCTAAATCACCCATGGAATCATCAACGGCCCTGGCGGTATTTTTAAGGGCAGTAATTTCTCCCCCAAAGCCTGCCCAAAGAACCCTTGGCCGGGCTACGCCGGGGAAGAAGCCCATTTCTTTCATATCAAGCCTGAATTTATCAAAGCCTATAAGGCTGCCTTTGACTGCTTCAGTTATCCGGGGAATTAGTGCCGGGTCAGCCTCGCCCAGGAATTTAACAGTCACATGCAGGTTGCCTTCTTCAACCCACTTGGCATCAGCCCCTGCTGCTTTAAGGCGGCTCACAATGCCGAATAGCCTTGATTTAAGATCCGCGGGCAGGTTAACCGCCCAAAATAACCTCAACTTCTGCATTTGCCACCGCCGACTTTATACTGAGTACTCTTTCAGCATTTCCAGGAACACTTCCACTATCTGAGGGTCAAATTGTGTTCCCACATTTCTGACCAGCTCATCAACGGCCTTTTGCAGTGGATAAGCTTTTCGATAGCTGCGGTCAGAGGTCATTGCGTCAAAGGCGTCTGCCACTGCCAGTATTCTGCTTATTAAGGGGATATCCTCCCCCTTCAGCCCTATGGGGTAACCCGTCCCGTTATATTTTTCATGGTGAGCCTCTATAATGGGCACTATATCTTCCAGCCAGCTTATATGGGAAATTATGTTGGCACCCATCAAAGAATGACCCATAATAAGATTATATTCTTCAGTGTTAAGTGGTCCCCTCTTATTAAGAACTTCTTCGGGGATTCCTATTTTCCCTATATCATGGACTACTCCGCACAGGTATGCAAGGTCAGCCATTTTCTCATCCAGTCCCAATCTTTCCGCTATCAGCCTGGAATATTCGGCCACTTTTTCCGAGTGGCCCATAGTATACCCATCCCTTGCACCTATTGCCTCCGCAAAGGCATAAACTGTTTCATAGTGCTTCGAGGGAGTTACTGTAGAAGTCTTTTTCCAGTCGCCGATATTATCGGAGAATAATGCACAGGCACCTTTTATCCTTCCCCCTTCCCCTCTGATAAGAAAGGTTGTGGCAAGAAGAGATCTGGGCGCAACATTATATATGGTTTTAATCTCCACAGGCTGGTATGTTACCTCTCTGCCTGTAAGAAGTGTTTCCAGCACAGGACTCCTAAATCCACCATTACGGTTATACGTCTGCCCCTTGTACAACGCCTCTACCAGTGGCCTGCCAATAATTACTTTCCTGTCCGCCTGCAAAAAACTTTCCATCGAGCGGTTTATATAGGAAATGGTGCTGTCGTTATTAATCATTATAACAGGGTTAGGCAAAGACTCCAGAATCAGTTCTGCAGCCTCCGGGCCTGAAAGTACTGCTGCCACGCTATGCATCACTAATTCCCCTTTTTCTTCAGTCACCGGCACCTCTGACAACTTAAATTGCCATACCTGCCATTACGCCATTTTATGAAGCAAAACTTGAATTATTTTACTCAATGCATAATTTCGCCTCTTTCTCGCGATTTCCTTTTAAGAAATACTAAATTAAACCCAAAAAAAGATCATATTTTGGCGATTATGAGCAAATGTAGAATAACATCGTTTTTTATTAATAATGTACTTAAAATAGTAAGGGCTGTTGAGTATACTTCAACAGCCCTTACTATTTTTATATTTGTTTAATACCTTAAAAAATAATTATTTGTTTTTAATTCTGGCCTGGGCGGCCGCAAGCCTTGCCACCGGAACCCGGAAAGGTGAGCAGCTTACATAGTCCAGGCCCACCTGGTGGCAGAACTCAATGGACTCCGGCTCACCGCCATGCTCTCCACAGATACCTATCAAAAGGTCTGGCTTTATGGATCTGCCAAGCTCTACAGCCATTTTCATGAGTTTGCCTACACCCTTACGGTCAAGCACCATAAATGGATTTTCCTTAATAATTTTCTTGCCCAGATAATCGGCCATAAATTTGCCTTCGGCGTCATCCCTGGAAAAACCAAGGGTTGTCTGAGTCAGGTCATTGGTTCCAAAAGAGAAGAACTCCGCTTCTTTAGCAATCTCATCGGCCAAAAGCGCTGCCCTGGGAACCTCAATCATAGTACCCACGGTATATTCAAACTCAACACCCTGTTCTTTCATAACATCCCTGGCCACACCTATTACCATTTCCTTCAGATAGGTTAGCTCGTTAACATCTATTACCAGAGGTATTTCCACCTCGGGTATTACCTTGTAGCCTTCTTTCACCAGCATGGCTGCAGCTTCAAGAATAGCCCTTGCCTGCATGGCATATACTTCGGGGAATGTAATCCCCAGGCGGCATCCCCTGTGTCCCAGCATGGGGTTGAATTCGGACAGCGCCCTTACCTTGCGCAGCAAATCTTCTTTTTCCGCCAGTTCACGGGGGTTCCCACCGGTTATACGAAGCCGTGTAATCTCAACAACCAGCTCCTCGGCATTGGGAAGGAATTCATGCAGTGGCGGATCCAAAAGCCTTATTGTTACCGGCAGTCCCTCCATGGCCTTTAAAATGCCGTAAAAATCATCCCGCTGCATCGGTAAAAGCTTGCTTAATGCCTCCTGGCGCTCTTCCAAAGAGCCTGCCAGTATCATTTCCTGAACTATGGGCAGACGGTCAAGGGCCATAAACATGTGCTCAGTGCGGGTAAGGCCAATCCCCTCAGCTCCGAATTCCCTGGCCTTGGCTGAATCTTCCGGGTTATCGGCATTTGCCCTTACACCAAGGGTGCGGTACTCATCAGCCCACTGCAGCAGAGTCCTGAATTCATCAGAAAGCTCGGGGTCAATCATAGGAACCTCTCCCCGGATTACCTTCCCGGTAGAGCCGTCTATCGATATTTCGTCCCCTTTTTTGAAAACAAGATTTCCTACCATAAAGATCTGGCTTTCATAATCTATACGAAGGGCCTCACAACCGCACACACAGGGCTTGCCCATACCCCTTGCCACAACGGCGGCGTGGCTGGTCATTCCGCCCCGGGAGGTCAGAATACCCTGGGCCGCCACTATTCCGTGTATGTCGTCGGGAGTGGTTTCGGTCCTCACAAGTATTATCTTTTCACCATCCTTGGCCAGTTTATCGGCCTCGTCGGAATCAAATATAATCCTGCCGGAAGCTGCCCCCGGCGAAGCAGGCAGCCCCACTGCCACTACATCAAGCTTCGCGGATGAGTCAATCCTTCTGTGCAGGAGCTGGTCGAGCTGGGACGCCTCCACCCTGACTAAAGCCTCTTCCCTGCTGATAAGCCCCTGATTTACCATGTCCACCGCTATTTTTATGGCAGCCGCAGCTGTACGCTTACCATTTCTGGTTTGCAGCATATACAGTTTGTTTCGCTCAATGGTAAACTCTATGTCCTGCATGTTTCTATAGTGCTTTTCAAGAAGCTGGCAGGTATCAACAAACTGCCTGAACACTTCGGGCATCTCTCTTTCCAATGTTGAAATGGGCTGAGGTGTCCTAATGCCGGCAACAACGTCTTCGCCCTGGGCATTAATAAGGTATTCACCATATAACTGGTTAGTTCCCGTTGAGGGGTTGCGGGTAAAGGCGACACCTGTGCCGCAGTCATTGCCCATATTTCCGAACACCATTAGCTGAACGTTTACAGCCGTGCCAAGGTCATCGGGTATTTTGTTTATTTTCCTGTATATTATAGCCCGGTCGTTATTCCATGAGTTAAACACCGCGTATATTGACTTAAACATCTGCTCTACCGGGTCCTGCGGGAATGGCTGGTGGATTTCTCTTTCAATCAGCTTTTTATACTCTTCTACAACCTCTTCCCAGTCCCCGGCTTCCAGCTGGTTATCAAAGGATACTCCCTTTTTATCCTTCTGCGCCTCAAGAATTCTTTCAAATTTGTGGTGTTCAATACCCAAAACCACATCACCAAACATATTCAAAAGACGCCTGTAGCAGTCGAAGGCAAACCTGCGGTTGCCGGTTATTTCCGCGAGACCTTCAACGGTTTTATCATTAAGGCCAAGGTTTAAAACGGTATCCATCATACCCGGCATGGATATGGGGGCACCGGACCTGATACTTACGAGAAGAGGCTTTTCAGGATCGCCCAATTTCTTTCCAGTCCTTTTTTCCAAAGCGGCAAGGGCTTCCTCTACCTGCTCCTTCATCCCCGGGGGGAAATCTCTTTCCTGTACGTAAAATTCACGGCAGGTATCAGTTGTAATTATGAAACCAGGAGGAACCGGAATGCCCAGATTGGTCATTTCGGCAAGGTTAGCCCCTTTTCCGCCAAGCAAGTCCTTCATGTCTGCCTTTCCCTCTTCAAAAAGGTAGACATATTTTCTATTTACCATACCTCTCACCCCTGTAATATATTTCGAGCACCCTGCTTGCAGTTTCTTCCACAGCCTTATTTGTTACGTCTATTACCGAGCAGCCTGCTCTTTTCATTATTCCCTCAGCGTACTCCAGCTCTTTAAGAATCCTTTCCATGCTGGCATAATCCGCATGAGAGGTAAGACCCAATGTTTTAAGGCGCTCCCGCCTTATTTCATTCAGCTGATTTGGACGAATAGTAAGCCCTATAAGCTTGTGGGGGGGCAGTTGAAATATTTCCTCGGGAGGAGCAACCTCCGGAACCAGGGGAACATTGGCAACCTTTATCCTCTTGTGGGCAAGGTACATGCACAGCGGAGTTTTAGAAGTCCGGCTGACACCGACAATAATCAGGTCAGCCCTGTTGATGCCCCGGGGATCTTTCCCGTCGTCGTATTTTACCGCAAACTCAATGGCCTCAACCTTGCGGAAATACTCTTCATCCATTTTCCGCACAAGACCGGGTTCAAGTTTTGGAGTGGTGCCTGTAACATGAGTAATGGCGTCCATCATAGGCGTCATTATGTCAACCGTATGTATATTGTGCTTGGCCGCTTCCCTTTCCAGCGCCTCTCTTAATTCCGGCAGCACCAGAGTATAGGCTATAACGCTGTTGAAAACGCTGGCCTCTTCCACTATTTCAGGTATCTCCTCAATATCGTTAACATACGGCACCCTTCTGACATCCACCGTGGCGCCGTTAAACTGGCTGGCCGCCGCCCTTGCCACCAATTCGGCGGTTTCGCCAATGGAGTCAGATATTATATACACAACCAGATTGGATTTGATATCAGTGCCTATGAGAAACCCTCCCTTTCTATATCAAACCTCGGTCGTCGGCAATCAGTAGACAGATTTGTTGTGGTTCATGTGTCTTCACCCAGCTCAACAAAAACCCTGGTAATATTGGTTTTGCTCAGCCGCCCCACTACCTCGAAGACAGCACGTCCCTCCCTGTCCTCCTTCTTCCTTACCACCGGGAGCGCGTCTATTTCATGACTCAGTATCTTTTTGGCCGCAGCCCAGACGGACTCGTCCTGCTCAGTATATATTATATTGGGCATCCGGGTCATAATAACCCCTACCGGCAGCTTGTTTATATCATGGCCCCCCAGGGTAATTTTCAGTAAATCTTTCCGGGATATTACCCCTTCAAGAAATCCACCCTCCTTTATAACAAAAAGAGTGCCTACATCTGATATAAACATTGTTACCACAGCATCATATACCGAACAGTTTTCGTCCACCACCACGGGTACGGAATTGACATCTCCGACCTTTACTTTATGCAGCTTTTCTGCAACAGCCCTGTCTGGAGCTTTACCATTGTAAAAGTAGCCGACCCTCGGGCGGGCCCCTAAAACCCCCGACATGGTCAATATAGCCATATCGGGCCTTAAGGTGGCTCTGGTCAGAGATAACTTCTCGGCAATCTGCTCCCCCGTGATAGGGCCCTGTTTTTTGACAATTTCCAGTATGGCTTCCTGCCGCTTGGTAAATTCCAAATCAACCGCCCCTTAAAGAGCATTTATGACATACTATTTATATATATCTGGCCTAATAATATATATTATATGTCCTTTTATTTTACTATTCAAGAAATATTAATATCTTTAGTCATTAAAATATTTTAGGGGCAAATCATTTTCACTAACCTGATACCACAATTTTACTCAGGTCTGCCAGGGGCAAGGCGAGTACTGCCACACTCTTTAGAAGGGCCAGCCGGTTATCTCTGACCTTCTCATCTTCCACCATCACCATGACCGCTTCAAAGAATTTATCTACCGGCTCCCTCAAAAGGGCAATCTGCCGAAATGCTCCGCTATAGTCTCTTCTGCCGAGAAGAGCACTTACATCCTCCCTTACCCGAAGTAAAGAGTCGTACAGTTCATTTTCGGCGCCATTCTGGAAGAACTCCGGTGTTACTTCAGTCTGCTGGTATTTTCTTGAAAGGTTATTGGCCCTGTTAAAGGCAGTGATAACGGCATCGAAGGCCTGCTCTCTCTTAAAGTCCGTCAGGGCTTCCACCCGTTTCAAGACGCTCAGTATATCATCCGCCCCATTGGAAGAAAGAACAGCATCAACAATGTCATAGGCAAAGCCCCGGTCCATTAAAAGGCCCCTTATTCTCTGCCTGAAAAACTCCTCCAAATCGTTAATGACGGATTCCCTTTCAACTTTTAGCTTCATGCTTTGGCTGAAACCTTCATAAGCCCGTAAGCATATTTCTCTAATTGAAATGATTAAATTCCCGTCAATAATGATATTGCATATACCCAGAGCCTGGCGCCGCAGGGCATACGGGTCCTGGGATCCGGTGGGCTGTATACCCACCGCGAAGCACCCCACAAGTGTGTCAAACTTATCGGAAAGGCTTAAAATTCTGCCGGCCGGGCTTGAAGGGAATATGTCCCCGGCAAACCTCGGGAGATAATGCTCAAATATTGCTTCGGCCACCTTTTGGTCTTCACCGGACCTTATTGCATATTCTCTTCCCATTACTCCCTGCAGTTCGGGGAATTCGTAAACCATATTGGTTACCAGGTCAGCCTTTGCCAGCATGGCCCCTCTCTTTAAAGTCTTTTGGGTGTCCCCGTCAACATTAAGCATTTCCCCAATGCCGGAAGCAAGGGCGGCTATTCTTTCCACCTTGTCATATACAGTGCCAAGACTCTCCTGCCAGACAATTTTTTTCAGGTTGGAAACCCTGTCGGCCAGAGGAGTTTTTAAATCTTCATCCCAGAAAAACGCTGCATCCGCAAGCCTTGCCCGGAGAACTTTTTCATTCCCCGCCCGGACTGTTTCAATGTATTTTTCAGTGCCGTTGCGTACTGCTATGAACCTGGGCATTAGATTTCCCCCGGCTGTTGTTACCGGGAAGTACCTCTGGTGTTCCTTCATAGGCGTTATCAAAACCTCTTTTGGTAGCCGGAGGTACGATGAATCAAAGCTTCCCGCAAAGGCCGCCGGATACTCAACCAGGTTGGTAACCTCGTCAAGAAGGTCTTCATCCATTTCCACCTGCCCTTTTTCTGCGGCTGCAACCTCAGAAACCTGCTTTAAAATCATTTCTTTCCTTAACTCAGGATCCGCAACCACATAAGCTTCTCCCAGCCGGTCAAAATACTCGGGGGCGCTATTTAAACTGATGGGCCCGCTGCTAAGGAACCTGTGTCCGTATGTAACCCTGCCCGATTCCAGCCCGGCAAGGCTGAAACTTACCACTTCCTCCCCGTACAGGGACATAATCCACTTGATGGGCCTGGCGAATCTGAAATCCAGATCTCCCCATCGCATGGGCTTTGGGAAGCTAAGGCCGGTTATCAAAGAGACACATAATTCCGGGAGCGCTTCAGCGGCAGGTCTCCCCTCCTCGCTTTTAACAGCAAATACATAATCCACCGGTCCCACTGTCTTAACAACCAGGTCAGAAATGCTGACCCCCTGGCTCCTGGCAAACCCCTGTACGGCAGGCGTGGGCTCCCCTGCGGCATTATACGCCACCTTAAGGGCAGGCCCTTTAACTTCCTTCTGGAGGGCTTGCTGGCTCTCAGCCAGACCGCTTATGTAAACAGCCAGGCGCCTCGGTGTTCCTGCGGTTCTTATACTTTCAAAATCAATTCTTTTTTCCTTCAATAAAGTCCCGGCCTGCCCAGCCATCTGTTCCAATGCCGGCCCCACAAAGCGGGCGGGCATTTCTTCCATGCCTATTTCAAGTAATAAATCTCTCATTATATTAAGCTCCCTTCACCTTAAGCAGGGGGTATCCCAGCTTTTCACGCTGCTTAACGTATTCCTCGGCACAGGACCGGGCAAGATTGCGAACCCGGTGAATAAAGCCGGTCCTTTCGGTGACACTTATGGCTCCCCTGGCATCCAGCAGGTTAAATGTATGGGAACACTTCAGAACATAGTCGTAGGCCGGAAGCACCAGTCCCTTTTCATTTACACTCAGGGCCTCCCTCTCGAACATATCAAACATCCTAAACAGCATTTCGGTGTCGGCCTCTTCGAAATTGTAGCGGGAGTGCTCCACCTCTCCCTGGTGGTGAACATCCCCGTAGCTTATTCCCTCAACCCACTCTATGTCGAAAACACTGTCTTTTTCCTGTATAAACATAGCCAGCCTCTCAAGTCCATAAGTTATCTCAGCCGAAACCGGGCGGCAGTCTATACCCCCACACTGCTGGAAGTAGGTAAACTGTGTTACCTCCATTCCATCAAGCCAGACCTCCCAACCAAGTCCCCAGGCTCCCAGGGTGGGAGACTCCCAGTTGTCTTCCACAAACCTTATGTCGTGCCTGTCGGGATCAATCCCTATGGCCCTGAGGCTGTTCAGGTAAATATCAAGCACATCATCGGGGGATGGCTTTAAAATAACCTGGTACTGGTAATAATGCTGAAGGCGGTTAGGGTTTTCACCGTACCTGCCGTCCGTGGGCCTGCGGGAAGGCTCCACATAGGCCACCCTCCATGGCTCAGGCCCAAGCGCCCTGAGAAAGGTGGCAGGGTTCATGGTGCCTGCTCCCTTTTCCACATCATAGGGCTGCTGAATTATGCATTTCTGCCGTGCCCAAAAACCATTAAGAGTCAAAATTAATTCCTGAAAGTTCAATTCCAGTCCTCCTCAAAACTTCTTATTGGGGACATTCCTCTATCGGGGACATTCCTGTCTTCAAAGAAATACCCAGGCTTCAGCAGGTGTGTCCCCTTTCCTTGTTTGGTGTGTCCCCTTTCCTCATTTCAAATTAAAAAACCTCCCGCCCCGGACTATGCCCAGGGACGGGAGGTATTTCCCGCGGTTCCACCCTGATTGACCGCCCCGCCGGGGGCAGCCCACCTCATAAGTAGAGGTTCAGGAATTCCCTTCACACAGCCTGTTTTACCGGCTCGCACCATGCCCGGCTCTCTTGGAAAACTCCACTGCGCTACTCTTTTCCGTCATCACCATGTATTTTGTTATACTTTTAATAATTTATCATTACCAGAAATGGTAGTCAAGGTATCTAGCGCACATTCCTGCCTGCTCCTGGCACTCCCCTGCGGGTTCTCCTTCTCCTCTTGCCTTCGTCCCAGAGACCTGCCCCTCTTTTTATGCTGTCAAACCATGACCTGATATTTTTTGCTGCGTCGTTACTTTCAGATTTTACCCTTGCCGACATATCCTTGGCGGTGTCCCTAATCTCAGTTTTTGCCGCACCTAATACATCCTGTGCAGCATCTGTGCTTTTATCTTTTACAATCCACCCTACTTCCCCCACAGAGTCTGCAACCTGTTCCTTAAGTCCGCCTAACTCCCCGGGGAGAGGCCCTTCAGCGGTTTCAGGGCCTCTCCCTACGTAGGGCCCGATCTCATTGCCCCGTCCCCGGCATTGTTATCGCCCCTGTCAATTTCAAGGGTATATTTGTTTGCCATTGCCGCAACGCCTCCGAGGGCACCCAGTATGGCAAGCTCGCTGCTGGCAAGGGCCCCCAGTATGCCAAGGGCACCGACGGATGCCGGCAGTTCCACTACCGTTCTGTCTCCCTTTTTAACCCTGATTTTGGTTTCACGGCCCCTTTCAAATATTCCTTTTATGTGGCCCATGAATTCCTGACTTGTGTTATGCATCTTTTCGCTAAACCGGTCTTCATTTTCCTCAAGGTATATAAGCGCCTGAACAACATCTCCACCGGCGGCCTCCAGGGCGCTCCTGGCCTCCCTGTATCCCACACCGGTTCTGGAACGTATAAGGTCTATCTTTTCCAGTTCATCCATTGAAGGGCTACCTCCTTTTAGACAAAATATTTCCATTACAGATACCTGTAATTATTTAACCCTTCAAAGGAAAAAATTATTCATTTTCCTTCTATTATAAGCTGACCTTTACATAAAGAATTACTAATTGACATCAATTGGGGGGGTATGCATGATTGAAGCGCTATAGATCAGTAGTACCCACCAACTCCACGAACCTGGCTGACTTAATATTCTTTTCAAGCTGGTATTCAATAAATTTTTTCATTATAGCCTTAATTTCCCTTCCTGCGCGGGGGTCCGTCTTAATCTGATAAATCCTTTCCATATCCCACCTCAGGAGCGCCTTTAGTGTTTCAAGGGACCCTCTGCCCAATGCCAGGACGTCATTTACCCCGGTGCTGCATTCGTTACAAATAATACCGCCCTGCCCCGGTGAAAACCAAATCTCTCCATTACCTGCGGGAGAACCACAAAAAACACAGGCATCAAGGCCAGGGCGATATCCCAGATTTGACATCAGTTTAATTTCAAAAGCCCTACACGTGCTTATGTCACAGTCCCGGCCAAGCATGTGAAAAGCACCCAGCATCAGTTCAAAAACAGCAGTATTAGGGTCACCATCCAGGGTAAAAGCGTCAACCAGCTCACAAAAATAGCTGGCTCCGGCAAGACCCTCCAGGCTTTTCCTCAAAGCAGGGAAAATTTCTAACCCCTCACCCTGGCTGACGGAATCAATATCCTTCCCCTTTTTTAACAGGAGCCTTGAATAACTGAAAGGCTGCACAGCACCACGCTTTCTGCTGGCGGGTTTTTCAACCCCGTAGGCCATTGCCCTTGTTTTCCCCATTTGCCTGGTATAAAGGGTTAGCACCCTGTCCGCTTCTTTAGTTCTGGCGGACTTTAAAATTATGGCATCCACCATAAAATCTCTCATGGTATTCTCCCCGTATATTGCTGTTACAATTAATTCTTCGGCCATAAGAAAGGCTCCTTCATTTATTTCTTAAGTATTATTTCGGGTCCGGAAATGGGAATTAGGAATTGGGAAATGGGAATCAATCCCCAACCCCAATTCCTAATTCCTAATTCCTAATTCCCGATCTATTATCTGGCTGTAGGCGACAGGCGGTCTCTCAGTTCATCTATTTCTTTCTGAAAGCTGTCCGCCGGCCTGCCCTCAGCTATACCCCGGCTGATGCGGACAAGCCTTGAGTTCAGCTCAGGATCGGTGGTTACCAGCACATTTTTGATAAGATTGTTTTGATTCTTTATAACTTTGCCAACCTCGGCCTTTACTGCATTTTCATCCGCCCCGGGCTTAAGATTAAGGCCTACAAGAGCAGTATTAAAGGTGAGAACCACCGTGGAGCTTTCAACTCCCTGGACTTTACTAGCCTCCCGGGCAAGCCCGTCGGTCATCCTGGTCATTTCATTGGGATTGGTGGGAAGACGGGATGGCTCCTGAGCTGTGGGACCCGGCTGAGTATCCTGGGGCTGTGGTTTTCTTTGGGCAGGGCACCCTGTGACTGCCAGTAAAACAAATACTGCCAGTATTAAAAAGGACAAAAACTTTTTCTTTTGCACCTGTTCACCTCCCTCCCGAATAACTATGCTACGAGCATTAGTATTTTCAGGAAAGACAGGGTATATGTACATGTTCTTTTCTTTTTTGAGATTAGAGGATAAAATATAACAAACTTTGGCTAATTCTGAATGAATATAAGGTCGGGAGACAGGAGACAGAATACAGGAGACAGGAGTTATACGTGCTGTACTCTGGAGCAAAACATTTTGCCCACAAGCACTGGTCCTTTTAAAACCACAGAGGACACAAAGGTTTTTAAGCTCTACGTAAAAGCTTTAAAGGTTTGTAATGCAAAAAGATAAACTTCTCTATTTTCTACTAGTTTTCAGACCTGAGAGTAATACCTGAGAGCTAATTCTCTGTGATCTCTGTGTCCTCTGTGGTTCATAAAAAGACATTCATTATTTCAGGAGTTTTTTACCAGACACCGAGGATTACATATGAAAATGCCTGGCCATTCTGTCTCCTGTCTACTGTCTCCTGTCTCTTGACAGAAAGTCCATATCAGTATTAGCCGTTAGGGAGAATGTTTTAATGCGAATAATGTTGGGGATAACGGGGGCTTCAGGGGCGGCCTACGGGCTTTCGTTACTGGAGGAATTGAGCAGGCTGGAAATTGAAACCCACCTGATAGTAAGCAGGTGGGCCAGGCAGACTATTATTACAGAAACAGATTACACCTATGATCAGGTAGCCTCTCTGGCCGGCAAAGTATATGAAGCAGACGAAATGACTGCGGGACCTGCCAGCGGTTCCTTTATCCACCAGGGAATGATCATAGCTCCCTGCAGCATGAAAACCCTGGCGGCAATAGCCTCCGGCTATACAGACAACCTTATAACAAGGGCAGCCGATGTTACCATAAAAGAAAGGCGTCCCCTGGTGCTTTTAGTAAGGGAAACGCCTTTAAATCCTATTCACCTTGAAAATATGCTTAAACTGGCCAGGCTGGGAGTTATCATAATGCCCCCGGTACCTGCTCTGTACACCCGCCCGGCCAGCATTCAGGACATACTGAGGCACACCACCGGCAGAGTCCTAGATATTATTGGGGTTGAAAACAATCTGTCACACCGGTGGGGAAGCTGAACCGCCGTAGGCGGTGGAATTCAGAATCCAGAATGAAATAATTGCATTTCTGCAAGCCCTTTAACAAAAGAACTGCTTTAAACGAGCAGCTCTTTTAACTATTACAGTCCAACATTTTTTTCTTAAATATAGCTAAAGGTAAATCATGCAAAAAACTTCTGAATTCTGAATTCTTTATTCTGACCGGAAAGAAATACCCCTAAGCAATCAAATCCATTTTTTCAGGCGGAACACAAAGAACATCCACAGCGACACCCCAAGAAGCCCTACGGTTATTGACAGGGTGGAAGCAAACGACCCCTGGGCAGGAAGCGGCACATTCATTCCAAAAAAGCCCGTCAAAAATGTCAGGGGCATGAATATTGTTGATATAACCGTAAGAATACGCATGGTTTCGTTTGTCCTGGCGCTGATAATGGAGTCATAAGTGGCCAGTGCCCCGTCCACAAGGTCTCTGAAGCTGTCAATGGAGTCAATTATTCGCTCAATATGGTCTACCAGATCAAGGTAGTAGGGAATATTATCCTCACTTATTTTAAATACATAGCGACCATTGCCCGAAGTAAAAATTCTTTTCTGGGGAAGTATGGCCCTTCTCATTGCCAGGGTTGTCCGCTTAAGACTTAGGAACTCTTCGGTAACCTCCCTGGTGGGCTCACTGTAAAGGTCGTCCTCCAGCTCCTCTACCCGCTCGTTAATGCGGTTCAAAACCGGAAAATACATGTCGGTAATGCCATCAAGTATGGAATATAGAAAGAAGTCCGGCCCCTTTCGCATAACTTCCTGGCGGTTGTTGGAAAGGCAGTCCTTTGCGATTTTACCAAGGGTTGGCAGAGTCCGCTTGTGCAGGGTGACAACATAGTTGTTGCCAAGGTACACATTAAGCTGCTCCAGGGAAATCTCCTCGTCACTTTCCTCCTCGTATCTTAAGGCATGCAAAGTAAAGAAGTAGTAATCCTCATAGTTGTCTACCTTGGCCCGCGGGCTGTAGTGCAGGCAGTCTTCGACGGACAGAGGGTGAAAACCGAAAATGCCTGCAACCCTGTTTGCCTCGGCTTCGGTAAAATTAAAAAGGTCAACCCATAAAAGGCTCTCTTTATCGGCAAGTAAATCCTTTTTTGTGAGATCAATGTCATGTGTTATCCTGCCTAAAGAAGAATCAAAAAAATATGTCTTAATCACCAGCCTCACCTCCAGGGCAGTACTATTTAAGTAAGCATACCCCGCACCTATTTACCGAATGCCTCCGATTAAAAGGTGCAGGATGGATTTATTCAGTTGTAAAAATCTTCGTCGATAATGGTCATCCATCCAATCACCCCCCGGATAGGACTGGTTAAAGCTTTTTGATAAAACAAAAAACCTGCGCGCAAATAGAAGGACACAGGCTTTTACATAAAAAAGTCCGCCTTCTTCACTCGTACAAGCTTTGGCACTGCACAGCTAGGGGGTATTAAACACCCAGCCGCATTAAGTAAAACCTTAAGCCGGTAGTACCTGTTAACCCGTTACCGTCTCTCGACGTTTCCGGGCAGCGGCATATGTCTGAGCAGAAGCCTCACCTAACGAAGATGACTCATATATTATTCCATGACTAGAATAGCACATTGGCTGTTTCAAGACAAGCCGAATATTTCAGGGCTATTCGGACAAATAGCCGAAGTTTTTCAGATAGTTCTCCTTGTTGCGCCAGTCGGATTTTACCTTCACCCAAAGCTCCAGGTAAAACCGCGATCCAAATAGTGCTTCCATCTCTTCCCTTGCCCTTTTGCCAACTTCCTTGAGCATGCCCCCGTTTTTACCGATAAGTATCCCTTTCTGGGATTCCCTCTCGGTGTATATTACAGCCCTTATAGCCACTACATCGTTTGGCCGCCTGTTGATTTCCTCCACATCCACCGTTACGGCGTGAGGGATTTCCTGTGAGGTAAGGTGAAGCACCTTCTCCCTGATTATTTCCGACATTATAAAGCTTTCAGGCTTATCAGTAATCATATTTTCAGGGTAGTACCTTGGCCCTTCAGGCAGATAGCCTAATAATGTATCTACCAGCCGGTCTGTATTATCTCCGCTAAGTGCTGAAACAGGTATAATTTCTTTAAAGTCATACAGATGCCTGAAGCTCTCTATATATGACAGAAGGTCCCCCTTGTTCACAAGGTCTATCTTGTTAAGGACAAGAATAACCGGCGTCCTGACATTATTGCCAAACTGCTCTATTATGTATTTATCACCTATTCCAGGTTCCTGAGCCTCGGTAAGAAACATTATTACATCGACTTCTTTCAGAGCACTCAGAGCCAGGTCCACCATGTGCTCTCCCAGCCTGTGCTTGGGCTTGTGAATGCCTGGAGTGTCCAGAAAGACTACCTGTGCGTTATTCCTGTTTAATACCGAATGAATCTTGTGCCTTGTGGTCTGCGGCTTGTCCGACATAATGGCCACCTTTTGCCCCACAAGACGGTTCACCAGTGTGGACTTGCCTACATTAGGCCTTCCCACGATAGCCACAAATCCGGATTTAAACTTTTCGTCCGAAGCCAAATATCATTCACCTCATCTGGTATTAAGCATGTTTTACGGGTCAGGAATTGGGAAATGGGAATTGGGAATTGGCTAAAAAACCCCTAATTCCCAGTTCCTAATTCCTAATTCCTAACTTAAAGTGTCCCGGTAAAAGTTCCGACGCTGTTTTAACTTCATATTCTCCCCTGTTATTGCACATGTATACCTTCATGTCTTCTCCAAACTCGGTAAGGACTTGCCTGCAGGCCCCGCACGGCGAGCAAAAGTCATCACTGTCAGAAACCACCGCTATTGCTGAAAGCTCAGTTTTGCCCTCACTGACGGCCTTAAACACAGCCACCCTTTCAGCGCAGCAGGTAAGGCCGTAAGAGGAGTTTTCAATATTGCAGCCTGTATATATTTCTCCATCTCCGGTCAATACGGCGGCCCCTACCCTGAATCTTGAATACGGAGCATAGGCATTCTCTTTTATAGAAAGCGCTTTTTTAATGAGCCTTTCGACTTTTTTGTCATTCTCCACCCCTCAGCGCCCCTTTCAGTATAAACAATATTCTTACAGCACCCTAATGCTGTTTAATTAATTCCAGTATGTGGGGTACAAAAATAAGCAGTCCAATAACAACAGAAAAAAAAGCGGCCAGTAAAACCGCTCCCGCAGCCGCGTCCTTTGCAAGACCGGCAACAGGGTGTTTTTCAAGGGTAACAAGGTCTACGGCCTTTTCAACTGCTGAATTTATTATTTCAGCCACAGTAACAAGGGCAATGGCTAAAATAATAACCGACGTTTCCAGTAAGCTTAACCGGAGCCAGGCGGCCGCCGCCAGCACCACAACCGCCAGGCCTATGTGTATCCTCATATTTCTCTGGGTAAGGGACACCCACCTTATACCCCTGAAAGCGTATACAAAAGCTTTAAAAAAAGATCGACAAGCCATTTTTGTTACTCCGGTTTCCCATTGTCATACTATCCCTTTCCCAGATCAACCGTGGCCAGAGCGGCCTCTTCTTTTTCCCTCATAACAGCACGGCTCTCTTCATCCATGTGATCATAGCCCAGAAGATGCAAAACCCCGTGGGCAGTCAGGTAAGCAAGCTCACGATTAAAGCCGTGCCCGTACTCTTCCCCCTGGCGAACCGCTGCCGGAAGGGATATTACCACATCTCCCAGGAGGTCTTCCTCGCCGGAATCCGGCATGGGGTCCCCTTCATGCTGGGCAAAGGACAGAACATCGGTAGAACTGTCTATTCCCCTGTATTTTCTGTTAAGCTCCCATATATAGTCGTCACCGGTAAGCACCAGGCTGACCTCGGCGCCTTCCCCGCAGCCCTCTCTTTGCATTACCGACAGGGCAACCGTCTCCACAAGCTTTTCATGGCTCTGATCAAACGGTACCTCCTCCTGCAGATTGCTTATTATGACTTCCATGCTTGGATTTTCTCCTCTCCATTTCCTTGGTAAGGTCAGGGTATTCCACCCGGGAATGGAAAATTCCGCTGAGGATCTTCACAAAAGCATCAGCTATTTTATCAAGATCCCTGAAAGTAAGGTCACACTCATCAAGCTGCCCATCCATCAGTTTATCCCTGAGCAGTTTTCTTACCAGGCCCTCAACCCTGCCATGGGTGCGATTCTGCATCGAACGTACCGCAGCCTCCACAGAATCTGCCAGCATGACAATGGCCGCCTCCTTGGTCTGAGGCCTGGGGCCCTCGTACCTGAACTCATCCTCGTTTATATTATCTCCACCGTTTTCCCTGGCCTTGTGGTAGAAATAAGTAACCATGCTTGACCCGTGGTGCTGCTCAATTATATCCACAATGTCCCTGGGAAGCTTGTACTCCCTTGCCAGCTCAAGCCCATCCCTGATGTGTGAGGTCAAAATAAGGGTGCTCAGGGTGGGGGCAATCTTATCATGGGGATTGTCGCTGGACAGTTGGTTTTCAATAAAAAAGTAAGGCCTCTTTATTTTACCTATATCATGGTAGTATGCCGCAACCCTTACCAGAAGACTTTCTCCTCCCACCGCCTCGGCAGCCGACTCGGCAAGATTGCCCACAAGAATACTGTGGTGGTATGTCCCCGGAGCCTCTGTAAGCAACTTCCTGAGCAGTGGATTGCTGGGGTGTGACAGCTCCAGCAAACGTACAGACGAGGTTATTCCGAATGCATTTTCCAGGTAAGGCAGTGACCCGTTAGTAAGAATTGAAGAAAGAATACCGTTTGTAACACCCAGTATAAGGGCCGAACTTATTATCAGAGTGGGCGAAATGCTGCCCAAAATACCCATTATAACTATTGCCACAATATTGGCCGCACTGGTATACAATCCGGCCCTGGCCAGGTCTCCCCGCTGGCTTAGCTTACTGACGCTGTATACGCCTGTAATACCACCCACAAGCCCCACAACTCCGAAATTAACTCCTCCGGCCATAATAGACAGTAAAAAGCTAATAAGGCTTACAACCAAAACCGCAAGCCTGGAGTCAATAAGTATGGCTATAAGCATTCCCGCCGCTCCGGTGGGAACCATGTATCCCAGGAGAGAGCCGAACTGGGGTGATTTTGTCAGTTCTATTGCCAGTATTCCCCTGGCCACCGCCATGGTAACCACCACAATTATTCCCAGCAGGTAGAGAACACCTGCGTCCTTGTATATATCCCTGCACTGCTGGTAGAGATAGAACAAAACCACCACCATCAGGAGCGCCACCAGCATTGCGCTGCCTATAATTGTCCTCCACTTGGCTGCACTGCTGGAAAGGCCCAGGGCCTCAAGCTTCTGTAAATGCTGTTCTGTTACAACATCGCCCACCCCGATAATCTTTTCCTGGCTCCGAATTGTGACCATAACCGGGTGAACAGAATCCCTGGCAGCGGATTTTAAAAGCCTGGTTTTTTCTTCATTGTAAAAGGTATTGGGCCTCATTAAATAATTAACAAGGCCCTGTCCCAACTCAATATATGCCTTGGAGAGTTTTAGCCCGGAAATCTTGTCATTGATCTCAGTTACTATATCTTTCAGGTTCTCATCAGTAACCCCTGAAGGGGAATTCATTGCTGTAGCAATATACATCCCCAGCGCTTTTGAGAGCTGTTCCAAAGATCTCTGATCAGGAATAGCCAGTGTTCCCGCGGTTTTATCGGATAATTCAAAAGGAACAGCCTTTTTGATTTTTTCAACCTTTTCTTCCTGGGTAAGGCCGTTTTGCTGCTGTATCTCCGCCAATTGGCCCAGCACAGTACTAAAATCCTTTACTATTGCAGGCTCCACATCGTTATTGCGGTCGTATTGGGGTACTATACTTTCTTCCGCCAGCCTCTTCTTTTCATTTGTACCTACCCTGTCTTCATAAAAAACTGTTCTGGGAGCGAAAATATCCTCCCTGGATACATCGCCAAGACTCAGGTCAACCCTGTCAGGAACAAAGTCAGCAGATATTAAAAAAGTCAGCAACAAAAAAAACAGCACCGCAGCACTGCCCCTGCGAAACTTCCTTTTGTTCATCAGAAAGGTGATGCCACTTAGAAATTTCTTTTTTATATTAACTGGTGAAGGCATTTTAATTTCTCCTGAATTAATTTTCCCGGCCCTTTTCTTCGTAAGCCCTTATTATATCCTGTACAAGGGGGTGGCGGACAATGTCCTCCCCCGTCAGATAGTGAAACACTATACCGCTTATATTTTCAAGCACCCTCTGGGCGTTAACAAGCCCGGAAGCCTGCCCCCTGGGAAGGTCAATCTGGGTGATATCTCCTGTTATCACGGCCTTTGACCCAAAGCCAAGCCTTGTCAGAAACATCTTCATCTGCTCAACAGTGGTATTCTGAGCCTCATCCAGTATAATAAAAGCATCGTCCAGTGTTCTTCCCCGCATATATGCAAGGGGAGCAATCTCTATAATTCCCCTTTCAAGGTACTTCTGGGTATGTTCCATCCCCAGCACATCATAGAGGGCGTCATAAAGAGGCCTCAGGTAGGGGTCCACCTTCTCCTGGAGGTCACCCGGCAAAAAACCAAGCTTTTCCCCTGCCTCCACCGCCGGCCTTGTAAGTACAAGTCTTTGAACTTCCTTATTCCTGAGAGCCCTGATGGCCATAACAACCGCCAGATAAGTTTTACCGGTTCCAGCTGGCCCTATTGAAAAAACTATGTCATGTTTTTTAATTGCCTCAAGGTAAACCTTCTGCCCTATTGTTTTGGGCTTTATCTGCTTACCCCGGGCAGAAACTATTGATATCTCCATGGCAAGACCGGACAGGGCATTTTTGACCCCGGCCTTAACCGACTTTAGAGCATAATTTATCTCCAGTAAAGTAAGCCTGTTTCCTGCCTTATAGAAGTTCTGCAACTGCTCAAAGACATCTTCTGCAAGCTTTACCTGTTCAGGGTTTCCCAGAATGACAAGTTCCTCACCGCGGGTAACCACCCTCACCCCAAGTACCCTCTCGATAAGGGCCAGGTGCTCATCATTACGACCGAATATTTCGGCCGCAGTGCTTATATCCTCCAGAACAACCCTAGCTTCGGTGTTCTCCTGCAATAATCGTATACCTCCCTAAATTAGTCGTCGGTCGTCAGACTTCGGTCGCCGGAATTACGTGTCCCAAAATGATATACGTTTTTTACTGCTGCTTTATGGGCTTTTCCATACCTATATCTTCAAGGGTCTCAATATATGCCCGCACCCTTATAAGGTTCTCGGGGTTTTTAACCGCAACTTCTTCAATTTTCTGCTCAATAATATTCATTTCACCTTCAGCGTTTGACCGGGCCGACTCCAGAGCATTCTTCCGGGCCAGCTCCAGTGCTTCCGAACGGCTTCTTTTCACTTTGAAGTTTTCTAATTCAATATAGCTCTCTGTTATAATTTCGACGGGTATTGAAAGATTCCTCCAGCCCGGTGCCTTTTTAACATCTCTTTGAACCTCATAAAGGGGATAGGGAATACTCTTGCTTCCTTTTAGAATTATTTCCTTCCCGGCGATTTTAATGCAAACTCTGGAAACCGTGTTTCCTGTCTGCCTTACTCCCTCTTCAATGAAAGATGCTTCCCCGTAGCCTTCGTACCACACCCTGGCCCTGACTACACCCCTTGCATGGACATATGCGGGCGGCAGTACCGGCGCCGGCTCTACTGTGGTATCTCCCGGATTTAGCACATCCGGCTCCCGGGTCTCAGGTGGCGGTATTATCCCAGAAATCAGTGTCTGACCGGGCAATACGGTATCTCCCTCTTTTACTGCAGGATTACCCACCAAGACAAGAACTTCCTTCACAAGCCCCGCCTTTTTCGCAACAATGCTGGCCGGGTAAGCCTCCTTTTTTTGCATTATTGTTTTTTCCGCTATTTCAATTGTGGCCCTGGTTCCGTTGACATCTACTCCAACATAATAAATCTCGGGCAACTTTTCCCTGATATAACTTTCTGCCCTGGCTTCATCTACTCTAAATTTGGGTGTACCAGTCTTTAAACCGGCCTCTGAAGCTATTTTTAAAATCTTTTCCGAAGGCAGGGTCTGATTCCCCTTTATTTCTATAAACCAGATAAATGAACTCAAGGAGTACAAACCTAAAAGAAACAGGACCGCCCCTATTATAAGCGACTTTCTTTTTCTGATCCTGTTGACTATAAACGGAAGGCCCTCACGCCCTTTAAACCTGAACAGGCTCCTGGTATTCCTTCCGATATGCCTTAATGGCTTCACCGCACTCAACCTTGTCTTAACAAAGATTTCGTTATCTCCCACCCTTTTTATATCCCACAGGAAAATACCCCTGCTGGCAGCCATATTTAAAAACTTTTCCAGGTTCTCTCCTTTTACCAGTATATTCACATAACCCAAAATGAAAGAGAGCAGTCTAAAGAGAAACACCTTGCTCACCCCTTTTAATACTCTTATACTGAAATTCTTATCGGCCGGGAGACAGGAGACGGCTTACAAGCATTCCTTTTTGTCAGGAGACAGGAGACAGGAGGAACAGGCATTCCTAATTCGCCAATTAATAATCTAATACTGACATTAGCTAAAGCTTATCCAGTTAACCTGGAGCAGACCAATAAGGAAACCTCGGTCATTTCTGTCTCCTGTCTGCTGTCTCCTGTCTCCCGACCAGAGGTCCATTCTTTTAAGCTAAGGGGTTGTCCCCCAAACCGCCAACCAAAAGACGGATGTATCCCTGTCAGCGAATAAACTGAACACTTTTGATCCTTCCCTCAAGGCAGATTTCATCGGGAAGAATATTTCTTAAGAGCAAATCCTCCCCGAAAACCGCCAACTCGTAATCACCAACATTTACTCTTACGCTTTCACGGGAGTATTCTATTATTCCCCTGTGGTTTTCGATAAACAGCTGAATATCTCCAAAAATAACCACCTTGGGCAAGTCCAGGATAATATCGCTGGGAATCTCCAGCATGTCGGACATCTGCCTTTTAACTCTTTTTTTGAAATCCCGCCAGGCCATGAAAACCCCTCCTCGTGAAAATATATGAAAGAAGCCGGCCTGACATTACTAATAACTGGATATTAATAAACGCCCTGCGGGCGTTGCCGCTGGACAGCGGCAGTATTAGGCATTTTCACGGGTCCGGAATTGGGAATTGGGAATTAGGAATTGGGCATCAACCCACAACCGGCTGTTTTCCTCAAAGCCTGTCCTGTCGCTTGGCTTTATAAATTATCCAGAAAGCATAATTTCCTCAAGAAATTCCTTATTCAAAAAATAATAGCTATAAAAAAATTTTATGGCTGCAATTTCAACAATAATTGGTGATAATATAAAAATACCCTGGCAATAGCTCATTCTGAATAAAACTACGGTCCAAATCCCGAATTCAGAAAGGCAGACAAACCCCAGGTCTTATTTGCCACAGAGGACACAGAGATCACAGAGAACGCTTTCAGGCATTACTTCAGGTCTGATACCGAAGTAGAAAACTAAAAGAAGTCTGCTTTCTCCAATGCATTTATTAAAAGCCTCTTAAAGCATTCAAGTGGGCTAAAAAACCTCTGTGTCCTCTGTGCGCTCTGTGGCTTAAAAAGGACCCAATTTTCATTCTCCTTGGTGGCTGCTTTGGCAGCCCGGGAGGCTGGATTCCGACCGGTAAGAATTTCAGTATAAAGCATTTCTGGGGTAAAATGGTTTTTGAAACTTCAGGTACGTTTATATAATTTAGGAGGTAGAGTTATGGCGGAAATTAAACTTACAAAGATGACTACCGCCTCGGGGTGAGCCGCCAAGCTGGCGCCCGCCGCCCTGTCGCAGGTCCTGCGGCAGCTACCGCCAGTCAAAGACCCCAATCTTATTGTAGGGCCGGATACATCCGATGACGCAGCGGTGTACAAACTAAACAATGATCTGGCCATTATTCAGACAGTTGATTTTTTCACGCCGGTTGTGGATGATCCGTACCTTTTCGGGCAGATAGCCGCAGCCAATTCACTGAGCGATATCTACGCCATGGGGGGAAAGCCCCTGCTAGCCCTTAATATTGTGTGTTTTCCCAACTGCCTACCCCCCGAAGTACTGGGGGAAATACTAAAGGGCGGTGCAGACAAGGTTGCCGAGGCCGGGGCAATAATAGCAGGGGGCCACTCTATCCAGGATAACGAGCCCAAATACGGCCTGGCAGTTACCGGCCTTGTAAACCCCGCAAAAGTAATGTCAAACGCCGGAGCCTGCCCGGAGGATATACTGGTTCTCACCAAGCCCCTTGGCACTGGAATAATCAATACCGCCGTAAAAGGAGAGCTGGCTTCCGAAGAATCAGCAAGGGCTGCCATAAGCAGCATGAAGGAACTGAATAAAAAAGCCGCCGAAGTAATGTCAAGGTTTGAAACAAGGTCCTGCACTGACATCACGGGATTCGGCTTTCTGGGACACGCAGCGGAAATGGCCAGGGCCAGTAATGTAACACTGGAAATATGGACTGACAAAATCCCACTTTTACCTGGCACCATGGAAATGGCAGCCATGGGAATGATTCCGGCCGGGGCATACGCCAACAGGGATTTCCTGGCCGGTCAGATAGGCATTCCCGAAAGGCTGAGACCGGAAACAACCGCCACACTGTTTGACCCTCAAACATCCGGCGGACTGCTTATTTCCGTTCCTGAATCAATATACTGGAAATTGATGGAGGAAATGAGAAACACAGGAGTACAGGCCGCAGCAGTGGGAAAAGTAAGGAAAAAAGAAACTGTGCTGATAGAGCTTATCTGAAAGGAGTTAAAGCATTATGTCTCAAAAAATAGACCTTGACTGCAGGGGACTTGCCTGCCCCCATCCGGTAATAAATACAAAAAAGACCCTTGATTCAATGAGCGAAGGAACACTGACCATTGTTGTAGACAATGAAACGGCAAAGGAAAATGTCAGTATCTTTGCCAGAAACGCCGGTTTTTCACCTGATGTGCAAAGGGATGGCGGCAATTTTAAAATAACAATAACAAAGGGAAGCCCTCAGCCGGCGGATGAAACCCCGGAGGCTGTGAGAACAGGGGATGGGCAGCCATCAGTGGTCTATTTCATTACCACCAACCTTCTTGGGCAGGGTTCACCAGACCTTGGACAAGTCCTAATGAAAAGTCTTATGGTTTCACTGAATGAAATGAACCCTCCCCCCGAGGCCCTTCTCTTTCTCAACAGCGGGGTAATGTCCACCTGCGAGGGCTCTCCCGTTCTGGAGCAGATACAATCCCTGTCTGCCAAGGGATCTGCGGTAATATCCTGCGGAACCTGCCTGGAATACTACAAGCTGAAAGACAAGCTTAAA
The DNA here is from genome assembly GCA_049323755.1 of Bacillota bacterium. Lineage (GTDB taxonomy): Bacteria > Bacillota > Desulfotomaculia > Desulfotomaculales > Desulfocucumaceae > BRHc4a. Next base: position 194,003 of record JBMOPE010000041.1, read on the forward strand.
GTGGGCAGAGTTGGAAACATGCTGGAAATAAACGGCTATCTTATAGGAAAATCAAAGGCAATTACAATAGCCTGAGCATTATTCACAGGTCTGGAATTGGGGATTGGGAATTAGGGATTGGGAATTAGGGATTAGGAATTAGGGATTAGGAATTGGGAACGGGAGGGTCTTGCCCTCCCGTTTTAATAAAGTCAAAAGGAATTGGCGATGCCAATTCCTGCTTAATCTAACTTCTAACTTCCAACCTCTAACATCTAAAACTATACCTGGACAACTTCCTTAATCTGGGGAATTTCCTGTTTGATAGTCCTTTCAATGGCCATCTTCAGGGTGTATGTCGACATGGGGCAGCTTCCGCAGGCTCCCACCAGTTTTACCTTAACGGTTCCATCGGGAGTCACATCGACCAGCTCGACATTACCGCCATCCCTGACCAGCGCGGGGCGGACTTTATCTAAAACGGCTTCGACCTTCTCCTTCATTTTAGTACCTCCTTCCTGCCTAGAAATATTATTACCTCGTTTGATAATAACAATTCAACTAATTTTACATTGTTTAGCTATTGATGGCAAGAAGGAAAGATATTTTCCAAAAGCAAAAAGCATTCTGAAATCTTCAATCGCTCAGGATAACCCTTATTACCGCCATTTTCTCCTTACTCTCGGTATTATTCCCGGCATCATAGGCTTTTGGCTGTTGTTCCGCCTTTAAAGCAAAAGGATTCTGACCGCTATTATTGTCCTCCCCTGCGACTTCCTTTCCGTCGGCGAGGGAGGTTGACGTTACGGTTATTTCCCCGGCTCCCTGTGGCGCAGCGGCCTTTTTCAGCTGCGGCGAGCCCTCGGTCACTATCTGACCTGTTTTTCTTATTTCAGCCATTACAATTTCAAACTGGCTGTCTGGGACTATTACTGTTAATTCCTTACCGGCGGTTTCCGGCAAAACCTCGGCAGAACCTCTGTACATCCTGGCGATGTCTGAAATTTTCTTTACGGCGGCGCTGCTGTCACCCACCTTAATTTCAATAAAAGATTTTTCCGGGGCACTTTCCTGCAAAGAGGGGGCCGACATAATTCCCGGGGCGAAACCTCGGGCCGATACACTTCCCGCATCCTGAACACTCTCCCTGGGGGGAAGTGCCGCAACACTTAAATCCTCAGGCTGTTTTATTGTAACGGCCATGGGAGCGGAATTCCGGGCAGTGCCGGTGGTGTCTGCACTGCCGGCAGACTCATTGGCAGCAGACTCTTTTTGCACTATGTCTGCCTCAGCCGAGTCAGCACTGGAAAGGGTTTTCTCGCTGTTTTTTAAATCTTCCCATGTAATTTTATCGCCGGCTATCAGATTATCGGCCGGGCTGCTGTCCTTGGAGGCGTTATAACTTCCCAGTTGGGAATCCTCTTTAATCATTGAAAGAGGTGAAAAACCAGGCCAGGCGCCGGCAATACCTATCACCAGCAAAAAGCTGGCTGCTACCGCCACTACCCTGGACCAGCGGCCTAAAGCAATCTTTTGTAAAAAGCCCCTGGTTTTAACCGGTCTAAGGGCCTCGACCCTGGACCTGAGGCTTTCCCCGAACTCTGCCGGAGGATCAACCAGAGGCAACTCCCGAACGAGGCCAACTACAAATGAAAGGTCTTCCAGCTCAATACGGCAGGCAGCGCATCCCTCAAGGTGCAGGTCTACCGCATTTTTTGCAGAGGGATCCAGCATGCCGTCAAAATATGCAGATAACATTTCCTGAACTTCATGGCACCGCATGATCACCCCTCCTTCTTACCTGGTAGACGAACTTCGTTATCAAATAGTTCCCTCTGCTCAATTATCCTCTTTTTCAGCGTCTGCCTTGCCCGGTTCAGCCTTGACTTTACCGTTCCCAGCGTACAATCCAGGCTTGAAGCTATTTCCTCGTATGACAGCCCCTGAATATCCCTCATAACAAGTATGAGCCTATGTTCACTGGACAGAGAGTTGAGATGTCTCTGAACTGTGTCTCTGAGTTCCACCCTGTCCAGGGACTCTTCCGGAGTGAGGTCAGCCGCCGTGAGGTTTGGCCCTCCTCCCGGCTGGGTCATCATCTCATCAAGGGATACCTTTTTATACCTGTTCTGCTTTCTTATCTCATCGCGACATACGTTCGATGTTATTCTGTACAGCCATGTAGCGAAGCTGGAATCTCCCCTGAACGAAGACAAGGCCTGGTATGCTCGGATGAATGCGTCCTGGGCAAGGTCATTGGCGTCCGCATGGTTGCCCATGAACCTGTATGCCACAGTGAAAACCTTGCTCTGGTATTTTTTGACAAGCTCGTCAAAGGCATCGGCATCACCTTCCCTGCTTCGTTTCACCAGATGTTCATCATCCGGGTGCACCGCCTCACCTCCCCCTTTACCTGTTAACCGTTCAATTATACAATAATTCGACAGTGAAAATACCAATCCTGCACACAAAAAATCTACGAAAGCATTTTTCCATTTATGTTATATATTTCTATTATGTAATTCCTTTGCTGTATTGACAAAGCAAGGGGCTATTGCTATACTGAAGATCGACTCTAAAAATAATATATGCCGAAGTGGCGGAACTGGCAGACGCAGCGGACTCAAAATCCGCCGAGCTAATCACTCGTGTGGGTTCGACTCCCACCTTCGGCACCAGCCCAGATTTATCAATGGTTTCAGGGTTTTCGACCTTGAAGCCATTGTTCTTTTTCCGCGTAAGACTCTTAAAAGAGTCCACCGCCTATACCACGCGACTCAAGGGATCGAAAAAAATACTGCCCTAAGAAAAAATCCAGCGCAGTACCAAACATATATTCTAGGGAGGTATTCGCTATGCCCAGGATTCGCAACCGGCTAACCATTACCCACATCTCGGCCCCACTCCGGTCAGCCCACCCCGGCAGCCGGGACTTCGACCTGTCCACCGAACTTTTCATCCGGGACCGAAAAATAATGGACGCCCGCCAGTCCACTATCAGGTGGTACACCAAGCACCTCAAATACTTCAGGGACTATCTGCTGAAACGCCGCCTGCCCACCGCGCCGGCGGAAATCACCCTCGACATGGTGGAGGATTTTATACTCTACCAGCGGGACGAGCGCGGCAACCGGCCGGAATCCATCAACGGCAAGATCCGGACCCTGAAGGTCTTTTTCGCCTTTTTAAAGAAAAAGGGCATCCTTGAGGTAAACCCCCTGACCGGCCTGCGCCAGGTGCGCCACGTCCGCCACATAGTGCCCACCTTCACCGAAGACCAGATCCGGGACCTGCTGCGCCAGCCGGACCTCTCCACCTTCACCGGCTTCCGGAACTACACCATCATGTGCCTTATGCTGGATACCGGGGTGAGAATAGGCGAGCTGCTGGCGGTCAACCTGCAGGATGTGGTCGTCGAGCTGGGCGTGCCCCAGGAGATAAAGATAAGGCAGCCCAAGAACAGGAAGGAGCGCCTCCTGCCGCTGTCCCCGCCGACCCAGGGAGTATTGAAGAAGTACCTGGAGGTGAGGCGAAAAGCCGTGGTCAGGAGTATTCCCTATCTTTTTCCCAATCTGGACTGCCAAAAGATCGGCGTGCGCACCATCCAGGAGAGCATCCACCAGTACGGCCAAAGGGCCGGCATCGAAAACGTGCGGGTCAGCCCCCACACCTTCCGCCACACCTTCGCCAAGATGTGGGTCATGGCCGAGGGCGACATACTTTCGCTGCAGGAAATGCTGGGCCACTCCAGCGTGGAGATGGTCAAAAATTACGCCCGCCTTTTCCAGACCGACATAAAGAAAAAACACGCCCTCTACAGCCCGGTGGCCACCATGGGATCTTTAAGACAGAATGGTGTTTGACGGGCAATACAGGAGGTGCTTTTTCCTTACATCGGGGTTAAAGAGCTTACCGTAGCGGAGCGTCATGGTGATGGTGCTGTGCCCCAATATCTCCTGGAGGCTGCGCAAATCCCCGCCGGCCATTATGTAGTTCTTGGCAAAGCTATGGCGGAACATATGGGGCGAGCACCTTCCCCTGATGCCGGCCTGGCGGCCGTACCTGGTGATATTCTCCTGCAGGCTCCTGATGGAGAGCTTCTCCCCGTAAATATTGGGGAACAGCCAGGCCGGGTCGGGCACATTGGCCTTCAGGTACTCCAGCCACCGGTGCAGTGCCCCGGCCGGCAACGGCGGGAGGTTGGCAAGGCGCTCCCGGTGGTTTTTGGGGTCCCGGATGCGGATCGACACAGGCCTGCCCTCCTCGAAGAACACATCCTCGACCCTTATGTTTAAGAGCTCCCCCACCCGGATGGCGGTATCCATCATCACCAACATCGCGGTCCTGTCCCTAAACCCGATGAAGGTTCTTACATCCGGCTTGGCCAGAAGACTTTTAAGCTGTTCCCTGGAAAAACAGGGGACGGCTTTTTCCGTTGCCCTAAACTGCTTCAGGTCTGCCGCGGGATTCCGGACAACATACCCCTCACGGTGCAGGTAAGTGAAGAAAGCCTTGATTGCCCGGATCTTATTGTTCAGTGAAACCGTTTGGTTGGTGGGCCTCAATGCCGCCAGGTAGTCCCTGAGGTGTTCGCCGCTTACCTGGCTGGGTCTATTTATGCCGTCATAATTGCCGGCAATAAAGCGGATTAGCGGCCTCAGGGTAACCCGGAGCCACCTGACGGTGTTTTCCTTGCTGCCGACAAACTGATGGTACTCCAGGTACCTGTGGAAGGCTTCTTCCATTGGGATGGACATTTTTTCCTCATTGCCGGCCCTGTTCGCCCGAAAGAGCCGCACCTTGCTCAGAACAACGGACATTCCGGTCACCTCCTGGCAATTTTAAATTACTTGTTTAGTTATTTCTCTTGGAGTTTTCTATGACGGAAAAACTTAATATTGTGCAATAAAATAATCCAAAAGGAACCATATAAATAATCTATAATTAGCAAAATAATAATAAATAATATTTATTTGACCCATAAGACATTTATATGTTAACATGATGGCCGGGGAGAAAGGGGGTGGTCCCTCCCACGGGCTGCAAACCCGCTGGCCTGACTGCGATCCAGTTGGGAGTCCGGTTCAATTCCGACTTCTCCCCTCCACACTGGGGCGTCGCCAAGCGGTAAGGCACCGGACTCTGACTCCGGCATCGTTGGTTCGAATCCAGCCGCCCCAGCCATTTTTACTCAATTTATTCCGGGCCATTAGCTCAATTGGTAGAGCAGGCGACTCTTAATCGTCAGGTTGAAGGTTCGAGTCCTTCATGGCCCACCAATGCGGGGTTTCTATAGGGAACTCCGTTTTAATTTGCCGCCTACTTTTACCAATAAGTGCACACTAGGCCTTTGAAACCGGTGCTGCACTTTTTATTATCAAAACACCCTAGAAAAACCTCATGTACCCTATCCTGGTTCTGCCCCGCCTCGAACACTCAGCCTTCGGCGGTGGTGCCAGAAAAAAGGACGGTCCTGGTTCTTTAGGCTGGAGAGTCATAGCTTTTGACAAGGGAAATTTCCGGGGCAGGTCCGCCGGAGGCGCGCACCCGTATGGCAGTCTCAATACACCGGAATTATCATAGTGCATCCTATTCCAATCAGCCAGGCCCTCCCTGCTTAGCGTGGACTTTCGCCTGACGGCTCCCTTCCTGCTCCTTGGCCTGCTCGGCTTGACGGTGCTGATCTTCCGCCTGTTAATCTCCGTGGGGCTGAAGTACCTAATATGTTCCTTCCTGGCACCAAGGCTGTAACCGAACCCCTGAAGGATTTTTCGCACTTCCTTTACCCGCAGGCCTGTAACACTGGCAATCCGAGGAACCCCATGGCCGGAGGCGAACATTTCTCTTACCCTGCTTCCCATCTGTCCGGTTTTGGCTAAAACCCCCATGACGTTCCTTTTCCTGACGCCGGTCGCACCGGCAATGTCTGAAATACTGTTCCCCTCTTCGAACATCCGCGTGATCAGATGCTCCCGCAGAATGTTCACTACTTTACTCCTTAAATCTTTTACCCCCCGCATCCGGGCCTTTTCCTCTTCCGGCCACCTGTCCCGAACTTCCATAGCCCGGAGCAGAATCTCTGCCTCTGTATCGCTCAAGCCGGGAACGGCCATTCCGGCCTGAAGCTTCTCCCTTATTTTCCTCAGTGCCCCGTTGACCGACTGAACAGTAGCTGAGAATTCCTCCGACATGACCTTGGCGGTGGCCGCTGAGTTAATTATTATATAACGAGCCACGGCCAACACCAGCTCACCGTTTTTCAATCTGGATTTTTTACATTTAATACCATTTTTGCTTTCAGGAGTGTTCATATTTTGTTCTGTTTCGTTGATCACATAGGGATACCATAGGGACTGTTCACCTTTACCTTCGCTCAAGGCAGCCACCCCCTGGGAAAATTGCGGCTTTAACGGCTTCCCGCGACCTGTCCCGGCACCATTCATCCGGTGCCGTAAAGGTTTCGCCCGGGTACCCCCCGGGCTCATCAGGCGGGTATTCTCCTTTGGTAGACCTTCAACGGCACCCGCTTTCTACTAACCCCTGTTCTCCGGGAACCGTGACATAATCCTCAAAATTCAATCCCCTGGCCTTGCAGAAACTCATCAGGCAGCCCAGGAACTTGGCCCCGGCCTTATTATTGTTGTTCAAAATCCGGTGCAGTTGGGCCACCTCCACCCCCAGCACCCTGGCGAAGCAGTTATAGCTGTCGTTCCCATATATCTTCATAAGTTCCCTCAATTTATCTTTCTTTATTAACACCAGACAACACTCCCGCAAAGGTATTAACTATAAACAACAGTGACTAGGTTAAATATACCACTGCTATTTAGTGTAGTCAATATAAATATAATATTTTTCCAAAATCATTGACTATAGTCAATATTAATGCTATATTGTCCTTGGGAGTGATGCTCAGTATGGGGTTTGACAAAAACCGTTTCGCCCACCTGCTTAAGATGGCCCAGGGAAATCGGTCAATAAACAAATACGCCGGTGATTCCGGAATAACATCGGCCCATATATCAAGATTATTGAGGGAGAAAATCGACACGCCGCCCAATCCGGACACCATAAAAAAGCTGGCTGAGGCCGCCGGCAACAACGTCACATATGAGGAACTGATGGTGGCCGCAGGACACATCGTGCCCCCCAACGTGCCCCCTGGCCGCGATGAAAACATCGACCTGGTCGACTTGATAAAAAGCGATAGCATAATACTGACCTTATACGGACGACCCCTTACCGGCGAACAAAAAGAAGGCCTGATAAAGTACATTGAATCCAACCGGAAAAATGCAGAATTGGGGGGTAAACTTGAGGAGCATGGGAATGATCCCTTCGCAGCCCATGATGAGGAGGGGGAACTGCTGGTTTTGAAGCCGGACCTGGCCGCCCTTGTCAAAGCCTCCCAGAAGGTCAATGATATGCTGCAAAAGTTTCTGGAAGACAAAGAAAAAGCCGAGAAACAAAACTGAACAGATTTCTGTTATACAGGGCCGCAAATTGAAACGGCCCTGCCGGTTTATGCTGATGGTGGTTCATATTGGAATGGTGACTTTAGTCCCATTTGAACATCAATAGAAGCTTTATGTGCACTTCTACCACCTTTATAGACAAAAGGTATTGTTATATTCTGTAGTATTTTGTATTATTATACAACACGAGTAGGACTTTATTACCTTCGTTATAGGACTTTATTACTTCGTTAAGGCGGGGCGGGATGAAGTATGGAAAGTCTTTTTTTATTAGCGGAAAAAGAAAAAATCAATATAACCTATATGCAGCTGCGGAAGTATAGAAATAGCCTTTGGGGCCTCTATTTTCCCGGGCAGCCAGACGGAAGTCCCACTATTTACCTGGACATGGAGCTTTATAATAACCCGCGGCTGTACAGGCTGGCCCGCTGCATACTGGCCGAGGAACTGGGCCACCACTTTACCGGCATCGGGTCAAGCGTGTTTAAAACCCATGCCAGTTATAGCCTGGAAAGAAAGATGTCCGCCGATGATGAAAAGGCCTTACGCTGGGCAACCAGTAAACTTATCCCCACCAGTGAAATCACCGCCTTATTTAAAAAAGGGAAGCACCTGTATATTGACTTGGCTGAGTATTTCGGGGTAACGGCGTGGTTTATGTTCAGGAAAATGGAATTCTTGCAGCACCAAGCCAGAGCCAAGCAGCACCAGGAACTGAACCACTTAATAACCGGGATAAAAATATCCTGTCTTTAAAGACTATCTCTTCAAAGACACGTTATCAAACTGCAAAGTTATTTTATTCGGGCAATCACCCTCCTCCGTGTGTACCCAGTTGATTTTATACCATATCCTCTCATGCTCCAGCAGCCTCACCGCTTTCTTAATTTTTTGGCGGTCACCGCTGAAGGTGATTTCATATGTAACGGGATTAAACCGGACCGGATTACCAAACAGGCGCCACATAATTTTCAGTATGGACCTGCTCTTTGAAATTATCACGTCATCTAACATCATTCCAGTTCTTCAACTTTTATTATGGCGGTGATGCATTAATGCAGTTTCTATTATGGTGCTTACGCAGTCATCGTTTAATGAATAAAAAATCATTTTACCCTGCCTTCTGTGCTTGGCCAGGCCTACGTTTTTCAAGAAACGCAGGTGATGGGACGCTGCCGCCACCGTCGACCCGATAATGGCTGCCACATCACATACGCACAGCTCCTCACGGGAGAGGGCATATATTATTTTAATCCTGGTATCATCTGCCAGGGCTTTAAAAACAGAGGCAAGTCCCTCCGTAACAAGCACTTCGCTTTTAAGCCTTTCCACCTTCTCTTCGTTAAAACAAAAAACCTCGCATACATCCTGCTGCTTCGAACCCGGCATTACGTATCCCTCCCTCTCTATACATTATATTACCTGTTTGAACATGATAATAATACCTTTATCCTATATTGTCATCACCCATTTATTCAGAATATAACTTTTCTAGAAAAAAATATATGAGATACCCACCTAAATTCAAGCAACATTCCCGAATAACTGGTTAAATACCTCAAATTCCCTTAAGGAAGGGCATGTATAAAGAGGTATCACCCACAGCAGAAGGAGGTGAAAAAACTTTTATAGTACCAATCAAAATAATAAAACATTAGCTTACTGAGCCGAATCTCCAAAAAACGGGGTACGGAGGAACCAATTTCCAGGGGTGAATCCCGATTTAAGTGGTCAGGAGAAAGACGTAAGACGTCAGGACAGGGCAACCTTCTTGGTTAAAAAACTATTCAAATGCTCTTAATCCGCCGTCCGAAGTCCGACATCCGACGACTGAATCGGGTAGGGTTATCTTTTTCCCGAACCCGTCAGCTAACTCCGGAGGCTGAAAAGAAAGGGGTAAATCAATGAGATTAAGGTTTAAAAGAACACTAATAATAATGCTGAGCCTTTTCCTTTTTTCCACAATGTTTTCTCTGGGTACGGCGAATCCTGCAGCAGCATCTACCGGAACCAATTCTCTGACATTGGATAACAAGCTTATCTCTGAAATGGTAAGTCAGGCGCTGGCAAAGATGGGAATTAATACCCTGAACGTTAAAAACGACTCTTATAAAATATCTGTTTGCCCATATAAAGACGGGAAGAAAGTCGTAATACCAATCGATAAATCTAAAACAGGTACCCAACCAGTTCCCCAGCCAAAGCCCATTCCGACTCCGCAACCAAGTCCCGCCCCACAACCTTCACAGCCAGTCCAGGGTCTGAGTGCAGATGAACAACAAATGCTTGACTTGGTAAACGCAGCACGAACCAGTGCGGGATTGAGTCCCCTTCAGCCCGATCTCAACCTGGTGAAACTGGCTAGGCTAAAAGCGCAGGACATGATTGATAAAAACTACTTTTCCCATAACTCTCCGACCTATGGCTCACCTTTTGATATGATGAAGTCCGCCGGGATTACTTACCGTTACGCCGGAGAAAACCTGGCCGGGGCGCCAGCCGTTGACACAGCGCATACAAACCTCATGAACTCACCGGGCCACAGGGCCAACATCTTAAATGCCAACTTTAGCAAAGTAGGCATCGGGATTGTAAACGGAGGTCCTTACGGGAAAATGTTTGTTCAGATGTTTAATGGTTAATTAGAATATATCAAGTCCCAAAGAGCCCCGGAGGAAATATCGCCTCCGGGGCTCTTTGCCGTACTAGAATAAGGTAATAATAAAAGAGAGGAAAGGGAACACTATTTCAAGGATTTCTTATTGTTTAGTCCGGGGGTCATATAAATGGAAAATATTTTATGGGCAGTTTCCCTGTGGCTGTTGGTATTCGTTCTAATACCGATAGAGAGAATAAAAATGCTTTGGCCCGTGGCGGTAATATCTTTCATCTGGATGTTCTTCCTGAATTACGCCTTTGTTCATCTGGGGTACTATGATTTTACCAAAAACGTATTCCCGGTCGCGGGAGTGCCGTTACTGGTTCCTCTGGGGGGAGCAGCAGGTGGAATACTGCTGATGAACTGGATGCACCCAAAACCGATGTTTAAGGTTTTAACAGTATTGCTTTTTGCTGGTTTTATGAATCTTGCTTCAGCCATTTTCATGTGGCGGCATGCGTTCGTGATGTTAAATGGTTTCAATCATTTTCTCCATTTTGCGGTAAATATAGCCGGAGTGTCTGTTCTTGTCTGGCTGCTATTGGCCGTAGTGGGTGAGGAAAGAATATATTCAGGAAACAAAACAAGGTTTATATAATAACACGGACTATCAGCAACTCCCCATTTCTCTCCTTCTAACGGATGCTTCCATTCCTAAGTGGTCAATATATTCGGAGCCTTGGGCCCGATACTCCATTAAATTATCGCCTGCACTAAGACAAAAAGTATTGTTGAAATGCCAATAACTATTGACGCATAGGGGAGTGTGGTCTGAACATGATCCAAAATGGGAACATTGGTTATGGCTGAAGTTAACACGGGGGTTTCTCCGAGGGGAGACACGTTATCGCCTATCGATCCCCCGGCCAGAACAGCCCCCATGGTCAGGGGAAGGCTTGCCCCGGTACTCACAGCCAGGGGAAGGCCGAGAGGCATTATTAATGCCCATGTTGCCCAGGATGAACCGATAAAATACGAAGTAAAGCCGCCTATCAAAAATATGGCCGCAGGTATTAAAACTTTTGGTAGGGTAGCACCTACGGTTTTGGAAACAAAACTGACAAAGCCCAAATCCTGGGTGGCACTGGACAGTGACCAGCTCAGGATCAGAACAACTATGGGCGGCAAAAGCTCTGTTCCCCCGCTTAGAAAATGGCTCTCCATTTCGGCCATGGGCACTTTCTGCAAAGCATAGAAAACGGCGGTCAGTATTAAAGTGGCAAAGGTTGCTATAAAAATGGCCTTTTCAAATTCAGCATGCATTATAGCCTCGATAAATGACCTGCCATCACCTTTTCCAGTCCACCAGAACAGAAAAAAGATCAGGGAAACCAGCAATGTTGCCGGTAAAAGGAGATTGACAACCCTGGGTTTTGCCCTTTCCTCAAATTCACACTGCTCACGGGCCTCGTGTTCGCCATGAACGCCGCCCTTCATTTTCCCTGCCTTGCCGAACCGCCACTTGCCGAACCCCAGCCCGAAGTAAATGACAAGAATACTCATTATGACCATGCCGAGGGGGTAAAAAAGGAAAGGTATGCTTTTCAGGTAAAGGGTATATGGAGAACCGGATATACCGGCAGCCCTCATGGCGTTGGCTGTAACACCTATTATGTACCCGACGTAGGTGGTGGCAACGGGGATAAGAACGATAAGCTGGGACGAGGTAACATTAATGACCATGGCCAGCTTTTCTTTCGAGCCCTTTACTTTTTCTATAAGGGGATTGGCTACCGTTCCCGTTGCTATAACATGAAAGCAGCAATCCAGGAATGTCGCCGGGGATACTGCCCAGACCGACAATAATGCTCCCCTTTCATTCTTTACATACCTTTCCGCCAACATAGAGAAACCTTTTATTCCGCCGGAGAGCTTGAAAATTTCGGTAAGGGAACCGAATAAAAATAGGAATAAAACAATAAAGGCGCTTTCCTTTGAAGCCAGGGAGCCTACAAGGTACTCAGCAGCCTTTACCGTCCCACTGAAAATATTCTTGGTGATAAGTATGCTCCCCGCCAAAAGCCCAAGGGTCAGGGAAGGGACAATCCGTTTAGTGATCACAGCTACCATAACAGTAATCACTGGTGGTACTACTGACAGCCATTCACTATTCAATAAAAAGACCTCCCGATGGTTATTTTTTTTAGCACAGGAAGATTTTTTATCCCTATGCTAAAAGCAAGCCCCAAAGGAGCTACTTTCGGAGTATTTGCGTTCCCACACAAATATGGAAATCCGAGGTCGTTCTATAAAAAATATTCATATCTCATCGTTATTGAAGTCATTCCAGTACCTTCTCAGCGCCAGCCGGGCCCGCTGTATCAATACTTTTATATAATTATCGTTATCAGCCTGCCCTTCTTTTTTTCCCAGAAGCTCATCGTAAGAAACCCCGTAGTCTTTCAAAACCTCCTTATATTTTTCACACAGGTCTTCAATACTCTCCCCATTATTATAATATAGTCCTCCATTAAGTAACTGTACTATGTACTTGTCTAAAATAATGGCTTTATTCAAACTTTCTTGTTTGCCTTTTTTTATAAAAAATTCATGTATATGAATATATATGACCTCCCGTGCAAAGTCTAAAAAGTCATAATCCATTTCCCTGGTATATTTATCAATTGCATAATCAAAAGCATTAAGAGCTACTTCTAGTTCAATGTCTATGTCCCATTTCAATTTTTTATCGCATATATCAGAAGCAGTCCTCCTGACAAAACTCCTGTTTCTGGCCAGAAGAAACATACGGGCATAAGGATCGCCCTTTTGGGCCATAAATACCAATTTATTCAGATGAAAATTCATCCTGAAGGAACACCTCCTTTAACAGTTATTCGTATTATTTTTAATTTTTGGGTATGTATGCTTCAAAAAAGAAACCGCCTTACTGGCGGGAAAAGAGGAGGTTATTAATGAGATTAAGGGGGGCAATTAGAAATTAACAGTTCAATAATATATTCATTTCAACGCCATGATTCGGCATCTTTTTCTGTTTCCCATGAACTATTCCATCTCCCGCTATTCGTCGGCATGCCTTCCTTCCATTGTTCCCCTTCATGATCTTGCTGTACGTCTTGTTGGCCTGTTCCCTGCTCTTTTTCTCCATCAGGAATTGCCGGCGGAGTCACAGCGCCAGGTGAGGGCTTATTATTCCAGTTATAACCGGCATCATGTTGTTCCCCTTTTCCAGTGTTGTTTGACGGCATATGCCATTCGCCTGGCTCTTCTTCCCAGTTGTCCGGATTGTAAGTATCCTGTGAAGCCGGATACACTTCCACGGCTTGTTGTGGAAAAAGCCCCGGCAGGGTAACATTGTTATCTTTTAATACTTTCTCCAGCTGGTCGCCTTTAAACGCCTCCGCCTGCACATTAAGACCATCCTCGCGGCAGCGCTCGTAAACCATGTATTCATTAACAGTCATGCCCATGTTTTCTGCCATACGCTTGGCATTTTCATCCGTTTTGCCTACTAAAACAACTCCATACATATCTTTACTTATCATTTTACTGCCTACAACACTCCTGAGCTTTTCCTCGTCAACCACAGATAATTGATTTTTATCAAGAGGTATTACGCTTAGAAGAACATAATTCCGGTCTTTTCCCAAAAGACCTTTCTTACCGGCATCTTCGATAATAAGTTCCACTGCCTGGTATATATCCTGGCCTTCAAGAGAAATGCCGTCCAAGCTATATTCGGTTCCTTTATTTATATCTCTGGATTTTATAACTCTTGCTTCCCTGTCGACCAACAATTCTATTCCATGGTTTATATCCATTGATATACTGGCCACGGCCGTACCGGACCCAGTCAGGGGAGCAAAGATACCTAACGCTATAACGAGTATCAGAACTGCAGCGGCAGAGGCATATTTCAAAAGCGTATGTTTAAACAAGGGTTTCCTGTCCTTTATTTCCACTTCAATTATCTGCCCCACCAGGGGCTTTACTTTTGGAGTAGGTATCTCTACAAAATCCCCTGCATTTGAGTAGATGACTGTTTTGTTGCCCTGGCTTCTCATGACAACGCCTTTGACTTTTTTCATCTGAAGGTCACCTTCTCCTCTTGGGTGATTTCCGGTAATTGTGTAAAACTTTTTAGAGGATAAAATCTCGGTTCGGTAATAATTAACACCAGAGCAATTAAATATCTTCTGTTCTTTTCAATTACCTTTCGCTTGACCCCGGTGAGCAATTCCATTTCTTTTATGGGTAAAAGTTTGTTTCTTGTCAGGTATTCCATAAGGTTTGCCTGACTGGCCAGGTTCATAGCAATTTTCATCAAATTTTCCTTAGTATCCTTATGTTTGGGTGAAACTTTAACAAGATCATCCAGGGTCACCCCGTATTGCCCCAAAACCTCAATATAATCTTCCACCACCTGACCCAAGAATTCCTGTTTCTCGGCTTCGAAGTGCATTCCTTTGGATTTTTCCATATCATACCGACTCAGCTCTTCATCGTCAGGGTCCATTGGAGATAAGGACAAATGTTGATGCTTTGACTCTTTACGAAAATAGTCCACAAGCCTTCTTCTGATAACTGTCTGGGCAAATGTATGAAATGATGTTCCTTTGTCTGCCTTATAATTATCAATTGCTTCATTAAAGGCAAGTAGTGCGATGCTTATTTCATCGTCATTGTCCCAGGTGAGATACCTGTTGCAGACCCTTGAACTTACCCTGGCTATGAATTCCCTGTGACTGTTTATTATTTCCTCCCGGGCAAGGTTGTCGCCTTTTTGAGCGGAAATAAGGTGCTTGTCAATCTTTTTTTCCTCCAAAATAATCACTCCGCTTTATAAGTCTTTCGTAAAGTTAGTTCTCTTTGGGTGGGTAGCCAAATTTCTTTCATCTTTTTAACGGTTAATTATATACAGGCAATGTCACAGGAAGGTTACAAATACCATAAAAACAGGATTTGCCATAATATAAGTAGGTGGTAGCACAGGTACAATACAATCACGGCCGAATAAAAGATGCACAAGTACAAAAGCCCCGGTTTCGACCGGAGGCGTTTTGATATATAGGGAACGTTATTTAACAAAAATGTTAACTGACTGTAACCTTATTGTGATATTGCACATGTAAAATAAGCTAAAAGAAAGGAGGGTACATAATGAAACTCTTAAACAAAAAGATTTTGCTGGTATTAATGGCGGCTTTGCTGGTGGTGGCAATGTCAACGTCAATTGCCATGGCAGACCCGGTCAGTACCCAGCCTCAACAGTCCACAAGTCCTGATCCGACACAACAGTTAACGCAACCCCAGACACCCAATACACAGGGATATTATCCATACCCCGGATATTGCCCCTGGTACGGGACAGTAAACCCCGATTTCCAGCCAAACTATGACTGGAGCAATAACAACAGAAATTATGGTCAGTGGAACATGTGGGGCGGCGGCACGGGATGGGGGTGCTGGTAAAAAAATTACTTACTTACCTTTAGACTCCGATAACAACGGAGTCTAATTAATTTTGTCGGAAGGAATAATACAGTGTAAAATTGTAATATATCTGACAGAGTAGGTGTTTTAATGAAAAAAAGGATTATGATCGCGGATGATGATGAACGGATCCGGGAAGTGGTACGGCTGTACCTTGAGGCTGAAGGGTTTGAGGTATACCAGGCACAAGATGGCCAGCAGGTATTGGATCAGTTACGCAGAAAAAATGTAGACCTGGTGGTTTTGGATTTGATGATGCCGGTAATCGACGGGTGGACCGTCTGTAAAATACTCCGAAAGGATTTTAAAATACCAATAGTGATGCTGACTGCCAAGGGGGAAGAAAACGATCGTGTACTTGGTCTCGATCTGGGCGCCGATGACTATATAGTCAAACCCTTTAGCCCCCGTGAGCTTGTAGCCCGGATTAGAGCGGTACTAAGGAGAACCGAGGGAGACAATAACGAAGCCGGTGTTATAAATTATCCCGGCTTCAAGCTAAACCGGATAACCCGGGAAATAGAGGTGGACGGTGAGAGTGTCAGGCTGACCGCCAAGGAATTCGACCTCCTGCTCTGCCTGGCCGGCAACCCCGGCAGAATATATAACCGGGACCAATTGCTGGACCTTGTTTGGGGCTATGACTACTGCGGAGATTCCCGTACAGTGGACACCCACATCAACCGCCTCAGAACCAAACTGGAAAGCCAGGCGGGAAATTGTGACTTTATTCAGACTGTGAGGGGAGCGGGATACAAATTCGAGGCAACTGGTCATTAAAAAAGAGTCTGGTGATAAAACTATGGGCGGCCATGGTCCTCCTGGTGCTGGGGGTATTCCTGTTTTCAGTGGTTTTTCAGGCCCAGCAGATAAAGTCTTTCTTCTTTGATCAGCAGACCAGGTTTTACATTTACGAGGCCAAAGAAATTGTAACATATTTTGGTTTGGCGGCGCCCTACGAAGTTATAAGTGAAAGGTTACGGCTTCATAGCCGTTTTTTAGGCGCGTCAATAATTATTACCGATGAAAAGGGCAATTTTCTATACAACCAGCATGCTGAAGGCCGTCCCCAAAATGAAACGATTTTGGAAAATTCATTTTTACAAAAAACTCTGGCTGGTAAAAATGTAGTAATTACAGGCAAAGTGGCCGGCATTGAAGAAGAAGTTTTTCTTGTATCCGTGCCTTTAATGAGCAAAAGCGGGCAGATTAATGGTTCAGTCATCATTTACAGCCCTCTATTGTCTTTAACACAGCAGGTTTACAAAATGTACAGCATCGCAGCCCTCGGAACGCTGCTGGGTATTTTCTTAAGCACTATTCTAAGCGTTTTTATCTTCCGTAAATTCACAGGCCCCCTGGCCGAAATGGAAAAAACAGCCCGCGCCATTGCCGGGGGCGACTTCGGAAAACAGCTTGAGGTGACTTCCGAGGACGAGGTAGGCCGTCTTGCCCATTCGTTAAACCGCATGTCCAGCCAGCTCCAGGAAAAAATAGAAGCCATTGAAAGGCTCGACAGGGTGAGGCAGGAGTTCGTGTCGGACGTATCTCATGAACTGCGCACCCCTCTTACCATAATACAGGGTTTTTCGGAAGCGGTGCTGGACGGGCTGGTAAAATCCAAAGAACAACAGGATTTATATCTTAAGAATATAATCGATGAAGCCCAGAGGCTGAGAATCCTTGTAGATGATTTACTTGATTTAAAGGCCATGGAGGCCGGGAAGACTATTGATGAGAAGGAATACGTGGTCTTAAACAAGCTTATCAGTATCACTTCCAACAGGTTCAGGCAGGTTGCCGCATCCAAAAGTGTAAGAATAAATACCGAGATTCCCCAGGAGGTTATTACAGTTTTTGGCAACATCGACCGTCTAAAACAGGTTTTTACAAACCTCATCAACAACGCCGTTAACTACTCCTCTTCCGGTGGCATTGTAACTGTAGAACTGGGTCTAAACGGGGATCTTGCGTTTGTTTCAGTTAAAGATTCAGGGCCGGGGATCCCACGGGAGGAATTGGACAATATTTGGGAGAGATTTTACAAAGTCGATAAGTCCCGGTCAAGACACGGTTCGGGAACCGGCCTTGGACTTTCCATAGTAAAAAGAATAGTGGAAGTGCACGGGGGATATGTCACAGCGGATAATCTACCCGGTCATGGAGCTGTTTTCACAGTATATCTTCCGGTATCAATATAGAAAATAAAAACTTAATTATATACCCCCTGAAACCCAAAAAAGAAAGCCGAATAACTGGTTAAAGGAGGTGACATTCCAGGTCAGTTAGTTTTTAAACAACATAATAAGGGGGTAAATATGTTTAAAAGACGTCTTGTTTTAATCCTTTTTGTCCTGGTGCTGGGTGTCTCCATTATTGGAGTGGCCAACGCCGCTATAAGGAACGATGCGGCAAAGGCGCCTGCTCAGGTGAGCACAGCCGGACAATACCAAACCGCTGCCCAAACAACTGCCCCGGCAGAAGTTACACCGGACGCCATACAGAATATGATTCAGGCTTGCTGGCAAATGAACCCGGCAATGGTTGACCAGTGGACTAAAGCTACCGGAATGACAAAAGAGGACCTTTTAAAAATGGAGCAGGCCTGGATGCAGGGAATAATGCAGCAAAATCCAAACCTGAACACCCAGTCCGCGTACAACATGCACCAGACCTGGCTGCAGAGCTCCATGAACAGCTACAGGACTGCAAATCAGACCCAGCAGACCCAGACTCCTCCCAGCAACCAGAACAACACTCAGAATAAAAACAATGGACAATACCGGAATAATTCATCGCAGTACAATGGCTGGTATTGCCCACCAGGTTACGGTTATAACGGCTACGGATGCTGGTAAACATTTTAAAAGCCGCAGTTGCAATAATACTGCGGCTTTGTTTTCCTATCCACTAATAATACCTCAGGAGGACCCTTGTAATGAAAAACACCAAGAAATACTTGCGGTCGATGCTCCAACTGATAACAGCCAGGATAAGGCTTAATGAATTGATTCAGGAATATGGGCCTTCTCATCCAAAGGTTAAGAGGTACCAAAACAAGGTTGACGAAATAGCTGATGAAATATCTGATATGTATGGGGCTGTATCATAGTCCGACATACCAAAAACAGCCCCCACTGCACACTCTAAAATTATTGTAAATAAAAGCACCTTGCTCCACTTGGGCTATGGAACGAGGTGCTTTTATAGTCATTTTAACCGACCAAAGTGACTTATGATTTACAGCCTATCTCTCGACCTTCAATGCTTCCCATAAAAAAATCCGCCAGCATGTGGCGGCAATAGGGAGAAGGGTTATTTAACAGTACATTAATTTTTTAATTCTATCTGTTTTATCCGTTGGAAATGTCCTTTTCTTCAATACTTCTGCCATAAGTCACCTCTGTCAAATACTTTTCCAGCATATTTATCACGTTGAACCTAAGTCTTAAAGACAATTTGGAATTTGCTTTAAGAATTAGTATGAATCTTTTTAGATCTGCACATACTGCGGTATCTTCCTGAGCTTCCACAGCTGTCACTGCGTAATTAAACCCTGCCAATACCGCCGCGACCGTATTGGCAGCGGCCATACCGTTTTTATTGCCGCCCTGAAACTCCAGGTCCATATTTAACAGTGTGACAAGATATTTCATTTCTTTAAAGGTTATCTCCGGATTCATAATTCCGGATGAATCAACAAACCTAAAGCGCTCTGCCCCCATTTCCTCGGCAAGAAGGGCCAGCTCAGTCATAAATATCCATTCAGCCTCGGACGCGCCTTCGGCCCCCACTGATATTCCAAAGCCCAAATCAGCGGCACACCGTATTGCATTTCTGACACTGTCCAGAACCCATTGCCTTGATTTTCCTATTCTATGTTCTATCAAGATATCCGAAACAGGCACTGAAATATGAACACCCTTTTTGCCGCGATTCACGGAAGCGCATATGCCTCCAGGGTTTGCTCCGTTCCAGGTGGTTATCCGGAAGCCCCAACCCATTCCGTTTAGTCTTAGTAACGCCGCCAGTTGCTTTTCATATACTGTGGGACCGATATCAATTATATCTGCTCCCATAAAATCCAGCAACCTCACTATTTTTGCTTTCTCTTTCGAGCTTAAGGTTAGGTTTTCGGTTTTTTTTATATTGACCAGGGTGTTGTCCACTATGCGCACAGTATCCAAATTATCACCATCTTTCTTCATGCGTGGTGGTTATTTTTAATGCTATTTAGATCAACCACCTCTCCTTGGACCTTCACTCAGTAATTCGAAGAGTTGATTTAAATTTCAGAGGGTGGTTGGAAATTTTCCAAAAAGACCGTATGAAAAACAAGTAACCAGGTTATTAAAATGTTTTAACGTGACTTTAGTTTGGTCAAACCTGGCTGAATCCTTGTAATTGCCGCCGGGAGATCTTCCGGCGGCAATCTAACAAAAATGTTAAATTACTGTAACATTCATGTGATGTGTCATTGATAAAATATGTTAAAAAACATAATGAAGCGGTCCAAGAAAAGTCTTTTGATTCCCCGGCTATTACGGCCCCATATACAGGCCGATGGATCCCAATTACCAGAGCTATGGAAGGAGTTGTCATATGTTTATCAGAGAATGCCCGAAATGCTGTTCAGCTTGGTACAGAGCTAAACAATCCACCACCTGGGTGTGCCCTAAATGTGGTTTTAAAATACCAGCCTCAAAAAATTTCAAAGAAACAGTAGACGAACCAGCAGTGGATATCAGCACAATGACAAAAGTGCCTAAAAATATACATTAAATGACGGTCTTCTACTTAAGCTATATTAAACACAATTAATCTATAATTATTCACCACAACCGACAATAAGGTCTCCTTACTGTCTATATGCTTTGGTGAAACCTTTACGGCTGCCAGAACAGCCCCGCACTCAGCCAGCGCCTCTATGTAACCATCCAACACTTCGTCAGACATAGCGATTATATCCCGACAAACCCAGGATATGACTATAATGGCTACAAGTGCTGATGACGTAAAATGACAATGCCGCAGTATAGAATAACTGCGGCATTGTCATTTTTTAGAATTTTAGATACTGGGTGTCATTAGCATATTGGTCGATTATTTTACCATATCCGTGCAAGGCAATGTTTTCATCATTTCTAAACAGGCTTTTAACTGATCATTAGTAATATCGCCAGCCTTAACGGCATCTTTCATCATCTCTCTGCAAATTTTGAAGGATTGAGCCTGCAGAGCTTTTGTGTTAGCATTGTCTGAAGGGGCAGCGATAGCAGGTATAGTAGTTAGCAACATCAGACAAGCAACTATTAGTAAAATAATCTTTTTCATTTTTTCACCTCCACAAATAAATATAACATATAAATGTCACAGGATTGTTACAGCCTTAAAAAGGGATAATAAAAAAAGTTGCCAATTGCGTTATTTATAGTATAAAATGCGCCAAACCTCTTCTAATGCATGCTCTGCCTTGAAATGGCAATAAATACATTTATGATTTAGTATTTATTTACATCTTCATAGACCAATCCACGAATAGTTAATATATAACTCAGATATTTCCCAAACATCAATAGTTGTGACAATCCTGTAACATTCAATCTTTATAGTGTTACAAAAGGAGGTGAGCAAATGAAAGGATTCAGAAAGAAAATAATGGTAGCAGTCGTTGGTGCGCTACTAGCAGTTTCTGTTCCGATTGCAGCATTTGCTGCTCCAGCCAATTACAAATATTGTTATCAGCATCGAGTCTATGGCAACCACCAGCATATGGCAACGGTTATATGGGTGGTTACATGGGCAGCCATATGGGTGGCTATATGGGCGGTCACATGGGCAATCACTACTAGAAGCAACCCTTAGTTACTTAGAACGGATGTTACTTAGACTCCCTTATCAGGGGGTCTAAGTATTTTTTTATTAAAGTTTATACTAGGACTTTAGGACAACACCATGTTTTAAGAACTACCAATCTAATTAGTTGGTTTCCGCATTTTTTCCGTTTGGACAACATGGTTATTATTCCTGGTGTGACACTTTCTACGGCATTGGTATTTCATTCACGGACAAAAAAAATCCGCCAGCATGTGGCGGTAATAGGGAGAGGAGTTATTTAACAGTGCATTAGGAGGTAAAAATGCACTGACTGGGTTATCATTGTTTTGTTGAATTCTGAGGGTATACCCTTAAACATATAAAACTACACTCTGCTTTTCGCCTGCATATAATACAGCACTTTTCCTTTCCGGACACGCAGCAGAAATGAATGCATTTGGTATCATCATAAAACTCACAAACCATGTTTATAACCTCTCTTTTGCTCATCTATTAATTTATTCGAGAGGACATAACAATTTTTGAAGGGTAATAATGAAATATTTTTTTGTAATTAATGGCATATCCATTTATGAACAGGCTGCCTGTTTTCATACGGGCTTTTTGGGAATATTTCCAACTACCCCCTGAAAATTAAATAAACTTTTCGAATTACTAAGTGAAGTGCCCAGGGGAGGTGGTTAAGATGCCATTAATTCATAATACCATGTTGTTTGCTTCTCATACTGAAAATCTATTTTAAATGTGCTGGAATAATCCAGAAATGTACATATATATCAACAAAGGAGTGTTTTAATTGTCTAAAAAAACAATGAGTCAGGCTAACCTGGAAAGCCCCCTGCACAAAGCTATATCTGATGTTACCGCTATCATTGAGAAATATACCGATCAAATTGCCTTGCTGGATGTTATCGATATCGTAGACAATTTAAAAATCCTGGCCGACATTGCCGAAGGTAAATCTCAAAACACCAATGTACATGTGGCATAAGAAATTATTTTCACCTGGTCAGGTTAGCTCTGAAGCAGACCCCGGTACGCCAAACAGGCGCTGCCGGGGTCCTTTATGTGAAGAAGGGCAGTTGATTAGAATGATATAAAAAAAGTCCGCCAACATGTGGCGGTAATAGAGAGACGGGTTATTTAACAGTGCATTAAGAGGAGTTAAAATGCACCGGCGGAGGGTGTAAAATAATTTGTGCTTCTGCCCTTTCCATAGATAAAATAACATGGAAAGGTGGTAAGGCACATGAAGCTGATGAACAAGGATCAGCTCAGGCAGTTTATCAAGGAAAACAACCTGAAATCAGCCCAGGACGTACAGAACGCCCTCAAGGAGATTTTCGCTGATACACTGCAGGAGATGCTGGAGGCAGAGTTAGACGACAGCCTGGGCTACGCCAGGAATGACTCTCAAAACAAGCAAACCAGCAATCGCCGTAACGGGCACAGTAAAAAAACCTTAAGAAGCGAATATGGAGAAATTGACGTAGAAGTACCCCGTGACCGGGAAGGGGAATTCGAGCCCCAAATAGTAAAGAAACACCAGAAAAGCGTCACTGGTATAGAAGACCAAATCCTGGCTATGTACGCTAAAGGAGTAAGCACCCGAGACATACAGGACCACCTGCAGCAACTCTACGGTGTGGAGGTTTCTCCCACGCTGATTTCAAACGTCACCAATAAAATCATGCCTCTTATAAAAGAGTGGCAAAACCGCCCGCTGCAGCACATTTACGCCGTTATTTTTCTCGATGCTATCCACTTCAAAGTAAAGCAGGATGGTCAAATCATCAATAAGGCTGCCTATATGGCCATAGGTATAGACCTGGACGGCCATAAAGACGTGCTTGGAATCTGGATAGGAGAAAACGAATCCGCCAAGTTTTGGCTCAACGTATTGAACGAATTGCGAAACCGCGGAGTTCAAGACGTCCTTATCTTCTCCGTCGATAATTTAAAGGGTTTTACAGAAGCAATCGGGGCCTGTTTTCCGGAGTCAGAAATACAGAAGTGCATCATACACCAAATCCGGAACTCGATCCGCTACGTATCTTACAAAGACCTCAAGAAGATTACAGTGGCTCTGAAACCGATATACACAGCGCCTACAGAGGATGCAGCCCTTAAGGCCCTGGACCAGTTTGAAACCGCCTGGGGAGGCAAGTATCCTCTTATCATCCGTTCCTGGCGGTCAAATTGGACGGAGATCGCCACCTTCTTTAAGTATCCCATAGAAATAAGGAAAATCATATACACAACCAACATGATAGAAAGCTATCACCGGCAACTAAGGAAGGTAACCAAAGGAAAAAGCATCTTCCCGACAGAAGACGCTCTGTTAAAAATGCTTTACCTGGCTACAATGGATGTCCTGAGAAAGTGGACAGGCCGTATTCAGAACTGGGGTCAAATCTTGCTCCAATTATCGATTTACTTTCCGGATAAAGTGAAGTCGCATTTGCGGTAATGAGAACCGTTTTTAAAACCGTGGCCGCCCTTGACGTGGAGCCTCGCCGCCCACGTTTCCAGGGGCCAGGGTGAAGCCACCGCTTCGCTGGGTGGCCCCCACCGGATGAAGTAGGTTAACATGGGCGGATTCTCCACGTAAAGGGTCTCCGCTTCGCTCCGATGAACGGCCACTGTCTATAGCTGGAAAAAGGGTAAAAGCACAAAACTATTTACAGACCCCACCGGCGGGTTATCTTTTGTTATTTATCCGCTTGAAATGTCCTTTCCTTCAGTACTTCTGCCATAGGTCACCCCTGTCAAATATTTTTCCAGCATATTTATCACGT
The DNA here is from genome assembly GCA_049323755.1 of Bacillota bacterium. GTDB lineage: Bacteria > Bacillota > Desulfotomaculia > Desulfotomaculales > Desulfocucumaceae > BRHc4a. The sequence continues at coordinate 218,206 of JBMOPE010000041.1, forward strand.
TGAACCTAAGTCTTAAAGACAATTGGGGATTTGCTTTAAGAGTTAATATGAATTTTTTAAGGTCCGCACATACTGCGGAATCTTCTTGCGCCCCCACAGCTGTCACTGCGTATTCAAACCCTGCCAATACTGCGGCAGCTGTGTTGGCAGCGGCCATACCGTTTTTGTTGCCCCCCTGAAATTCCAGGTCCATATTTAGCAGTGTGACAAGATATTTCATTTCATTAAAGGTTATCTCCGGATTCATAATCCCGGACGAATCAACAAACCTGAAACGCTCTGCCCCCATTTCCTCGGCAAGAAGCGCTAATTCCACCAAGAAAATCCAATCAGCCTCGGACGCGCCTTCGGCCCCCACTGATATTCCAAAGCCCAAATCAGCGGCACACCGTATTGCATTTCTGACACTGTCCAAAACCCATTGCCTTGATTTTCCTATTCTATGTCCTATCAAAATATCCGAAACAGGCACTGAAATATGAACACCTTTAATGCCGCAATTCACGGAAGCGCATATGTCTCCAAAGTTTGCCACGTTCCAGGTGGTTATCCGGAAGCCCAAACCCATACCGTTTATTCGTGGTAATGCCGCCAGTTGCTTTTTATATACTGTGGGACCGATATCAATTATGTCTGCTCCCATAAAATCCAGCAATCTCACTATTTTTGACTTCTCCTGCAAACTTAAGGCTATGTTTTCGGATTTTTTTATGTTGACCAGTGTGTTATCCACAATGCGAACAGTATCCAAATTATCACCATCTTTCTTCCCTGCATGGTTTTCTCACTGTGTTATTATAGTCCGCCAATGTCACAGGCAGGTAACAAGCAGGTAACAAAATGTCACAAACAGGGCAAAAGATATCTGACTATATTAATTTCAACGTACTGAAGTCATGTTAAAACACATTTATAAACGGGCTACCCGCTTTCATACAGGCTTTTTTCGAAAATTTTCCAACCACCCTCTGAAAATTAAATCAACCCTTCGAATTACTGAGTGAAGTGCCCGGGGGAGGTGGTTGGTTGAAATAATATTAAAAACAACCATGTTACATGCTTTTTGTTAGAAAGCCTATTTAAAAAGCATTTCATTATACCTATCCTAATTTTTTAATAATGAAAGGAATGATATCATGAAAAAATACAAAAACCGCTGGCTGATAAGTCTATGCGTCCTTATACTGGTTGTGGGAATCGTGGGCGCGGTAAACGCCGCCACAGTCCAGCCGGGTCAAAGTTACCAGCAGGCCATAGCTGACTGGATAGCAAATGACCCTAACCCGATGCCCATGAACATGAATACAAACATGAATACCGACACTGTAACCGGTACTACATACAGTACCAATAATACCAACACCCAGCCTGCGGCTAACAATGCACAGCCCACGGTTGACACTACTCAACCTGCAACCAACAATGCTCAGCCTGCGACCGGCACAACCGCTCAAAACAGCCCACAGTCGGCCGCCAATGGGCAGCAAAAGAGCCAAACCACTGTTCCTGCAAAGCAAAACGACCTTTACAACCAGATGCTGAAAGCCTGCCTGCAAATGGGCGGCCAGATGATGCAAAATTGCCCGATGGTAAACGGCAGCAACATGACCCCGGAACAAATGATTAAGGTCTGCCAACAGATGAACGGGCAAATGATGAACATGAGCCAACAGGATATAACAGCTATGCAACAGGTTTGCCAACAGTATTACCAGCAGGGACAAAAGAGTTCCTGGAACACCCAAAGTTCTAAAGCTAATACTAAAAACAACGGGAGCAGCTGGGAGCATGGAAATATGTCCGGAAACTGGTCAAACATGGAGCGCAATGACTGGTAAATAAAATCATCGATTAAAAACGGCAGGCGGCTGAATAGTATCAAACGCCTGCCGTTTTTAACTTACCCACCGCCGGGGAAGTCTCTATCCTTTTTTTTGCCATGTCCTGCTGAAGTGTTTACAGTAAAAGTTACCTTTTTCCAGGAGTGAATAGCTTTATATATACTATTCAAGATGTAGGAGGCAATCTTTTATTCCGTCAGTCCTATCACTCCTTTTTAAAAAGCAAACAAACTACAAAAAAACCACCGGGAAAACTGCTTATTCTTGTGTTGCTACTTTATTTTAGAAGTTTTCAACATTAACCCCGTCCGCCTTATTTTCACATGCACCTTTACATTCACCTGAGCATTAGGATAGACTTCCGGCCAGTTATACTTCTCCCAATCGCCCAAGGTAAGAAAATGACGTTTGGCGGCTTCACCGTAACCGAATATATCGGCACGGAATTCATTCTGGGAGCGGTTTACCAGTTCCATACACTTTTCTTCAATCAGGCGCGTCACTTCCTTTTCCAGTATTGGCTTATACTTGGTGTTTTCATAATTAATACCGCTAGCGATGCCTACAATGGTAGGCTCCTGGAATACTTCAACATTTATCACAGGCCCCTCTTCGGTAAAAGAAACCTCAACGATGGGTTTGCGGGCCTGGTATAGTGTCAGGCCTATATGACCGCTCTGCTTTAGGGGGTCGTCTAAAACCATGAATGAACGCTGCAAGTTACCCTGCAATATCAGCAGATGCCTGCACTCATTCCCGTCAAGCTCACCCACCATCCTGTCTCCGCTGAACACCGCCGCCCCTATAAATTGGACCTTGCTTTCTCCGGCAACAGGCAAATCCCCGGCCAGATAATTGCCCAGCACGTGAGGTTCGGCCGGCATAACAGTCGCCATGCCCTTTTCGTTAACTCCTACCAGGGGCACCGTGGGCGCGATGGAAAGAGCTTTGGTATTATGGTAGAATTGTTCTAAATTGGTTTTGGGCGCCAGGCCGTGAACGTTTGATAGCTGGGCGATCATTTCATACTGCTTTGAGGGACTAACTTCCAATAACGGCTGGTTTTTTTGCATGAAATCCCGGGCCCTGCCACGGCTTATAAACACAAAGGACGTGCCCCGGGTCTCCCGGTAACGGTTGAGGGGATTAAGATACCCTTTTAGCCCTTCCCTGGCCAACTCTTCGGAGAAAATAAAAGCTTTGGTGTGTAAAAGGGAAATTTCCCTGCTCTGGGTCGCGTTCACCAGGTGAAAGGCGGCAATGGGCAAAGGCGCATGCGTGCTTACATACAGAAATGGTTCAGCATCACCGCCGCCATTGCCGCCGCCTCCCCCTCCCCCTCCGCCCCCGCCGGTTATGCCGGCGATAACTTTGGGGTTGGCGATCTGAAATGTCACCATTAAATTACCCTTTTTACCTTTGTCAATCCCTATGGCCATAACATAGGCTATTTCGTCGGATTCCCTGCTGCCCCAGCAGCCGGCCAGGAAAAGAGGCAAAATAATTGTTGCCAGCAACTTAAACATCCTCATGATTCCCGCCTCCGTGCTCTAAACCTGTCCACCGCCAACACCACCAGCGGCAGCAAAAAGGTAGGAAACCAACCAAAGGGCCTGAGATACTCCGAATCAATTAATGCTGTTGTAGGCAGATCCGGCGGCAGCAGGCTGATTATAAAAATAATCAAACCCAAAGGCCAGATTAACGGCCTGTAATACGGCAGCTTTAACGCCCTGGCCAGGGTCACCGAAGCTGCATATAATGTAATGGATACTTTGATCATCCCTATAAAGCCCCAGATAATAACAAAAATGGCTTCTATCCGCTGAAAGAACCTGCCCAGGTAAATGCCGCGGGTAAGTGTATAGAAGGGCAGGGTATTTTCTGAGGAGGCCCTCCAGTTGATGTCCATAATTATAGCCAGTTCAAGGATTATAAGGTAGGCGAAGCCCATCAACATGGCCCGGGAAACCGCAGTGGTAAATAAATCCCTGGAGGCTAAGCAGTGCACAATAACAGCCGCGATTAGCACCTCGGAAACCACCCCGGTGTCAAACCCCCCCTGCACGAACACCTGATAGGGTCCTGTTCCCAGCATGGGAAAAAGGAAACCGGGACGGTAAAAGGGATACAGACTTACCAGGAGGACAATTATTCCTCCCAGCACAAAGGGATAAGTTACCCGGGCTGAACGGGCCAGCACCTCCACACCCAGGTAGCTGCCCAGCAGGGCGGTAAGAACAAAGCCCGTGTTGACAGCGCTGATTGGTGTGCGGGGTAATATTGAGACCAGTAAGGCCTCACTGAATATCCGGCTGAAAGTCATTCCTACAAAAAGAAAGAAAATTACATAAATAACATTGATCGCAGTTCCAAATACCGGTCCCAGCGCGGACTCGGTAATCTCCACGATAGTTTTGTCCGGGTGGGGTTTGAGTAAAAGCCAGAAAATATATACCCCCAGCAGGGCCAGCATCAGCCCGGGCAGCGGGGTAAGCCAGGCCGCCGGTCCGGCCAGTTCGATTATCCCACGGGGAAAAGTCATGAAAATTCTGGCCATGTTGGACATAGTGAGCAGCACCACCGCCTCGGCCAGGCCGAACTTACCTTCCTCTTGCACCGCTGTCGCCCCCCTTTTCTGCCGCCCATCCCCTGGAAATTTCAGGCGCCCGCCGGACATCCTGAGGATTCATATAATCGGGCCTTTTTTCGTGGGCAAATAAAGGCAGTCTGGTCAGTACATCATAACCCTGTAGAGTGCGGGGTCCGGAGGGAGCCAGGTAAGGCACCCCGAAGGATTTGAGGTTGACTGTGAGCAGTATTTGTACGAAAAGGCCTATGGTTATACCGAAAAAACCAAGCATGGAACCCAGTAGGATATAAAAAAAGCGGTACAGCCTCAGAGTAAAGGCCAGTGAATAATTGGGCACAGCAAAGGAAGCCAGGCCGGTTACCGCCACCAGCACCACCAGTATGGGACTGACTATATTGGCCTGTACGGAAGCCTGGCCTAAAATCAACGCCCCCACAATTCCTATGGTGGTGCCGATGATCCCCGGTATGCGCACCCCCGCCTCCCTGACCAGTTCAAAGGATAGCTCCATCAACAGGAGTTCCACCACCGAGGGAAAGGGCACCCTCTCCCGGTTGCCGGCGATGGCCAGCAGCAGGTCGGTGGGGACCATTTCCTGATGAAAAAGTACTACGGCAATATAGCTGCCCGGTAACAGAAACGATATATAAAAAGCCACAGTCCGCACATACCTTATAAAGGTGCCGTAGGGCCACCTCAGGTAAGACTCTTCTCCGGTGTGCAGCTGGGCATACATTGTAGCTGGCACCACCAACGCCTGCGGACTTCCGTCCACCAGCACAGCTACTTTACCTTCTGCCAGGAAAGAGGCCACCCGGTCGGGCCGCTCGGTGGCGATAGTCTGGGGATTCAGGTTGTACGGCTGGTCTTCGATCAACCCCTCCAGCATGCCGCTGTCCGGCATGAAATCAATCTTTATGCTCTTTACGCGCCGCTTTACTTCTTTCACCAAAGACGGATTGGCCAGGTCCCTTACATACATAATGGCAACATCGTTAGGAAATCTTTCTCCCACCTTAAAAAATTCAGTGGTGAGTGCTGCAGTCCTTGTGTGCTTACGGATCAACGCAATGTTTACCCTTAAAGTCTCCGTAAATCCATCCTGGGGTCCTCTTATAGTCTGCTCGGTGTTGGGCCTTTCCACCGTGCGGTGCTCCATACCCTTTGTCTCCACCAACAGCGCCCGGTCCGTGCCCTGCAGGAAAAAGGCAGAATCACCGGTATTTACGGCATAAAGAACATCCTCAAAGGAGCATGCTTCCTTTACTTGATTCCCAGGCAAAAGGTTATCTGCAAGTAGTTCTGCAGGATTCCCCGCCGGCAGAACCACATCGGAAAAGACCATCATGGACTGCAGCAGATGGTTTATTATAGCCTTGTCCGTCAGCCCGTCCATAAATACAAGCATCGCCTTAAGTCGTGGGGTGGTGCCCAATTCAAATTCCCTGATCACCACGTCCTTGTTTTGTGGCAAGCCGTATAGCGACTCAATTATCTTTCGGTTACAAATCAAATCATGGCTTATGCGTGTATCTTCAGGAATTTCCCCGGTTGAAGAGTACATCTTAGTATTAAGAGCAGGCCTGTATCCTGACTTCATCCGGTCACGGCCGGATATTTTTTTAGCCCGGCGTATCCGGGTATCCTTACGCCCGCCGCCCCCCTCCACGGAAAGGGCACCGGCATCAATAACGTCACTGGTGCCCTTATATCCATCCTGTCCGTACTCCGCCTCATCTTCTCCACCCTGTCCCGATTTTCCAGATTCCTGATTTTTTAATCCTTTGCCATTAGAATGTGTACGATCCCCTTCTCCGACGCCATTAACTTCATCTCCGCCTACTTTAACCAGGCTATTATTCTGCCTGCCTTCCGCCCCGGAAGTACCCTTCTCCTGTTTGCCGCCGGATGCGCTTTTTATTCCGTCTCCCTGCTTATTTGACTTCTTCTGATCAGTTATGTTTTCTTTCAGTACAAAACCCTCGCCACCTTTGGGTTCCTGAAAGGTTATCAGATTTAATATATTGGGAAGTATTTTCTTCATTGTTACCTTCCTCGGGTATTTTGATTTAGTATCTCCTGTGCCGGGTTAAATATCCCAATCCTAAGCAATTCTCAAGTTAAAGTATAAAAATTCGTCAAATGAAGAAAATTATGGGTAAGAAATAATGGACAGGAGTTAATATGCAGTGGGTTCTGTTGATTATCCCCCTGGTAATAACCTACTACACCTTTTCATATGGTTACTGGGCCTGGCGGAATGGTTACCGCCGGGGCGCCATTGGAGTGTTTTTCTTGGCAGCCTTTACCCTGGCTCTGGCGGTATATGGAATATTTATCCGGAAGGCTTTTTAGATTCTAAATAAGCTTAAGAATCAGGGCCATACATTCTTGCATTATAGACCGGTTATTAGCGGAGGCTGATTGATGTGCACATTCCTTACGATGGTATGTCAATAGAGCAAATAATTCAAAAGCTTTATTGGGAAGAGGAATTAAGCCAGCAGTTAATTGGAAAGCGTTTGGGATATTCCAGGGGCTGGGTACAAAAAATGATGGAAAAATACAATATCCCAAGAAGAAGTCTTAGTACAGCCCAGTTGGTTGCTATCAAACACAACCGCAAAGATTTTGAAGAGATCCAAAGAAAAGCCCAGCAAACCATAAGGTACGAAATCTCCCTGGGCCTGCGCCGGTGGAATCACCCGGGCAGGCATAAATCAAAAATTGCCGCTTTGGAGGGTATAACTGGCAATTCCTTCAAGGAGATTCTTCGCAGCCTATACTGGGATGCGCAAATGAGCTGCCAGGAGATTGCTGAACACTTAAACAATATTATGTCTGAAATACCTGGTAGGACTTTTAAAGTCCATGAGGGTTATGTAGACCGCCGGTTAAAGATGTTTGGCATCCCCAGAAGAGATATAAGTAAAGCGACAAAACTGGCAATGGATAAGCTTTCAACCGGAAAGAAAGTCATTACGGACCTGGCTGATATTTTTGACAAAACCGATAAGGAAAAAAGAGAAGTCCTTTATGACCTTTACTGGAATCAGAACCATACCCAGGAGATGATAGGGAAAAAACTTGGCGTATCCACAAGGTGGGTGGGCCTGAAGATGATGGAACTGGATATACCGAGGCGAACACAGGCACAGTCCCGGGCACTGGCTATCCGGGAGGGCCGTATCAACCTTACAGAGGTAATTAGAAAATCCTATGCCACCATCGCCCACCAGGTGGCCCGGGGAGAGAGGGAGTGGAACCGCCCGGGCCTATATGGGGATAAGATAGCAGCCTTGGAAAAGACCTGCGGGGTGACTTTAAAAGATATTATCTCTTATATGTACTGGGAATGCGGGCTTTGCCTTCATGAAATTGCTGATTCCCTTACCCGGATATTCAATGAGTTCCCCGGAAAAACGGTTAACCTGACAAAACACTTTGTCGTCGAAAGAATGAAAAAACATGAAATTCCCAGGCGAGCAAGTGGTGATGCAAGAAGCCTTAAAGCGTCAGCAGGAAGGTCGGATACTCTCACTCTTGAAGAACTTATTGAAGGATTACAAAGAAAAAAAATAAGCATAAAACGATCTGTTAACATGAGTTATTCACGACTCTGTACGAACCTAAAAAGCGCACCGTAAAACGGCGCGCTTTAGTATTTATCTATATACTATATTTTAAACCGAACCGCCATTGCTTCCAATTCACGGGCCATCTTAGTCAATTCGTCAGCTGTCGCCGACACCTCTTCCATTGCTGCCGTTTGTTCCTCGGTGGTTGCCGCCACGTTCTGTACACTGGCTGATATCTGCTGCGAGGCTGCTGCCAGGTCCTGGACCTGCCTGGAGAGGCCTCCAATAGAATCGATTATCGCGCGGAAGCTTCCTCCAGTTTCGTTGATGACCTTTGCCCCTTCCCGTACCCTGGCGTTGCCGTTGTTCATAGCTGCAACCGCTCTTGCGGATTCTTCCTGAACGCCGTTTATGAGGTTGTTGATTTCTTTTGATGCGGTGGTTGATTGTTCCGCCAGTTTGCGAACCTCTTCGGCCACCACGGCAAATCCACGTCCCTGGTCGCCGGCCCTGGCTGCCTCAATGGCTGCGTTTAAGGCCAGTAAATTGGTTTGGTCCGCAATGCCGGTTATCAGTTCTATAATTTTATTAATTTGCTCCAGTATACCGGCCAGTTCATTTAATACTGCCGACGCCTGGTTGCTGGAAACAGTAATAATTTCCATATGACTGATTACCTGATCAATCCTCTGGGAACCATCTTCTGCTTTTTGGACTGCTTCATTGGAAAAACCAGATACTTCTTGCGTATTCTGTGTCATTTGATCTACAGAGGCGGAAATTTCAGTAACGGTTGATGCGTTTTCTGTAGCTGCAGCGGCAGTTTGTACCGCCTGCCTGGACAAACCGTCGATAGCAAGTATCATTTTGGAGGAAACGTTAATTACACCTCCGACGATTTCTTTAATATTTTCACGCATTTGATTGAATGAGCCGGCCAGTATGCCAAGTTCATCCTTTGAGTACACACCAATATTTTCTCCTGTAAAATCCCCCTTGGAGATGAGTACTGCGGACTGGGTTATTCTTTTTAACGGTAGAGTAATCATTCTGCTAATAATCAAAGCGGTTAAAAGACCCAGAAGTAATCCAATTATGGACAAAGCTATTACTATCTTATCTACTCTGTCTGTCTTAATATGTATAGTATTTTCCACTGAGGAGGCATCTTTACTTTGAAACTCCACAAGATTAATTACAGCATCATTAAATTCCCCGGATATTTTTCTGTTTTCATGCATGTACATTAATAATTCTTCGGTTTGGCCATTTTCTTTAAAAACCAGAATCTGTTCAACATATTTGTCATAAGCGTTCATGGCCGATATAATCTTCTTTACCAGCTGTCCAGTTTCTTCCTTGTAAGATAATTTCTGTAGCTGTTCAAGATATGTGTCGGTTTCCCTGTCATAATTATTATACTCTTCCAAATGCTGCTTATCATTAATAAGTATATAGCTTTTCAAGGTTGATTCAGCCAAAGCATGAGAAATAAGAATATTTTGAGCAGTGTCCAGCAATTTTATATCTCTTCTTATGTATTGGTTAAATTCTTCCTCAACAGTGTTCAACTGTTTATATGATATGAAGCTCAGAAGTAGAAGTATTGACAATAATACAGAAAAACCGGCAAGCAGCTTAAATCGAATTGTCATTTTTTCACCTCATAAGTTATTTTAAATGCAAAGTGTCATAATTAATGTTTTATTTATAAAATAATCTGAATGTCCAGATCAGCTTATTTGTTTTCCTGCAAATCCCTTAAAGGTGTTAACCATATCTTCCAAGGTCAACGAATCCAGCGCTTCTACAATGCATTCCCGGACTCTTAGCCAAACAAGCTTTGCCGCACAGGTATCTGAACGCATGCAATCCTCAGGGCAGCTCTCATTTACACATTCCACCGGCGCGATAGGACCTTCAAGAGCCCTGACTATATCTCCAATTTTAATATTATTGGTTTGTTCTGTTAGCATATATCCGCCCATAGGTCCGCGAACGCTTTTTACAAGGCCGGCATTTTTCAATGAGTACATTAATTGCTCCAAATACCTATATGAAATCCTTTGTCTTTCAGCAATACTTTGTAGTGTGACCGGACCTTTGTCTTGCTGGGTGGCTATGTCCAGCATGGCCCTTAAGCCGTATCGGCCTTTTGTGGTAATCTTCATTTTTTCACCTCACATCAATGAATTATTATTGATTACCAAATTATATCAATTTATTATACTATAAATATAGTAGAGTATAAACCATTAAAAATAACCCAAATAAAAAATGCTTTTACAGGGTTATCGTGAAGCGTTATTGCTCCTTTCTTGGTTCAGCAGGAGGAGTACTGCTGGTCTATTTCATGAGTGTTTCGGGTTATAATTTCTACTGGCTGAAAGGGTTATGATTAGCCTGGTTAATGTTAATAGCAGGAATGGGCATGGGACTTGTTGTCGATATAATGGGCATAGCGCCCTGCCAATGCTTGTCCAATTCAATTACTACAAAAGTTAAAGAAAAAGTAACTTTTACCAGATTATTTGAATAATGTATTTTATCAGCTCAGAATGGTTTAGCGGAAAAGGGACACACCTCCTGCGAAGGAATGTCCCAAACGTATAAAAGATGGGAGTACATCTTTACGAGGAATGTCCCATTAAATGGTTAGGTTGTGTGAGCAAGCATGAGTTATACCATTATCAAGATCGGCAATATTAAAATAAATAGTATCCAGTCTGGGGCCTCGTTTATAATCGGCGAGCGCATCATCAACGTGCCCAGCAGCGAAATGGTGATGCAGGCGGGTCCCGGCTCCATGAACAACGGCGACGCCGACCAGATCAGCAATCCCTATAATATTTCCCACCAATCCGATGATAATTTTATTGAGCTTTAGATTTTTGCCGTGATTTTTTGATGAATAGCAAACTGGTTGAATTAATGGTATTGTAATATTGATTTCCCTGGAGGTGTAAGCATTGATCATATTAGGTCCGGTAAAAGTAACGGCGGTACAATCAGGGGCGCAGATGATGCAAGCAGACGTAAATATAACCAATACCAGAAGTTCCATGAAAATGCAGGCAGCGGCCGGCTCTTTTAATATGGGTGACTTTCAGATTATCAATAATCAGCTAAATATCAACGGCAATACGCAATTTGACCCTGACGTGGTCGACATGCCCCAGAACGCAATTATTTAATTAACCCTGTTAATCATGATTTTGGGCTTGCCCTGATTAGGATAAAAAGTGCGGGTATATTTTTTTTCTCCCAGATCCTGGGCCGCCGGCCTGGGGGACTGTTGTCCACTGCCCAGGTGCTCGTTAATGATTTGCCTTAAATTGCCAGTCTTTACCTGGTGACCGGCGCCGGGGGCGCCCGTGCCCCCGGGTTGAGCCATGCCGACCATGCTGCTGTGGGTAATTCCCACGTTCAGGGTGCCGCTGACTGTTTCCACATCGATGGATTCCACATTTAGCTCAAATTTATCCACGTACATTCTTTCCACCGTGAAATTTTCAATACCGTCCTTGGGCGCTTCCAGGGCTGACTGAAGCTGTTGCAACTGTTCCTTGATGGCTCGCACCCCGATTTCCAGCTTGGCCAGGGACGCCTGTATATCAGTTAAAGGTTGGCAAGAATTGTCGCAACCATGACTTGACACCCTGTTTTTTTTAGAATGGCCGGGATGTTTGCAGATATGGGTTAATTTTTGCATCAGGTACAGTAAAAGGCCGCCAGCAGGTTGGGATTTTTTCACATAATGTTCCCACCTTATTAATTATATTGCTAATGACATCATCCATACGAAAGGAAAGAATGCCGGATGAACCGCGATTTTAATAACCTTGATATACAAACCGCCCGGGCTTATATGAGGGAAATGCTGGATACTTACCAGGAGGTGCTGGGCCAGAGTATTTTTAACTCCCGCAAGCGCCAGGACACTTTTAAACCTCAAGTTTCTTTACATGAGCATAATAACGAACTGACATTGCTGGTTGAAATACCGGAATTGGATAAAAACCGGGAGGTTAGTGTGACTTTAAGAGGTAATATCTTGTACTTGCGCGGTGTAATGCAGCGGGACGGTAAACATGTTCCTTTTAAACGGCAGGTACTTTTGCCGGCAGACAGCAAGTATACGGAAAAGTCGGCGGCTTACCAAAATGGGATATTGGAAATCCGGCTGGTCAAGGACGGTCAAGTGAAACTTCAGGAAGTTAAAGTAAGTTTTATATAAATAGTTGGTGTTTACTCCACGAATTGAACTCTGATTTGCCGCTCGGATCGAATACTGGATTTGGATAAAGTGATTTCCAGCAATCCGTGTTTGTAGACTGCCTTGGTGCCCGAGGGGTCCACCGTCACAGGCAGTATTATTTTGCGCTCGAACGAGCCGGTGGGGCGCTCATCCTGCAATAAATTAAAAGTTTGCTGGTAATCCCGGTCTACTCGACCTTTGACCAAAAGCGAGTTGTTATTGACAGCAAGATGCACATCCGAGGCACCTTTTAATCCCGGCAGCTCCAGCACCACCACCACCGTATCACCGGTTTCATAAACGTCGGCGGGAGGTTGGGAACTCGACATTACCTCGGACATGTCCGTCCAGAAATCCTTACCCAGCGTTTCCACCAATTCTTTTTGATACTTTTTCAATATTTCTAAATTTTGATTGCGTGTGACCATTGGGTATCCTCCTGTGCCTAAAATATCTATATTAAATATTTATTGGCGAATTAACGATCAAGAACTTCCGATAACCACAAACAGCTGTAGTTACAAAGGAAAAAATATCATTTCCTAAATGGAATGGAACAGTTTCATAACAGCCTGTCTATTTCACCAGATACTTGCGCCAAAACTTTGGGCAATGTTTTTTTTAATACCGGGGAGAGTGGATTACCAAACCTCAAATCCAGTGGTTCCACCCCATAAATCAATAAGCCGGAGGGATACCCGCTTATTTTCCTGGCCAGCGCTATGACGTCCGGAAATGTAAAACCATGTGCAGCCCGCCGACCGTCCGGTGGGTGCCTTATATCAGCACCGCTCAGACGGTAAATACTACCGGGCTTTCCCCCGGCTCGCAGCGCGTCTACTGCGATAACATGGCGGGAAAGGCTGATTTCTTCCCAAAAATAAAATGCCGCGGTCCCAATATCCATGACTGCTACCCCGGAGGGCCATGCTTTTTGCATAAGTATTTGCGCAGCCAGCACACCAAAACCGTCGTCGGTCATTAACAAATTGCCCAGCCCCAGCACCAAAACTTGATATCTTAATTTGCCCATGCTATTTAATATTCCATTTTTCACTGATAGATTCCAAGCTGGACATTTTTTTAAGGTAGAAGCATATAATACAAAAAACAAGGGAGTTTATTCCATGCAACAAGAAGAATTTATTAAACTTTGCCGAAATATGTCGTTTGTCGATGATCACGCTTTGACCAAAGCCATACTGCCTGTGGTTGAAGAACATCTCGCTAATAAAAACCAAAACAAGCTGCCGGTGATCTGGATCGAGACCAACGACAGCGGTGACAATAATATAGCATTTATGAACACCACCTTTCCCTATCTGGGCCGGGTTTTCAACGAGATGATTGATTTATTGTACAGCAACACTTTTATGGCCGCCCAGGGGAAGGAAGCTCTGATGATTCTGGAACAGACCGCCACGCTGTACAGGGGAAGATTCACCCTGGTGGTGGAGGGGGCCGTACCGGTAAAAGATAACGGTCTATACAACATGATTGCCCGCACGGAAAGCCGCAACCTCACCGCCCTGGAAGTGGTGACCTGGCTGGGCAAACTGGCCCAATATGTAGTGGCCAACGGCACCTGTGCCAGTTTCGGAGGGCCTTCTGCAGCCCGGCCCAACATCAGCGGCAGTGTCGGCGTCCGGGATGTACTGGACCGGGAGGTTATCAATGTGAGCGGCTGCCCCACTAATCCGGACTGGTTCGTGGGCACTCTGGCCCACCTGCTGCTGTACGGCCGGCCGGAGCTCGATACACTTGGACGACCTACCCTGTTTTACGGTTTTACGGTGCACCGGCACTGCCAACGCCGCTCCTATTTCGATCAGGGAGATTTCGCAGCAATGCTGGGCGACATCGAGTGCATGTTTTCCCTGGGGTGCATGGGACCCCGTACCTTCGCCGACTGCCCCTACCGGCAGTGGATCAATTACGTGAACTGGCCGGTTAAGGCCAACACCCCCTGTATTGGATGCACCAACGAGGATTTCCCGGACGGGTCTACACCATTTTTCACTCCCATACCGGAGAAAAAAGTAGACATTGGGGCGCCCGGGGTAACCCCGGCGCAACTGCCCACAAATGTTCAAATAGTTGTTAAGGGGGGCCAGGATGAGTAAGCAGCGGATCATGTTCAGTCCCGTCACCCGCCTGAGCGGCCTGTTATCCATGGAGGTAATTGTTGAGCAGAGCCGGGTGGCGGAAGCCAACGCCAGCGGCACCATGTTCCGTGGTTACGAGTGGATTATGCGGAACCGTCACGTCACCGACGCTGTCTACCTGACCCAGCGTGTTTGCGGGATCTGCTCCCTGGCCCACGGCGCCACAGCCAGTTATCTGCTGGATGAACTGTATGCCAACGAGCTGTCGGAAAACGCCCAGTATTTGCGCAATATCATGTACGGGGCGGATTTTCTGCAAAACCATATCCGGCACTTTTACCTATTTAGTCTACCGGACTTCGTACGTATGCCCGACCACCCGCCATTTCACGGGCAAAATCTCACCGATGCCAGGCTGAATCCCGGTGACAACCAGCGCCTGACGGGCAATTACTTCGAGGCGGTTAAAGCCGCCCAGCGCAGCCATGAAATCCTGGCCTTATTTGGCGGCAAGGCTCCCCACCAGCACAGCTTCGTCCACGGGGGAGTGGCAGTGTCCCCCACGGCGGATAATATTAACCGGGCCCTGGCTTTAATTAATAGTATCCATGCATTTGTAAAAACCAGTCTGATTCCCGATACTGAACTTATTGCCCGGGTTTACGGAGATTACTTTAAAATAGGCATCACCCCCAGGCGCTTGTTATCCTTTGGGTTGTTCAAGTTTGGCCCGCACAATGAACAATCTTTATGGAGAAACGGGGTGCTGACCGACGGACAGTTAACCGCTCCCCGGGTGGAACTGATTAAAGAGGACGTTACCAGTTCCTGGTTCGCTGTAAATTCCGGCCCGGGTGCGGATGACCGGGAGGTAGAGCCGGCCCCCTACAAGCCGGGCGCGTATACCTGGATTAAGTCAGTCTGTTATGCGGGGCGACATTATGAAACGGGGCCGCTGGCCCGGATGATCATTAACGGTTTTTATAATGGCGGCACCTCCACTATGGACCGGATTTACGCCCGTTCCCTGGAAACACTGCTGATTACGGAATTGGTGCGGGAATGGCTCTTGAAGCTGCAGCCCGGACCTGCGCCGCTAAAACAAAATGTCGAGCCGGTAAAAAGTGAGGTTGTGACCACTACGGACGCCATGCGGGGGTCTCTTTTGCACAGCGCCCGCATTGTTAACAAACAGGTGGAGCAGTATAATATCATCACGCCCACGGTGTGGAATTTTTCGCCCAAAGACCAGTATGGCCAGCGGGGTCCGGTGGAAAGCGCTCTGGTGGGTACTTCAATACCCCGGCCCGACATGCTGGGGACTATTCTGGGCCGCATAGTGCGCTCCTACGACCCGTGTATTTCTTGCGCCACCCACGTGCTGGACGCCGGGAGAAAAGCGCAGGCGAAAGAGAAAAGACACACCTCTCTTGAGGAGTGTGCCCAATATATATTTTAAACGAATATATTTCACTAATCCATCCGGTGGGATGTTTGACCCGACTATATAATATCGGGATAAAGTATAACTTATAAAACATCTTAAAATAATCATTAAAACTGTTCTTTTTAATGAGTCAATTATACTATCATAAGCTTGAAATATGTACCACTAAAGATCTATCAACTTCAGTAATTGATCTTCTTCCAGAGTTAGCCATAGTAATATCTGTATCAGCAATAAGATTTCGAATTACCCTTCTAACCCCTAGCTCACCTGCTACAGCCAGTCCGTATATGTATGGACGGCCAACCAACACAGCTGATGCCCCAAGGGCACAAGCTTTGATCACATCAGCTCCACGACGGATACCACTGTCCATAAGTATAGGAGCACGTCCCTGAACTAGATCAACGACCTTGGGCAGTGCATCAAGTGCAGCCATCGCTCCGTCAAGATGCCTGCCACCGTGATTTGAAACAATAACTCCATCGGCTCCGTGATCCAAAGCCATTTGAGCATCATCAGGGTTGAGGATTCCCTTAACCAGAATAGGAATCCTTGTATATTTAAGTAAGAACGAGAGATCTTTCCAGGTTAAGCTGGGATTGTGAATTATTTTCGAAACCATATCAATTGCGCCTTGCGGATCTTCTTGAGGGGGTTTGGGGAGTTTGGCCAAAAAAACAGGGTCGGTAAAGAAATTGGCAACCGCCCTGTTGAGTATAACCGGGGGGTATAGATCTCTCAACTCTCTTTCCCGCCAACCGTGCTTAGGACGATCGACAGTTAAAACTATAGCTGTATAACCTGATTCTTCAGCCCGGCGTACCATGCTTAATACTACGTCGGGATCTTTTCCCATGTATAATTGGAACCACCGTGGGGAAAAACCCATAACGGAAGCCACCTGTTCAATAGATCTGGTGGAAAATGTACTTAAAATAAATGGAACACCTAAAGAAGCCGCCGCCCTTGCGGATGCCAGTTCTGCTTCGGGATTGTATAGTTCTTGTCTATCTGCCGGGGCAAGAAGAATAGGACTCGGGAGTTTGAGTCCAAATAAATTAACAGACAGGTTACGTTCATCTACGTCAACCATAACCTTCGGCAAAATCCTACAGAAATAAAAAGCTTCTCTGTTAGCCTGAATAGTATATTCCGCACCTGCACCACCCGCTATATAATCAAACACGCCCTTAGCTAAAACAGTACTCGCCTTTCTCTCCCATTCTTCATATGAAATTGGAAGCCTGGATGAATAGGGTATATTAACTTCTTTTTCTATCTCAGCTTGAACTTCCTGACCATAGCCCATTTCAACGTCACCTCAAGATTTTTGAAATATAATATGGTGACAAGAAATGTCTTGCTACAAAAATACAAGTATTCCTAATTCTAGAAGAGAACATCATTTGGGTTTTAACGACCACTGCTTCCCGTATATCTCTTAATAATTTGCGGTCGTTTTCTTTTAGCCGATAACTTATTCCCCTACTGGTAACCGTGAGCTATATTTCCATTTAACAACAAACCATGAGGATAAATGCGGGGGATATCTTTTAGCCATAAGGATGTTTAGTTCAGTTCGTATCCATAGACGGTAACCAATATGATATAAATTACATAAATTATGGGAAGTCAGCTTTAAAGTAAATTTTAAATAGGGGGATCTATATGGTTATCACCCGGATATTCCCAATCTACCATTTGTGATGAAAAACGGTGTAAAATATTTTCAATTGGTTGCCGAACCAGTTACCAGAGAATTATTACCCGGCCTGTTCATTAGAGCTTGGGGCTATAATGGTACTACTCCCGGACCGACCATCCTGGTTTATCCCGGAGATCACGTGAACATCAGAGTTTACAACAGGCTGCATGAGCCAACCAGTATTCACTGGCATGGTCTGGATGTCCCCAACGTCATGGACGGTGTGCCTGATGTGGAGCCGTCACCCAAGATCGAACCAAACAGTTACTTTGACTACCACTTCAAAATTATCAACCCGCCGGGCACGCATATGTATCATACCCATCATAACGTGCCGCGCCAGGAAATGATGGGTCTTGAAGGGGGATTTGTTATTCTGGAGCCTGACCAAAACCAAACCGGTATACAGCGTGATTACCTTATGATGCTGCAAGAATTTGCTGTACCAGGACTGCCAATGGGAGTTATTCAACCCGGCATATATGATATTGACCCTTACGGCCATGGCGGTAATTTTAATTTTTTCGCCATGAACGGACGGTGTTTTCCCTTCGTTACACCTCTAGAGGTAAACTATGGTGAAAGAGTACGCATCAGGTTAACTAACGCCATGGAGCAACCCCACCCCATTCACATACACGGCCATCAATCTGCAGTAACCGCTGTAGATGGCAATCCCATTCCTCCATATAACAGACTAATGAGAAGTACCATACTGGTGGCTTCCGGGGAAACTTGGGATATTCAGTTTGTGGCCAACAATCCCGGTATTTGGCCGTTTCACTGCCATATTCCGCACCACATGGCCAACAATTTCACTGATCCATCCGGTGGTATGTTTACCACGATTGTCTATAAAAAATAAAAAGACTGTTTTAGCTGAATACCGTTCGATGGCACGTTTTTTATGGTAATTATTGATAAACTCATAAGAATAAATTTATCAGTAAGCTGAAACAATATCAAACATATAAGTCAAAATTGTTATTCAAGGGAGTATCAAATTATGGAAAAAATTTTGCACTCCATTTCAGGCTCCCTGCATATCCTGGCCGCAGTGACCTGGATAGGCAGTATGATCTACAGTCAGTTTGCCGTAACCCCTGCTTTGAAACATTTGGGCACTCCCCGATCCAGCGCCATCAACATGATTGCCACGGGGCGTTTTTCCCCGCTGACCTGGGCCAGCCTGATAGTGCTGATTGTTACCGGCATCTATGCCACCATCAGCAATGAGGATAAACTCACTCCTGTTTTTGAAGAACCGGCGGGTATCGTGCTGTTTATAAAGATGTTGCTGGTGGCTGCCCTGGTCGTGATCCTGTTCCTGCAAATTTATTCCTTCGGCCCGAAGATGAAAAAGCTGATCAGTCCGGCCACTCCCAAAAACCAGGAAAACGACCTGGCCATGGCCAGAACATCCAATACGGCAAAAGGGCTTTCCACAGCGTACCTGGTTATCGGGGTAGTGGTGATTATACTGGCGGTAATACTGTCCGAACTTTTGGAATAGCCGGGTGGAGGTTTGATATGGAAGAATTGGCGAAAGTATTCAACGGTGCTAAGGAAATACCCCTCTGGGGGTTTGCGCTGCGGGCAGCCTTGTTATACATAGCATTAATCATCGGCATCCGGTGGATGGGTCACCGCGAGATAAGTATTCTGGCCGGTCACAATTACCTGGTGGCGGCTGGAATAATGAGCCTGGCGGCGGTGCGGATGGTAAACGCTGAAGCTTCACTTACTGCCGCCCTGCTGATTGTCTTTGTTTACTCCGGGGTGAATGTACTTTATTCCTACCTGGATATCAAGTGGCCCAGGGCTATTGACCGGAAATCAATTATCCTCATTGAAAACGGGCAGATTAACAAGAAGAATTTGATGGATACCCACGTTACAATTGACAATCTGTTGGGCCAGTTGAGGCTTAAGGGAGCACACAACCTGTCTGAAATTAACTACGCCGTTCTTGAGCCAACCGGCAAGATCAGTGTCATTAAAAAGTCAGCTATCCTGCCGGTCACCAGAATGCAGATGAATCTTCCTGCAAAGTTTGCCGCCCTGCCTACACTGTTAGTGCATGACGGACAGGTGGATGAAGAAAACCTAAATGAGCTGGGGCTTGACTTGAACTGGCTTAAAAACAAACTGGCCGAAAAAGGATTTGGCCGGTTTGAAGATGTGTTTGTGGCCGCCCTGCAGCCGGACGGCAACATTTATGTAAGCGCTTGAAAGGCGGTGAAACGGTGGAAGATTTGGCTTCTATTTTCGGATCAACGCAAAAATTAAGCTCAATGGGTTTTATCATACGCACTCTTGCTGTTGGGGTAATCCTGTATTTTGCCAGCAGGTATTTACCCAGGCGTTCTGGCGGACAATACTCCAGCTACGACTTTGCCTTCTTCTGGATGATGGGCGGCTTGGTGGCTTCCCCGCTGTTTGATTCCAAGATAAGTTTTGCCAGTGTGCTGACAGCAGCGGGCACAATCTATGCGCTGCATTATTTGATTTCCTATATCATGGTTAAAAGCCGCACCATGGCGCGGATTATCGGCGGTATGGCCATACCCCTGGTGATGGGTGGAAAAATCATGCGGCAGAACATGAAGAAAGCGCTTTTCCCGCTGGAACTGCTCCTGTCGGGGATACGCCAGGTAGACGCACCCAACCTGGCCGAAGTGGAGGTCGCGGTTTTGGAAACCAACGGCAGTGTGAGTGTATTAAAGAAACCCAATTTTCAGCCGGTAACTCAGAAAGATTTGAAAATAAACACTGTAGAGGCTGGACTGCCGGTTTTATTGATCAATGAAGGCAGGGTAATTAAAGAAAATCTGAATAAACTGGGATATACCGGGAGATGGCTGGAAGGTGAACTGAAAAAATACGGTATATTGAACGTTAAAGACGTTTATATGGCCGCAATAGATGGAACGGGACAACTGTACTATTCGGTACAGACAGAAGTTTAGGGGGGTGAAAAATGTGCTTACCGATCAGGAACGGATGAACAACGCTTTAAAGGAGATGTTATTTCACGAAGAGAGCATGGCCAAGAAATACGCCCAGCTCGGTCAGGAAATAACCGATCCCAAAATGCAGAAAATGCTTAAAGGCATGGAAATGGCTGCCCGAAATAACTATGGCACTATTTCCCAGAAGATGACAAGCCTCGGCATTGTCTAGCAAGATAAAGGGATTCTTCATATTAAGGACTGAAAGGAGTTAACGTGATTGAATACCCTGGACAAACTGCAGGACGCTCTTCAGGGAGAAATGATGATGCAGTCAATGTACAACAAAAACATGATGGACATCACTAATCCTGAAGTGCGCCAGCTATTTACCCAAATGCGTGAAGCCAAGATGCAAAATGTTACCCAGTTACAGACGGAAATCAAGCAGATGTTACAACAGGGGAGAGTAAAATAGATATATATCAAAACTCCTCTTTGAAGGGCGTAATATATCCCCTCTCCGGTAAGCCGATCCACAACAAGAGATTCCTCTGGCAGCGGGAATCTCTTGTTTGCACGGGTGGCCAATTCAACGATAATATATTTAAATGCCTAAAGCGGCTCTTTTCCTGTCAATTCTGGCTAACAGTAATGCTGCTGCTTTTATAGGATTGGGCTCGTAAATCAACTTGCCGCCGAACACCTTATCGGCTGTAATACTTTCTTCTTCCCTGCCGCCACAGAGAACACCGGTGACAAAAGCAGATCCTGAAACCTGGGGGCTTACGCCAATGTGTACGTCAACACCGTGGGCGATAAAATAAGATCCTATGGCCAGGGCTTTGGGGCTATGGGTTTCTGGGCAGCTGCCAACTACCGGCAAGTCCCGAATGGCCACACCCAGCCGGGTTGCTAAGGCGCTCAGCAGGTCTGCGGGGCGGGAGTTGTCAACACAGCTGCCCATATGCAGGGCCGGCGGCAAACTGGGCAGACCAACAGCCTGGCCCACGGCCTCAAGTATGCTGCGAAGTTCATGCCCACAATACTCCAGTCCCTGGGGGTTCATTAAGTTGTGTTTAGCAAGGGAATGGGCGGCACAGCCGGTGGCGACAACCAGGACATTATTTTTAAGCAGTTCCCTGGCCACGGTCACGTTGCCGAAATCCTGTTTCTCCCTGGGGTTAGTGCACCCCACTATGGCAGCTACACCGCGTATTTTCCCGCTCTTAACGGCATCTATCAGTGGCAGCAGAGGGTCTTCCCCGTTGACTGCGCTCAATGCCTCCACAATTTGCTCAGTAGAAAAGCCTGCATATGCTTCCACTGTTTTACCGGGGATGGAAATCTTGTCCGGATCGCGCCTGGAGAAATTGGCGATAGCCTTACGGACAATCTCCTGGGCTGCCCGGTCTGCTTCTTCAGGATGGAAGTCTACATGGGAAGAGCCGGCAATCTTGACATACGGCAGCGTGGTGATAATCTCTGTGTGGTAGCACTCGGCCACTTTTTGAATACCAGGCATGATGCACTGGATGTCAACCACCATAGCTTCCAGAACACCCGACACGATGACCAGTTCCTGGCTTGAGAAGCTGGAAGCAATGGATACGCCTTGTCTCATGAGCAGTTCGTTCCCCGTGCAGCAAACGCCCACCACGTTTATTCCTTTAGCACCCGTGGCCCTGGCCTCAGATTCCAATTCCCTGGCCCACTCCACAACTTTTTCAGACAAGATGGGGATATGACCGTGGACCGCAATGTTTATCATATCTTCTTTTAGTACGGCCAAGGAATACTGGGCCTTAACAGCCTTGGGAACACCCAGTAAAATATCCTGCAGGTCGGTGGACATGTGCAAACCGCCATAGCCGTCAACTAACGCCAGGGTCATGGCTCCCAGAATGAGGTTCAGCGGGTCGGCGTCACAGCCCATGGCCGTACGGGTTATGGCTTTGGCGATTTCCAAATGGGAATTGGACGGTGCGATCCCCAATTGATTCCACGTCTCAAGCGATTTGGCGTGGGCTCTCAGCTTCATCCAGTTCATCGTGCCTGATTGTCGTTGGAAGTCTTCAATTGCTTTCAGGGCCACTTCTTTAGCCAGTTCACTGACCGACTGGTTTTCCGGGTTAATACCCAGCCCCCGGGCTACAGCCGTCAGTTTATCTACACCCCGGATATCATAAGGGGCTTTCCCTTCGGCGGCTTCCAAAAGGACAAGGGCCAGTTCGCGGCCATGCTCCACATGTGCTGCACAGCCCTCGATCAGGTGGGTTAAAAAATTCCTGGCCACTATGGTGTCTGCGTCCGCCCCGCAAACACCCCGCCGGGCTCCATTGCTATTTGGGGCAATGCGACAGGGTCCCTCCAGGCAGTGCCTGCAGCAAACACCGGTGGAGCCGAACCCGCAAACAGGAGTCATTTTATCTGCCCGTTCAAAGGCTGTCTCCACACCTTCCAGCCTCGCTTTTGTCAATAACTGCTGAACCTGGCTGTCGATGCTGACCTCTTCGACACTTCTGATGCTTTTCATAAATAAACCTCCCCGCGTTGCAAATTTTTGCTTTAATTGCAAAATAGCATGGGCGGGGAGGCATGTATGTCGGCTTTCTTACGTTGCTCCAAAATTTTTGTTAATTTGAATAGTGCAATTTCTTTAAAGCCGCCACGTCATGGATGGTTATCTTTCCCTTTTGGACAGTTAATAAGCCCTCTTTTTGTAAGTTGTTAAAAAACAGGCTGACTGTTTGCCTGGTGCAGCCAATCATGGTGGCTATCTCATCATGGGTCAGCCCAAACTTTATTTGCAGCCCCTGGTCCGTAGGAACACCTTTTCCCTCCGCTATACCCAGCAAATAGCTGAGAAGCCGTTCATTGACATCCCTAAAGGCCAAATTTTCAATGACATTAATTGAGTTTTTCAGGGCATCACCCAGAACTTTTATAACGCTTAAAGAAAAGGCAGGTATTTCAGCCAGTATTGTTTTAAAGGTCTGCAGCGGAATGAGGGCCACTTCGCTGTCTTCCAGGGCGGAGCAAAGAGCACGGGTATGTCCGCTGTAGACATCGCCGGGTTCGAGAATAGTCAGGGTAAACTCCTTCCCGTTGGGGTAGCTTAAGTAGACCCTTACCCTGCCGCTGAGCAGAAGACAGATATAGCCGGGATTCTCAGCAACATTAAAAGCTCCCATTTTTTTCTTGTATTTCCGACGGCTGTATTGGGACAGGTATGTTTCTAAAACAGAGGAAGGCAATTCCCGAAACAGGGGCACTGAATCTATATTGGTTAAGTTTCGCATATGCAATCCTCCAGCGGTCTTTTGGCTCTATATTACTTAACCAATTGGAGAAAGTAAATAGTACTTGTATATTCTGCAACAGATCCCTATTCCTTTGAACAGCTTATGTAGATAGAAACCCGCCCCGCCCTGACCTTAATACATTTAACATACTATATTTTTTCTAGATAATACATAACGGAAACAATTTCTGGATATCATAAATTTGCTATTTTCATGAAAGGAGACAGTTTATGGAGAAATCTTTGCTGCAAAATTTATTTAAAAGAGTTAAGTCCGGCGCTTTTGAAGTCACCTACTGGGATGGCACAACTGAACAATACGGAGAAAATGATCCATTCTTTAAGCTGATTTTTCATGAAAAGCTGCCTTACAGGCAGGTAGTAAATGATCCGGTGCTCACTTTCGGCGAGGCCTACATGGATGGGAGAATTGACTTCACCGGGAAAATGGAAGAAATCATTAAGGTTGCCAATTTAGAAAAGGATTTTTTAGGACAAAGCCGGGCAGGTAGGATTTTGAAAATCCTCTCCCGCTTGCCGCAGTCAACATCTTTACGTAAACAACAAGAGGATGTACAGTATCACTACGATTTGGGCAACGATTTTTTCTCCCTTTGGCTGGATGAGACCATGAGCTATTCCTGCGCCTATTTCCAAAAGCCGGAGGATTCCTTAACCCAGGCTCAGATTCAGAAGATTGATCACGTACTGAAAAAGTTACAGCTGCGCTCCGGAGAAACCCTTCTGGATATTGGCAGTGGCTGGGGATGGTTGATAATTAAGGCTGCACAGGATTATGGGGTTAAAGCCATGGGGATTACCTTGAGCCGGGAGCAATTGAAAGAAACCAATCGGTGGATTGTGGAATTGGGTTTAGAAGATCAGGTGGAAGTAGAATTGATGGATTACCGGCTACTGGCCGGAAACGGGCGTACCTTTGACAAAATTGTCAGCGTCGGGATGTTCGAGCATGTAGGCCAGGACAATTATCCTCAATTCATGCTGACGCTAAAAAAACTCTTAAAAGAAGGTGGTTTGGCTTTACTTCACACCATAACTCATACCAAGGAAGAGCCGCTCAACTCCTGGATCGAAAAGTATATATTCCCCGGGGGCTATATTCCGTCTTTACGGGAAGTAATCTGGTTGCTCCCTGATTATGATTTTCACGTCATCGACATTGAGAGCTTGCGGATGCATTATGCCATGACTTTGGATCGTTGGGCCGAAGGCTTCGAAAAACACGTGGACAAAGTGCGTGATATGTACGATGACCGCTTTGTCCGCATGTGGCGGCTGTACCTGCGATCATGCGCCGCCTCCTTCCGGTTCAGCGGCCTGAATGTTCACCAAATCCTATTCTCCAAAGGCTTGAATAATGAACTCCCCCTGACCCGGCAGCATCTGTACATTCGTTGAGGACATTCCTGTCTACAAAGAAATATCCACTGCATCGGGGACATTCCTGTCCCCAAATTAATACCCGCTCTTCAGCAGGTGTGTCCCCTTTCCTCTGACGGTGTGTCCCCTTTCCTTAGAAGGCATTTTGTATAGTTTTGCCAATATCCAACCGTAGCCTGCCACTACCTGTATAAAAAGTAGCCAGAGAAATTCTCTTAACCCCTTCCTCAGTAATGCCTAGTGCGTCCAGTTGACTGTCAAGCCATTCCCGGTCACGCTTGGCCATGGAAAGGTTTCTATCTATAATTTCGCCGTCAATTACCAAAGTAATAGGCAATCCTTCATCGGTCGGCGTCATTGCCAGATCAGAGGGCTGCAAAGGACGTTTGTCCGGTTTGGGGATAACACTAATCTGGCCGGTTTCCTCCAAAATGGCGTACTGAACGTCATTAAGAGAAGTATATCCCGCTAAGCGCAATTCAGCCAATAAATGGGATATGGTGATATGCTCCCTTTTCATGGATCTTTCATATCAATTACCCCATTAGCCACCAGCATGGCAGGCTTAAAAGTAAGCCGCTTCCGTAAGGGATTAACCAGTATTAACCGGGCAAACAATGCATAGGTAGCTACCAATATCCCACCGTAAACCAAAGTCAAGCTGATTTTTTCTGATGATATTGGTTCCGCCAGGATGCTGCCAAGCACTATGGCTAACGAAAAATCCAAGGGTGTAGTGTTCCCGATGTGATGCTTTCCCATTATGTGAATAAGAGTGTAGCCGAAGATAAATATAAATACCGGTTTTACAACCAGCCAAACAATATCCACCTTTTCTTACCCCCAGGATTTTAAAAGCGCACCGAAAAACGGCGCGCTTTTGAATTTCTTATTATGTTAAGCCATACCGCTCTGGATCTGCTGCAGGGAATAATTACATTCCTCTATACAGAGAGCAAGGTGATGAGCGCCTTCAATCAGCTTGTTTTTTGCCATGGGATCTGGTTCGGTATTGGCCATATTCCTCAACTGGGCAGCGGTCTGCTGGCACGCCTGGATGCACTGTTGTATTGCCTGGGCGGATTGCGCGGATTGCATTGCTGGATTCACCTCCATAAGTTTTAAGTAAAAATTGTTAGGGCATCTGCATGACGCTTTCGCACTGGCGGACGCACATTTCGATATGACCGGCACCCAAGGTAAGCATTTCCCTTACACCTGAGTTATTAACACCGTTGGCTGCGCTGCGCAGAGTGTTGGCAGCGTTTGTGCAGGTCTGGATGCACTGCACTACTCCTTGCTTGTTCTGCATTTTATCACCCCTTTCATTTTCATCAGAATTATAATTCCCTGATATTTTCCTGATATACCGTAAAAACTAACAAGGTAACGTCTCGAATATCCAACAGGGGGATTTTTATGTTTGGGTATATACCTTGGGGTAGGTGGGATAGCTGGGGAACGTTTATTATTCTGTTATTAGCTTTTTTCTTGTTTCGGGCATTTTTTGGCGGCTGCTGCGGAGGAAGCCGTTTTTTTGGTAGACGCCGATACAGGGATGATGATGAAAACCGTAGCCTGCGGGAAGAAATTAAAAACTTGCGGGAAGAGATTAGGAAGTTGAAAGGAGAGTAGAAAGGGTGTTTCATATACTACCCGCAGTAAAAGCCAAATGAGGAATGATTCATTAATAATATAAGAACAAATTGGTAATAATGTTATGTAGTGCAAATTCTCTCAAATGAAGGTAATCGCAGTGCAAAGAGGTTTGGCAGGTTTTGTGGGCGGTTTAATCGGGGGATTGGTCATACTGATAGTTGATCAGGTAACATTTGCCATTAACATTTCAAGTGTCAACTCGGTAGGCATCATGTCCCGGTTTTTGGGAGGAGCCATAAGCCCTGTTGCAGCTTGGCTTATCGGCATTTTAATTACCGGTGTGGTAGGCTGGCTTGTAGCGATAATATTTTCTAAAGAATTTCCAAGGGAATACATTTCCTCGGGATTGATACTGGGGTTGATTTTGTGGGTAGCTATGAATATTGTCTTTGCCGCAACCGGGAATATTACCCCCACATGGTCTATGGGTATAAGCAGTCTTATAGTAAACCTAATTGCCCATCTGGTGACGGGGGTAATTATTACCTATACTCTCTGGAGAACCAAGGTAGCGGTTGTTGAGCAGTGAGAATTGTTTTATCCACGCTTTCTCTTTGAACAAAGAAGAATATTTAATAGCGGATAAAGAAAAAATAACAACATAGCAAATCCACTCCACTTATTGAAAAGGAGGAAGCCTGAATATGTCAAGGGTAATGAAATGCATGTGCGAAGAGTGTCATCACAATAACAACCATGAGTGTCACGCCGACGGCATCGAGGTAAAATCCAGCGGTGACATGAAGGTGGAGACAACAGATGGAACCTGCTGCAATACCTTCAGACCCAAGAGAGGGCGAGGTTGATGTTCAAGCACGAAAAAACCCTTCTCTATCCCGTTAGAGTATCCGGCCCAGACCCCACCTTCGCCGCCATGCTCGTAGAGCAGCATGGCGGGCCGAATGGCGAGTTAAGCGCCAGCACACAGTATCTAAACCAGGCTGTGGGCTGTAAAGATCCGGCAATTAAGGATTTGCTTCTGGATATCGGAACTGAAGAACTTAGCCACCTGGAATTGGTTTCAGAAGCAATAAAGCTTTTGCTCGGTGACCCAACATTCGACAGCATCAGCCAGGCTCCCACATTAGAATTGGCGGGGGGCGGCGGGGCAATGTATGTCAATTCGTCAGGGCATACGTGGACTGCCGATTTTGTAAGCTCAGTAGGCGACGTAGTGGCCAACCTGCACGCGGACGTAGCGGCTGAGTTAAAGGCAAAGGCTGTCTACCAGCGGCTATACCAACGGGCCACCGATCCGGGGATAAAGGATTTAATCGATTTCCTTATCTGCCGGGAGGAAGCTCATGCGCAGCTATTTATGAGGGCGCTTGAAAGAGTTCAAAACCAGGGGGTCCTGCAAAACTTGGGCGATAAGCTCTATTCCAATCAGTACCTGGATCTCTCGACCGGCGTAAATAATCAAGATCCCGCTATCTGGAACATGCAACCGGGCAATATCCCTGTTGCTTCTCCTTCACACTAAGGCAGACGTAATAAAGATAAAATCCATTGAGCATTCTCCGTTGGCAAAACCAGCGGAGTTTATTTTTACCGGTAAGGCTGTATGCGCATTTTTTCTCCTGGCGAGGTAGAGTTTCAAGATTAAGCATTAGAAAAGACGCTCATTTCAACCTGAATAAGAGCACTCATGATAATTACTGCATAAAGTATTATAAATAAAGAGGTGATCATCTTGATTACATATACTGTTCAGTCGGGGGATACACATTACAGACTTTCCAAGACATTTGGTAATTCAACGGATGATATATGCCGTGCCGATTCAATCTCGGCAAGTCAAATCATACGGGAGGGGCAAATGCTTAGTATTTCAGCCCTGGCGAGGGGAGTAATGCCTTCTAATTGCCCTGATTCTACAAATACCACTAGAGCGTGTGGCTGCAACTTTTTTGAAACTGAAGTATCAACCAGCAGGTTAGTCTTTTTCTCCGAACGGCCAAACGTGGTATATCTGGCCAGAGATGATGTTTTTGGTGAGGCTGTGGCTGCTTCAGCGCTGCAGCACTTTCCGGCGAATGGCCCGCTGCTGTTGACCGTTCTCAACCGTCTGCCAGGAATAGTAGCAGCTGAAATCCGCCGGTTAAATCCCGCCGGTGCTCCCGGCAGCGCCCAGGTGGTGGTTGTAGGAAGCGTGGGTGGAGGTGTGCTGGCTGACGTCAGGCGTTTGGGTTTTTCCGTGGAAAGGCTGGCGGGATCTAATATGTTTGAAACAGCAGCCCTGGTGGCCCAAAGGAGGGGCTATCCCGAAAACATACAGATTGTTTCCACCAATCCTGCTTCCGGAGGAGCGGTGGCGGCCAGTTGGTCGGCCCACACGGGCGACCCTACCTTACTTACTGAAAAAGAATTACTGCCCGAGGCAACCAGGCAGGCCATTCTGAATACAAAGAATGCAAAGATATATGTTATCGGCGATAGGCAGTTCATATCAGACCGGGTACTGGATGAACTGCGCACTCTTAATGTAACCTTCATTGACCGTATCGCAGGGTCAGATCCCTATGAAACATCGGTTTTGTTTGCCCGTTACAAAAGCCCGGTCAGTGATTACGGGTGGAATAGAACTGAAAAAGAGGGAAACGCCTTTAGTTTCACTCTTTTTGAGCAATGGCAGTATTTAGCATCTTCCACCCCGCTCTCTCACATGGGAAAACATACACCTTTTTTGTTTATCAACCGAAACTCTGTTCCTCCCGTTGTAACTGGGTATATTGAAGAAGTAAATCCCCGCTCCGTGGATAGGCCACCCTTTATGCACGGTTTTTTAATCGGTTCCACCTGTCTGATTAGTGAAGGTGTTCAGGCAACTTTAGAAGAAGCACTTTCTATTGATATGCCACATATGTGAGCTGAAAGCAGGCAACTAAAAACCCCCTTCTCAAAAATTATCAAGGAGGTAGGGAGAAGGGGGATCCCCGTTTATAATTTGTTATTTATCCCTTCTTGAATCTTTTATCAAATAAAATTCCCAATAATGTTCCTACCGCCCCTCCCAATAAAGCTCCAAATATTGGGCTATCAAGTATCCCCCATTGTAAGCCAAAGAGTAATCCTATAAGCATCCCCATAAAAAATCCATTATGATAAGTTTTTCTTTCAGGAATGGCTATGCCTTGTTCTTGAAGTTGCTTATTAATTTCTTTTGCCCTGTTGTATGCTTGCCATGCGGCAAAAGTATAGATACAGGGGTAAAAGAGTGCCCATTGGAAATCCATAATATCATGTGATTTTTGGAAATAGCCATTAAAGGTATAGAAAATGGAAAGGTTTATTTTCCCTTCCATGTTAATAATGAATTCCAAAATGACCATAGAAAAACCGATTAAAAGATCTCTATTGTAAAGCTGTCCGAAGCCGGGCAAAAATAGTGACCATGCTGCGGCTACCCAGGGAGAACGGTATGTATGGCTGCTTGAATCCAAAATAATCACCCAACAGTATTGTCCCCCTCAAAAAGGTAATTATAATAACCTGGAAAACAATTATAGGGGTTACAAGCCTGAAAAAATGACAGAGGCTGTCCCAAGTTCAGTTCTGGGACAGCCCATTATATATAGTGCCTTTTATGGCTGTTGCGCACAGTGACAAAAATGGGTTTTCATTCAGATGATTTGTTTTTAAGGCCGTTTTTAACGCCTGAATAAACAGCCCAATAAGCAATGAGCCCTAATATAGCCAGCGGCACCAGCATCATTACCAGGCCCCACCAAAGGTTATGACCATAGCCGAACATCATAAAGAATCCCCCCTTCAAATTATCGCTTATTAGCATGTCCACCGATAACTAAAAAAATTTATAAACACACAATGTTCACCGGACTTACTGCCGGTAAGATTTTTTGTCCAGAAGCTCAGAGACGGTAACAAAGCTATAGCCTTGAGCTTTAAGTGTGTTTAATAATTCGGGCAGCGCCTTTACCGTTGCGTCCAGATTCCCTCCTGTGGAGTGCATGAGAATAATGGAACCACGCTTGGTGTCCTTAAGGGTGCTGGTCAGAATATCGTCAACGGAACGGGAATACCAGTCAAGGGAATCAACTGACCAATTCACTGCAGTGTAGTCAAGATTGATTATTTCTTTCATGGCGTCATCAGATAATTCTCCGTAAGGAGGACGAATAAACAAAGGCTCCAAACCTGTAACATTCTTAATGGCCGCAGAGGTCTTTTCAATTTCTTCCTTTACTTCATTGCTTTCTTTAAGCCTCAAATTTGTATGGGACCAGCCGTGGCCTGCAACCTGGTGGCCCCCGGCAATCAACTGGCTAACAAACATGGGGTTCTCTTTTATCTGCCGGCCAACTAAGAAGAAAGTTGCCTTTACATTTTCTTTATCCAGCAGCTCCAGTATTCGGGGTGAGAAAATCCTGTCGGGACCGTCATCGAAAGTTAATGCCACCACTTTTTTGTCAGGTTTTCCGCTTAAATAAAAATTTTGTGGAAATGAGTCCAGGAGCTGTGGGATGTTATATTCGTAAACCGGTTTTTGTATATCTGATTCAGTTGGCTGAGTTGCCGTATTTGTTTTTTCGGCAGGCGGCAGGGTGAGTACCTGACCGGGCGTAACAGTTTTTTCACTAAGGCTGTTATAAGAAATTAAGGATTCAACTCAGTTCCGTACCGATCGGCTATAGATATCAGTGTATCGCCAGGTTTTACCGTGTACTTTTGGCCCGGTCTGGTATCAGGGATTACAATTACCTGGCCGGGATAAATGGCATAGGGGTATTCAATAAATGGATTGGCATTCAAAAGCTTATCCAGTTCAATATTGTGATAACTGCTAATCGAATTAAGACTTTCTCCAGGTTTTACGCGATGAGCCAAGTCGGAAGCCCATGCGGAAGCTGCCGGGAATAGTGATAGTGAAAAGAAAAATGTGGATAACAGGAAAATAATTTTACTTTTGCTCATAATAGTCCCCTTTATTTGACGCAAGTAATATATTCTTGTTTATAATATAAAAATAATTTCACATTTCCATCACAGAACCTTAACAATTTTATTCAAGATAAGAATAAATTTATGGGTACCTAACCAATCACTTATTCACTTGTCATATTTCTGGTATAATTGTTTTATAGTGTCTAAATATGAATAATTGAGGAGAAAAATGCACTCTAACAGATTAACCTGGAAAAATGATTTAGACGCGTTTCTGCAACGGGGACAAGTTATAGATGTCATTGCCGGAGAGCATCTCCCCATAGAGCCGGAGCTACAGGAAAAGATTATCATATTGCTGGAAGGAAGATTGGAGTTATCTTATCAGGACAGGGATAGTCCGGGTATTTTTCTTAATGCCGTGGAAGAGGGAGAACCGATTTTTGAAACATCCTGGCAGCCTGAGGATAAAGCAGGTTACCAAGTGAGCGCGCTTATAGACAGCAAAGTCCTTTTGCTGTCTCAAACGGATTTTGGGGACCTGCTGAGGCAATCGGCAGGTATTTGTGACGTTATATTCAAATCTCTGTCGCGCCGCATACGGGAGACCGATCAAAAAATATATGACGCCCATACAAGGGAAGGACTGTATGCCAGACTGCTGACAGAAGAGAAAAAAAACAAACATATTGAGCTGGCTGGCAGTCATTCTTCGGTAAAACAAATCAGAAAACTGATTGGTCAGTACTCAGCCAACAGCAATCCCGCATACCTGGTGGGGGAAAAGGGCACCGGCAAAGAACTGGCGGCCTGGCTTATACACAGGGAAAGCTCCCGCAGCCAGCGGCCCTTCATAGTGGTGGAGTGTTCCGAGCTGATTGAAGACGAGCTGGGGGAGCGTCTATTCGGTAACCTGCAGAGTCTTTCCAATTCAAGAGAGATGTACCGCTTTGGCTACCTGGAACTGGCCCGGGGCGGCAGCATCCTTTTCAAAGACATAGATCGCCTGGGTCCCCTGGTGTTAATAAGATTGGCCGCCTTTCTTGAAAACAACTTCTTGGACGTAAGATTTATGGCCGCTTCACGAAAGCCCTTCGTTCAGCAATTTTGGGAAAAAGGTCTGCAGGATGAGGTTATCGCCCAAATTATGGCTGATCCGCTGGTAATTCCTCCTCTACGGGACCGCATGCGTGATCTGCCGCAGATAATAGAAGCAGCCTTGTCCAAGCTGGGGAAAAAATATAACCGGCAGACACCTGTTATCAATACCGAAGCCCAGGAAAAACTGCTGGCCTACAGCTATAAAAACGCCAATATTGCAGAACTGGAGGAGATACTGGAACGCGCCCTGGTTCTGGCCGATGGAGATATAATTACTGCCGAGCACATCTTTACCGGGCTTGTCGCCGAGAGCCCCGGTGCGGCTCTGGATATACTGCAAAACAATGCCGTAAGGCAGGTAATAAAAAAAGAGTATTTCCCCCGGCTGCCCCAGTTGGCCCTTACCGCAGGCCTCTGGGCCTTTATTGCGGCAGCTTTTGTGGGCAGCAATAATCTGGTAGGCAGTTTGGTTCTGCTGTCGGCATGGGCACTGGGCTGGCCGGCGTTAATACTATCCGCCTCTTTTGTCGGGCGGTTCACCTGCTCCATATGTCCCTTTGCCGGGACTGCCAGTATTGCACAGGGTCTCAAAAACTATAATCTACCAATACCTCCATTTATCAAAAAATATGATTATATACTCATATCCTTCTTGTTTACCCTTATTTTCTGGGTTGAAGAAATTTCGAACATGCGTCATTCTCCTGTCGCCACCGGACTGCTTCTGTTAACCATCACTACCGGCGCTGTAATTTTTGCAGTCCTCTTTCCGCGCCATATCTGGTGCCGTCATATCTGCCCACTGGGAGGCATGGTGGGTGTCTGCTCCATGGTTTCATTGGTGGAACTACGCTCCAGGGTGGACGTTTGCCACCATAAATGCACCGGGTACAACTGTTACCGGGGGTCAGGGCCCAGTCAGGGATGTCCTCTTTACCAGCATCTTTCCTTTGTGGATAACAATGTATCCTGCAAGTTATGCATGAGATGCGTTCTGAACTGTCCGAACGACGCCGTACAGCTTAATCTTCGCCCGCCGGCCCGGGAAATATGGCGCACCAGACACATCAACCGGGGACTGGTGGTTTTCGTGCTTGTTTTTGCAGCGATGCTGCTGCCCATAGGGCTATTTGAGATGTTCGGGGTTGGTATTCCGGATAACATTGCATTTTTCACGGCTATTTATTGGGGTACTGTATTCACTGCGGGCTTGGCCGGCTGGATGTTCGTCCGGAACCGGCTGAACGGAGACGATGCCCTGCCGGTGGTTCGCACTGTTTTCTGCCTTGTCCCGCTTGCCCTGGGAGCCCATTTTGCCTTTCAGCTCCAATTTGTACCTTATCTGGCGGACCTGCAGCTTTTCCTCCATCATTTGATGCCCGGTGGCCCTGAGGAGCAATTGGTGCTTATTACCGTTTTGAGTCTTTTCCGCATCTTCACGCTGATTTGCGGCTTGCTGCTAACGCTTGTCTGCCTTCTCTTTGCGCGAAAGGAAGTGCCGGCCGGCGAAAAAAGATACCTGTTCATAGCCGCCTGTCTGGCTGTTGCTTACTTTGCCGCCATTACTGTGCTGCTTTTGGGCCGCCAGTAGAAACATATGGTTAAAAGGAGTCGCTAGGTATGTCTGCCGCCCAAAAAATATATAAATCTGAGATAAAACAGGTCTTATTGGGGCTGCTGACGGTAATGCTGATCAGTATACCGGTTTATCTTTCTGTATACCAGCTGGGATTCAAAGGATATGTTCACTTCTTTTCAGCGCTGGGTTTTGGCGTGATTGGGGCGGCACTGGCCGATGCCTGCCTGACCAGAAAGCTTTTAAAGCCGCTCGAATGCGGATGGAATGATGCCTATCTCAGAAATCTGCCCTTTCTATTTTTCTTACGGGTGCTGCTTGTCCATACCGCCCTAGTGGCTGTTATACCAAGTTTCTTTTTATACGCCAGGGCGGACTCAACTCACGCCTTTTCATTGGGCGATGCCGCAATATTTGCCATGATCAACGCGTATCTGTGTATCGGACATGCCCTGGCAAAATTCTTTCTGACCGAAACACTGCTGGACAGATTATTTCAATCTTTTAAAAATACTGAAGTTCAATCACCCGCGGGTACCGGGGTAAAGGTTCACCGGACAAGCATAAGGCAAAAAATAATGCTCACCTTTTTCCTGCTGGGGATGCTTCCCCTGCTGTTGATTGCCGGGGTAAGCTGGTACAAGCTGTACACGGAAAATATTGATAAAGTCGGTCATCATCTGGCCGGCAGCACTCTTGATCTGGCGCTGACCGGAAAGGAATTTCTTCAACAGGACGACTACCGCTTTCTAAGATCATTGCCGTCAAACATGGACAGGCACCTGATTTTGCTGGACAGCAACGGCAATATACTCTTCTCCAACCGCCAGAAAGTGCTCTTTGACCGGCAGCTTCTGGTGGAAGAAGCCCGGGGGAAAAATCCGGGCTGGTTATTTTGGAAAGATCCAGGCGTCTTGCTGGGGTTCGCCTGGACTCAGGAAGGGGACAGACTGGTGGTGCAGGCGGTTCACCCCAAAGAAGCGGCACTGGGCATGGAGAACATTCAGCTGGCTATTGTTGTCCTGGCGGCTACAGGGATTCTGATTGCCCTGATTATCGGCTATCTGGCGTCAAAGTATCTTTCCAGGTCCACCCGCATGCTTGTTGAGGGCATGAACAAGGTTAATTACGGAGACTTCAACACCCGGGTTGTATACGCCACCACTGACGAATTTGCCTTTCTCGGTTCCGGTTTTAATAAAATGGTAAAAGGACTGGCTGACCGCGAAAAAGCGATCAAGGAACTTACTGTCGGCCTGGAAGAAAAAGTACGCCAGCGCACAGGCGAACTTGAGACTGCTTATAACCATTTAAAAAAGGCTCAGCAAACAATCACTGATGACCTGAATTTGGCCAGAAGTGTTCAGGAGCACCTCCTGCCCGGGAAACCGCCGGACTTGCCCGGGTGGAAGATACTGGCCTGGGCTTCACCGGCCAGTGAAGTGGGAGGCGACCTTTATGACTTCATTACCCTTGGCGGCGGCAGGGTTGGTATCGCCGTTGGGGATGTGGCGGGAAAAAGCGTGCCGGCTGCGTTGATGATGACTGTATCCATAAGTATTCTGCATACGGCGGCAGCCGGAAAAAGTTCTCCCGCGCAGGTATTGGAGCACCTGAACAAAATGCTTACTGATATAATGCCTTCCCGCATGTTTTTAACAATGACCTACGCCGTATTGGACCAACGGCAGAATTGCTGCCGTATAGCCAACGCCGGGGGGCCGGCCCCTTTGTTTGTCAATCCTGTTACCGGAGAAACACGATATATAGAAACCACAGGTTTCCCACTCGGTGTTTTCCCCGACGTGATTTACGAAGAAACCGTGGTGCAATTGGACACTTCGGAAATAATGCTTTTTTACAGCGACGGCCTTGTGGAATCAGTGAACGAAGAGGGGGAGTTTTTTGGCTTTCCACGGCTTGAGAGACTGGCAGGCAATCTTCCGCAGGACCTGGATTTGATGTTCGTCCAGCTTATTGAGGAAATAAGCAAATATACCGGCGGAAAGGACCAATATGATGACATAACTATTGTAGCTCTGCAAAGAAACGAAGATGGCAAGGAGGAAAGGCAGTGAAGCAGTGGCCGTCTAATACTGTGCAGGTAACCATTCCCAGCCAGTTAGGATATGAAAAAATAGCAGTATTAATGGCTGGTGAAATGGCCAGAAACACCGGGCTCCATGCAGATCGTGTAATGGACCTGTGCACTGCGGTAGGCGAGGCCTGTATTAACGCCATAGAACACGGCAACAGGGGTCTTTCCGGAGCCGCTGTGGTGGTAACCGTGGCATACAGCCCCGGCGGTATAACGGTGGAGGTGCAGGACTGCGGTCAGGAACAGCTTCCCGGTAATATGGGGACAGAAAACCCCAGTCTGGAGGAAAGAATTGAGGGCGGCGCCAGCACACGCGGTTGGGGACTTTATCTTATCCGTCAGCTGGTTGACATTTTGGAATTCGTTCAAAAGCCGGACCACAACATTGTCAGACTGACCGTCCGTTATTAATCAAAATAAATGGGCAGCAGTACCCGCATATGGAACGAAAGGAGCTAAATGCCAGTGAATGATCAATTGACTATCAGCTACCGGCCTGTAAATGACAGCACGGTGATAATGGATTTATCCGGAGACTTCACCAGGTATGCAGAAGAGGAAATGCTTAGAACCTATCAACAGGTGTCAGCCCAGGGTTTTACCAGCCTTTTATATAATTTTACCGGCATCACCAATATCAACAGCTCCGGTATAGCAGTCCTGATCGGAATAGTGTCGGAAGCCCGCAGAAAAAGCCAGAAAATAGTTGTTTTCGGTTTGACCGACCATTATGTCAAGGTGTTTAACATGATCGGCCTGCCCAAATACATTGATATTGTTAACAACGAGAATCAGGCTCTGGGAGTTGGTGCAGGTGAGGCCAAATGATTTCGACTATAAATCAAATTATGCAAAAATAGGCCGGTACAACCTGCACTATCTTGATGAGGGCAGTGGGGAAACAATACTCCTGCTGCATGGCAACCCTACCTGGTGCTATCTTTACCGGAACATAATCAGGCAGCTGCGGGCAAATTACCGCTGCATCGCCCCTGATTTTCTTGGTTTCGGCCTTTCCGACAAACCTGCCGAAGCTGACTATAGCCTTGCTAAACAGGCTGAAATGCTCAATCTGTTGATTAAGGCGCTGGGACTTAAAGATATCACACTGGTGGGCCATGACATAGGAGGAATTATAGGGCTAAAGTGGGCGGCCGGCAATAAAAAAATGGTAAAGCGCCTGGTTATTCTAAATACCAGGGGCTCAGTGCCGGCAGTTTTTGGTGAGCCGGCCTACAGGCCGCCCTGGCCATACATTTTAATGTGGCCGTTACGGGTGCCCGGAATCGGAGAACTGCTGGTACAGGGAATGAACTTTCTTATTAAACTGGTCATGCCTCTTTCATTTGGTAATAAAAATTCTCTCAAAGAAACCGGCCGGGGTTTCCTTTTTCCATATCAGTGCTGGAAGGACCGCAAAGCACAGCTTGACACGGTGCGCCAGATACCAATATTAAAATCCGATCCTCTTTACCAAATGCTTTTAGAAACCGGAAAAAATCTTTCCGGGTGGCAGGTGCCCGTGCAAATCATCTGGGGGTTAAAGGATCCTGCTTTTAATCCTTCAATTATAGACGAGTTCAAAAGGCTTTTTCCCAACCACAGCCACACACTTCGTATTCCCCATGCCGGTCATTTTGTAGCAGAAGAGGAACCGGAGGCCGTTGCCGGAAGGATTGACCAGTTTATCCGGCGCTACCCCGGGGGAGGCCAATATGAACCGCATTAAAAGCTATTTTATATCATTTCATCCTTTCACACTGGTTATTATTCTGACAATATTATTTATGCCATTTCACTTCCTGAAAGCAAATGCCAGTTACACAATAATGTATTTACTGATTGAAACACTAAGTATCTTTATGGCTTTTTCAATAACTTTGATACTATGGTATACATATGATTACAGCAAGGGTTTTTTTCAAATCCTGGGGAGCTCCTTTCTGGCAGCAGGAGTTTTGAAACTCTTTCATACGCTTTCCTTCCCCGGAATGCCTGAATTCATAACCACCAGTTCCGAAACAAAAGCCATGTGGTTTTGGATAGTGTCAAGGTTTATTGTGGCAGTATCCTTATTTTTAAGTGGATTAGCCGCGGCCAGAGCGCCCGGGCTTAATCTGGCAAGATCAGTTATCTTTGGAGTATTTGGCGGAATTACTATAGCACTACTTGCATTTGTTTCTTTTTATTCGCAATATTACAATAACCTATTGATTTCACTGAGTGCAGGTTTTTTTAACACATTCATCATACTATTACTCTTTCTGGGTATTGTGTTTTTTAAAATATCTAAGAGCTTCTCCCCTAATACTGAAAAGTTGCTTTCGGCCGGGATGATATGCGGTATCTTTTCTGAGCTGGTTATTGCCCTTCAATTGGGAGAAGGGAGCACTTTCAACCTTTTGGGCCATTTTTACAAATTGTTGGCTTACTTTTTTTTCTTTCATGCTCTTTTCGGACAGACTGTCCGTCTGCCTTACATAGAACTGGAAAAACTGATGAATCAAACTGTTTCAGCTATTTCAAGGGCATTGGACGGCAGGGACAATTATACTTATAACCACTCCTCAAGGGTTGCCGAATATGCTTGTGTGATTGGTCAAATACTTGGTGTGGACAAGGAAATGATGAAGAACCTGAAACTGTCGGGACTTCTTCATGACATAGGAAAGATTGCCGTTCCTGATTCTGTTCTGAACAAGGCAGGTCCTCTCACCCCGTCCGAAAGGGAGATTATAAAACTGCACCCACTTAAGGGTGCGGATATTTTGGAGCCTATAGAACGGCTGCAAATATTAAGAGGAATTTCCGAGCACCATGAAAGAATTGATAGTAAAGGTTATCCTTTGGGTAAGCCGGGAGAGGAGATATCTATGGAAGGGAGGATATTGGCAGTTGCCGATACTTTCGACGCCCTGACAAGCAACCGTGTATACCGTGCGAAGAGATCCAAGGAAGAGTCGCTTAAAATAATTAATGAGGTTGCCGGCACCCAATTGGACGAAACAGTGGTGAATGCTTTTGTAAAAGCAGAGGAGATTGGATTGATTGATAAGATTATGGACAAATATATAGGTTAATCCGGATTGTTCATCAATGCTTTTCCCTGAGCTGACGGCATAACCATGTACTTTAACGGTATGCCTAATCGGCAGCCCGTGTAGGGCTGCCGACAGTATGAAAGTGTGGCTTTATTTTAAGACGCTATTTGCCCCTTTCAAACTGCCAAAGCGGGGCAAAAAGGCCGGAGTGACCGAAGCATATTGAACGTATTCCTCTCCGAATTCTGCAATAGCCATACTTTCTTCCTGGCGGGCCAGCCGTAAAGAGATCCATACCAGTACAGGAAACATTGTTATAGTTAATAAAGTGGGCCACTGGATCAGGAAACCGATCATAACCATCAAAAAAGCCGCGTACTGGGGATGGCGGACATATGCGTAGAGGCCCGAGGTGGCCAGTTGATGGTTTCTTTGAGCCTGGTGCAGGACTTTCCAGGCTTTGGCGATTAATACCAGGCCCATAAAAATTAGCAAGTTGCTCAACAAGTGAATTATTGAAGTGTGCGGGTCCCCTTCCAAACCCAGAATTGTGTACCAGATATGCCCCCTGTCGTGGGAGAAAAGGTCCAGGCCGGGGAAGCGGCTGCCCAGCCAACCGGATAAAAGATATATGGTAAGGGGAAATCCGTACATCTCAGTAAAGAGGGCTACTACAAACGCCGAGAATGCCCCCAGAGATCTCCAGTCCCGGGTTGTTTTGGGGCGGGTGAAGCTAAATGCAAATATTATAAAAATCAGCGAGTCTATTAAAACCAGCATCCATAACCCGTATGAAGTATTAACCATATTATCGCTCCTCTTTTACCAGGTGATCATCTTTCCCTCCGCTGTGACAGTTGCTGTTTTTATGGTTGTGCCCGCGCATCATTAATAAATGCATTAACGGGCAGAGCAAAAATAATAAAAAGTACCATTTTTCCAACTTTAATCCCCCTCCATCTGAAAAATAAGTCAATTATTCTGTGGATCAACAGTGCCGCCATGGTGTGCCGAGTGGTTGACAGCCTGATAAATCTGTGTTTGCTGTCCGGCATATTTAGTTTTTGCCGCTTTATAAGACACCGGCGCTATTGCGGCGGCTATTAAAAAAAGCAGGGCAAATATTGCCAGATGTTTTTATTCATCTATATTCTCCCTTTTCAGATATAAATTGCGGCTACGTGTTCAAATAAATGGGGCAGAAGTTGCTTCCGCCCCATTTTTGCAGCTATTTATTTGTTGTTTCCCCAGTTCATCATCCCGCCGAATCCGTTATTGAAGTTTCCCATCATACCATTTCCGGGCCCCATCATCCCATAGCCGCCCATCATGGGACCCATCATCCCAAAACCGTTTTGGTTGTGGAAGTCACGCATGTAGTTGAAGTGTTCCTGCCAGGCTTTGGCCTGATCCGGGGTAATCTGCCCGTCTTTTTGGGCCTGGTCAAGCCATTGCTGGTGCCAGTCAAATATTTGGTTGAAGAACTGCTGGTTCTGGGCGCCCTGGCCGTTGCCTGCTACTGCCCCGAATGCCGCCGGAGCTGCCAGGGCCACTACCAGAATACCCGCTGCTACGAGAAGCCAGAGTCTTTTTTTCATTTTGTGTCCTCCTTTTATTTAGGATTTTTTCTATGTATTAATCATAGCAACGAGATTTCACAACCCGGTTACGAAAGTTTAACAAATTTATCACAACAACATCATTTTTTCTATGTGAAGGTTAATCAATGCCTGTATTTGCTTCTTATACATAGAAGTCACCCGATAAAGAAAAAATATCTGGAGAAAACTAAGGAGCAGGCAGGTGTTGAGGCAATGAAAAAATGGTGGTGGGCTGTGGCGGTGGGGACGCTGGCCCTGGGGTTTGTTGCCGGCGCTTTTGTGGGGCCGGGTTACTGGATGGGACGGGGTGGTTACGCCAAACCGCTTGCCCCTGAGAGCGGAGGCTGGCACGGCAATATGATGAATTACATGCACAACCAGTCCAACTGGGACGATATGGCCCGCATTATGAGTTCGCCGGAAAATCGCCGGGCCATGGTCAATATAATGAGTTCTCCGGAAATGCGCCAGTCTATGATTAATATGATGCAGCAGCCGGAGATGAGGCAGGCCATGGTTGACATGATGCAGGACGGCACAATGAGGCAAGCCATGGCCGATATAATGTCAGACCCCAAAGCCAGGAAAGCCTTTGTAGATATGATGGCCATGCCCCAGATGAGCGTGGTTATTCAGGATATGGCAAAAGATACCAGGGTTCGCACTGAAATGGAAAGGCAAATACAGAAAAGGTAAAAATAGTGGAGGGAAAGGCCTTGTCCGGAGTAAAAAAAACCTCTTTTAAAATTACCGGAATGAGTTGCGCCGCCTGCGCCAACAGGGTGGAAAAAGCCTTATCCTCGCTGCCGGGGGTGCGGTCGGCCAGGGTCAACTTTGCCCTTGAAAACGCTGCTGTTGAGTATAGGCCGGACCAGGTTTCGATAAATGAAATTAAAAAGCGGGTGGAGGAAACAGGCTACGGCATTCATTTCAGCAAGGCGGAGCTGAAGCTTGAGGGCATGAGCTGCGCCACCTGCGCGGCAAGAATAGAAAAGGCTCTCAGTTCGCTGCCCGGCGTGATTAATGCCGGTGTTAACTTTGCCACTGAAAAGGCCGTGGTGAATTACGATGAAAGCAAAATTTCCCTTGCCGAGATAAAAAAAGCTGTCTCCGATGCCGGGTATGGGGCGACCGAGGCGGAGGGATCCACGGCTGAAATGGAACAGCAGGAAAGGGAAAGAGAGATCTCCCGCCAGAAAAGAACGGTAATTATATCCGGAATACTGTCCGCTCCGCTGCTGGTATATATGCTGAGCATGGTGTTCAGGCTGCATGACGTGGTTCCCGGCCTTTTCTACAATCCCTATTTTCAGTTTGCCCTGGCCACCCCCGTGCAGTTCTGGGCAGGCTGGAGCTTCTACCGGGAAGCCTATATCGCCCTGAAGGGCAGAAGCGCCAACATGTCCGTGCTGGTTGCCCTGGGAACCAGCGCCGCCTATTTTTACAGCGTGGGGGCCACCTTTTTCCCGGCGCGCCTGGGACGCGCCGAGGTATATTACGAGGTGGGGGCGATAATAATTACCCTGGTGCTTCTGGGCAAAACCCTTGAAACAATAGCAAAGGGGAGGACCACCGAGGCCATTAAAAAGCTGCTGGGCCTGCAGGCCAAAACCGCCAGGGTGGTGCGCAAAGGCCAGGAGCTGGAAATACCGGTGGAGGAGGTTGTGGCCGGCGACCTGGTGGTGGTGCGCCCTGGAGAGAAAATACCTGTTGACGGCGTTGTCCGTGAAGGATATTCGGCTGTTGACGAGTCCATGCTGACCGGGGAGAGCATACCGGTGGACAAAAAGGCGGGAGACGAGGTTATCGGGGCGACCATCAACAAGCTGGGCACTTTTAAGTTTGAAGCCACCAAGGTGGGCAGGGACACCGCCCTGGCGCAGATAATCCGCATAGTGGAGGAAGCCCAGGGGTCCAAGGCCCCCATTCAGCGCATGGCCGACGTAATATCGGGTTATTTTGTGCCTGCCGTGCTGTTGATAGCGGTTTCCGCTTTCCTATTCTGGTATTATATAAGGCTGCCGGGAGATTTTACCCGGGCACTGATTAATTTTACCGCCGTTCTGGTCATTGCCTGCCCGTGCGCGCTGGGTCTGGCCACTCCCACGTCGATTATGGTGGGCACCGGCAAGGGCGCTGAAAAGGGGATTTTGATAAAAAGCGGCGAGTACCTGGAAAAGGCTCACAGCCTGACGGCGCTTGTTTTGGATAAAACCGGCACCATAACCAGGGGTGAGCCCGATTTAACCGACCTTATCGGCGTTGGAGAATACGAGGGAAAATACAGCCTCCTGCTGGAACTGGCCGGCAGGGCTGAAAAGAACTCCGAACACCCCTTGGCCCAGGCTGTATATAAAAAAGCTCTGGCCGAAACCGGAAAGATGAATGATCCTGAAGAATTTGAAGCTATCCCGGGACACGGCGTTAAGGCGGTGGTGGAGGGGAAAAAACTGCTGCTGGGGACGCGGAAGCTGATGAAGGACAACCAGGTTGAGTTTGAAAGTGTTCTTGGCACTATTGAAGAAATGGAGAACAGGGGTAAAACCGCGGTGTTAATGGCCATTGACGGGAAAATGGCCGGAGTTGCCGGGGTGGCCGACACTGTGAAAGAAACTTCGGCTGAGGCCATTAAGGCTCTTAAAAGACTGGGCATTGAGG
Organism: Bacillota bacterium; assembly: GCA_049323755.1. GTDB lineage: Bacteria > Bacillota > Desulfotomaculia > Desulfotomaculales > Desulfocucumaceae > BRHc4a. Next base: position 262,031 of record JBMOPE010000041.1, read on the forward strand.
TCTGGATGATTACCGGTGACAACAGGCGAACCGCCGGCGCCATTGCCCGCCAGGTGGGAATTGACAACGTTATGGCGGAAGTTTTGCCCGAGGACAAGGCGCAGCAGGTGCAGAAGCTCAGACAGCATGGAAAGGTGGTAGGCATGGTGGGCGACGGGATAAACGACGCTCCCGCCCTGGTTACCGCGGACGTTGGCTTCGCGGTGGGAACCGGCACCGACGTGGCCATAGAGGCGGCGGACATAACACTGATGCGGGGTGATTTGAGGGGCATCGTGGCCAGTATTGATTTGAGCCGGGCCACCATACGCAACATTAAGCAAAACCTCTTTTGGGCGCTGGTTTACAATACACTCGGTATTCCCATAGCGGCCGCGGGACTGCTGAATCCGGTTATCGCCGGAGCGGCCATGGCCTTCAGTTCTGTTTCCGTCGTAAGTAATGCCCTCAGACTTAAGAGATTCAACCCATACCGGTATTTTGATGAAAAAGGAAAAGACAAAGCAAGAGTATCCCAACGTTTGCTGCCGCTGCCGGCCAGGAAGATAAAAGAAAAACCCTGAACAGCAGCATTATAAAGAACTGTCAGCCACAACCCTGTTTCTGCCGTTTTTCTTGGCTGAGTACATGGCTGTGTCTGCGCGACTAAGCAGGTCATCCTGGTATGGGGCGGTCTTGTTGTACGAAGCCAGGCCAACTGACACCGTGACTCCACCGAAATGGAATATATGTCCGGCAACTTTTTGTCTTATTCTTTCAGCCACCTGGTAGCCGTCCTTTTGATCCGTTTCCGGCAGTATGATTACAAATTCTTCTCCACCATACCTGGCCGGGATATCCGCCTCCCGGACCGACTCCATGATAATTTCAGCTATGCGCTTTAGGACATCGTTGCCTTTTTCATGCCCATACGAGTCATTAATTCTTTTGAAATGATCCACGTCAACCAACAAAACAGTTAAAGGCAATCCGTATCTGTTGGCCCGGCTTATTTCCCTTTTATAAATCTGCGTCAAAAACCTATAGTTATGCAGGCCGGTAAGTTCGTCATATATCGAAAGATGGAAAAACTGATTTCTTAAATCCTTGTTTTCCTGTACTAATAATCCTTCGTTACAGGTTATCAGCAACATAATGATAATTACTATTATATGGTTTGCAGGATGAATCTGGTATTTAATTAAACATATAGAAACAATTGCTGCTGCAGATGCGATGACGTAAACAAATGCCGTTTTTCTGCCATATCTGAGCAGGTATTGAAACAACGGAATAATAAGTAGGGCGCTATAATTATTTAAAACATCGTATTCTATTACAGAAAACAGCAATAAAAATAAAACATCAACCATAATGAAAAAATATGTCCATACGTTAGGGTTTTCTTTGGTGTGCCTGCCTTGAAGTGGTATCCATGCGGCAGCGCATAAAACCCACAGTGACCATAATGATAGCCAATGCATCCTATTGCCGGAGTATGCAAAATATATAAAACCTATGGTCAATGCAGTTATTATTCTATATAAACCAATTTTTAAATTAGTTTTGTCCCAGCCGTCGGCTGGCAGAAAAATATAGCTTTTCATAATAACGAATTATATATCAGGCCTTTCATTCAGTCCAGATAATTAAAGACAGGGTGAATGAAATGAGCGGACCAGCTTACAGGGCTGATCCGCCTGTGAAGTTTATTTGTTCTTTATCTGATCCAGCGTGGGTTTGATTCTCTGGTCCTGCATCATTGCTTGAAGGGTTTCCTTCATGGCGGGGTCGGCCATAATGTTTACCATTGTTTCCCTCATAGCCGGGTCGGACATTATTTTCACCATATCTCCCATGGTTTCCTTGGAACTCATAATACTAACCATGGATTTTTGCATTTCCGGGGTATGCATCATATTCATCATGGCCGGCTGCATTTGCTGCGAGCTCATTATTTTGACCATAGAGCCCCTGGTGTCCTGGGAGCTCATAACATTAGCCATTTCCCCGGGGTTACCGTTAATCATCTGTGTTATGTCACCGGTGTTCATCATCTGGTGATTTTGCGGCTGGTTCTGTGCCTGGTTCTTGGAGGAAGAACATCCCGCCGCTATCAGAACTACAGCCAAAATAACTGCCATTACCAATACTGCTCTTTTCATAAAAAGATACCTCCTGCACGGATCATATTTAATTTTTGGGCTACATCCTCATGCTCATTGGCAGGGTAAACAGATACACGTTCAACGCAGCAAGAATTACCAGTAAAGCTGCATATGGAAGGAATGAAGAAGTGTTTTTGATGCTCTTGCTGATTCTGTAAGCAGTATAAATTGACGCGGCCAATCCCAGACCGATCAATACAAACTGCATTACTTGAATTATTTCGTTAGAGACCAGGGCAGGAGAGCCACCTTCAAAGCCGGGTATGATGAGAGAAATCCCGGTGTACAGCACTGATTTTCCTTCCGCCAGCAGGTGGAAAAGGTTGTGCGCCAGGTGGCCTGCCAGGTCCAGAGGAATCAGCGCATACCCGAACCTGGTAAAGTTGGCCTTGGCACTTTCTTTATTGAACAGCCCTGCCAGCAGGCCGGTCAGGTACAGCGCCAGCACCGGCACGGCCATGGCCATGATAAAGGTTATGGTAAAGGTAACAGTGTAGCTTGTTGTGCCGGTAACACCTTCAATAAACCGCTGGGCGTCCTGCCAGATCTCAAGCATGGTGATGTTTTGCACGAAAACGATGCCCATGATTATTATGGCGAGGAAAGATTCTTCCAGCCTGGGTTTTCTGATAAACCAGAGTTCCTTTGATGGCACCCGGGCTGTTAATGTTACAGAATCGTTTTGGCATACTTTTACGCAGTTGCCGCACAGGTTGCACTTGGCGCTGGAGTCCATCTGTCCGGGCAGCTCAAACATGGGACAGCCCGGAACGCCGTCTTTTCCTTTATAGCAGTATTTATCCCTGCAGGCGCTGCACTTATCACTGTCAGCCCGCAGTTCAAAAGCACCTGCCCTTGAGTAGTTGCCTGCCAATCCTCCGAGAAAGCACAGGTACCTGCACCACGTCCTGCGCTCGAAAAAGGCTCCGGAAAAAACCACCCCGGTGATAATCAGCAGCAGCAGGATTCCTGAACCGAAAGGAGATTCCACTATGCCGAAAACATGGTCGGCCCAGGTGATCAATATAAACATGGCGTCAATTATCCAAATCCCGTGTTTCTTTAGAAAGACGGGAACCGGACGCCTGAGGCCCACCCATCTCTGCACCAGGTCGCTTAATGTGGCAAAGGGGCAGATAGCGCACCAGAATCTTCCCAGCAATAAAAAGACAAGGGGGATGATGGGCCACCAGAGCACCCAGGTCATGGCGGTGCCAAAATTGACATGGGCGGAGTCCGGCCCGTACAGGAGCTGGTAAACAACTACTGCGAATACGAAAGCGGTGGGCCACTGTAATAAGCCGGGAAACCACTGGCTTTTGAATATATTTTTTGTTATTTTCAAGTTCAGGAGGTTCAACCCGCCACCCCCCTTTGCAGCTTGTTTTTCATATATAGTGCGATGCCGATAATCAGGGCATTAATCCCTGCAAAGCCCCCCACCAGAAGGTTCTTCACCGGATTAGGCTCCCCTGTGCCGGAATCTCCATGGCCTCCGCCCTGTTCCCCGTGACCTGAGCTGTCCTGAGAGTTACTGACCGAGCCTGCCTGATCATGTCCGCCCTGACCGGATCCCTGACTCATATCCATACCGGGCATATCCATATTGGCCATATCTTCCTCTTGTGTTTGGCTATTGCCGGCCGGCGAACCGTCATGACCGGTATGTTCGCTCGCAGCCAAAGAGTATCCGGGTATGCTGAAAATAAGTACAAATAATGCTATTAATGTTATGGTAAAGCCCCTGGCGACCATCATATCCCTCCGCTTCAGGCTTGGAGCTTATTCTGCGCTATTAAGCTGGTTGTTGTTTATGAAGGAACCCATCATGCCCGGGCCGGGGCAGCCAAAGCCATTAGCTTCATGGAATTTCTGCATCTGCTCAAAATGATTGTTCCAGGCCTGTCCCTGCTCCGGAGTCAGCTGTTTGTTCTCGACGGCCTGATTGACCCACTGTTTGTGTGCACTAAACATCCGGTTAAAAAAGTCCTGATTGTCGGTGGCTGCATACGCTACAGATACGGTTATCATCAATACAAAAACTGCCACTATTACCACTGCCAGCTTCCTTTTCATGTTTTTCCCTCCTTTCTTTTGCACTCTATTCTCATTCTAAGGCGCAGATTTCACAGAAATGTCCCGAAAATGTCACATTTTTTTAACAAATAATTTAAGACAAAAAAAGGGCTTTTAACAGCCCAAAAAAATCAGGCAGTTTTATGTCATGCCCGGGACAATTCCTATAAAGCCTGTGATATTTCTTCTGATATTTCTCCTCTGGCATAGCGTTCTTTAAGGGTGGAAACAGGGCCGGAACCGTCGGTGACTTCTTTCTTTCTATACTTGTCCCACAATCCCGTGCCCAATGATATAGCCAGAATAATAACTATTATAGGAATAAGCATGTGCAGCAGCATCGAAATACCCCAGTAAAAATTCCCGAATACTCCTCCGAACATGATATCACTCCCTTTTCGTATTTCTTACGATTAATACTACCAGACAGATTTAACAAACCTATAACGCTTATATTACAAAACTGTCACATTTTTAGTGCTGAAGTAGAAAAAAGAAGAGGCCCACAACGTGAGCCTTTACTTTGGGGCTGATCCTGTCCTTAGCGTAAAAGAAAAGGTTGTTCCCTGGCCGGGAGTGCTTTCCACGTATACATGGCCGCCCATTTTTTCAACCAGTCGTTTTACTATTGCCAGTCCCAGCCCTGTTCCGCCACCTTCTCTCCTGGTCCTGGACTTGTCAACCTTATAGAATTTTTCCCAGATAAGCTCCTGCTCGTCCGCAGGTATGCCAGGGCCGCTGTCTGATACGCCGACTTTAACAAAGCCGTTGAGGACAGCAGTATTCACCTTGACATTCCCACCAGTGGGGGTATATCTTAATGCATTTTCCAAAAGATTAAACAGTATCTGCTGCAGACGGTCCGGATTTGCCAGTACAGGGGGGATGTTTTCAGGAATATCAAGGTCGAGCGCAATTCCTTTTTGCTCAATAAAAACCCCCATTTTTTCTGCTGCTTTTAATAAAACCGGGGAAATATCAAACTCTGACAGTTCAATGTACTCCTGTCCGGACTCAATTCTCCTCAAATCAAGCAAGTCAAAAACCAGTCTTCTTAACCGGCCTGTTTCCTCAACAATTCCATCAATACAGTCCCGGCGTTCTTCTTCACTTTCAGCCACGTTGTCCTTTAATGCTTCCGCATATCCCTGAATAATAGTCAACGGCGTCCTTAATTCGTGGGAGATTCCGGCTACAAAATCCTTTCTGGTTTTGTCCAGCCTTTCCAGGGCGGTGATTTTTTCCTGCAAATCACCAGACAAAGTGTTGAGTGAATTGGCCAGGACTCCTATTTCATCTTCGGATTTAACAGCCACCTTCCTGCTGAAATCTCCCCTGGCCAGGGCCCGGGCCACGCTGTTCATCTGTACCAGGGGCCGTGACAAAGAGCGCGAGAAGAGCAGACTCAGGAATGTGGCTAAAATAATGCCCCCTATGCCTACGTTCAGAATAATTCTCTGGTACTCGAAAATCTGTCCTTCAATGGCGGCTATAGAACTGCTTACGATTACCGCACCCTTGGTGCGTCCTCCGTTTGTGACCGGCACCATGGCAGACAAAACCTCTGCACCGATGACTTCATTTGTGCCGCTATTTATTACTCTTTCTCCGGCTAATACCTTTTTTAAATCCTCCATGGTTATCAAGTCGCCATGGTGGTCCAGAATGCTGATTTTGGTTGAGCTCATGTTCATACCCATGCCGTGACATTCCTGTATATAACCGTCCCGGTCCACCAGCATAATGTTTGTGTCGGTCATCTCAGAAATAAGACTTATTTTTTCCCGGGCGTTTTCTCCATTGCTCAAGGCGCCGGCAATGTCGTTTCCCTGGCGGAGAATGCTATCCGTTTGCTGTTGGTAGTATACTTTTTTAATTATATTAGACTGAACCATGCCTGTAACCCAAGTGATTATCAGCACAAGAATCACAATAGCCAGCCATAGTTTGGCCACAATACTTTTTTTAAAAAATCTCATTCCACCACCTCAAATTTATAGCCGACCCCCCACACGGTCCTGATTATATCCGGGCATCCGGGCACTTTGTTTAACTTGTCCCTGAGTCTGTTAATATGGGTGTCTACGGTCCTGGTGTCGCCGTAGTAGTCAAATCCCCAAACCTCCTGCAGCAGTTCATCTCTTGTGTATGCCCTGCCGGGATGCCTGCTCATGTAGTATATAAGGTCAAATTCTTTTACCGTCAGGGACACGGGCTGCCCGCAAACAGTAACGCTTCTTGTTTCTGGATTTATTTCCACTGATACTTTCGTGCCGGCATTTATATTTTCTTTGTTATCCCTGTTGTCCGGGTTTTGGGCCGTGCGGCGCAGCACTGCTTTGACTCGGGCCAGGAGTTCCCGCGGGCTGAAAGGCTTTACCACATAATCGTCCGCGCCCATCTCAAGTCCGACTATTCTGTCCACTTCTTCACCTTTAGCCGTAAGCATAATTATGGGAACCGATGACCTGGCCCGCACCTCACGGCAAACCGTCCAGCCGTCGATATCCGGCATCATTATATCTAATATAATCAAGTCAAATTTTTCAGCCTTTAATTTCTCAAGGGCCTGTTTCCCGTTGGCGGCCTCTTTAATACCAAAACCTTCTTTGGTAAAATACATTCTTACAATATTGCGTATTTTATCCTCGTCATCTACCACCAATATTTTCATGAACCATCTTTCCTTCCCAAAATCTATAATCACGCAGTGGAAATTCTTTTTATATGATAACCCTAAAATGATTTACATGCACTAGCTAGAGAAGGTAAAAATAGAGTGGAGGTTATTGAGTATTGCCCATAACTTGGTGAAAATGGCTAACCAGTTGGGGTAGTTTTTGATTTTATGCTTTAAATTAATACTTCCCGAAAGAAAAGGGACTGACCTAATTTAGGACAGCCCCTTATTTAACATTAACGGTCTACCTGCCGACGAAAATCTGGGTTATCATCAGGCCGTAAGGACCTCCGGCCACCACACCTATACCTACATGAGTATAGCTGCTGCCCAGTATATTGGCCCGGTGGCCCGAGCTGTTCATCAGGGAGGTATGGGCCGCCTCCACACTGCTATTGCCTGCTAAATTCTCACCGGCGGTCCTGTAGCTTACCCCGGCATTTGTGAGCATCTGACCGGGCGTTCCATAGGTGGGGGACGTATGCCCGAAATAGTTATTGGTAATCATATCCTGAGACTTCATCCGGGCCAGCTGCACCAGCTGCATGTCCACCTGCAGGGCAGGCAGGCCGTTGGCCGCGCGCGCCTGGTTGACGAGGTTGATCATGGTTTGCTCATTGGCTGTCAGTCCCGCTGTCGGAGCCGGAGCCGGAGCCGGAGCAGGTGTCGGGGTCGGAGCCGGTGTTGGAGCCGGTGTCGGAGCCGGTGTTGGAGCCGGTGTTGGAGTCGGAGCCGGTGTCGGGGTCGGAGCCGGTGTCGGATTACTATTTGAAGGCGGCAGTTTTATGGACACCCTGCTGCCGGAAGATCCGTAACCGACGCTATTGTTGACAACCTGGTAGTTATAGCCTCCGCTGCCGTTCGGAATCAGTTTTATAACCGCCGCGTCCGCCGGGGTAACCAGGGCCGTGGAAGCAAACAGAAGGCTTGTTGATAGAGTTGCACCGGCTATGGTACGGATAATTTTTTTTAACAAAGTGACAACCTCCTTGCGATGAAAAATTTTTAGGTCACTAAAAGATTACTTAATCGTCATGCTCCTATAACATGGTTCAAACTCTCTGTTAATTTACCATGTCTGAACAAGGAAATGTTTTCATCATTTCTATACAAGTTTTCAACTGATCATTAGTTATATCTCCTACCTTCACTTTGCCCTTCATCATTTCCCTGCAAATCTTGATGGATTGAGCTTGTAGAGCCCGTGTGTTAGCATTTTCTGAAGGGGCTGCAAAGGCAGGTACAGTTGTCATTAGCATCAGACCGGCAACTATTAATAAAATAATCTTTTTCATTCTTTTCACCTCCGCTAACAAATATAACATTTAAATGTTACAAGAATGTCACGCATTTTAAAAAATAAATACGAAATACAAGTTAATATTTAAGTTTTTTTCAGATAGCAACCTCTATTTGAAAAATATAGAGTTTATTATATATTGTGGCCCTTGGCTGGATATAACACTAACGAATATACCGCAGCAAAATATATTCCCTATATAAGTAAGCCTTGGGTTCGGAAGGGGTTATTCCCCTACCGAACCCTTAGAGCGAACTTAGTTCGAAATACCGTCGGGGACATTCCTGTCCACAAAGGAATACCCAATCTTCAGCAGGTGTGTCCCCTTTCCCTATTAGACTGTTTATCCCCGACCTTCAAGGACGGTGTTACAGTCTGTTAGCGAGATAAAAAATTTCTGGGATCAACCGGGGTGCCGTTTTTTCTGATTTCAAGGTGAAGATGTGGCCCAGTGGACATACCGGTTGTTCCCACTTTGGCGATAACCTGCCCTTTTGTCACCGTCTGTCCTTCTTTAACTAATTGGGCGGATAAATGGGGATAGAGAGAGGTTATACCCCCGCCGTGGTCCAGCATAACTATATTGCCGTATCCGCTCATATAACTGACATCGATCACCCGCCCGCTCTGGGCGGCCATTACAGGAGTACCTGATGGCGCGGGAATGTCCATTCCCGCATGCAGCTTCCTGGTTTTTAAAATGGGGTGGATTCGATAGCCGAAGGGTGAAGACACATTCGTATAACCCTTTAACGACCAGATGAAGGCGCCTGTTGCCGCCGGCTGCTGTCCGCCTTTCTGCCGGGCCATCTGGCTGATAATGGCTTCTTCTTCCTCCTCCAGCCGCTGAACTTCGGCCTGGTATCTGGTCAAATCACTATTGGCCCTGGCCAGCAGATCCCTTTTGGCCTCACTCCTGGAAGCCAGTTCCATTCGCGCCCCCTGCTGCCTGGTCATCAACGCGGCAATGGTTTCCTTCTGCTGAACCAATTCCTGCCTCTTATTAGCCAAGTCATTTTGAAGAGCTTCAACCTCTTTTACAATCTCTACATCTCTGGCCACTATCCGCTTAATTAATTCATACCTGTTCATAAAATCGCCAAGGTCCCGGGAAGACAAAAGTAACTCCAGATAACTGATCGTGCCGTTCATGTATATCTCTCGTGCCCTTTTGCCCATTACCACGTTGCTTTCCCGCATCTTCTCCTCGGCCTGATTTAATTCCCTTTCATTCTGTGCAAGGTTTGCCTGCGCGACATCCAGCTGTTCACTAAGGTTGTCTATATCACGATTTTTTAGGTTAATTTCCCGGTCAATTGCGGTTATTTCACCGGAATATGATTTTACTTCAGATTTCTTTATACTTTCCTGCTTCTTAACCTGATTAAGCTTTTGTTTGGTCTGCTGCAATATGTCATCCAGGTTGGCGCCGTAGGCCGTACCATAGCCTGAAAGCAACCCGGTGAAAAGAATAAACACTATTGCTTTTTTAGTCCAACCTTTAAACATGAGACGCCTCCCAATAATCCCTGATATAAAACTGTTAAATAAAGATAACTGAAAAAATCCATAGTTTTAAAACTCCCGGAATTTCCGGGAGTTTTAAAACTATGGGATAACCCTGCTGAAACCTAACAGTCGCTTCCCCCAGTACGCATCGTAAACCGGAGAAATCATAACCCCCTGGCTTGATGTTGCACTGATGAATTTACCGCCGCCCAGGTATATTCCGGTATGGGTAATATTCCTGGCGCTTCCGAAAGCAACAATGTCACCGGGCCTGGCATCATTGGCATTCACCCTGGTACCCCGGTAATACTGTTCTGCTGCGGTGCGGGGCAAACTAAACCCAAAGTTTTTAAAAACATACATGATGTAGCCGGAACAATCAAATCCCTTGGGCGACTGGCCGCCATACAAGTATGGCACTCCGACAAATGACTTTGCATATTCAATTATAGTTCCCATACGGCTTGTCCCTCTGGAAACTACTGTGGTTGTGGTATCTCTGGATTCTTTTGCGATAATTAGTTTTTGACCCGGGAATATTAAAGTTGAAGTGATTGAGTTTAACCTTTGAATCTGTTCCACAGTCACACCTTGAAGTTTAGAAATCTTCCAAAGGCTGTCTCCTGATTTGACAGTATAATAAGTATCGGCATAAGCCAATGAGGGTAAAACCGACAAGGTCATCCCCAACAAAACGGTGCTTAAAAATAATTTTGCCTTTCTCATTAAATACCCGCTTTCTACACCGACGGGGTTAGCTGACGGGTTAGGACCGAAAGTTAGCCCTTTGTTTTCAACAATTCACCCCAAGATATTGTTATCCCCCGTTTCCAACAGGCTGGAATTAGGTGTGCTTAGTTACAGAGAACCAATTTGTTTTCAGCCATTAACCACCCCCTCATCAAAATTCCATATTTTGCATAATAATTTGGCTGTTATTAGTAATTCGTGGATCCATGTCGCTTTTTGCTGGGTACATCTAAAAAATTTCAAAAAAAAACTCCCTGAGGGAGTCTTTTTTCGGAGTACCATACTATAAAGAGACAACAATATAAATCAGTGCAGATATAATTATTCCTCCCAGGGCAAAAGGCAGCGCCCCGCTTGCATACCGGGCAATCGGTATTTTCATGACACTGCTGACAAGTATTGGAATGTCGGACAAGGGAGAGGTGCTGTCACCAACAGAGCCCCCCGCCCAAACGGCGCCGAAAAGTACGGCCGGGTTCATCCCCCCCGCCTGGGCAAAGCCGGCAGCCATGGGCATTAGCAAGGCCCAGGTAGCCCAGGAAGACCCTATTACGTAGGAAATGGCAGCTCCAGAGAGGAAAATTACTGTAGGTATAGCCCATGTCGGCATACTGCCGGCAAAACTGGTAGTAACGTACCTGGCAAACCCCAAATCCTGCACTATTCTTGACAGAGTCCAGCTCAATACCAGGATCACCAGAAGGTTTAAAACACCTTGTCCTCCTTTTATTACATGTGACTCAATTTCGGCCAAGCTGATTCCCTGCAACCAGTACAAAAGGACACTTATTAGCAAAGCCAGGAAGGTCCCTGCCATAATGGCAACTGAAAAATCAGCCTTTCCCAACGCCCCAAGAAAAGTACCGGCCACTGCTTTGCCTGTCCACCAGAAAAAGAACACTGTTCCACATAGCAAGATTAAGACAGGCAGCACCAGGTTATTCACCCTGGCCGGGTATTCTGAAGGCAGTTCATTGATATATTTTTCATACTCCAGGTGGGTTTTCGTTAATTTTTCCGCCCCGCCACCTACCGCTTCCAGCCTGACTTTACCGTATCTCAAACCCCATATGGTTACTGCCAAAGACAGAAGAAGCATAACCGGAGAATAAATATTCCAAAACAGGCTCCTTAAAAAAACATCGTAAGGGGTGAGCATGGCGTTTGCCGGCATATTTGCCCTCACCAGGCTTACCATGTATCCCACATAAGCGGTTGCCAGAGGGATAAGCACAATTGCCTGACCCGTTGTAATGGTAATCACAAAAGCAAGTTTTTCCTTGGACCCCTTTACTTTCTCCATCAATGGTTCCAGCATTGCTCCCACACTCAAGATACGAAAAGAATTATCAAAAAACGTAAAAGGGAGCATCGCCCATCCTACCAGCAGAATGCTCCTTTCCGACTTTACCCACCGGCCCACAATATTTGTAAATCCGGCAATCCCCCCGCTTACTTTTATGAGTTCAGCCAATGCACCAAAAAGAATAAGGAAGGAAAGCGTATATGCATTTCCTTTTTCATATACTGCACCGGCCAGGTAATTTATGGCTACCAGAAATCCATCCAAGGAAAAACCTTTGGCAATAAAGGAACCTGTGACTATCGCCAAGGCAAGTGAAAGAATAACCCTGCGGGTCAGAATAACCAAAGCCAATGCAACCAGTGGAGGAATCAATGCCAGCCAGTCCAATTAATAAACCTCACTTTTATGGAATCGCGCTGTGCATATTTTTCCCCTCTGGTGCTTTAATTTATTAGGATTTACTTGTCGACAATAAAAAAAAGCAATACAGCAGTTATCGCAACTACCAAAACAAGTAGCGCGCCCATGCCGCCTAAACCAGTCAACGCTTTCAACAAAATACCTTCTTTTTCCGCCTTGAGCCTCATGTGATTATATACAGAGACAGGCCCAATAATCCTCATTACAATTGAATCGGTAATATCAGGCTCTCCACCCCGTTCCAGCATACTTTTAACCACAGCATCCAGCCATTGCTTCCTGGAGTCCGGATCAAGGGAATTATAAACAGACTGAAGTGTCTTTTCAAAATTTTTTTCCCTGGGCTTTAAATTCCTGAAAAAATATTTTCGGTCATTACCGTTTATGTTGCGAATTACCATTTGCAACAAATTAATATCCATATCTTCCAGGTCATATTCCCTTTTTAATATCTCTATAAATTTTCCAGCCATTCTGTCCTCCATTGTATAACTGCTTTATTAACATTCTTACAAATAAATCATGGTTCCGTTTTATTTTTGTATTGAAGTATTCTTCCTGTAAATACTGCAGTAATTGCCCCCGCTGCCGAATAAACAAGTAATCCCACATAATTAGGGCCATAGCCTGTCAGCCAAATGCCCTCTCTCTCAAAAAAACTGGGGGATTTAGGGTTTGGTGGCAAGTATTCAAAACTGTCCTTTTTAAGGCTAATGGTGTAAAGTCGATAATTCACCATGTCACCAAAATCAACAAATGCAAAAATAAAAATAACTGCCAGGTATAGAAGCAAAAATACCCAGATCCCGTACTTTTTCATATTATTTTCCACCTGCCGCTTCTAATGGGACTACCATGAAACATCAAAACTCATCTACTTTTGTTATTTCATCCAAAAGCTCTATTATTTCTTCCTCCTTATTGACAGGACTGACCTTCTCGGTCAAATCGTAGTGGAAAAATGGTTTTTGTTCTTTTGTATTCTTATTATTATTTATATTTTTGTTATGTTCTTTCTCCATTAAAAACACCCCTCTTTAATTGCTCCCAAAAAAGCCGGGTTATACCCTCATTGCCCGCATAGCATTTAATATAGCCAGAAGGGCCACTCCAACGTCAGCGAATACCGCCTCCCATATGGTAGCAAGGCCCCCGGCTCCAAGAACCAGTACAATGCCTTTAACTCCCAGGGCCAGTATTATGTTCTGCCATACAATGGCCCTTGTCCTCCTGGCAATCTTAATGGCAGAGGCAAGCTTGGAAGGCTCGTCCGTCATCAGCACCACATCGGCGGCCTCTATGGCCGCATCCGACCCCAGACCTCCCATCGCCACGCCTATGTCAGCCCTGGCCAGTACCGGGGCATCGTTGATGCCGTCTCCCACAAACAGCAAGTTTTCCTTCGGTCCCTTTTCTCTGTTTAGCCGCTCAACCTCCTCCACCTTCTGGTCCGGAAGCAGCTCAGCCCTCACTTCGTCAAGTCCCAGCTCCTTGCCAACCGCCTGCCCCACTTCCCGGTTGTCCCCGGTAAGCATAACCAGTTTCCTTATTCCGAGCTCTTTTAACTGTTTCATGGCCCCGGGGGAGTCTTCTTTTATTTCATCCGATATCACTATATGTCCGGCATACTTTTTGTCCACCGCCAGATAAACCACTGTGCCAGCTTTATTGTCCCGTGGGAAACTAATGCCCTCTCTGTCCAGCAATTTCACATTGCCTGCCAGTATTTCTTTTCCCTCTGCCTTTACCTTTATGCCATGTCCGGTAATCTCCTCGTAGGACTCTATTTTTTCAGCATTTACTTCCCGATTGTATGCTTCTATAATAGACCGGGCAATGGGATGGTTTGAGTGCACTTCTGCAAATGAGGCGTATTCCAGCAGTTTTTCCTCTGAAAAACCTTCCGAAGGGACCACCGAGGTAACCTTGAAAACTCCTTTGGTCAGAGTGCCTGTCTTATCAAAAACCGCGATCTTAACATTGTTGAGAGCTTCGAGATAATTGCCCCCCTTTACAAGAATGCCGTTTCGGGATGCTCCGCCGATGCCCCCGAAAAAGCCCAGTGGAATGGAAACCACCAGAGCGCAGGGGCAGGCAATAACCAGAACCACCAGTGCCCTGTATACCCACTGGCTGAAGGTGGCCCCTGGAATAAAAAAGGGGGGAATCAGCGCAATGGCCAGCGCCCCGAAAACCACCACCGGGGTATAATACCTGGCAAATTTGGTGATAAAATTTTCCGTTGGCGCTTTTTTCCCTGCGGCGTTTTCCACCAGATCAAGTATTTTGGAAACCGTGGACTGCCCGAATTCCTTTGTCACCTCTACTGTCAGAACGCCGCTTTTATTAATAAAGCCGGACAGCACATCGGCGCCGGACACAACCTCACGCGGCACCGACTCACCGGTCATGGCGGAAGTATCCACCATTGAGGTTCCTTCCACCACCTTGCCGTCCAGGGGAATCTTTTCACCGGGCTTAACCACTATAATGTCCCCGGTTTTTACAATCTCTGGGCTAACCTGCTTAATTTCATTGCCTGTCTTTATATTGGCGAAGTCCGGTCTGATATCCATAAGAGCTGTAATAGACTTGCGGGACCTGTTGACAGCATAATCCTGAAACAGCTCCCCCACCTGGTAAAAAAGCATGACAGCCACCGCCTCGGGAAACTGACGAATGGCTAAAGCCCCTAATGTAGCTATACTCATCAGAAAATTTTCGTCGAAGACCAGACCTCTGGATATATTCCGTACGCTTTTCAGGAGAACTTCCCCGCCTACCAGCACATAGCTAACACCATACAGCACCGCCTCAACGGTGAACGAGAACTTAAAAAGCAGGGCAACAGCAAATAAAGCAGCTCCTACAGCCAACCGTAATGTCTCAAATCTTTCCCCCCGCTTTTCCTCCTCCCGTGCTGTTTCCTGACCTGCCTCACCTTCCGGCCGGACCTTAACACCGGGCTCAATTCTTTCTATGGTTTCCCTGATATGTTTTAGAATATCAGTGTTGTTAACACCGGGGCCAACCTCCACCATCAGCTTTTTAGCCGGGAAATTAACCACTGCGCTTCTAATTCCGGGAATGGTCCTGACCTTTCCCTCAATTTTTGAAGAGCAGCTGGCACAGTCCAGCCCCATCAGCAAAAAAGCCTTCTTCTGAATAAAGTCAACCTTCTTTTCAGTAATTACAACATCCGGTTCCAGCCTACTTATAATGCTCCGCACTTCTTGAACAACCTGCTCCAGGTCCTCCACACGCTCTGTTTCAATGCTTAGCTTTTTTGTGGCAAAGTTTAATGTCGCTTGGGTGACACCCGGGATATTTTTAATTCTTTCTTCTATTTTTTCCGCGCAACCGGCACAATTTAAATCCTGAAGAGATAATTCCCTGGTACCCGACACCAAAATATCCTCTCCCTAAATACTTAATAGGTTTAGTATTGGAACAATCCGCATTTTAAATTCAATAAAAAGGACGGCAATAGCAATTGTCGTCCTCTTTTTTAAGTCAGCAGCCTTCCTGCTAAGGCGCCCAGAATCAATCCGCAGCACACTAGCACGTATTTCCGACTTTTCAGCAGGGGGCCTATGATTTCGTGGCAGGTCACGTAGAGAATTGTCCCTATAGCCGTTCCGAAGATAACCGCCAGAAACACATGAGGAATATAACCGAATGCCGATCCCAAAAAAGCGCCGAAACCTGCCGGTACCGCCACGGCAGAAGCAGTTGACAAAATGAAGATACGGTTCATTCCTCCCAGGACCATTGGAATGGACATGGCCAGGCCTTCGGGGAAATTGTGAAAAAGCATGGCCACAGCCAGGTCTGTCCCGGTCTTGACATCATTCATCAGTCCCGATCCCATGGCCAGGCCAACGGGAAAGTTATGGACGGCTATGCCCAGGGCGAGCAGCAGTCCCGAGCGCAGGTAAACATCGGCCCCCTTTTTGAAGGAAATGATAGTGACCCTCCGGCTCATGCCTTCCAGCCTGTGAGCGGCAAAAACCCCGGCCAGAAGGCCCATCGTAGTCGCGGTGTAGCCGCCGGTGGCGGCGCTTTCGGGAAACAGCTCAAAAACCACCAGGGCAAGAATAATACCTGCGGCAGCCGAAAGCAGCACCGGCAGAATTTTCTCTCCGAACCTTCCCAGCATACACCCTGCAATACTGCCCATTGCGGTGCTTACGCCCCCCAGACCGGCTCCCACCAGTGTGGAAAAAACGATTCCTCCCGGCAATTTAAAACCTCCTCATCCACTAAGTTTAAGTTAATCTTATGCGGGACCGATCGGGATAATGGCATAGCAATAAGGTTGAAAATAATAGAATCCCAAGACAGATCAAAGCTGCAAAAAAAAATTGGCAAATGTGCACTTTTTTCTCAATCTACCCAGCCAAAATCAATTTCTCTTCACGAATACGCTTATAGAGAGTATGAGACGGCAAAAGAAAAAAGGGGGGCTGATATTTCAACGTCAAGTTTTTTACAAACCATCTAATCTAACATTTTTCCAAGGGGGTATCCACGATGAAAAAGAAATGGCTTTCCATCCTCCTCGCCGGCGCCCTGTCCGTAGCCATAACAGGGACGGCCTTCGCCTACCGCGGCGAGTCCGAGGGCGACCATTCCGGAGGGAGCAGCAACACAAGCAACAACGGGTATAGCCAGTCATCGAATCACAGGAGCGATGGCTGGGATGATCGGGAAGATGGCGATAAACAAGCCGACAGCCATGACAGTCACGGGTCAAAGGGCCAAAACAGCCAACAGTTCAACTTCCACGACATGGGGGAATCAGCGTGGGCGGAGCCATATGTAATGAAGCTGCTGGACAATGACGTGGTGAAAGGATATCCCGATGGCAGCTTCAAACCCAACCAGCCGGTGACCCGGGCCGAGGTTGTAACCATGATGGCGCGCAGCCAGAACGCTCCTCAGGGAACAGGCCAAACCACCTATGTAGACGCGCCAAGCTGGGCATGCGACTATGTAAACTGGGCGGTAGGCAAACAGATCCTCATACCCGGCGAAGATAACTATAAACTGGAGGCCGAAGATCCGGCAACCCGGCTCTGGGTGGCCCAGATGGCGGTGAGGGCACTGGGACTGGACGCCCAGGCCACTGTGGTGC
The DNA here is from genome assembly GCA_049323755.1 of Bacillota bacterium. Lineage (GTDB taxonomy): Bacteria > Bacillota > Desulfotomaculia > Desulfotomaculales > Desulfocucumaceae > BRHc4a. The sequence continues at coordinate 279,356 of JBMOPE010000041.1, forward strand.
AAGACACATATCTTCCTTTTAATGATTCTTCTGCCGTGCCGGCCGATATGGCGGGATATGTAAAGCTCGCCACCGAAAAAGGCATATTCACGGGTTATCCGGACTGCACCTTCCAGCCCCACAAGCCCATTACCAGGGCGGAGATGTCCATTATCATGAGCCGGTTGGACGCCGCGATGAACGATGAAACCCTCGGCACCGTCACTGCGGCGGACGCCGGCAGCATTACAGTCAGTGTGTACGGCGGGGCAAGCAAAACCATCGAGGTTGCCCCCGGCGCAGCGGTCTGGCTGAACAACAACCCGGCCACAACAAAGGACTTGCAACAGGGAGATGTGGTTACAGTCGACCTAAACACCGCGGGAAAGGCAGTCGTCATCGACGCTACCCGCATCCAGCAGGCCCCTGTTTCAGTCCCGGCACCGGCGCCTGCCTCAACACCAGCGCCTCCTCTGTCCTGACCCGGAACCGGGCAGGAGCAGCGATAGCCCCACAGCCACGAACAACACCAGGACGTGAAAACATGTCCGGCGGCAGGTCCGGGATGGATCACCGGGACTTGTAAAAAATCCTGAACAGCTTGAAATACACCGGGCGGCCGATAATCATCGGTCGCCCGCCCGGTTTGTGGAGCAGCCAGGAAACATCAAGCTTTTTTCAGCAGTATTATCCTGTAACTGAAACCCACAGGCATATCGCAAACCACCTTTACCGGCAAACCTTTTATCATGTCGCTGAATCGCCTGCTGATATCCGTTCCAAACAGAGAAGTCACAGAATTAAAAATTATTCGGGCAAGGGAGGGTTTTCTGTTTTCTTCAAGAAACTTATCAAACACCAGGATATTCCCGTTTCGCCTGAGTACCCTTATAGCTTCCGACATCGCGCTTCGGGGTTCTTCCACCACACTGAGGATTAAGTTAAGAACAATCGTATCAAAAGTCTCTTCTGGAAATTCCAATACCTCCGCGTTCATGTTGAGCAGCTTTATATCTCGACCTCTCGCTATTCTACCCGCCCTCGCCAGCATTGCATCTGAAAGATCGACCCCGACGATGTGCATGTTTTCCGGTAGAAGAGGCAAGTCCTGCCCGGTTCCAATACCAACCAATAGAACATTTTGGCCGGGTTGAAACTCCAACAGGGAAAAGCCTTTCCTTCTGGCTTCAACAAAGAAGTGATTTCCGATAAGGGTATCATATATAGGAGCTAAAAATTTGTATTTTATTACATTCGTGTAATTGTTCATATTAGTATATAACCTCTCGTGAATCGGGGAGAGACCGCCCGTCGGGGCAGTCTCCTTACCTCACTTCTTTTTTACCTCCGTGCCGCAGCCGGGGCAAAATCCCGCCCCGGGAGGCAATTTACCGCCACAACCCTCGCACTGAAGGCCACGTCTGATATCCGCGCCGCATCCGGGACAAAAACGGAACCCGGCCTGCACCTGCGCGGAGCATGACGGGCAGAACGCGCTCTCTTCCCGCTGCTGATCACACCGGTCCGGGCGGCGGTATTGGCAATCATCCTCGTAATACCCGTGGTTTCCGCCGTGACGGTCTCCATGGTGACCTCCGTGATGGCCTCCACGATGATGACCTCCTAAAATTTTAAACAGATCATCAAAACCCATTTCTGATAACCTCCTTGTTTTATACTGTCCGCACCTGTACGTCCGGTTGCCTGACGGCCTGCAACGCGGCCAGGGCCACTTCCACCTGCCCCTGGTCCGGCTCAAGGGTTGTGAGCCCCTGCAGCCACATTCCAGGCGCGCTCAGAAATCCAAATAATTTTGAGTGCGGGAACCTGCCCGCCGCCCTGATTAATTCGTAACTGATCCCGACGACCACCGGCAGCAGCGCCAGCCGGGATATAATCCGCCAGAGGGGAGACTGATCGCCCACTGCTGAAAACACCACAGTGCTCACCACCACCGCAAAGAGGAGGAAGCTGGTGCCGCAGCGGGGGTGTCTGGTGCTGTGGCGCAAGACTATGCCCGCCTCCAAAGCGTCCCCGGCCTCCAAAGCGTTGATTGCCTTGTGCTCGGCCCCGTGGTACTGGAATACCCGCCGTATATCTTTTAAACGGGAAATAGCCACAATATAGCCCAGGAATACCGCCAGACGAAAAACACCCTCAATGAGATTCGCCAGGGCTTCGCTTAAACCGTAGCTTGCCAGCAATCCCCCGCCCCAGGCCGGAAGAACGATAAATAATCCGATGGCCAAAACCAATGCCACCGCGGTGGTGACCGCCATCTCCCGCCAGGTCAGCTCATCTTCATCCTCGCAGGCCTGCCCGGCGGAAAACATAAGGGCAAAGATGCCCAGGCGCAGGGAGTTCCAAAGCGCATAACAGCCACGAATAAGGGGTATTTTCAGGATTTTACTCTTGTTTTTTCCCACCGGGCGAACAGGCTTTTTTTCGATGACGATCTCGCCCGAAGGCCTGCGCACCGCTACTGCCATTTCATCCGGGCCGGCCATCATCACCCCTTCTATTACCGCCTGACCGCCGTAATGAACCTTATCAGACAAGTTGTTACCCTCCTGTATAAAAATATATTTAAGCCTCATTATATAAAACGTTCTGTATCCCACTTTCCTGTACGCCTGCCGCCTGTGCTTTTCCATTTACGCGCATCAGGCGCATGCCGTTGGCAATCACCAGCAGTGCTGCTCCGGTATCAGCAAAAACCGCCATCCAGAGGTTGGTGATCCCGCCGATAGTGCCTGCGATGAACAAGGCTTTGACCAGCAGCGCAAAGGCGATATTTTGTTTGATAATTTTAAGCGCCCGCCGGCTTAGATCCATCGCGTAGGGAAGTTTGGACAGGTCGTCAGCCATCAGGGCAATGTCGGCGGTCTCCAGGGCGGTATCGGTGCCTGCACCGCCCATGGCGATGCCCACCGTGGCGGCGGCCAGGGCCGGAGCGTCGTTTACCCCGTCACCCACCATGGCAACCTTGCCGTACTGGCGCTTCAAAGACTGGATGGTATCCAGTTTGTTTTCCGGCAGTAATTCAGCCCGGTACTGGCTGATGCCCAGTTCACCTGCGATGGCCTCGGCCGTCCCGGCATTGTCGCCCGTTAGCATAACTACATGCTCGATGCCCGCCCGCCGCAGTCCCTCCACGGCTGCCCTGCTGCTCTCCCTGACCCGGTCGGCCACGGCAATCATACCCAGGACTTCCCTGTTGGTGCCGACAATCATCACCGTCCTGCCCCGGCGCTGCAAATCAGCCAGTTGATTCCGTACGCTGTCCAGCAGGATGTTCAGGTCGTCAAACAGCCGGCTGTTACCGATATAGTAAGTTTTCCCGCCGATTTTGACCCCGGCGCCCTTACCGGTAATGGACTGGAAATCCTCCCCTTCCGGTACGGTGATATTCTTTTCCCGGGCGTACCTGAGAACAGCTTCCGCCAGGGGATGCTGGGAACGGCTCTCAATGGCGGCGGCAATTTCCACCACCCTTTCCGGGATGTTCCCGGCTGCAGGTATAACGTCCATAACCTCCGGACGGCCCTCGGTGAGGGTGCCGGTTTTATCAAAGGCCACCACCTTCAGTGCCCCCGCTTCCTCCAGGTAGGCCCCACCCTTGATCAGTACGCCCCTCTTGGCTGCGCTGCCGATGGCCGCGACAATGGATACCGGGGTGGAAATAACCAGGGCGCAGGGGCAGGCAATTACCAGCAGAATCAGCGCCCGCTCAAACCAAAGCTGAAAGGGTTGTCCGAAGGCCAGCCAGGGCACCGTGGCCAGCAGAACAGCGCAGGCGATGACCGCAGGCGTGTAATACTTGGCAAAAACATCGACAAACTGCTGGGAGGGAGCCTTCTGGGCCTGAGCTTCCTCCACCAGATTGATGATCCTGGCCAGAGTTGTATCCTCCACCAGCTTGGTGACTCTCACTTCCACGGAGCCCTGCCCGTTGATGGTCCCAGCGTAAACCTCGTCCCCTGTTTTTTTTGCCACCGGCATGGACTCACCCGTGATGGGAGCCTGGTTTATGTCGGTTTTGCCGGCCATAACGATCCCGTCCATGGCTACACGCTCGCCGGGCTTTAGAATAATGATGTCGCCTACCGTGATTTGCTCCACCGGGAGACGAACTTCCTCACCGTTGCGCCTGACCAGCGCCTCTTTCGGGGAGAGATCCATCAACGCCCGGATGGAATTTCTGGTTTTATCCATCGTATATGACTGCAGGGTATTGCCAAAGGCAAAGAGGAACACCACAGTGGCTCCCTCCGCCCACTCCCCAATGGCCGCAGCGCCTATCACAGCCACAGTCATCAGGAAATTCATGTCCATGCTCAGGGACTTCAATGAGGCAAAGCCGCTCCTTGCTGTGTAAAACCCGCCGGCCAGCATGGCGGCCAGGTAAAGAGGCACGACTACAAAATCAGATACTTTAAAGAATGATAAAACTAACCCGGCTCCCAGGAATAAACCGGAAAGAGATGTCAGGAGCAGCTTATTGTTTTTAAAGCCTTCCGGCTGCTGCACCCCGGCTTTTCCGGACTCCAGCGCGATACCGTAATTCGCTTCTTTCACGGCATTCAGAATAGCCTCTATTGAGGCCAAGTGGCGAACGGTCATCTTGGAGGCACCGAAATTCACCCTGGCCTCTTCCACTCCAGGCAGGCCGCTCACTTTTTTCTCCAGCTTGGCGGCGCAGTCGGCGCAGTCCAGTCCGGTCAGGCGGAACTGAGTGGTCTTCAAATCCCCTTCCGATCCTTCCGGAACCGCCTTATAGCCTGCGTCAGCAACGGCTTTTATCACAGCCTGAGGGGAGACGGTATGTTCCAATGCCATTTTTGCGGCGCCGAAGTTCACCTTTACACCTTCCACACCGGGCAGCCCGGCTATCTTTTTCTCCAGCTTGGCGGCACAGTCAGGACAGTCCAGTCCCTCCAGCCTGAAGACCGTGCGTCGGGCCTGTTTCTCCGCGGAGGACGCTGAGCATCCTCCGCAGCCGCAGCTGCCTTGGGCCGTTCCTTCGGTAAAACTGTTTTTATTGCTTTCTTTCTCCGTCACGGCAATACCCCCAATATGATTCACTTGTACGTCTGAGAATGTCGTCCCACACATTCAAACATTCGCTTTATCATTATAATATATTGCCGCAACCCTTTTGTCACGATCTTTTTGCTGTTTTAAAAAGAATTTTTAGATATAAGCAAGCCCTACCTTACCGGTATGGCCCGGCACCATTGCCATCATCAGTTCCGGCGCCACTCCGAAAGATTATCCAGGAGAAGAAGGTCTGCCACCCGGCTGGATATGGTATAAACGACAGCGCCGCCTTTTTCCATTGCGTAGTAGGACTGCTCACCGTCTTCCAGCGGGGTCTTACTGCCAAGTAAAATGGTCCCTGTACTCCCGTCGGCCTTCGTTACCTCAGCGCTGACCGCAGGCCGATCCAGTCCGAAGGAGGACAATGATTCCATCCCGCCTTCGATTGTCTTCAAAGCCTCAAGGCCGGCAAGGGCGGACGCAAGATCTTCCGCCTTGAAATCATCGGCGGGATAATCCCCGGGGGTGGTAATACGCCATCCCCGCCCCTCAGGGCCGGAACCATCCCGCTCCAGCATAATGGAAACTTTCGGGCCTGCCAGGGTGATCTTCTTTATTTCGCTGATGTCCAGGCTGAGAATGACGGGGGACTCGTTCTTTTTCCCAGTGTCGCCCTGCCTGTCATAAACCAGGGTGTAGATCAGGAGCCCCGAAAAAAGCATAACCGCAAGTACTGTTGAAAACCACCGCTTCAACGGGCCCGCCTCCTTATCCACACGAATACGCCTGTCAGGAGCACGGCCAGCGGTAAAAAGATTACCGTGCCGAAGAATATCTTCCGGGCGCTTTCCCTGGTCAACTGCACCGTCGTCGCCTCCGACGTTTTGGGGCGGATGGTAATGGTACTGTCCCTGCCCACCAGCCAACCGGCGGCGTTCATAAAGAAGTCCGCGTTACCCTGCATGTCGACAATACCCGGACCAATGAAGGCGCTGTTGCCGACCACCACGGCCAACCTCCCGGCAGCGGCAGTATTATCGACAGCGGCCGCATCAGGGTTTGGTGAGCTTCCGTCGACTATTTGGGACGGTTGGGTTTTTTCCACGGCAACTGCCAGGGTAAGGGGCCCGACCAAATCGTTGCCATCCTTCTTTACGTTATTTTCCTTCAAGTTTGTTTCGCCCCATGCCTTATCGCTGGTGTTTAAAAGCGGGCTGTATTGATAGCCGTTTTGTTTCCCTTTTTCAACGCTCAGGGGCACTGCCCCCGGTAGAACCAGCGCCAAGTCCTGGCCGACAAGCTTCTCGGTAATTTCGTGCTCTGCAAGGAAAGGAACAGGGGTAAGGGCGTCACCAAAGTAACCCTGCTGAGGGTCAACCGTTACCGCCAGCGCCATTTTCACCCCCAGCCTGTCCAGCAATTCCTGCCAGCCGGCGGGAATACCCAGGGAACCCGGCGGATCCATCAGCGCCAACAATTTACCGCCGCCGTCCAGGTATTTAAACAATAATTCCTTTTCCTTTGGCGTCAGGTCCTTGCGTGGTCCAGCGACAACCAGAAGGGCAGCGTCTCCGGGGATTTTCCCTTCCTGAGGCAATTCAAGGCGGCGGGTCGTATACCCCTCACCTGTCAGGTAATCGTTTATCCGGCTGAGATCCCCGTCCAGGCTCTTTTCCCCGTGGCCGGCCAGAAAATAAACCGCCGTGGCGGACTGCCGGGAAAGGTCCATCAGAGCGCGGGTGACGGCCTGCTCTCCCCTGAACTCGGGGGAGTAAGGATTGTCACCTTCTCCAAAGAGGTTATACGGCTCAATGCGGCGCTGCTGGCTGCCGCTTTCAATCAAGATGGTGCCGTTATTCTTGATATTGTATTTGTAGGCAAGCGAGGGCTGTTTTATCGGATCAACAGTTTTCACTTTAACTTTGTCAGTAGCGTACTCATACCCCTTTAGTAAAACCTCGATCTGATCCGATGTCTCTTTTCCGGCAACAAGGAAAGCGGTAATATCAACTTGATTTTGCAGGCCGCCCAGCACATCTCTGGTCTGCTGAGACAGGGTGAACCGGGACTGGGCGGTCAGATCCCACCGCCAATGGTGCCTGGTTGCCAGGACGTTGGCCAAAATCACGATTCCCACCACTGCGGCGGTAACCAGAGCCACCTGGGCGCCTCTCCGCAATCTCCTGCGCTGCCCAAATAGTGATAACTTCATCACAACTTCCCCCTCATCCACATATTAAGACCAGTTCCGCTTTTCTATGGCTGTTACGGCAAGATAAAGAAATATAAATACTGCGCTCAGGTAGTACGCTATGTGGGTTGTGTTTACCACGCCCCTGGTAAAATCCTTAAAGTGTTCGGAAACGGACAGGGCGCGCAGTACATCCCCCGTCAGGCCGGTCACGGCGCTGGCAGACCAATTGATGACCCATAGCGCCAGCAGAATGCAGAATCCGGTAACTGCCGCAATAACCTGGCTCCTGGTCAGGGAAGAAGCGAAGAACCCCGCGGCCAGATAGGTGCAGGCCAACAAAAAAAAGCCCAGGTAGCCCGCCGCCAGCGCGCCGGTGTCGGGGCTGCCCACCCGGAACAGTATGGCCGGGTAAATTGCGGTAATCAGCAAAATCAAGCCGAATAGCGCCACAGACGCAAGGTATTTGCCCAGTACCACCTGGGTCGTGCTGAGCGGCACAGTCATCAATAGCTCCGAGGTGCCCTTCTGCTCTTCCTCCGCCCACAGGCGCATGGTCAGTACCGGAACCAAAAACATCAGTATTACCGACATGTTGTGAAAATAGGCGTCCATACCGGCCACTCCGCCTGTCAGCAATATGACGGAAAAAATGTATCCGCCCAGGGCCAGGTAGACAACCGTCAGGACATAGGCCAGCGGAGAAGTGAGATAGCTCCTTAGTTCTTTTTTCAATACCACCAATACTCCCATGAAAATACCCCCTATTGCGCCCGGTTTTCCCGGCCGTTATCTTCTTCCGTAACCAATTCCAGGAACACATCTTCCAAAGACGCGTTCTGAACCGCCATCTCCGTGATAGGCCAACCCCTGTCGGCCATCGCAAAGAATATGTCCTCCCTTATATCCCGGCCGGCATCCATGTCAATGATGTAGCGGTGCAGTTCCGGAGCCTCCCCCTGCCGGATTACGGTAATCTGAGCGTTTTCCAGTGAATTCAACTCTTTTTCCACGGCTTCCCGCGGTCCCTTTACCTCTATTTCCAGGCGACTGGAGCCGGCAAACCTTTTCGAAAGGTTTTCAGGAGTATCCTGCGCCACCAGCCGCCCCCGGTTAATGATGGCCACTTGCTGGCAGATCATACTTACTTCCGGCAGGATGTGAGAACTCAGGATAACCGTACGGCTCCCCGCCAGGTTTTTGATCAGATTCCGGATTTCGGTGATCTGCCTGGGGTCAAGGCCGGCTGTGGGCTCGTCCAGCACCAGAAGCTGCGGATCACCCACCAGTGCCTGGGCCAGCCCGACCCGCTGCTTGTAGCCCCTGGACAGGTGATCGAGCAGGCGCCCACGCATATTACCCAGGCTAACCTCCTCGATGACCTTATCCACCTGGTCCTTTTTCCGGACCCCCCTGCACCCTTTCAGCTCGGCTACGAATGAAAGGTATTCCGCCACCGTCATCTCACCGTACAAAGGCGGATTTTCGGGCAGGTATCCGACTCTCCGCCAGGGGTTGTTCCAGTACATCGAAGCCGTTTACCCGTACAGTTCCGGAAGTGGGAGGCATAAAACCGGTGATAATGCGCATCGTCGTTGTCTTCCCCGCCCCGTTAGGACCCAAAAGTCCCAGTATTTCCCCTTCCTGCACCGAAAAATTAAGGTCGCGAACCCCGGCCTTGTTACTGAATAATTTAGTCACATTTTCCACTGCAACCAATCCAACCACCTCCTAAGTCAACTTTAATCATACTTTCGTGAATTCAAATGTTTTCTGCCATTTATATAAAAGAACCGGGCAACGCAGAGGATAAGGACGATAAGAACAACATAGCTGAATGGACGAATATAAGGTTCAACAGACTGCCAATTCTGGCCGAGTTTCAGCCCCAGGTATGTGAGCGCCATGTTCCAGGGAATGCACCCAATAAAGGAGAAAATTAAAAATTTAGGAAAATCCATGCGGGCTACCCCTGCGGGAAAGGATATAAACGTCCGCACCACCGGCAGGTTGCGGCCAAAGAACACCGCCCATTCACCATAGCGCGAAAACCAGCGTTCTGCTTTTTCCAGGTGGTGGCTATTAAACAAAACATATTTGCCATACTTCTGAAGGAAAGCGCGGCCGCCTTTTGCGCCAGCCCAATAGGTGAGAACGGATCCGACCACATTGCCAAGGACTCCCGCCCAAACAACTCCCCAAAAATTCAGCGTGCCTTGTGCAGCCAGGAATCCTCCGAAAAGCATAATGATTTCACTGGGCAGCGGTATACAGGCGCTTTCTATGATCATCCCGATAAAAACGCCCCAGTGGCCGAATGTATTTATTAAGGTTGTGGCAATAGAGGTAAGAAACTCCAATAACTGATGCAGCATATACAGTACCTCGATGTCTTTGAAGTGTTTACGTTAGAAAATCCATCAATGATCTCAAAGAAAAACCGCTTATTACAAGCGGCAAAAAGGAGAGGACGCAGTTTACACTGTATTATAAATGCCCTTACTTAACTGTTAAAAAATTGGGGTCGTTATTATGGCCCCCATACACGTCTTTTCCGTCCTTTTTCCGCCACCCGATAACGAACTGTTTTGTAATTCAGACGCTGACCCACTGCCTTTTTCCTCTTCAATCATTCCTCCCTCAAGCAAAGACTATAGTTGGCAGGTCTGGCAAACATCTGTTACTTCAATCCCGCCTGAAGACAGAATTCACATTAATGGGCGTATCTTATCAAGTTGTTCGTATGACCGTCCATGATTTCGTAGGTATTAAAAAAAAATTTTATCATTTTAGAAAAGATACTGATAATGCAAACCATGACTATGTACGGAATAATTCTGGAATAGATTTAGCCATAACAATAAAAAAGGCAGGAGATAATCCTCCGACCTCAATAAGTTTCTTGAATATATAAGGGCGATTTCCATTATGGAAACCGCCCTGGTCAATCAGGTATACTAATCAAGTGTTACTTCTATAGCGTTTTTATTCTTATTAACGGTAAGCTTCACGCCTATGCTTTATTGTCAGTATAGAGACTTGTTTATCTTTAAAGCGGTATTCGAAAGTTATACGCCAATCACCTACCCTGAGTCTGAGTTCACCCTGTCCTCCCTTTAGTTTGGTTATATCTCCTTGTGGTGGGTAATTGGCCAGTTTACTAATAGCTTCTTTCATCCTTGCCTGGGTATGCCTGTCCAATTCCTTGAGGTTTTTAAAGGCTTTTTCCGAAAAGACTATCTCAAATTCCCAGTTCACGCCATACATCCCCGGCTTTAATGCCCTTTCCGGCTTCTATTTCAGCCCGGGCCTGGTTAATCTCACTGGCCTCTTCCGGAGATATCTCCTCTTCCGGCCAGGTCATAGAACTGAGAATAACCCACAGGGCCTGAACCTGTTCGTCAGTCAGCCGGTCAACAAGGGCTTTAATTTGATCACGGGCTACAGCCATATATACCACCTCAAGGTTATTATAACCTTTCTTCAATTTTTAAACCACCACTTTCCTGATCAGGATTTGTTGTTATATTCCCTTTGCCGCCGCCCCCATAACCAGACTCTGGTACTGTGACCATGGATATCGTCAGGGCTGGCTGGCAACTCAACCAGAACATCGTCATTGTCATCACGGCAGCGTTCCCCGGCAATCTTGCCGGCCAGGGCAACAGCCTGTTTTTCATCGTGGCATACCCAGGTATCGGCAAGAACGCCCCCTTCAAGTTGAATGATTACGTAAGGTCTGGAGATTGACCTACGCACCCGATCGTCCATCCTGTTGTATACTTCATCGAGTTCAGCGTATACGGCTTCAGGGTTTTCCGGTTCATCAAACGGTATATGCCAGGCTTTCCAGAACTCGTTTAGGCATGCGACCGGTACTGGTATTGCATCGTACCCGCACCTGTTCTCAACAACAACGATTATACCGGTATTGTCATCATAAGATGGGGCGATACTTACCGAAAACCATAGATTTGGATTTTTTGCCTCAACCAGATTTACGATCGGCTTGTAAAAATGGTAGAATTTCGACCAAATCCCTGACTTAACATCTTCATCGTTGTAAAACGAGCCGTTTATGTTGGTGCAGCCACCGGGCTGAGAGAGAAACTCCATGTGGTAGGCGTAAAAAGCCTCAGCCAGTTCTTCCTGAACATCATATGCCTGTACGGCCGGCTGCAGTTTTTGAGCCCCGCTTTCATCAAAAAATTCCACTATCTTGCCGCATTCTTTCATCAATCCCAGCTGGGCCAGGAAGATTTCCCGCCCCATTCCGCATGTTCTTTTACTATTGCGTCTTACAGTCATTCAGACCCCGCTAAAACCGTCGCAAATGGGGACGGATTAGCGGGTTCACCTCTTTCCGGGTAATCCTTTTCTTTAAACACCTTGCGCTTTTTGACAACTGTATAACTCTCCTCTACAACTTCCAGGCTGCAGTAGTATTTCAGGGAACTGACCATGTCGTCGAAGAGACGGTCAAATCGTTTGAGGGTAAGGAAAATCTCTTTAACCTCTTCATAGGTCATTTCCAGGAGATCCCCTTCACTGTAAACAGGAAAGCCGTCCCGAATGTGACTGTTCAAGCGGCTCTCCACGACGATGTAACCTCCGCTTCGACCGTTTGTATAAACACTTATCCCGGTCTCATTTCTAAACTCCTCGATTAGCAGTCTCAGGTCCTCCCACAGGTCTTCACAGAGATTCTCGTCACCTATGATTTCGAAGGCTCTGTCCATTTCCTCATTTGTCAGGGGCAGCCTGTGCACCTTTATGCACCGGCTGTAACCGGTCAAGCCGTTCCAACTGTTCATGAGCCAGTACGTTTCGTGCCCGGTAATGTACGCGATCATTTCTTTTTTCGTTTTTTTCGGCATAATAAGGGGCAGCCGCCGGCGCCGCCCCTTTTCCCTCCTTTCAGATCAAGGGGCGGACCGGCCCGCCTGGTTGAATATCAACCGCCAAAGTTCTACTTAATTTCCTGACACAGGGATATTTTAAATTCACTCCCGGCGGTCAGAAGCTCCGAGATTTTGAAGGCCTCATCCGATATACTTTGCAATACGTTCATGACTTGGCCCAATGTTTTAGTCTCCGGAAGTTTTACAAGGTACTTCCTGAAGGTCAAGTCGGCCTGCCGGTAGTCAAAAGCATCCACGTAAACACTTAACCCTACCGACATTGTGTTTTCTTGGTCGTAGCCAATCTCCGCGTCCACAGGCGCAGGCAGCAAATCATCGTTGGGAAAGAGGACTAGCAGAGAGTCGAACAGATTCTTTAGAGAGTCCTCATCAAAGTGTTCGAAATGAAACTTTGCCTCAAGGTAAGACTCAAGAGATTCGACGTCCCTGATACCTAGGGCTTGCATTGCTTCAACGTCACCGGTTATTTCACAGCCTTTGCCGGACTCGAAGTCATTCAGAACAGCAAGCAAAATAGAGCATTTAACCGGGGAATTATTCTTCCGGGCAGCTTTCGTTAATGTTGCCATTGATTGCGGGGCGGCAGCCGAGACGCCGCCCCTTTTCCTCCTTTCCTCGGACAGGCGGGCAGCCGCCATTGCAATTGCTTTTTAACGAGTGGATTTCTTGCCCTTGAGAGAAGAAACCACGTTTTCACCACCAAATACCGACTCCAATTTTTGAATAAAGTCCCCAATCATGGAGTTCCACTCAGCTACTTCCCGAACGAGGGCCTCGTAGTCCCAGTGATCCCAGAAGTGTCCTTCATCGTTCACTTTTTTCAATATGCCTATCCTTTCCGCCTCTTTCAGCAGAGAGCAGACCGAGGCGTGGCACTTGAGGAAATGTTCCGTTGATACGTTGCTGGCATACTGGGTCTTGCAGAACGAGCGCCACCTCCACGCGCCTCCAAGGCCTGTCGGTATTTTCCGCCCCCTGTACGTTATAGTTGCAGGGTATTTGGCCAGGCCGAAGTTGGCCTCCTCGCACTCTTCCCCCGGCCACACCGAAAAGAAATAGACTTCTTTCGGCGGCACTCCAATGGACACGTTGCCCACTTGAACGTACTCCGTGGCTTGAATAAGTGCCCAGGTGTGCTCATCTTTGCCTTGGTGCGACTGATGGTTTGCCATCTTCCCCGCAAAGTGAAGCACCTGGGGGGAAACTTCCTCAACAGGCATGTCAAGGGCCTTCTGGCGCAATTTTTCAAGAACCTCTTCCGGTGAGTGGCCGCCGTATCCCAATTGGTAATGAATTGTCAATCCCATGATTTAGGGGCGGACCCACCGGCCCGCCCCATTCCCCCCTTTCGGTTGAAAATGGTTTGGGCCGGTGAGAGCCCTAGATGTTTATCAATCGCTTAAAATACTATCCGGCTATTTTTTCTGACAATACCTCGCCGCGCCGGCGGCGACCGGCGGCAGCCATGTCCTCATGTTGAAAATCCTCATTCCCGCCAGCCATGCCCCGGCGCTTACGGCCGTCCACTGCCGGCTGCCGTTCAACATCCACGCTGACCCCGCCGCGCCCGGCCCTGGGCCGTTGCCCCAGTGACAGAAGAACCTGCCTGTTGGCCTCGGCGATCTTTTTCAGCACTCCGATGATCTCTTCCGCATCGCGGTCCTCGGATTCCCTGTCCAGTATTTCCGAGAGTTCGCCCAGTTGCCTGATAACCTCGCGGTCCTCCATAAAATTGAGGGACTGCACCTTCTGCACCAGTTGGCGCAGCGACATTACGCTGGGCCCGGGCAGGTGCCCGTGCTTTTCTACATTATCCCTGGCCGCCGAAACAGACTCGTAAATCATTGATCGCAACTGGGCAGCCAGGTCCGAGATAAAGCCCTGCACCTGGCGGTGGTAAGTCTGCCTGATCTCGTCCGCCACGGCCTTCTCGGCGCTGGCCATAACATTGGTGGACATGCGGGCCTCCATCTCGGCCATGGTGGAGGTAACCGGCACGAAGCTGAGGTCGATTTGGAACCTGCAAGACTCCTCGATCTCCGCCCTGCCCGGGAATTTGGACATGACCCTGAATACGAAATTCTCCACAAAATCTTCCGGAACATTGGCGCCGGCGTCTTTCTGGAGGGTGCGGTATACCTCCCGGGCGGCATCGCGGTACTTCGTTTCAGTAAAAAGCCTGATGCTGTCGTAGTTTTCCAGGATCTTGCCGTTAAGCCTGCGGTACTCGCCGCCCATTTCCTCCAGCCTGCGGCTCAGCTCGTTGTATACATGGTAAGGTACGAAGCGGCCCCATACTGTTTGAAAGCTGGACTCCCGCAGCAGTCTCCTGGCATTGGTCTCGACGGCGTCAAGGCTTCTCAGGTACCTGACCGGAATCAGTCTGCGCCGCCCCAGCCTGACATATTCGTCCAGGAATTCCCGGTAGCCGGCCTCACTGACCTTAATACCCAGGTCCTCGGCGTCAAGCCGCAGCTCAAACCTCTCCCGGGCAATCTTCAGTTCCACCAGCACTCCCTTCCTGGCCAGGCTGGTGGCGGTGGCATCCAGCCGGACACGGATGTCCTCCGGGTCACAGCCCAGCCTGGCCGCCACCTCGTTTTTCTGCTCAATGATATTCCTGTCTTTTTCCTCCCGGGTTATGTTATCAAGCAAATCCCTCAATGTTTCCTTTATTTCCATTCCTAACACCTCCATGGGGCCGGGAGAATTTTTTGCCTCCCGGCCCGAATAGATTTAATTTCTTCTTTTCCTGCCCTCATTGGATCCGCCGGCAGCCAACTGCAGTTTCCGGCCGCGCTTTTCCACCATTTTTTGGCGGAAAGCCATTGGCAGCAGGTCGATATCATCGCATTCCTTTAATGCCAGCTGGGTCATCAGGTCAATATCCCCGGTGGTGGGGCGAAAAACTTCCAGGGCATACTGCAGGTGTTCCGACTTTACCGTATCAGAACCTGCATCCTCCGCGACATCGGCTGCCTTCAGCACCAGTGCCCTTATTTCAGCGCCGGTATACCCGTCGGTGGCGGCAGCGGCAGCCTCCAGTTCCTCGCCGGACAGTGCATGGCTGATAGCGTATTTGGTGAATACCACCCGGAAAATATCCGCCCTCTCCCCCTCATCGGGAGGCAGGACGGGGACTTTTCTATCCATCCTGCCGGGTCTTTTCAACGCCGCGTCGATCAGGTCGGGCCGATTGGTCATTCCCAGAAACACCACCCTGCCGCGATGCCTGTCGTCCGCCATGAATTCAAGCAGCCTCTTGAATAGCCTGTTGGAAACGCCGGAATCACCTGAGCTGTTGCGGGACAAGCCCGACTGGTCCAGCTCATCAAGTATCGTTATAGTTGGGGCCAGCGCCTCGATGCACTGCAGGGCTTTCTCCAGGTTGGCCTCCGAGGACCCGACCCACCGGTTCATGATCTTGGCCAGGTTCAGGGAACAGCAATTAACTCCGCTTTCCCTGGCCACGGCCTCGGCCAGTATGGTTTTGCCGGTGCCGGCCGGGCCGGGCATGAGCACTCCCGTCGGACAACGCCTGAAATTGCCCTCCCGCAGGGGCCGGATCACATTTTTGCGGAAAAATTCCTTCACGTTCTCCATTCCCCCGATGCTGCCAAAATCCAGCTCGGGGTCGATTATCTGCAGCACGTCGCCGTATTCAGCAGAGATGATGTCCCTCTTGCGCTCCTTGACAAGATCCGGTGTCACCGCCACGTAAGCGCCCGACCGCAAAAAGATGTCCTCTATGTGCAGCTTCTTCAGGCCGGCAGTCAGCCTGGCCATTTGCTGAACAGTGATGTCCCTCATGTTCGGCCTGCCGTCTATGGCGTACTTCTCCGCAAGGGCCAGGATATATCTCTGGCGTTCCTCAAGGTCCGGCAGCGGCACCTGGACCGCCTCAACCCGGCTGCTGGCTGAGCGCAGCGCCCGGTTGACATCGGAGAGGTTTTCCGCCACCAGGAACACCGGGGAACCCAAATCGGCGATCTGCCTGTCCCTGGCCCACCGTAAAAGAGTAGTCAGCACAGTTCTGTCTCCCGGGGGCATCTGGACCAACTCGGCCGCAGGCACCAGTGTTTCCGCGTAGTCTATGATCACCGCCGCCTTTGCCCTGAGCCCGCCGTTACCGTCCGGCACCGAAAGGCGCAGCGCATCTTCCATCAACATCAGGGCGGCCACCGGGTCCCTGGGGACGATGTCTTCAATCCCCGCGGAGTCCGAAGCAGCCAGCCCCAGGTCCTCCAAGAGCGCTTTTTTGTGCGAGGGTATTGGGAACCATATGCCGGCGGACCGGTTGTAGCAGATAAGTATTTCTCTTTCCGACACCAGCGGTGACTGCATCAGATATTCAATCACCGATGCATTGCCGTCAACGGTGTCCCATACATTAAAGTGCAGCAGGAAGACATGGGCAATTGATGCGCTCCACTTCCTGTGAATTTCCTCGATCCAGTGCATTGCAAACCCTCCAGGTTTTTATTACCCGCACCACCTGTTGGCGTTGAGGCAGGATGCGCACTGGGGCGCACCCTGCTTCCCGCACAACAGGCAGAGCATCACTGCCAATTCCGGCGTCCACCAGTGGGACTCCACGGTGCCGTCGGGGTGGATGATGATATCAATCTCCCGGTTAGCAGCAAGTTTTTTCAACAGTTCCACCGCTGCCCACCTCGCCGACGCCGGCCTCCTGCACAATGACCGGCTTGTATTTCCTCCCGGTGACGGCGCCAAGGGATTCCTCGAAGGCATTGGTCGCCCCGAGGCATTCCCTGCCGGCAAAGCCGGCGGCCTCAATCCGGACCGTCCCGTCAGGCTTCACCGTAATCAGTATCTCCTTGTCCACGGTTATGCCGCCCCCTTTATCCGCAGCCTTATGGAGCCATCCTCCAGGGTCTCCTCGGTAACTGCGGCCTTGAGCGCATACGCCTGGCGCCTGGCCATGACAACCGCATACCTCTGCTTTAAGAGGCCGAATTCAGACCCCACCACCTTTTCCACATAACCCATGTACCAGTCGGTGGTGAGGCTGATGTTTCCGTCTTCCCCCTTGTTCGCCGCAATGTCATACGGCGACTCCGGCGGTATGATCACCATCAGCGCCAGCAGGTTCTGGTAGTAGCCCCTGGCCTCGGCGTTGTGGGCAATACCACAGCCCAATGACCGGGCTGCCTCCTCAAGGACTGTGATGTCCTTTATGTTTGTTTGAACAGATGTCCAGTGGGACATTGATTTCTCCTCCTTCAGAAAACAGAAATCAGCCTGTAAAAGGCTGATCGCTATAAAATCCCTTCGTTTTTCAGACTCCTGTACCTGCCGCCCCCCACGATGATGTGGTCTATCACCTGGATGCCCAGAATATTGCCCGCTTCCGCCAGCCTCCTGGTGATGTCGATGTCCTCCCTGCTCGGCACGATGTCCGTTGAGGGATGGTTGTGCGCCAGGATCAGGCTTGCAGCATTAACCATTACCGCTGCCTTGAACACCTCCCGGGGATGCACCAGGCTTGAGTTCAGCGTTCCTATACTTACGGTGTGGATGGCCGTGGGCTCATTCTTGGTGTTCAGGTAAATAACCATGAAAGTCTCCCGGTCGGCATCATCCAGGATGCTCCTTACCAGTTCATAGGCGTCCTCCGGCCCGCGGATTTTCCTGGGCTTATAGAGCAGCGAGGACTCCCTCACAATTTTCAGGGTGATAATGTCCACTTTTTTGGCCCTCATAAATATGGGGCAGGCCCTACCGGCCTGCCCCTTCCTCCTTTCAAAGAGTACTCGGGTTGGCCGGTAGGCCATTTTTAATTGCTATATTGAGGGTTATTTTGCTTTGTAAAAGACAAAACGGCCCCACCTTATGAGAACCGTTTTAAAAATCTCTTGTTTTGCTTAAAATCTTCCCCGTTTCAGCAACGAGATTACTTTATTCAGGATATCCGCGTATTCCTCCGTGTCAATCATGCCCAACTTCCCCAGGACAAGGGCCCGGTCGATGGTGAAAATCCTGTGCAGCCTGGCGGTGGTGGGTTTCAACAGCCCGGCCGACTGCCAGCTTTGCACGGAGTGGTCCAGACCGCCCCTGCCGGGCAGGGAAGTGAGCATAAGGCACACCATTTCCTGCAGCCTCTCCGCTACGGCCAGCACCAGGGCCGGCCGTTTTTTCACCCCGCTCAGGTCACTGAAGGGGAAAGGCACCAGGATTACATCCCTCGGCTCAAATCCGGTCATAAGCGGAGTCCTCCGGGTTGTCCCAATCGGAGAATGAAGTTTCAGCCGCTTTGAGCCATCCCAGCACTTCAATTCTGTCCGCCATTTTCATCAGCAGTGCCCGGATCTCTTCGGCAGTAAAGCTTTCGATCTCCTGATAAATCCTGTCTACTCTGTTTTCCGGCTGTGACATGGCAAACACCTGCCTTCACCTCCCAGAATATCACGTCAGGAATCACCTGACAAGTTTAACACTGGTCGCTATCAGGCCCTTATCACCCTTTCGGTAAGATACCTGCACGAACCCTCCCACAGCGCCGGCCAGCGTCTGGCCATGGCCGTTCTTTGCGTAGACGGCTACCTTGCTGCCGTCGGCAGCAAGGCAATATCCCCTGACCGTTCCCGGCCTTGACTCCCTTGCTTCAAGCACCATAAAGGCGCCTGTTTGAAGATCGCCTTCTTCCGAAACGGCCGCAGCAGCATGTTCGAAGGCTTTGCCGGAGTATGCCGGGGTATTGCTACTGGTTTTCCCGTTTTCCCGGGCCGGAATCTTATAATCCTGATTACCTGAGCCCAGAATTTCACGCACGTATCTTTCAGCGTCATCAATTTTCCCAGCGTTCACCATCGCCGTTATAAAGCCCAACAAGGCCACCAGGCCGTTGTGATCGGCTTTTTCCCTCTCCAGCTCGGCCTCTGCGATGGCCAGATTGACCCGGGCATCCTGGAATTGATCTTTCAGCTTCCGGTACTCCCCGTCAGACTCCAGGCGCCGCAAAACCTCGGCCTTCCTGGTGTCCTCGTTGGGGAATGCCGACTGGCCGTTTTTTCTTTCCGAAGCCACCTGCCCGGAAGTGAGCACCTCGCATTTCCTGATCGCCTCAAAGGTGTCGTGATACATCTGCCGCGCTTCGGCGAGGCTGATAACCAGGTTTTCAATCCGCTCCCCGCTTCGGGCCAGATCCTGGGCAAGTTTGAACACGCTTATCCCTCCTTCAGCCTGCCGTAACTGGCAACGGCCCTTCAAGTACCAATACCGCTCTCACACTCCGGCAGTGAGGCATTTTGTTGCCGAAACCTTAGGCCAGCTATACCGCTTTTCCCTTGTAGCGGACAGACCACCGGTTGATATGGCTATTCCCGGACGTCTTGAGCTTCCCGCCTGCCTTCTCCAGGAGAAAGCCAAGCAGGTTGATGCATTCCAGCGGTACCATGAGAAGGGCTATAATCAGCCCGGCAAAGGCTGACAGCAAGCTCATCCATGGGTTTCGCCACCTCCACCGTCCTGTTTGGTAGAGGACTGTCTCGAATATGCCGACCCCGGCTCTCCTGACCGCCGCAAACCTTCGGCCAATCCCTTCCAGAACCACTGCCGCGGAAAAGCAAACCAAGCTTTTCCGGAAGTCAGCATCTCTCACAAAAGTCTTTACAAAAAGCAATGCCACTATATGAAGCGCAGGGCCCCGGCAGGCCCCCGCTCCAGTCACCTCCCGTAACTGGTTTTCGGTGGGCCCGCCGGCAGCCTTTTTCCTTGCAACAACAAATCCCCCGGGTTACGGGGGACTTAGTGTATCTCAACGGTACCGGCTCTCGCCAGCACCGGGGTTTTAAACAAAAAGGCGGCCTTCTCCGATATATTAAGAAAGTCGCCTTAATTTCAAGTTTATGGGGGGCGAGGTATTACTACGCCCATATATTTTTTGTTGCGTTGCACCGCTAACCCTGCCCCTTGAAGGGGCAGTATATGCCTCCCGGATGGGAGGAAAAGTGTTGCTGCATCTTTAAAGACTGCAACCCTGCCTGTGAAACAGGTAGCATGGTCCGCTCGGATGGTCGGTAGAATAAGCGCCACACACATTACAATCCATGCATGTAGCCCTGCTCCTGGAAGGAGCATTTGTCTCTCGGGCGAGAGGGAACATTAAACCTTATAGTAATAATAACCAGGACATAAAATAAATGTCAATATATTTTTATCGTTTCAATAATTTCTGCATTTTGCAATACAAATTGGTTTTTATGCAATATATACTATTGACAATATACTCTTAATTGGTTATCATTTACATGGAAAAAGGAGGAGTGTATGACCGATGTCTTCCAGTGAACTAAAAACAAGAACAACACATAGCATAAGGATTTTTCACCGGTTGGTTGAGATTTGTGAACACACTGGATTACCTTTAAGTAACATCATAGAAAGCTGCCTTGTTCATTTTGCAGCCTTAAACGATCAAGACAGAATTAAATTTTTAGTCGAGAATGACCCTGATAAGGCAGATTTATCGTCGTTTAGCTACCCAGAATTTAATTATGCTGACAAGGCCCAAAATGTAGCAAGGGAGCATTTCGGGGACAAGCCTTTAGGCAGGATCAGTACTAAAGCGCTAATTGCCATTGGCTTAGCTATATTGGTAGGGCTATTTTTTTCTTTTAAGAAAAAAGAATAAAATTTTTGAAAGGAGGTGTTAACATGAACCGAAATCTGGGAGTCGTTTACGCTCCCGGCAAAGGAGTAAAAGTGCCCCTCTTGGGTATACTTGCTGTTCTAGGACTTGTAGCCAGCTGGCTATCCAGGAAAAACGACAAGAGCAACCCCCCCTGGCTATAGGTTTAGGCTGCTCTTGAATGGGTGGAAGGACCGTACTCCTTCCACTTATTCATTTTATAACGCTTTTTATTATACCATAAATGTAGAATATTTCCTTCCAGGTTCCAAAAAAATTATTTCAAAATCAAAGAGTTCATAATGCCGATCATACGACCCCCTAGACGGCCTCATCTTTTATTAATATTTACTTTAATTTTGTACTCACCCGAAAGTCTTTATAGACTTGATATATTTATCATAACGAGTCTCCTTCCGGGCCTCCTCCAAATTTTTTATTCCTTTCTCCAACCAGCTGTCAATAATACCTTCAACGTAGTAGAGATTCTTTTTCCCGTTTAGGACAGACTTGTTCAGGGCATATTCAATCATTTCCGATGGGAAAAGGCAAGCCCACCGGCCTACGAATTCCACTTCCACCTGCGACCCTTCGAATCCGGCAGACTTTAAAAGCGACTGGACTGTTTGCAGATCTTGACTGGTAGAATCAGCATTTTTACCCTGTTCAAGGGAATCATCGGAATAATCCACAGAATCCACAGAGCGGCACCTACCGCATCCCGCGCGCGCGTTAATATCTATATCATGATGACTGGATGGATGACTGGTTGCTATACCGTATTGTTCTTTTAGTATTGTTATATCAGTATTGTTTATGGCTCTCCCTGACCCTACCCCGGTTCCGCGTGAACCCACCCCGGTTCCCTCTGACCCCACCCCCCCTGTCAATTCGTTGCAGGGTAGGGTCTGTACGACCCTACCCCCGAGCTGAGCTACTTCCTTTTTTAACTCTTCAGGCGGGTCGCAGAGTACAAAGGCGTTTGAGATATACTCACCGGATTCCTTACGCCTCAGTATTTTCTGCAGCCACCCCTCATCCACCAGTTCGCTTACCGCTCTTTTTGCCGTAGCCCTGCTTATTCCGCAGGCATCGGCTATGGTTTTCAATGATGGCCAGGCCATCCGGTCCCTGTTGGCGCACTGGGACAGGTATAGCCTTACCAGCTTGGCGTGGGCGCTAAGGTTTGATTTGAACACCGAGTTATAATCCCAGAACCAGTTTTTCCTGCGCCCATCCTTCAGGGTAACGTCATTTTCACCTGCCGGGTTATACAGCTTTTCCTTCATGGAATTAGTACCCTCCCTTCAGGGATGGCCCTGGCCAAGCGGTGTCAGGCCATTATCACGGAAAGCTAGAATCTACCCCAAGTATTTAAACCGCCCTCAAACAGTCCTTGATGACTGCAACCCTCAGGTCCTCCCAGAAAACTGATACTGAACCCTTTTCAAGAGATACTTTTCCGGGGTCCATCATGACCGCCAGGCAGGGCCCCTGCGGGGCCGGCGGGACCAGGGCCACCGGGAAAACAGCTCCGTTTGGAAAGATCGCACTGCCCTTTTCGTACCGCCCACCTGCTTCTTTGAGTCTGGCGGCAAGCCACCCCACGGCGGCCGTACGCCAAAAATGATCAGCGCCCAGGGGAGGTGAAGCGCCGGCGGGCAGCCACAGCACCGTGTCCCCTGCCCGGGCCCGGTAAACCATGCCGGCGCCCCTGAGCTTTGCCAGCAGCAGCCTGCTCCTGCGGAACAACAGTGCCAGCGCCCCGTCCGGCGCGCCGCCGCACGACTCTATAAATTCCAGCAGGGCCAGGGCGTGCTGGGAGGTGACAATCCCCGGACGGGCGCGGGTGATATCTACGTAAACATAACTCATGGCTGGCCCCCTACGCCATGGTGCCGCGCAGCCTCAGGCTGAGCTTGTTCTTTTCCCGGCTGAAATTGGTCACCATGCAGGTAACCCGGTCCCCCCTGCCCAGGTTTCCCCTCAGGGGAGGCGGGGTGAGGCCGACAAGTCCGGGCACACCCACCATTTCTATCATGACAAACCTTGACTCGACCCGTACAACTATCCCGGCCACACAGTCCCCCCGGCGGAACTCCGGGGCCCTTTCCCAGGGGCTGGCCCCGTCCACCATGGTCACCAGGATAATATCCTTATCCCTGTCCAGCGCGCTAACCCTGACGCTTACCTGCCGGCCGGGCTCGAAAAGCTCGTTAAGCCTTAAAGCCCTGCTTCTGGTGGCATTGGCCCGGGGCACATCCACCAACACCCCGCCCCCTATGTCCAAAGTGAGTCTTTTCGGGGTAACCACCCTGATCACCGCATCCAGTTCCTGGCCCACCTTCAGGTGCTTCAACAGCTCCTCCCTGGTGTCCGCCACGGCCTCCCGCCGGCTGCAAACCACTATACCTGCTTTCTTGTCAACTCCTTTGACCTTGACAAACACCTTTTGCCCGGTAAATTTCTGCATAAGTTCATGGCTTCCCAGGCCGGTCTCCGACGAAGGCACCAGCCCCCGGGCCACCTCCAGGTCCAACTCCCAGACGGGCGTGTTATTTTCCCAGGTAACCCGCGTAATACGGGCCTCGATGGGATATTCCTTTTGCATGGCGTCATAGATCCTGTCCCACGTTCCTCCCCGGTATTCCAGTCCCTCCGGTCTGAGCATGTTAACAACCCCCAGTCAGGATTAAAGTTTTTCGGTAATTCACATCACAAGCAATATTGTTCCGGCCAGGAAGCCGGCGGTCAAAAGCCACTCAAGGGGCGATCCGGTCTCCAGTTTCCCCCGGTAGAGTCTCTCCCGCCACTTTTGAGGAATAAACCATATGTAGCGCCAGGGCCTTACCCCGCTTTTAGTGGGCGCGTCCAGCGCGATGTGCGAGGCCCCGCCGGTTACAGCCCCCCAAAAAGGGGCGGCTGAGCAGCCTAAAAGCAGCCAGATCACGGCAAGGGGTAGGGCTGCCAGCAGCACAAACAGGACTGTATGGGTGGGGCTGTCCCGGTGGCCCCACCGCTCCTCAAGGTACAGGCTAACCGGCCGGCACAGCCGCCCCGCCATGCTGCCCGGGTGATCTACGTCCGGCAGCAATCCCGCCACACAGCCGGCAGCGGCACCCCAAATCACTCCGGAAGCGCCTCCTCCGCAGGCGGTTCCGGACAGGCTGCCCAGGAACAGCCCGGCGGACCCGTGAGTGGTTCCCAGCAACTGATTCACCCCCAGCTGGAAAAATACGAATGAATTCAAGAAATGTTTTCAGTTCTGATTGAAGAGCTCCATCACGTCCACCCCGGGCTCCCTGTTCCCGGCTCTCGGCTGCTTGCGCCTTGGTTCCGGATCGCCAGCATCCGCCTGTGGAATGGGCGGGGTTGGCACCTGCCGGGGCACCTGGGGTGCGAAGTCAGCCACCGTTCTCGGATCCCGGCAAAGCTCCCGGAACTCCCTCATTTCCGAGAAAGCCAGGGTTTGCAGGTACAGCGGCCGGCACGTGGGGATCCTGGCCACCGCCTGGAAAAAGGGCATCTCCAGAAACTGCCAGTCTTCCATAAGCGGCATGTCCTTTATCGACTCGGATCTTTTGGTCATTTCAAAGGCCGACCTCACGGGATGAGTAACGTCCCTGCGCTGGGATATTTCCTTCACCCTGGCCTTGCCGAGCATTGAGGAAAAGTACCTGGCAGTTTTCATGTCGTTGACCCGCAGGGCCATCCTGACGTCCATGTTGCCCAGTATGGTTTCGGCGTCGGCAGCTCCGTATAAGCCGGCCAACTGGGTCAGCGACTGCAGGATGCAGATGTAGTTGATGCCCAGCCCGCGGTCAAAGGACACCCGGCTGTTAAAGTCGGGGATCCGCCCGATGTTGGCGAACTCATCTAATATAAAGCGGACCGGCACAGGCAGCCGGTTGTGATTCTCCTCGGCATGGTCAACCAGGCGCTTGAAAAGTAAAAAATAAAACGCCGTCAGCAGCGGCTTGAGGTCTCCCTGGGTGGGCAGGATGACAAACAGGGCGGTTTTTTCCCCGGCCACACTGACCAGGTCAATGTCGTGCCCCGCCGTGACCGCCGCCAGCGGGCCGTCGGTCATCACCGCCACCTTGTTGGCCACGCCGGTGGCAAAGTTGTTGAACATGCCCTTGCTGGACTCCCACTTCTCGTAAAAAAAGGTGGGCAGTCGCCCGGAGCGGAATTCCCTTTCAAATTCGCCGGCCAGGGCCTCCACCGGCCAGGCCAGAAGGGACAGCACCGTCCTCATGTGCCTCCAGACATCGGCAAAATCCGCATTGTAGCTGGTCAGGCCCACCAGCGAGGTAAAAAGGTTGGACTCGCCCCCGGCGAAAAAGGGGTTCTCCTTCCCGGAGCAGTTGATCATGGCCTCGCACACCCGGCGGAACTCCGCGTCATCCCGGGCCTCGCACAGGGGGTTCCAGAGGTGTGAACCCTGGGCGGGGTTTTTGAAGTTCAACACGAGCACCCTGTAGCCCCGCCCTTTCAGCCACTCGGCTATGCCCGGCTCATACTCGCTCCCGGCGTTCCACTTGCCGGCCACCAGTTCCCCCTTCGGGTCCGAAATGACCATGGACCAGCCCTCGTGGGCCGCGCTGATGATGTTGGGCAGCACAAAGCCGAAGGTCTTGCCGCTGCCGGAGGTGCCGAAGGCGGCGGTGTGCGCCGCCATACCGCTTTTACCCACCGGAACACGGACGATGCGGCCCTCAAGCCTGCCCAGCACGATGCCACCCCCGAACCTGCCGGGCCTGGGCGGGCCAAACTCGCAAACCGAAGCAATGTTGCTGTCATCGGCCCAGCCGCCCCTGACAGCCGGCCGACCCTGCACCACGCTTCCGCCGTGCTGCTTCGCCCCGATGTCCATGCGCCTCCCCGCGGCCAGGACCATCGCCAGCCCCGTCAGGGACCCAGCAAGAAGGCCGACCCTGGCAACCCGGTCGGCCGGGGCGGCCTCGCCGGCCCTCACCCACATGACAACATCGGGACGGATAACACGGCCCCTGTTCCGGTCCCTTACGGTGAAGGCCGACCATGACCCCCAGGCCAGCGCCGCCGCCATGAGGACAACACAGGCGGCGGCAGGGGTCCCCCTCCCCGACCTGGCCCCCAGCCAACCGGCCAGCAGGGCCAGGACAAGCACCGGCAGCAGCAGCGGGTACACCGGGCCCACCGCTGCGGCTATGCCGAAAGTGGCAACCATCCACGGGACAGCCCTGTTTTTTCTAAAAAACTGCTTCAGCTGACTGAACACAAAAAGAGCACCTCCGCTGAGTTTTTAAGGGCTGGATCGGGGAAACCACAACCCATCACCTCAACCGCCGCCGGCCGGACGCCTTTCTGCCCGGTGCCAGCGACCTGAGCGCCGCCAGGTCATCCGGGCCCAGCCTGAGCTCTCGGTTGCGCCCGGTTTTCAAGTCGGAGGCCATGGTCTTGACAATAATCCAGACGGCACTGTGCCTGTCCCTGCCGGCCCAGTCCAGGGCCATACCCTTGCGCACCTCCAGAAGGTCGGCCGCCCGGCGGCCCAGGACAACCCGGTCCAGCTCGTACGGCGGCAGAAATACCAGGACCAGGACCTTGGCCCTGGCCGGGTGGGTAAAGTATGACTCGGGCCTCCAGAACCGGCCGGGATCCAGGTCACGGCATCCGGCATCGAACAGAACACCCAGCTTTCTGACCAGCCGGGCAATGCGGCGCGGGCTCTTCAGCAGCCATGCCCTGACGTACAGCTTGCCCCACCTCCTCACCCTGATTAGGATGACTTTCTCTCCCCTTTGTGGCCAGAATACAGGCTGTGAAAATGGCCCTTTTAAGCACCTCCCTGCTCAGGCCCCGGTATCTTTCCGCCCGGGCCAGGCGGCAGATGGCT
The DNA here is from genome assembly GCA_049323755.1 of Bacillota bacterium. Classification (GTDB taxonomy): domain Bacteria; phylum Bacillota; class Desulfotomaculia; order Desulfotomaculales; family Desulfocucumaceae; genus BRHc4a. The sequence continues at coordinate 306,019 of JBMOPE010000041.1, forward strand.
ATAATCCTTTTGTTGGCATCAGCTACGGAGGCAGTCCCCTCCAGCAGTTCATTCCGGAGAGAGATAACTTCTTGGTCCACCATCATCACCACACTTCAATCCATTTACCCGCCATAGCACACTTGACCCCGGGAGGCCTTGTCCCCCGGCCAAGGGGCGCCCGGCCCCGCCCCGCGCCAGCCGGGATTCCGGGTTCTTCAAGGTATTTCTTCCCCCCTGCGCGATGCCCGGGCCAGTATGGACCTGCGCACCGCCTCCACGTCCTCCCGCCTGGCCAGTGCCAAAAGCTCCGTCGCAGCCAGAAAAGCCGCCCTGCTGTATACGGCTAATAGCCGGGTACTGTCCCGTCCCTCGTCGTGCTCAATCTGGCGTTCACACAGCCTCAAAACCACACCGGTAAAGTCGGTGTGCTCCGCCTTGGCCCTCCGGCTGATGGCCAGAGCCAGGGGCAGCGGAAACCTTATGGTTCTCCTGTCTACAGCCATGTTTTCACCCCTGTGTTTACCCGGTACAGGATAAAAAGAATACCGGTACCGGAAAATAACCTGGGCCTGGCGGCCCGGACGCCTGCCAGCTCTCCGGCGCCCGGGCCGGCCTGGGAAATATACTGCCCGCCCCTCCCCGGCCACCCGGGTTCCAGGCCTCCTCCCAGGTACCCGGTCGCCTGGCCTCTTGTTCCCCTGCCCTCCGGGTACCCGGCGACCCCGGACCTGGCAGCCGGGTGATCCGGGACCCGGGTTGCACCCGGATTGGGCTCCAGTTAAAGCAAGGCCTGGCTCCAGGCTGCCAGCAGTCAGAAACAGGTGTCTGTCTGACACCTCAGTCCCCGGGGTCATTTTATTTCAGATCCTGGAGGCATGGGACGTCAGACAGCCGTCTGACGCCGGGAACCAGGCGGCACCTGGCCCCGGGGGCTATCCTGACGACGGGGGCGGCTGCCGTCTGACGCCTGGAACCGGGCAGCCCGGGGGTTGCGGCACCCGGTAAGCGTGTATTATATATGGGGGCATGGCCCTTGGCAGAGGGAGGACGCCAGGACGAGGGGAACCGGTGGTTAAAAACGCCCGGGGACCCGGCAATCACCTTTCAAAGGCTCTCACAAATTCGCTGAAATGGTCGACGTGGTCTGTGCCTTCAATGTTCGGCCCGGTGCTGCCCACCCCGGGTCCGCCGTTATTCCTCAACGCCTGCAATTCCATCCGGATGCCTTCAAGGATCTCCGCCAGGCCCAGGGCGGTGTCCACCCACTCCCTGACCTTGGCCGACTGCCGCCCCCTGGGGTAACTCCACACAGGGTGGCCGGCCGGAAATGTGATCGTCAGCCTTTTCTCACCCATCACGCATCACCCCCCGCTCCCCGTTGCATCACGCCTTGGTTCCCGCCGAATACCGGCTGAAGGATATTTTTAGAGAAACAATGCATCACCCTGGATGAATTTTTTATCTCCAATGCAGAGAGATCATCACCTGCTGCCGAAAAACGGCCCCCGTCCCCTGTCGCCCAAGGGCCGGTTACGTGCATCACATTAACCCCCGGAATTGCCGAGGGCCTTCAGGTAGCCCAGGGCGTTGGCATATACCGGATCTTCCACCACCCTCACGTTCGGCAGGTTCCCGGCCAGCATTTCCTCAAAAATGAACGCCCCGCCGCCGGCCAGCAGGACGTTTCCCAGAAATCCAACCCTGGCTCCCCAAGTGTTGGATATGCTGCGCGAGATCAGTGCCCCGGCGTCCCTTACCGCCCTTTTGGCCGCTTCGCCGAAATCGTATTCCCTGCCGTTGTATACCACCGCCTGTCCTGTGAGTGCCTTCCAGGTTACTGCGGCAGCCTCCGCCAATTCAAGGGGGGCACCTGTGCTGCGCTTGAATTCAGACATAATAGACCTGGTCACCAGGTGCACCCCACAAGCAAGGCTGGTGCGGTATTCCTCGCCCAACAGCACCGGCCTCCCGCCCCTGACCTCGATGAGCAGGATATCAGTGGTGTACTCCCCGATATCCACCACCCCCGTCAGACCGTCCGGAAGACTGCCTACGGCCATGGAAGCCAGAACTACCCCGGCGCCCTGGGGATAAATCTCGACGCGGGTGAACGCTACCGGGAGGTCCTCCCCGCCGTCCACCCCGACCACCGCTGAAAGGCCCAAGAGCCTCCTCCTGAGTATTTCCCTTTCCTTTAGGTAAATGGCCAGGGGCACACCCACGGCCAGGGATACCTCCCCGGGCCCGTCGCAGTCAACCAGCAGGCGGGCGGCGGCCAGGAGAAGCACGTCGTGAAAATCCGGCGGTTTCCGGTACGAAAGTGACATTGTGGCCAGCGTAGACTGCAGCGCCCGCTCACCCACCAGCCACTCCCTCCTTTCCCCGCCCGGGAACCTGATGGCAACCCGGTGTCCCGGACCCTCACCGGAAAAGACGCCGCTTAACTCATCCTCCCGGGCCGGAGCCAGCACCGACCGGAACTGGATCCTGCGGCCGTCCCCGGAAATACCCTTGACCATGCCGGAGCCCACATCCACAGAAAGTATGGTCTGCTGCATTCCCTCACCTCCAGAAAATTAGTATCCATAAAAAAAGAAGGCGGGCAAAAGTCCACCTTCCAAGGTTCTGGCAAATTAACTGTCAGCAGTGCCATTTTTAAGTCGGTCGAATGGTCACGTAACCTTTGTTAAATACAATAATAACTAACTTATAAAGCCGGTTTTTTTTACCTTGGCATCCAAATTATGATTGCCGCACCTGTCAGTGCAATCAATGCACCAATCCAATCATAACGGTCAGGCTTCTTTTTATCTATTCCCCATCCCCATAATAGGGATAAGACAATAAAAATACCCCCGTATGCCGCGTACACTCTTCCAAAATTAGGATAATCCTGAAGCGTAGGGATGACTCCGTACAAAACAAGGACAATACCGCCAATTATGCCAACAACAAAATGTTTCTTTTCCCGAAGCCACAGCCAGACCATATATCCTCCGCCTATTTCTGCTAAGCCTGCTAAAATAAAAAGAATTGCTGATTTTATAATCATTGTTGCCCGACCTCTTTTTCTTCTTCTTTTCGGGGAAACCACAGAATTACTGCTGTTCCAATTAACGCAACGATGGTTCCAATCCAATCATAAAGATCTGGGGTAATATTATCTATCCACCAACCCCATAAAATTGACATGACAATAAAAACGCCCCCGTATGCAGCGTAAATACGCCCAAAGCTAGGGAACTGCTGAAATGTTGGAATGACCCCGTAGAGAATTAAAACAACTCCCCCTAATATTCCCCACATAATACTGGCGTCATATCGCAGCCAAATCCACACAAAATAGCCCCCGGCTATTTCTGCTAGACCCGCTAAAAAGAAAAGTACCGCTGATCTAAATATCATCTTTTGCCTCCGTACTCAACTGTATATTTTTGAAACATTCATCCCAAGACAAACAGTTACAACGCAAACTGTTTTCTAGTACTTGTTGCATCGTTCTAATTTGAAGAATCTTCTCCTCCAACTCCATCCGTTTTTTTACTGCCATTGCTCTCCATCTATCTGAGGGGGAAATATCTGAATCAAATCCATTCAGTAAGAATTGGATTTCCGTAATATGGAAGCCTGCTCTTTGTGCAATCTTTATTAGTTCGATTCTGCCAATTACGTTGGATTCATACCTTCTTTGACCGCCGCTTCGCAGCGGCTTGGGAATCAGGTTCATTTTCTCATAGTACCTTAATGTGGAAGGATTCAAGCCAACTTTTTCAGCAACCTCACCAATGCTTAACATGGCCAGCACTTTACTTTTCTCCTCTTGACTTAAAGTTAGCTTTAAGTTTTATACTCTGGGTAAGCATAACGGAAAGGATAAATAATTGTCAAGTTTATTAAGCCAATAAGGAGGATACCCTATGAGTCATAACTGTGCTTGCTGTAGATTGACGTTTAGCGAGGAAGAGAAAAATCGCTATAATCAGCTGAGGGATAAAATATTCAACAATCTTGTTAGAACGGAGGAACTAGCCGATGGATACTCTTTTGTCTTTTCCGAGTCAGCAAGAGACCTTCTTTACGACCTTGCGGACTGGATTCCTCTCGAAAAAAAATGTTGCCCTTTCCTTCAGTTTTCAGTCTTAATAAACCAAGACGAATATGTTAGACTTCAATTAACTGGGCCGAGTGAAATTAAGAACTTCCTTCTTAACGAACTGGAACTTATTTAGAACAAACACACCATGTAAAGTGGACACTCGTATCCAGAAATTAATTACATTTTGGGAAGAGTTGGTGATAGTTTTATGAATATACCAGTTGCTGTTTGCGGGGCGGGTTCTTTAGATGACGCTACTGTTGCCTGTTGTCCCATTTGCAACACACCGGGGAAAAAAATAAGACCTGAAACGTTAGAAAATATTGTCAAGGAAGATATGCTTCCCACTGTTTTAGAAGGATACCATCTATGCCTATCTAAGAACTGTGATGTGGTTTATTTCGGACATCATATTTTCGGTAAAAATGATGTCCGGGTTAGGGTATGGTTTAAAGAGACTGAACATCCCATACCTGTATGTTACTGTAAAAATGTTACAGAAAAAGATATTGTTAACCATATCGTTGTTCGGGGCTGTTGCAATGATTTAAAAGACATTCAGAAACATACTGGAGCAAATACCGGAAAGGAATGCTTAATAAAAAATCCTGCGGGAACCTGATGTAAGCCTGCAGTGCAATCGGTGATTGCCAAAGCACTGGAAATGAAAACTAATAAGTCCGGAAATCCATAATCAAAGAAAGCTCGACCGCTACATAACGAATTACCTCACAGGATAAACGATATTGGAGTTTACGGCATTAAGCAAATTAAAACCCCGGAGCAAAAAACCCCGGGGCTTGTCAACAATCTCAGGACAGGTGAAAAGCCCATCCTTACATGCCAATCTTGTTTTTTATATCCCCCAGCCTGTTGCTGATACCCCCCGCCAGCTGTGTGGCCGCCACCCAGATGCCAAGGAGTATCAGCACGGCCAAACCTACATACTCTATGAGGGTGGCACCCCTCTCGTTGCCAATCAGCCCCCTCATTTTCCACCCCTCCTATTTAAGGATTTTTACAAACTGCTGTATACCCGGATACGCCAGTAAAACCATCAGCGGCCCCACCAGAAACAGGAGCATGGGCAGGGTCATCTTCACCACCGCCTCGTTGGCCAGTTTCTCGGCCGCGTACCGGCGCATCACCCTGACCTGGGCGGCGTGCTGGTGCACGGCGTCGGCAATGGGGGTGCCGTAGCGGCCGGCCTGCAGTATCACCTGCACGAGCTGGGTGAGCTCGTCCACCCCGCACCGGTCCGCCATGTCCATCAGCGCTTCCGACCGGCGCTTGCCGGTGGCCACGTCGTGGGCCGCCCTCGCCACCTCCCTGCCCATCTCACCGCCGAACCACCTCCCCACCTGCTGCAGCGCCCCGTACATGTCTCCACCGGCCCGAAGCACCACAGCGAACAGAGTGGCAAACTCCATCATGTCCCTGCGAATCTGCTTCTGCCTGCCGGACACCCTGGACTGCAGCCACAGATCGGGAAGCATATATCCAACCCCGGCCAGCAACAGAGACCACATAAACGGTACGCCCAGCATCGCCCCCGCCAACATGCCGGCCACGGTTATGCACGCGGCGGCGGCCAGCTTGAGGGCCAGGAATTCCGCAGCCGTGACGCTTTCCACCCCGCCCCAGTTAAGCCTGCGCCCGGTCTGCACCCTGACGTCCTCCGGGAAAGCCACCATTACCAGCGGCAGCAGGGATTTAAGGCCCCTGCTCAGGGTGGCCGCTCCCATGACGGTGGGAGCCTGTCTCACAATGGCGGAAACAGGCGAGAACCTGTTTCTTCTGTTCAGGTCGATCCCCACCGCCGCCAGCACTATCGCTATAGCGGTAAACAGGGCGATAGGCATCGCGCTGACCATTTCAATCACCCCCTGTTTTGCGGGGCCTGCCTCAAGAACAAGGGCCCCCACACTACTACCAGCCGTAAGTTCTGATCACCGTTCTATCCATCACGTGCCCCTTCACCGTCAGGTTTGCCAGGCACTGTTTGGAAGACTCTCCCTTGTAGCCGGTCACCCTGACGTAGTAATCGCCATCGTCGCTCCAGTAGCCATCGTTGGTTTTTTCAGGCACCAGGTACTCGTAGGTGTACCCGGAAATACCGGGGTCCCAAACCATGTCAGCGGTGTGCGGTGGGTCCTGGGTGGCAGCTCTACCGTCCGGTCGCACCGGGTGCGGTATCTCCACCATCATCCTGTCTATCTGTATCTTCTGGCCGTTTGATGGCCTGACGGCACTGGCTGTTACCCTGATTCTCCTGCCCCTCTCGGCCGGACTGGGAATCACCGAGGCGTAAACCTCAAAGGGTTCCTCCACGTGAACGGTCAGGTATCCCGGAGCCGATGTTTTCTGGCGGGAATCCTCCACCACCAGCTCAAACTGCCAGTCCCCCAGCCTGTCGGGCGTAACAGGGAAAGTGAGGAAGCCGCTTTCCCTGGCCTGCTGGGTATACGTCCCGGACCAGGGATTACCAGGCCTGGCGTAGCGCCAGTATGCCCTGGCAATGAAATCACCCGGATCAGGGTCGCTGGAGGACCGGCCGTCAATGACCATCGGCTCACCGCGGTAGCCCGGGCTTGGTCCGGTCAACACCACCACCGGCGGATTGTTGGGGGCCCTGTCCTCCACTGCCACGGTTTTCACGGCCGGGTCGCTCCACAGCCCGTGCTCATCCATTACCGCCAGGGTGACCGTATAGCTGCCGGGATTCCCCCAGGAAAGGCTGCCCACGTTTTGGGTGGTGAATGTCCCCTTCCCCTGCACCGTCCAGTTCCAGGCTGTTATCCTGTCGCCGTCGAGGTCGTAGGACTGGTCCGCCAGGGATGCGATCTCGCCCTTTCCCACCCTTGGGGGTCCGATGGAGAACCTGGCTACCGGCTTGCGGTTCTGGACATTGACCGATGCGGACGCCCAGTCACTCCAAGCTCCCAGGAAGTCCTGCACCCGCAGCATCACTTCCACCGTTCCGCTGTCTGCTCCATACGCCGGTGGTTCGCCTGACGTAATCCAGGTGCCTCCGTTGACACTGTACCGCCACTGGGTATTCCTTATTCCCCTTTTCCCCTCCGGGTCTGTGTACTGCAGGTCCGGGTCGTAGGAGTTATTGATGTACGTTATGGCCTCACCCACCCCCGGGCCCGGATTGACCACGCTAAAGGAGGCCACGGGCCTCCGGTGAACATGGATCTGCATGGTCCCGTTCCGGGAATACTTCCGCCCGGCCTCGGGGTGGCCCCAGTACGGAGAGTTGGGCGGCTGATCCTGCACCTTAAAGGATACCGTGTACGTCCCTGGTTTGGAAAACGATCCAAGGGGTTGGGGGAATATCCGGCCGCTCACATCGGTGTTCAACCCCAGGGAGTTGGACAAGGTGTAGCCTGAAATACTGTTGGGATCGTGGGTGTACTCCCAGTAGCGGTCAACCAGGGGATCCGATTCCCGGTCGCCCTCGCTGTAACTGGTATTGAACCTCTCGTTGACCAGGACCACGTTGGGGGGCACATCCTCCCGGCCGGCGCCAAAGTAATTGATGATGTAGTCGGCCACCTCGCCGAGGTCTGCGCCCGCATCGGCGCTCAGGCTGTATACTGCGTCCCGGCCTATTTCCGAAACAATCTGAATGCACTGGGAGCTGTTGGCCGCCCCCGCCTCGGCGATGAGGCCCGTGCCGCTGGACCGCATGTAGTCCACGAATCCGGACCGGGAGTAGTAATCGTCAAAAGGCGCGCCGTTCATCAGAACCAGGAACCGGACGGAACCCGCCCGCCACCCCGTGGACTGCGCCACCTCCCGGAGTTTGCCGGTGGTGGGTGGATAGTTCAGGGTATAGGTCAGCTCCCAGGTCCCGGAGTGCGTGCCGGTTATCTGAACGGTGTCGGCGTCAATCTGGGTCAGCGTCCGGTGCGGGCTTCTTCCGTCCGTGTTGGTTCTGACCAGCTCCACCTTGCCGCCGAAGGCGTCCCACCTCTGGGTGGAGTTGTATCCCTCGTCGTTGGCAACGTAGTATCTGATATGGACAACCCCGCTGGCATCCACCCAGATGGTGCGGTAGGAGTCGTCGTGGCCGCATCTGAACCGGGTAACGATCTGGCCGCTGCTGTCAACGGTGGCTCCGTAGCTGTACCCGTGGCCGGAAGCGTGCAGGTCGATGTCGTTGCCCCCGTACGAAACCGTATTCAGGGCCGTGACGTAGCTGCCGCTGCTGTCCCGGCGGTATACTGTGAACCCACCGCCATACTTGGTGACGTATACCTTATACAGAGGGGCGGCAGGGTCACCGATCAGGTAGATGTAGTTGCTGCTGTCCTCGGTCCTGGTGGCGCTTCCCGTGCCCATGGCATCGTTCTGGTATGTAACCGCGTCAATCCCGTAGCCCGCCAACCTTCCGGCCAGGCCGGGCAGCCCGGCGCTGAAGGAATTCAGGTAGTCCCGCTTGTTGTCTATCTGGCCCAGCACGAACAGCACGTCAGCCTTTGGTTCCGGCCGGATTATTCCGATGCTCACGTAGGGCGGGAGGTTCTGGACGGTTATAACGCACTCGGCCCCAGGTTTGGAGGCCGTGTCGGCCTGCAGGCCCGGATTCCAGGAATCCCATCCGTAGTACTCTTCCCTTACCGATAGTTTCAGTTTATAGCGGCCGGTCTGGAAAAACTGCAGATGTGGCGATGGGTCGTTCCCCGATGCCTGCAGTATCCGGGCGCTCCTGTTGGTGTCCCCGGCGGCGATGATTTCATCACCGGCATCTCCGAAAGAACCGTTGTTGTTCTTGTCGTAAACCAACGACCAGGTGCGTTGATAGATCCTGTCTCCCAAGGAATCCGGCATGGGGACCTGGGACCGGTCCTGGACGGTAATACTGTAGCCGCCCACGGAAGACCTGACAGCCCCGGCCGGCACCCAAAAGTCGGCCAGGGGCGGCTGGTCGGGCAAAACCTGGACGACCTCCTCGGCCCAATCAGATTTATTCCCGCTGCTGTCTGTCACCCTGAGCCTGACCTTCCAAACACCGGGTGCGTCGAACATTTGGCCCGGCGGCCCCGGATCGGGCGGATAACGCCCGGTGCCTGACCATTTAAGGGTTCCGCCGGGCCGGTATATCTGCCATTCATTCAGGCTTTGGCTGATTGTTCTCCCGCCCCCCGCAGCGCTGCCATCGCCGCTTATGGCCACCTGGCGGCCGGCCAGAATTCTCTCTGGGCTGACCGTGATGTTGGCTACGGGGGGAGTAGCGGCCACGGCTATTGTCTTCGCTTTGGTATCCGTGTCACCATCGGAGTCGGTTACCGTCAGGGTGATTTTGTATGCTCCGGCGACCGGCCAGCTGACGCTGACCCTCTTGCCCGCTTTGGCGCCGATCCCCTGGATGTCCCAGGCCCAGGAAACAATTCTCTCACCGTTGTCCTCCCCGGGGTGAGAGGAACTGTCCTCCAGGGACACGGATTCATTCTCCTCGGGGTTCATGTTGGAAGCCGTAAAGTCGGCCTCCGGTTCCATGTCCGGCGGCGGAGGAGGTGGCGGGGGCGGCGGAGGGTCCGAAGGCGGGGGTGGTTCCGGAGGATCCGGCGGCACCTCGCCCTGCACCACGCTGAATTTGAGTGTTTTTTTGCTTACCCGCCACACCCCGTCCTTCACTGCAAGCTCAAGGGATATTGAGCTGCCGGTAGGGGAATTCACCCTGTACGGGATTGTTTTATTGAAACTGTTTTGGGCTGTGCTATCCGTGTCAATTACAGCGCCATTGGCTTTCAGCTCGTAGGACAGGCCCGGAAATTTGCCGGACAGGACGTTGGATTTCCCGGAAACCACCAGGTTTATGGTCTTACCAGGACCGGCCTGCCGGGGTCCCCCCAGATAGGAATCCGGAACGTTGGTTACCGTGGCGTAGCCCGTTTTGGTATTGTGGTCATAGCCACTGAGCCTGCCGCCACAAAGTTCCGCCAGGTCTCCGATATACATGCGCCGGTCTGAATAGGACCGCCAATCCAGCAGGAAGGCGTAATCATCGTACTTTGACTGGACGAAGCCCAGGTTGCCGTTCAGCTCCGCAATCCATCCCCGGATGGCGGAGGACGCCACGGTTGTATAGCCCTTCCCTAAATCCGGCGGAGTACCTATGGGCAGATAGTCGATAATCATGCCCTGTCCCAGATTTCTTCCCCCACTCATTACCGTCAGCTTACCGGCGTGGTAGTACGGACTGTCATCCGGCGGGGTTGAACTATGGGCTTTTTTCATGCGGAGTTGGTCCCCCATCCTGATCCCAGGATAATCGGGATACGTTTCAGCAACGTATGCATAAGCTGAAACGGCAGCAACCATTAAAATAAGGATTACCGCCATTATGGCTGGCACTGTGCGCCTCAGCTTTAACTTCACTATACCTCCCTCCTCCCAAGATTGATTTCACCGGTCTCACCTCCCAAGGAATTTTAAAATTTCCCCAATCAAACAAAAAACCCCGCTTTGCTGCGGGGCATATCCCGAATGTCAGACATGTCTTTACGGCGTACTCACTACCACCTGGGCGTTTGTAAAGGCTGCTCCGGGCTCCCAGTTAACCTTATAGCCCAGGCTTTCAGCCACGAACCTGAGGGGCAGCAGTGTCCGTCCGTCCCTTATCTCCGATGGTGTATCCATTTTTACTTCCTTCCCATTGACAACCGCACTTCCTTCTCCGGGCTTCAATATTACCCTGTTCCCGTTGGCCGCCAGGTAAATTGCCTCTTCCTCCGGGTTCCACAGCACTTCGGCGCCGAGCCTGTCCAGTACACCGCGCACCGGCACATAGACCAGGTCATATTTCATGAAGGGCTTTATCTCCAGGTAGTAAGGAGTGACGCTGTCCTCAGTGTAAAGAACCGCCGTCCACATGCCCTCCTGAGCGTAGGTGTTGACCCAAAGCTCCACCTTTTTTATGCCCGGGCCGTCTACCTCTACGTTTTTGTAAAATTTGAGCACACGGGGGCTGTCTGATTCAATTGACTCCACCAGCCTCCTGTTTTCCGGGGAGAGGGTCTGCTTCCACTTCCACACGGGCCTGCCGTCCACTGAATATATTTCCTGTCCGCCGATGTCCACCGGCGCGGAAAAGGGGACCGTGTAGTAGTGTACTATGGCGTTCTCACTAAGATTATCGAATACTTCTATCAGACTGTGACAGTACCCCGGGCCCGGAATGCGGCCCTCCATTTTATACGGGCCCTGGTATTCCTTGAAGTCATAGTTGATGTGATTAATACCGTCGCCGTCAACCCTCCAGGTCATGTGACCCCAACTGCCCTGCTGATTTGGCGCGTGCATCCTGAACATGCCCTCGCCGGGGAGGACATTCACTTCGGTCTCGGCCCAGGCGGCAGCTGAGCAGGCAGCCAGTAAAAGGATTATCATGCCTGGTACCATTAGCCTTTTTAACAAAACATCACCTCCTTTTTTGAACGTTACCATTTAATCCCTGCATACTATCTGGTTGCTATAACCTCGGGGCCCACGGTGCTGTGAACGGTAAGCACCAGGTTGCCTGGGGCGCCCGTGACCGCCCTGGCGAAAAGGCCAAGCGCCACCGGCACCCTGATTATGCCCACCACCCCCGGCCTGGTCACAGTTTCCGAATAGGCACCCCAGTTGTAAGTGAAGGGAACGTCGTTCACCACCTGAAAATAGGAGACCTCCACCGGTCCTCCGGCCACCGACCCGGCCTGAGGTTTGTCCCACTGGTCAAGCCTGAGGTTTTCCCGCAAAACAACGTCAAAAACCTGTCTGGCCTGCGAAGGCAGAATATATACCCGCGGGGTTTCCGGGTCGGCCAGACGGTCCTGGTCCAACTGGCCCGAGGCCGCCCGCAGTGAAAGGTTCAGCGCATGCCTTACGCAGACCTTGGCCGCATATACCCTGGCCAAATCGGACACCAGCGCAAACACCGCCAAAAAGGCCAGCAGAAAAATGAGCAGGGACAGCGCGGACGACCCTTTTTCACTCCTTATAAATATTCTCAAGGCTCAAAATGCACCTCGCTTAAAGCCACGGCGCGGGCCTTTAATGTGATCGTTTTTTCCTTTACCATCCATTTCCATAAACTATCGGCTAAAAGGATCTTAAACTTGACCGGGTAGACCACACCCACGACTATGGGGTTGTTTCGCTCGACGCTCTGCTCGGATCCGGTTCCCCAAATAACCACCGTGCCGGCGTCCTCGTAGGGCTCAGTGGCAGTATAATCATAGGCAAGCGCCCTTCCGCCAGTGGTCCAATCACGGATGTAACCGGCAGCATCGCTCCTGACCCCCTCGGAGAATTTCCCCTCCCTGGCCGCGCTCACCGCCGCCGAGGCCGCCGCGTAATTTACGGTTGCCCAGTCGTACATGATAAAACCTGTTTCCACTATCATGAAGAACAGCATTAATATGACGGGCAGGACAAACAGCGCCTCCAGCGAGGGACTGCCCCGCCTGTCCCGCATCATTTTTGAAATCAAGGTGTTCCCACCTCCCCGATCCTGCCGGCCATGTTTTCAAATTTGCTGCCGGTTGTGGTGGCCAGGTTTAACACGAAGGGGGCTATGGTCAGAACAAAAAGTATGATCCACAGGGCATTTTCAAGAAAACTGCTGCCGCGCTGGTCTTTAAGTAACCTCAAAGAAATCACCTCCATAAAAATTAAAAGGCGCCGGTGACAAGCCGGCGAGCCCAATATATACTATGTTTTTTTATATTTTCAGTCTCCCTAAAACAGAGCTTGCATAGGTTCCTTTCCCTGCAGGGAAATAGCTTTAAGTGGCCAAGGGCGGCAAGTGAGCATTTTTTTATCCTAAATCAATAAGTTCATCATACTGCTCCAACGCATAACGGTCTGTCATTCCGGAAATATAGTCTCCAATAACAATTATTCCGTTTTGCTTATATAGTTCATATGTACCATTAGGTAATCTCTGTGGATTACCTTTGTAATACGAAAATAATGTTGTTACAATATCTTCTCCTCTTCGGTCCATCTCTTTAATTCTATAATCATTAAGTAACATATCACTCAGGTATTTTTGAAATTTACCAATAATTGTTTTGGACGGTTCAGTAAAATCAATATATACTCTGTCTAACTGGTAGGGTTTTATTGTATCGTCTAATGATTGTGCTGATTGCACAATTAAAGTTACTACTAAATAATCAACCATGCACCTTATGATGGTATCTTTTTTTCTATCCTCCTGTGCTATCTCATTTATTATGGAATTAAAATCTGAGCCATATACTTCTTTAAAAAATCCAAATACCTCTTTAAAAAATTCATGCTTCAAAAAATCGTTCAAACTTATAATATTGTATCTTAAATAATCATCCATATCATGTGTTATTTGAGCTATCTCATCAGCTATAGCAACGACTTGCCCCTCTAAAGTAATTGAAAAGGCTTTGTCGATGTATAGATTATTGCAATATGCTGGTAATTCAGTTGGCAAACCTGTGTGCTTTAAAACGCCTTCAAGGACTGGGATAGTTAGTCTTAGACCTTCATATGGATATTTTTTTTCTAAACACTCTAAAATCCTTACACTCTGTACATTATGTTTAAATGTGTTCACGCCATTATCTTTTAAAAATTTTCTCAGTACTTTTTCACCTACATGCCCAAATGGAGTATGGCCTAAATCATGCCCCAAAGAAATGGCTTCAACTAAATCACTATTTAACCCTAATTGTACTGCAACGGTTCTCCCTATCTGGGCTACTTCTAAAGAGTGTGTTAGTCTTGTTCTTAGGTGATCGCCTTTTCGTGTTAGAAAAACCTGTGTTTTATATTCTAACCTCCGAAATGCCTTTGAGTGGATTATTCTATCCCTATCTCTTTGGAACTCTGTTCTTAATGGATGTTTCCCAACCTCAGCATTTCTTTGCGCTGTTTCACTTAGACAAGCATACGGTTTTAAATTTTTTCTTTCAAGCCCCTCTAACTCTGTTCTATTTAGCATAAATACAGCCCCTTTTATTTTGGAAGGTTTTTCTTATTATACCACTTGTACCCGTAGAAAAAGGTTATTTTATTAATGTGTAACAGGAAATTACCCCCCCACCCTTGTAAAGCAAGAATTCAGAATACGGTTTTACTAGACGTTGCTAAAACTGCAATCTTTATTATCCCGGCAGCTTGACCCCGGGAACCGCAATCCCTACGGCCCCCGGGTTGTGCTTTTATTGCCCCTGCCCGATATTGGGCACGGACACACTCTGCACCTCACTGCTGATACCTTCGAACTTTGCCTTTATGCCCTGGTTGGCCAGGGCGTACCCGGCACCGGCCACCAGCAGCACTACCACGATAATCCACAGTCCGTTTTCAATAAATGCCGAACCCCTGCTGTCCCTAAACAACCGCCTGTTCAAAATAGCCACCTCCCGTAAAACAGTTTAATTATTTCAGTTACCACTTATGGAGGGAATACTGACACTCTTCACCTCCGAGTTGATGCCGTCGAACTTGGCCTTGATGCCGTCGTTGGCCAGGGCGTACCCGGCGCCGGCCACCAGCAGCACCACCACGATGATCCACAGGCCGTTTTCGATAAAGGCCGAACCCCTGCAGTCGGACAGGACTCCTGTAAACACCAGCAAACCGCCTCCTTTCTTAAAATGCTCTCAGCCTGTCTATGATATTGGCGTACATGGGGAACACAAAAAGAAGCAGGAGGGACAGCATCATCACCGCGGGAATGGCAGCCATCAGCACCGGCTGGGCCTTGATCCTCCTCTTGATGTCATTCACCCTCTGCCCGTACGCCCGGCGGGAAAACCCCCTCAAAATTTCATCCACATCGGTGCCGGTGTTGATCCCCATCATCACCACCCCCACCAGGTTGGTGAGGGGCGGAAACCGGCTTCTTTCGGCCAGATTGTCAAGGGCCACCTTCAGGGGATAGATTTCGAGTTCCGCCGCCAGCAGGTCCATCTGCCGCTTCAATTCTCCCCTCATTACCCCTCTGACAATCCTCATGGCCTGGTACAAGTCCCCGGCCCTTGAATAAATCCTCAGCAAGGTCACCATTAACGGGAACTCTCTACTGATTTCCCCGACACGTTTTTTTTCACGGGCAGCCAGCACCTTTTGCGGTATAACGTAAATTAACGGGGCCGCTGCAAAAAATATGAACGCCAGGGACGGAAAAGCAAAGTACACCGTAAAACCCACCGCCAGCGCGGTGGCGGCACCTGTTACTCTTACACCCAGTATGAGATCCGGATCGGTTTTATCACCCAGCCGATTAAGCAATGTCCCCAAATAATCCCGGGATCTTCCGCTACCGGCCAGCCTGCCCACCGACCTAACCGCCCCGGACGGCGCCTTCCAGGCGGCTATCAACAGGAGAACGGCCATGGACACCAGTATGCTCACCGGGACCAGCGAACCAGTCATAGCTCCTCCACCACCCCCTGATTCCTGGTCAAATACCAGGAACCGAACTCAACCAGGATCATAAAGCATATCAGGGTCCTGCCCAGAAACGTGGATGTAATGGTGTGCCTGGCATCCTGGGAGAAGAGAATCATTACCACGGCCACCGCCGGAAGAAGCAGCAAAAACACGTTGACGGTAAGCTTCTGCCCCCGCATCTCGTTAATCAGCTCCTCCCTGAGCACAATCCTGTCCCTGATCACTCCGGCCACATCGGTAACAACCCCTGCCGTGTCAGTGCCGTACTTTTCCGATACCACCACCCCCTTGACAAATACCTCGACGTCACGGTTATCGGTCCTCAAGGCAAGCCCCTCCAGGGCATCGGCCAGCGACTTCCCGGCCCTGTACTCCACAACCGTCCTCATTAGTTCATCCCGCATGGGCGAGGCAGTACAGCCGGCAGCGCCCTCGACAGCCCTCACCAGGTCACCGGTGGTCTCGTAGAGTGAGGCTATCATCTGGAGTGCTGTTTCAGCCTGCTCATCTATTAATCTTTGTCTGGCCCGCAGGGACAGCTCCACCTGTTTCCGGCAGGCAAGCACCCCAAAGAACGCCATCATCACTGCCGCCACAGGGTTGTTGATGGCCAGCCCAATCGCAAGGCCGCCCACCGCCGTCACCGCGGTAATGGCCGCAAAGCCGGCCCTGCTCCTGCCCGTCCTGTCCAGCATGTGCCAGACCGTTCCCTTCCTGGCCTCGGAATAGATCAGTTTCCTTTTGTATTCATCAAGCCTCCGGTATATCCCGACCCGGTTCAGGTAAAGAAAGAGGGCACCAATGGCCAGGGCGGCCAGAAATGCCGCCAGCTTTATTTCAGTCACCGCCTTCACCTCCGAATGCACTGATTTCCGGCAAACGTCCCATCAGGTTTTCCTTAAGCCTCTCGGCCAGGTCCAAATCCACCGCCCGGCAGAATACGTGTCCGCCCTCTGAAAGCCTGTACCTGTAGATGTCCCTGAAGATTGGCCCGCCTTGGTCCGACAGCACCTGACTCACGTGAACGATCTTCCGGGAGCCGTCCCTGAATCTTTTCACAAAGATCAGGAAATCGACTATCTCGGCTATCATTGACTGGAGTTCCCCGGCCGTAACGCCGCCTGCCTTGATGGCCGCCCTGACCAGCCGGTGAATGGCCTCCATCTTGCCGTAGTTTGTGTGCACCGAGGTCAGGCTGCCATCGTGTCCCGTGCCCATGGCCTGCAGTAACTCAAAGGCCTCGGCCCCCCTGACCTCGCCCATTATTATCCGGTCCGGCCTCATTCTCAGGGCGTTGACCATGAGATCGTATATCCCGGCCTTCTCACCAGCCTCCAGCTGCACCACATGTTCACGGTCAAGGGCCAACTCCCTGGTGTCTTCCACCGTTAATACCCGCTCGCCGGAGGGGATAAAGGAACACAGCCAGCGCATTAGCGTGGTTTTGCCGCTCCCAGCCGCGCCGGCAATCACAATATTGGCCCTGCCCTCCACGGCTGCCCTGAAGAATTCCACCATTTCCTCCGAGATAAAGCCGGACCCGACCAGTTCCCCGGTGGTGAGATTCTTCTTCACAAACCGCCTTATGGTTATCACCGGGTACGGAGAGGACGGGGGAATCACGGCGTTGACCCTGGAGCCGTCCGGCAGGCGGGCATCGACCAGGGGGCTGGAAAAGTTGACCTTCCTTCCGCACCTCTGCACAATCCGGTGCAGGACATTTATAACCTCCTCGCTGTTTTCATACCGGAGTTCGGTTTTTTCAATCACACCGTTGCGCTCCACGTAAATGTCGCAGGGCCCGTTAATCATCACCTCGCTTACCTCCGGGTCACCGAAAAGAACATCCACCGGCCCAAGCCCGGCAATTCTGCTAATCACGTAACCCTCAATGCCCGGATCCTCACGGCCCAGGTAGACCCTCACCTCGTCCCGGATAAGGTCCTCCATGCTGCCGTTGGACTTCAGCAGTGCCTCCCCGTATTTTTCCACCAGGGCCTTTCTGATTCTAGCGATTATCTCCCTGTCCACCTGGACATCCGGACCGGGACCTTCCGTTATTCTATTTGCCGGGGAACCAACGGCCTTCCTGGAACCCGACCCGGCTTCCATAAGTACAAGGCCGGAAGTATCACTCACTTACAACACCTACCCCTCGAACCCGCCCACGTTTTCGGGCAGGAGGCTCACGCTCTTGGCGTTCACCGCGGCGTACAGCAGCTTTTTGGCGTCCTCCCTGTCCAGCAGGAGGGTGATCTCGCTGGTGGGCCGGGCCTGGGCGTCCCTTGCGCTCTTGAGGTCCTCCAGCAGGGGAAGGGGCCTGTTTGATGCCACCACCCTTATATTCCCGGCCACGTCCAGGGCCCTGTCACTGTTTTTGTCACTGTATACCGCCACCGCGGATACTATGTCCCCGTCTCTGATCACGTCCGGCCAGCTTACCTGGCCCGACTTGAGAACGATAAGCGTCTCGTTGGGCTTCAGTGCGCCGTACGCCTCCACCATATTGCCGGGGCTTCGTATCACCTTGGTGCTGAGCAGGGTCTCACCCTCGGTCAGGGGCATCCCCGTGTACGTTCCCACAACGCTATCCAGGGAAACAACCATTTTCGAATGATAGTCCCGCCTGGCTATGGCCTGCAGCTTCACGTCCGACGGCCCGATTTTCTGCATGGGTTTCAGGTCCCTGACCACAACCACCACATTTACCGGCTGGTACACCCCCACCAGGGCGTAATACACACTCAGCCCGGCCAGTGCGCTGACCATTAACGCCACGGCCCACAGCGGCCCCTTTCTTCCCGGCGCCCCGGCTTCCCGGGTTAGTCTTTTAAAACGCAACCTGGAAAACAAGTATTCATCCCTCCCGCAACGGTTTTATGTAAGTCTTCAATTTAAGTCGCTAAATTGGTATGTTCCGCGCCAGCAGCACCCGGTTTAGCATCGGAGTCCATTATAATCACCGCCCGCCGGCCGTGTATATGGTGGGCACCTGCTCCACCGGCGGATCCCGGGGCAGGTAATAGCACTTGTCGATACTGATATCAAGGCTTTTCAGTTTTTCTTCGGTCTTTTTCACGTTGTCCTCACCGTCCCGGAAATAGGTGCTCACCAGTACCATGTCCCTGTTTTTTATTAGGGCCTCGGTGCAGTGAGGGCACCACCAGGAAAAGAACAGCACCGGTTCTGCCGGATCCAGCGTCACCTCCCTGCCGTCCCGGTCAAAAACCTTAAGTCCACTTTCGGTCACTGTTCCCTTTTCTACCCCACCCACCCCGGCGGCGCTCCCGGGATCCTCGCTTTTCCACGCTCCAGCGACGCGAAGCGCGTCCCGGAGCCGCTCCTCTGTGCCGGGAGGTCTGTTTTGCACGTTTTCTCTGTGCACGGGCAGGGGCAGGGTCATTAACACCAGGACCAGGGATGCGGCCGACAGCCCTGCCCAAAACCTTCTCTGCTTTCCCCGTTCAGCCGAAAGGAAGGACAGCAGCAGCAAAAGTCCCTCTATTACCGCCAATGCCATGCAATCCGAGCAAAAATACCGGCTGAACACTCCCTGGTACCCCAGCAGTACCAGGTGGGAAGTGAGCCATAGGATCAGAAACGGTCTTAAAACAACCTTTATATTTAACGCAAAAAGCAGCGCCGCCATTGCGAAAAGGACCACCCCCCAAAGTTCAAGGGGAATGTTCAGCAGTTCAACCCTTTTGCAGGCGCTGCAGCTCATCAGTGTGGCGCTCCTGTACATACCGTAAAGGCACAGTATTGAGGCCGGCACCCTATACAAGCCCCGCCACCTCCCGCGCCAGAACGGCCAGCGCCAGGCACGTGCCGAAGGGGATGGCTGTGGCCGGCACAGGGGCGTCCGGGTCTGCAGGCAGTTTTTCCCACCCGACATCCCCCCTGGCGCCCAGGGCCTTCAGGTATATGCCACTCAGGAATCCGGCGGCGCGCTCCCTCAAGATACCTGCCCGGAGATACTTCACAATACCCCAGACGAGGCCGATGAGGGCAGCCACCACCATTATGTAGTAAGCAGCCTGCAGCCCGTGCCACACCCCCAGCACCGCCATCAGCTTGACGTCCCCGCCGCCCATGCCGCCAATCAGGAAGATCACGTAGCCCAGAAAAAAGAAGGCGGCCCCTGAGAGCAGAGAGTGCAAAGCCGCCTCCTTCCCCTCCAGTATCCTCCCGGCCAGGGCCAGAACGAACATGGGGAGGACCAGCACATTGGGCACCAGGTGCCGGCGGGCATCAGTGAAAGCGATGGCCGCGGTGCCGGCCAGCAGTAGATAGTGCATATAAACCACCTCCCAAACCTTTAGTACTCAACGGTGATGATGCGCCTGATCAGCAGCCAGCCGATCAAAATCAGGCCGGCGCACACCCCGAGAACCTTAAGGCCCCCGGCAGTATTAAAAAGGGGGGCCATGTACCCGGGGTTAAGCGCCCTCATGCCGCCTATGGCGGCGAAGGGCATGGCCAGAAGGACATTTGAGGTCAGCCTGCCCTCCGAGGTGGCCGAACCCACCTGGGCCTGGAAGGCCCTGCGGTCCCTGATGCCGTCGGCAATCTGATCGTAAACCATGGCCAGGTCGCCACCGGTCTGCATATGCAGCCCGGTGGCAGCGGCCACCAGTTCCAGGTCCCTGGACTTCACCTGCCCGCCCGCCTCCTCCAGTGCCCTGACCAGGGAGTTGCCGGTACGCAATAGGTGCAGCGCCTTACCCAGCACCTCCCGGGCGGGGGGCAGGGCTGACAGGGCCGCCTGCTCCAATGCCTGCTGCACCGACTGGCCGGCCCTCAGGGCGGCCGCCATCTGCCCCAGGGTTACTTCCAGCTGCGCCTCGAATGCGGCGCTGCGGCCGGCTATCCGCCGCTTTACCCAAATGCCGGGTGTGATTATACCCAGCAGCAGACCCACCGGCACCAGAGCAACCCTTCCGGTCACCGCCACGACCACCGCGGTGCCTGCGGCCGCCCCCACCCCGGCGGCTGCGGCAAGGTGTGCCGCCGGCACCCTGAGGCCGGCGGCGGCGGCCTCCCTCTGCAGCGCCGAAACCCACCTATGATCCCCCTCAGAATGCGCCCTTTGCCGCACAGACTGCCAGTGGGCGTACGTCCGGTGTACCCTGAATCCTATGCAGAAAAGCAGAACCGCCGTGCCGGCAAGAGTACCCGCAAGCAGTATCAAAAGCCGCGAATCCATTATCCGATCACCCCCGTCGGCAGCCTGACACCCTGCCGATGAAGCTTTTCGGCCCGGCTGAAGGGGTGCTTTCCCCTCACCCAGGTTTCCTTTTGGGAGTCGAACCGGTAGATTTCCCCCGTGCCCACCACCGCCAGCGCGCCTGTCCTGACAACCCCCGTGGTCTCGCATATATGGTCGACTCTCCTCCTGCCGGTGCGGTCCTTGCAGACGTGCACCACCAGGTCCACCGCCCCCGCAATCTGCCCTATGATGGCCTCGTAGGGCAAGCCCATGCCGGCCATCTGAATCATGTTCACCAGCCGGCGGTTTAACATGTCGTCGGCGCTGTTGGCGTGGCCGGTGGTCAGGGACCCGTCGTGGCCGGTATTCATGGCCTGCATCATGTCGAAGGCCTCTCCCTCCCGGCACTCACCCACCACGATCCGCTTCGGCGCCATCCTCAGGGCGTCGGCCACCAGGTCCCGCTGGGTGATCTCCCCTTCCCCCTCCACATTCCTGGGCCGGGCCTCAAGCTTCCTGACGTTGCCGTGCTGCAGCTGGAGCTCGGCGGGGTCCTCTATGGTGATGATGCTTTCATCTTCTGGAATGCAGGCGGCCAGGGCGTTTAAAATGGTGGTCTTGCCGGAGGAGGTGCCTCCGGAAACCACCATGTTCAACCTTCCCTTCACACAGGCGCTCAGGAACTCCAATATTTCCTCATTCATGGCCCCGCCGGCAACCAGCTGCTCCAGGGACAGACCCCTTCTGAACCGCCTGACTGTGAAGGTGGTGCCATCCACGGCCACCGGGTGGATATGGGCCATCAACCTGGAGCCGTCCGGGAGCCTGGCCTTTACCCGGGGGCTGGACAGGTCTATCTTCCTGCCGGTGGGGGCCAGCATCCGGTCCAGCACATCCCGGCAGTGTTGATCGTCCCTGAAGACCACTGGTTTTCCGTTATCATCCGTGGCCGGAGCCTCGCTGCCTTCCATCTCTATCCTTATCAGCCTAGGATTAACCACTTTAACTTCCGTAACCCTGTCGGCCTGCGGCCCGGAGAAGTATTGCTCCAGAGGGCCGTATCCCAGCAGGTCGTTGGCCAGCTCCTCCGCCAGGCCCACCTGGGCCGGCCTGGGCAGCCCCGGGGACTCCTGCTCGACAATTTCAAGAATTTCCATTCTCACCTTGGCCCTCAGGGCCGGTGAGTGCCGGTCAGCCAGTTCCTGGACGGTGACTTTCTCCTGTATCCTCTTTTGAGCCACCGGGCGGATTCTCCCGAACAGCTCCTCCCTGCCGGCTGATTTTTCGCATTCCGGCCCCTCCCGGCAATCACCCCTGGCCTGGTCCAGCCTGGTCTGAAGTCCGCTGACTGCAGTGGCCTTCCTGTCAAACATATACCATCCCTCCTACATGGCAGTCTTCCTGCCGATCTTGGCCAGCAGCGAGGATAACAGACCTCTCCTGCGCGCCCGGGTCCCGAACTGGTCCCCGCCGAAAACGGGAAATATCTTGTTCAGAGCCTCCCGCACGGCAACAGCGTACTCGCTGTGCGGGTCGCTCAGCACGAAGGGGTGGCCTATCTTCCTCCCCCGCCTGACCCCGGGCTCGTAGGGCAGCTTGGCCAGCACCGGGTAGGGCTGATACCTGTTCAGGTCCGCTATGCTCAGGCTTTCCGGCTCGTTGTATTTGTTCACCACCCGGTAGCACTTTCCGGAGCACCCCAGTGCCGCCACGGTGTCATTAAACTGCTCTATCCCCGCAATCTCCTGGTCGTCCGGGCAAACCACCACCAGTACATAATCCGCTAGCTCAATGGTGGCCCAGGAGGCATCGAAGGTGATGGAGGGCGGAAGGTCGCAGATCACCAGGTCGAAGTGACGCCGCAGCACACCCACCACCTTGTTCACCAGGTTTCTGTTCAGCTCCACTATCCTGTCCGGCGTGGACACTGCCGGGAGAACCCATACCCCGGTGGGGGTGTGCCTGACCATGAACTCCTGCAAGTCCTCTTCCGCCGGGCTGTCGCTGATGTATTGCCAGTTCAGCACGCTCCTGGCGGCCAGGTTCTTTGGGATGCCCAGGTTCAGCTGCACGGTGATGTTGCCCGACTCATTAAAGTCCGCCAGGGCCACCCTCACTCCCACATCGGACTGGGTTGCTGCGGCACAGGCCATGGACACGGAGGTTGTGGTCTTGCCCACCCCACCCTTTATCCCCGAGGTCACTGCTAAAACTATGCGCTTAAAGGACTGCATCTGTCCCGAAGCCCTGCCGTCCCCGGACCCGCCGCGCAGGCCCCGGGGGCCGGTGCCGGGAGCCACCAGTGGCATCTTCTCCGCCTGCCGCCGCATGTCTTCCCGCACGGCGTCCACCTCTTGCTCGATCATGCCGGCCAGGTCGTGGCCCGTCATGGACTTGGTGAACACCTGCTTCACTCCCAGGGCCGTGGCCCGACGGTAAAGGTCCATGCTGGGGGTGTCGGTGGCGATGAATATCACCGTGCCCGGCGACACCCGGGCTATCTGCTCGGCCACATCCAGTCCGCTCATGTCGGCCAGCCCAAGGTCAATCACCGCCGCGTCCGGGGCGCTGTCCCTGGCCATGCCCACGGCATCCCGGCCTCCCTGGGCCAGCGCTATCACCTTTATGCGGTGGTGGCCCTCGAAGGCATTGCGCATCCTCTCCCGGTATGCCGGGTCGTCGTCCACCACCATCATCCTGATGCCGGGGTCATTTTCCGGCCACATCAGCATTCCCCCCTGTGAATAATTCTTCCTCGGTCACTCCCCTGCTCTGCTGGCCGGTGACCTGCCCCAGGGGGTTCAGGGCCACCAGTACCTTACCCCTGGCCATGGCCAGGGACACCCGCTCAGCATCCCCCGGCGTCAGCGCCACAGCGACTCCGCTTTCCTCCCTGCCCGGCTCCCCGCCGGCCGTGGCCGGCACCGATATCACCGGGGCGCCCCACACCAAAACCCTGGTCACGGTGACATTACCCTTGGACCCCGGCACATCCACCGTGCCTATAACGTCCAACCTGTCCCCGGGAACCACCTCCAGCCCCCGGCTGGCCTCCGCCGGCAACGCCACCGCTCTCCACTCGGGCCTACCGGTGTAGGAAAGCCTGGCGGACACGGTGCCGCCGCCGGGAGACAGTTCTGCCAGATGCCTGGTGCGTACCGGGTCACCGGCGGCTATGAACGTCCTGACGTGCCGTCCGATCATTTCATCGTAATTCCGGCCCGTTATGCGGTCGCCAGGCACCGCCGCCCGGGGGAATTCCCTCACCTCCAGAACCTCCTCCGTCAGTGTCTGCCCGGGCTCCAGGTCAGTCCTGGCCACTATCACCGGCTCTGTGGGAATAGCCAGGCTTACCGCCTTATAAACCAAAACCCCGGCCACCAGTGCGGCGGCCAGGGCCGATAATATAAACCATGATCCCGGTGAACCGGTGCGCAAGTTTTTAAATCTCAATTCCACTTCTCCTTTCCTGGCAGATGTTCCGGCGCTCTTGGGATTGGTGCTGCAGCCCGGCCGGGATATCATTGATGGTCCGTTATATCTATCAGTCCGGCTCCTCCACAAAAACTGCGGAATCCGAAACGGTCAACTCCCTTTCCCAGGAGGATCCCCCCAAAAGAAGCATCAGCCCCGGCACGGCCACCGGGGTCCGGCAGGTCACCCTGCTGCTCACCATGTGCGGCTGCGGGCTGTCACGCCGCACCACAACAGTTGCCCGGCCAGGATAGATATTGCCGGTCGCCAGCATCTGGTAGCCGTTTCTCTCACCCTCCCCGGAGTCCCCGGTCACCGCCGCCGTCCGCCCGGCCTCCCGGGCCGCCGCCGCCACAACGAGTCGGTCCTTCAATATGAGGGCCAGGTTGCAGGCCCCGGCCCAAATGAGCAGAACCAGCATACAGGCGGCGACGAATTCCAGCATCACCGACCCGCGCCGGTCCTCCTTGAAAAGCTTCATTAATATACACCCCCAGCCGCAGAGACATTCCAGAGACAGCTATTTCCCCTTGCACGCGTCCGCCGGGGCCCTGTTCCGGCCGTATACTATCCCTTCCTTCAACACCTGGTAAAAACTCGTTGCCTGGCCGCAGTTATCCACCGGCAGGGTATCAATGCCCACTATGTTTAAAAACGCTGTCCGGATATTTCCCCGTATTCCGGCCATCACCGAGGGGTAATACCGGTCGCCCTCGCGGCTGTATACCTCCACCTCCCGGGTCACCGGCTCCCCGCCGCCTTCCGGCCTTAGCAGCCCAGGGTAATTGAGTTCCATTATATGCCGGGCGGCGCGCCCGGTATCGGAAGGATACTCAAGCCACCTGTGGCGTATGCCGAGAAAGGAGTCACACCTGCTGCGGCGCCAGCCCCCCTGCCCAATCATGTAACTCTCGGTGCCGGTACGGTCGGTGATGGGGTCGGAAACGCAGCAGCACCGGCATTTGCCGTCGTCGCTGCAGCACGTTTCACAGTGCCCCGGCCTGACACTTACGGTAACGTACCTCACGGCAGCAGTTGCGCCGGCCAGGGCCGCAGCGTCCACAGCAGTCTGGGCTTCCTCCCTGGCCACCCAGACCCTGGCCAGATCGACGCCCACCCCTGCCAGGACCAGAATAACCGACAGCAGCATTACCGTGAGAAACAGTACTGTCCCCCTCTTATCCTCCAAAACCCCGCATCTGCCAACCATGTGCCCACCTCCCACGCTACCGGCACCCGTACCAGCCGCCGCAGTGCGGCTCTACATTCTCGGGTTCCTGCAGGCGTTTGCCCACCCCGTAGATGATTGTTTTTTTAATTTCCAGGTGATCGTCCCAGGGCTTACCCCCCAGGAGGGCTGCGAAACCCGGGGCCAGTACGGGAACCCTGTAGATTGTCTCCGCCTTAACATTTTCAACACCCGGCCCCGGCTGCTCAACCCGGACCGTTGCGCTGCCGCCGGCCAGTCCGCCGATCTCCAGCGTCTTCAGTCCGGCCACCCGGCCCGCCCCGGCGCTGCCTGTGCCCACCGTGACCCTCCCGGCGTCCCTGGCTGCAAGACAGACAACCAGGCCATTGTTGAACAGCACGGCAAGGTTGATTAGCCCGATAATCAGGGCCATGAATACAGGAAAGACCAGGGTAAACTCAAGCACTGTACTGCCTTTCTGGTCCGGTAAAACTCTCATGGATCGGCTCACCCCCTACTGCCGGTAAAAGCCACCGCCGCCGGTTATGTCGGTCTCGATCCCACTGTCGGCCGGCTCCGGCTGGTAAGGCTTGACGACGTCAATGGTACAGCCTGCTGAATTGTTGCCGGGACTGCAGTCCTCCACTCCCGTGGGCATGGCCGTGACGGTGAAGGCATAGGATCCCGGATCCCCGGACTCTACCGTAAACATCACCTGTTCCGTCCCCCCCTTTACCAGGGCCACCCTTCTGGTATAACTTTCTCTGCCGTCAAACAGCCTGACAGTAATGTCCACCGGACCATCCGGGCCATCATCGGCACGGCTGACCGCCGCCACCAGGTTCACGGCATAACCCGGGTAAATATCA
The DNA here is from genome assembly GCA_049323755.1 of Bacillota bacterium. Classification (GTDB taxonomy): domain Bacteria; phylum Bacillota; class Desulfotomaculia; order Desulfotomaculales; family Desulfocucumaceae; genus BRHc4a. The sequence goes on from JBMOPE010000041.1 coordinate 332,271, forward strand.
CCGGAACCCTTCCTGGTAAGGGTTACCGAAACGTCGGTGCAGGGTAGCCTGGCCCGGTAACGCACCTCCATCCTGTTGTCCCCGGGCCAGTCTCCCCTCAGGTAATTTATTTCGTCAGGAGGGTTGTCGTGCCCGGGGTTAATCATGGCGGCAACAGCGTAGGTACCCTCCACGTCAGGAGTAAAATTGAAGGGCAGTTGCTTGCTCTCTTCCGGCCCCAGATCCGTAGTGATGGTGCCCTCGTCCAGAACAGTTCCATCAGGGCGCCTTGCTTTCCAGACGGTTCTGGTGTCTGAAAAGGCCCTGCCGGTGTCGTTTCGGACAGTGACCATCCCGCTGACCGGCCGGCCCGGCTCACCGAGATCAGGGGTAAGAGCAACACCGGTCACCCTGAGATTGGGCAGGTCCACGGGAACCTCTACGGCCTTGACGTTGTCGGCGTTCGTAATCTCCGACCAGTCCATGTACCTCCAGACATCCCGCGGGAGCACTTCTACACTTTCGTTGACCCCGGCGGCCAAGGACACCTTGTCGCCAGCCAGGCCTTCCGGCAAGCTCCACTGAAAGGTGAATTCCTGTTTGTTCTCCACCGTCCCGGCCGGAACGCTATACTGAAATACATTGTCCAGCCCGGCCACGGGCTGGAAGTTTTGCAGCGGTATCAGTCTGCCGTTTACCGCCACCCCGAGGGGAACGGCATAGTCCTGGCTCAGCTCCATCTTTATGCCCATGGCATCAAACAGCCGGCCGGTCACCGGATCGGACATAAAGGAAGCGTCCGGCCTGGCTTTTATAACCACCCGGCCGGTATAGGTCTCCCCGGGCCTTGCCTTGTCGGTTCCCGGATCTATGCTCTCAACTGTGAAGTTGGGGAGGATGTCCCAGCGCACAAAAATAGTGTCATACCAGACGCCGCCCAGGTCGGCTCGGTTGTGCCAGTGTCTGACTGCTCCGGCCATGCCGGGCCTGGGATCGGCCAGCACCTTGAAATAGTCCTTCACCCTTTCGAAATCCCCGTAAAAGGCAGGGTTATTGGAGAAGCTGTTTTCGTCCCCCTCAAAGCCGATTCGCTTGTGGTACGTCTGCAAAGCCTTTATTATGACACCCCAGGAGTAGTCGGAGATATCTTTATTGCCACCCACAGCCATTCCTTTTCGCCAAGGCCATTTAATCATATCCCGCTCAGCTGGGGAAATGTGGTATTGGACATCATCGGGGAAGTAGTCGCTGGCGAAATCATCCCAGTCCCACGTTTTACCCAAATAGCGTGGCTCCTGGTTGCCAGGGTGTCCCAGGCTGATGCCGTTGACACTCTCCCAGGACGTGGGGGCAGTCTTCCAGTCATTATTTGGTATATCAATGGGCAGGCCGTAAACCAGCAGGTCCCGGTCCAGCCGGGCCTGTAGGCCGTTAATTTCCGAAGGAAGATTGGTTATTTGAAGTATTCGTAGAAGCTTATCTGTTTCGTCGGCCTGCACCGGGGAAAACGAAAACCCTGTCAGCAACAGGGTTAAAGTAATTACAAAGTATATTCTTTTGAGCATGTCGGTTCAGGATCCCTCCTTCGCTATTATTGCTTCCACGAAGCATCCGCCTAACGATCCGACGGATACCTTCCAGCCATCCAAATAGTATTCCTTCCAGGGGGCTCGCTCAGTTCTGTTACTGGCCCTGGTCTTTTCAGCCACCTGCCCGGCATAGGACATTATTTCCCTTACCTTGTCCGGCTGGTTCGGGAAGCGCCAATTAAGGACTTTTTCGATGGGACTAAGGTCCAGTTCAACGCCGCGGATGTCGGAGAGGTTCCTGATCCAGTTAATCGCAACGATGATTCCACCATCCTCGGGGTAATATTCAAAAATGAAATAACTGTGGCCATTGTTCCGTTCAGCCTCTTGCCGTGTGGCCTCATCCCAGGTGGATTTTTCCCAGGCAGGAGTATAAGACCAAGTTGAGCGAAATGGTTCCGTCACCACCCCCAGCATACCTTCCAGTTCCCGGATGGCTTCCGGCTTGCCGGCCAACTCCTTGATAAACTGCTTTACCGAATCCACTTCCGGCTTGACTTCCCCCCTGGGCCAGCACAGTACGGTCTGGGTGGCCTCGTCCCAGTCCACCTCAAACCCCAGCCCCTCGGCTATGTATCGGGCCGGGAGGTACGTCCTCCCCTCGCTATCGTTCAGCACAGGGGACACGTCAATTTCTCTGGCCAGGCCGTTGGCTGTGATTTTAGGCACGCCGACAACCATTTCCACGGAATTGGCCCCTAGCGTCAAGCTTACTTTTTGGAGCCCCCCGTCCCAGGCAATGTTTTCATCCGTCACCCCCAAGGCGTTGCCCAGGTAACGCACCGGCACGAAGGTCCTGCCTTCTTTTATGAAAGGCCTGGCGTCCATCTTTATACCGGGGGTCTGGTTGTTGACATAATACTGGTTTAGGCCGATGACGAAAACTACACTCTTAACCAGCTGCTTTTTCTGATTTAAAACGTCAACCCGGGTTTCGGCATGAGCCGGGGAAATATACTGCAGGTTGATGGTAATCAGAGCCAGGACCATAATGAAGATAATGAACAAAGAAAAACGTCTGGGCATAAAGACCATCCTTTCCTAATAATTTTCTACTTTTTTGTCTGCAAGCCTGGTTACCCTGTATGTCTATACAGTCAGACAGCAAACATATATCATTGTCCGCAATTTTTACACCTCCATGGTAACATAAATTAGGAATCCTGGAAATATTCACTGAAAAATGTAAAAACCGGGCAGCAGCCCGGTGAGCAAAAACATATTCATTTTAAAACAGACATAGCAACAGTATTGGAGAGGGACCAAGGCTGGTAAAAAAGTCATACTAACCGGAACGACGGGCTTCCCTAACATCGACCCTGGCCTTTCTGGCAGCTTCCTCTATTTCTTTAAGTGTCAAGCCTGAGGCGGCTACCTTTTTGGAGAAATTTTCATGTAACGCCCTCATCTGCTCCCTGGATTTAGCTTTACCCTGCTTTTTTACCATGTCTGTCATTCAGGTCACCTTCTTCCTTTTACAAATCTTTATTTTTCTGTTCGATAGCTATATTAATATTGAACATCTCTGCAAACTCCCGGGAAGCATTATCATTAAGCGTAAGATGACAGCTGCATGCCTCCGAAACGAGGAGAAAAAACAGTTTTTCCAGTTCACGCTGGTCAATTATTTTAAAAAGGAACGCACACCCCAAAATCCCTAGTGTCCTCGGGTTGTCCATTTTGAGTTCACTGCATACCCTTGCCACCAGCTTATCATTCGAGGCACACAGAAAACCTTTTTCATAGGCTGTGCATATTAGGTGTCTGTCATAAACGGAAAGTTGCTTCCTCGTCTGGCCTAGTTTTACGAACAGTTCATAAGCTTTAGCTGTTTCAATAAATACTTCTTTGTAATCAACTTGTCTTTTGATTTCATTGAGCTGTTTGTCGCCTGTAATCTCAGCCATGAGTTCCAGGGGGATATACAGTTCAGAAAAAACCAGGTTTAAAATATGCAGGGAGTTTAGTTCATAAAAATCAAACAGTACACTGGCATCCACCACCGCGGGCCGGTTATAAAATCGCTTCAGATTCATTTTCACTGTACCATTCCCCGGTCAGTATTCTTGCCTGGGATAAAGGTATCTCCAGCAATTCGGAAATCTTGCTTAAAGAAATCTCTTCACGGTTAAACAAATCTTTTATTACAGCCAGCCAGTAAGCACTCTTTTTGATTGCCTGCATGGGCCGGGGCTCTACCGTTGAATAGCCGTTTTTGTTGAGATAACCGATGTGGATACCTTTCTGTTTTTCCGTTATATAACCGTAATACTCCAGGGCATATATCAGGCATTTGGCGCTGACCTTAGATACACTCTTAACCTCCAAAACTTCCCTCAACACAAAGTCCCTGTTTTTAAACATGCTTCTGTATTTTTTTATTAAAGACCTGGATACCAGGAAACACATGGCAAAATGATTGGCCACTTCTTCGTTGACGTTTCTCTTTTTGCCGTACGTATGGCTGAAATAGTTGAAGCCCTGTAAATACTGTTCCTTGTGAAAAATCAGGTGGCCCAGCTCGTGTATGGCGCTGAATATCTTCCTTTCTTCCGGTATTCCTGCGTCGTCGTTAATAACAATAAAGCTGCCGTACTCAGCGGAATATGCGGACACGGCGAAAACAGCGCTATTATCGAAGGGAAATGCCAGCACGTTGATTTCGTTTTCCTGCAATATCTGGTAATAGTTATCCGGGATTACGTCGGCCACTCCGAAATCTTCCCGCTTCTTAACTGCTATTTCTTCTATCAGCTCTTTTTCTTCCCTGTTCAGCCTGCTGCCGGAAATCCGAAGCTTATAGGATTCCGGCACCAGCACCAGTTTTCTCCCGGAAATATCCAATAAATCGCAAGTATTGTTGACTCGCCTCACAATTTTCTCGGCCAACACGCTGTCAAAGTTTTCTTTGGGGTTATCAGCCCTGAACATAAAAGGAAACCCGTGGTGATCCTCAGCAAGGAAGTAATCAAAAGGCTTGTTAAAGTAACCTGCAATCCTGGCCAACTTGCCGCTGTCAATAACCTGCCTCCCCTTCAGGTAGCTGGTCATCGTCTGGCGGGTCACACCGACAATCTCGGCCAGATGTTCAACCGAGATATTTTGTTCTTCACGCATTTTTTCGATGTTATTACCAATTATAAAGGCCATATCCATGCGAATCCCCTCCGGTAAATATATTTTACATTATTTGATTATAATATTCAACAAATGTAAAAAATAATTACCGGTTATCAGAACTTCTCCCTTACATGTTGTCCTGATTTGCAGCTGTAGAGAGGGAAGACATTTTCAATACTCCGGCAGACAAGATCCTGTTCCTACCCTCTTCCTTCGCCCTGTACAACGCTCTGTCCGCCGCTTCCAGCAGTTCGCTTACGTCTTTCCCATCCCTGCCGAATTCGGCCACTCCTCCACTGAACGTGGACCGCACAATCTCCCCCGAGGGCAACCTACCTTCCCTGCCCTCCCACTCCCGGCGCAGATTGTCCGCCGCCGCCAAAGCTTCCTCCCGCCGGCAGCGGGGAAACACTAACACAAACTCCTCCCCCCCGTAGCGGATCACCTTGTCCGTCCTGCGAACTCCGGAGCAGAGAAAGGACCCGAACTCCTCCAGCACCTGATCACCGGCTTGGTGACCGTGAGTATCGTTAATTCCCTTAAAGTAATCAAGGTCGCACATGAGAACCGAGAACGCCTCACCGCCAATATTGTACCGCCGCACCTCCGCGCTAAGGCAGCTGTTGAGGGCCAGCCTCCGGTAGCAGCCGGTCAGCTCGTCCCGCTCCACAAGCTTTCTGGTGTGATTTTTCCTGCTTAACAGGTCCTGCATGTTTGAAACGGTAAGCCTATCATAACAAGCATCAGCCCCGGCCTTATAGTAAGCATCTCCGGTATCCCCTATAATGGCCAATGGCAGGGAATAATTGCTGTTCCTCAGCTCTTTTATGAACTCCTCCACACCGGAAGAAGGCGCAAAAACCAGGGCATCCGGCCTCTCTCCATTCTCCAGCTCCCTCCAGAGAGAAAAGGTGCTTGTAAAAACCTTGAAATCCACACCCGAAACCGAAGGATGATTGGTAAGTCCGGCTACATAAACGCACATTTTCAAAGTCCCGGGCCTCCCCGCCTCCTCCATCCCGGAAACCAGCCTGCCGATACCACCGCCTTTTTTTAGGCATACCTGCACACACTTCAGCCGGAACTGATCCTCTATCGCTCCCGGGTCACCCTCTCCGAGCAGAGCAATTTGGGCAGGTTTTTCCATATGCAACCCCTGCCGCCAGTGCGGAAGGGAGCGGGCCACCAGCAGGGGGTCGGCGCTTACCGGTATGCAGATTGCGTCAGCCGCTTCAATGACCTCCCGGGCATACCAGGCCAGGGGATCCGATCCGGCGTCGATGATCACGTTTCCCTGAGCTTTGGCTGCACGCAATATTTCTTTCAGGTCATCTCTTAATTCGGTATCCCGGTCGTCAACATGGGGGTCCAGCACCCAGGCAGACCTTCCGCCGTCAAGTTTCACAGGGGGGCCCCCGCTACGCCAGTCGTACTCCCACAGGTGGGCCGGGTCCATTCCCAGCCGCACTCCGAGTCCGCGCCCTTTCAAGTCCGCGTCTACAATTGACGCATTGAACATTTCCGAAATCATTTTTGCCAGAAGCGTTGTTCCAATTCCACTCATCCAGGGAGAGACAAGCGCAACCACCGGCAGTTTGGCCCCGGCTCCTTTCTTCTTTAGCCCGGGGTGGAAAACTCCCCCTATGTTCCGGCGGACCTTCTTCATAATCCTTTGAGGCTCTTTGTCCGGACCAATGTGGCTGTTACCAGTGCCATATTCACTGGACCCGGCTTCATCATATTTGCCTGCAGGGGGAGTTTTTCCGTCAAATAAATCCCCGGCAATCTTCCGCAACGAAGCGCTAGCCTTCCCCCTGCCATACAACACCAGGGGCAGCCGCCTTCGTATAGCGCCGTTTACCCCGGCCGGATCCTCCGGGATTTCCAGATGGCCAACCGACCTCGTCAGGCGGGCCACATCCCTGGGGTGGTAAAATGATTGCCTGGAAATCCTGTTTATTACCAGAAGAGTATTGGAGCTTTTCATCAGTTCGTCCACCCCGCGGCTGCTGGCGGCCTGGACACACCTTTGCGTCGGCTCGGCTACCAGCAGGGCCACGTCGGACATGTTCACTGCGGGCCTGACGTGCGGGTGGTGTATCTCGCCCCCGGCATCAATAACCACTGCCTCAAAAGAGGCAAAGTGTTCCAATATCTCCCCCGGCTGTACTGGGGAAACTCCTTCAGACTTCCCTGCCCCTTGGGCCGGTCCGGGAAGAACAGCCAGGCCGCCCCACGCCCTGAGCAACGATTCCGCCGTAAATTCCCGCCAGTTGGCCGTGGTGGGGAAAACCCCTGCAAGGGAAGACTCGTCTAAAAATAGGGTACTGATCACACCCCGGGAGCTTAAGTCAATTAAAAGGGTTTTTGCACCCAGTGCCGCAAGCCAGGCCGCTATGTTAGTGGCCGTGATGGTGGCCCCGGCTCCGGGAACTACTGCCAGTATAGTAATTATTTTGGCCATGGTTGATACCTCCGCTCATCCGTTTCCCGACGGGGCGGCCAGCCACTCCTCGGGATTACAGGGCTGCCCGTTCACATAAACCGAAAGGTGCAGGTGAGGACCGGTGGAAAGGCCTGTGGAGCCCACATAGCCTATGGTTTGGCCGGCCCTCACCCTTTGCCCGCTCCGGACCTCCACTCCGGACAGGTGGGCATAGAGGGTCTGGCAGCCACCGTGATCCAGCACCACGCAAAGACCATATCCGCCCTTTTCCCGGTCCCACTCCACGCTCCCGTCCTGTACTGCAAAGACCGGTGTTCCCCCGGGAGCCGGTATGTCTATCCCGTCGTGGAAACGGTACAGGTGTAAAAGGGGATGCAATCGGGTGCCGTAGGCTGAAAGAACCTGCACATACCCGGCGGGCAGGGGCCAAATGCCCTTGCCCGCCGGCAATATGGTGGAGGAGTACTGGGCGGCTGCATCCATGACCCTGTTCACATACCAGTCCGCATGATTATAACTGAAAACGGCCTTCCGCGGGTTTTCGGAATAGCCGTTTGCTTTAAGCATATTGGCTGCTGAAAAAACAGCATCCCAGGGATTATAAGGATCATAGGCGCCGTCACTGTCACCATCCTGCCTGTACTGTTCAAAAGTGGAGGGCATGAACTGCATAAACCCGATGGCGCCGGCCGCGGAAACACCCGGATCAGGCCTGAACTCCGACTCCACTTTACAGATGGCCGCTAAAACAGCCCAGGATACTCCATACCTGTCCTGAGCCCTTAAAAAAATATGCAAATACTCCGCCGGTATATCCGCCACGGCAAAGGCTGTGGGAGGCCCGGAACGGAACCCTACATCCTTCCCGCCACCCAGGCCGGTTATTACAGATGAAAAAAACAGAAAACATATTGTCAGAGCAATTAAAAAAAGGCCAACGGCTATAAGTAGCGCAATTTCTAACTTGTGCGAGGCACTTTCCCTTTCCTCACCGGATGAGGCAAGGCGCAGGGCCTTGCCCCCGATTCTGACCGCCGCTGCAATAGCCTTAATATTCACGGTAAACCACATCCTGAATAAATATAAAACCCGGGCTTCTCCGGGCTAGAAGTAAAAAATATTAACCTGGTTGCCAAGTAGGTTTTTACGGGCGCAAACGGGACCGTGGGCTATAGGGCGGTCTCTTCATTTTTATCTGCCCCGGCGGCTTTGCGTTTGGCGGTGGTGTCCCGGCAGTAGGTAATCTTTTCGGTGGGCCCGCTGTTTCCCGGGGATTTGCTGTGGTAGCATCACGCTCTGACAGCGGAATCCTTCCGGACACCTGATCCTCCCCGGTGGAAACCCCCGGTACGGCAGCACTCTTTCCCTCAACAGGGTGATTTACAGTGCCAGGAACACCTCCGACGCTTACTATGCCACCCGGTGAAGCACTTGCCGCCGAGACCCGCACCGGTTGATCTTCTCGGCCGTATATAGGTGTAAAAACACCCTGGCCGGCTTCACTAGTCAATTGGCGAACAACCTCCTTTCCGCGGCCGACAACTCCCTGTATGGATGGCGCAGTGTCATTGGGTCCGGAAGATCTCGACGGGCCATCCATCTCCCCTTTGACCAGATCCTTTACTCCGGAGGCAGCGGAGGTACCCGCAACCAAAGCTGCACCGCCAGCCGGCGCAGCAGCTGCTATAGCAGGTGTTCCAGTCCCGGCCGCACCATCTGCCCTGCCGGGCATTCCCGGTGCTGCCCGTGCGGCGTCCGGGGTGCCACCACTCCCCCTGCCACCCGGCGTGCCTCCCCCGTCACCGGCAACGTCGCCCTCCGGCCCTTCAGCCCGTCCCTCCGGCAAATTCTTAAACGGGTACCCTCTTGGCGGTTGACCCTCCCAAGCCCTGTGACGCCGGACTTCCTGTTGGCCATCTTCCGGATGGCCGTCATCTGTCCCGGCCCTTTCGCTAAAGCCTTCCGGCCCCCGCCCTGCCGCTTCAGGCCCTCCTCCGGCACCGGAAGGTGGTGGCTGGTCAGTTCGGCCAGCCATCCCCCGCCTTCTGGAAAACACCCAGTCGGAGATTATATCCGTAATGCCCAACTTCCGGGCCAGTGCGGTATTCGCGGCCACAATCCTGTCCAGCGAAACGTTGTTGTTATAGATCAATGCCCCCTTTTGGACCGAATCCAGCACCAGGTTCAGAAACTTCTTCCGGTAAACGGCCGCGGCAAAAAAAATTACGGCCAGAACCACCATCGCCGCGCCCAGGTTGTGATTGAACAGCGCACCGGCAAAGGCTGTTCCAGTAACCAGCGTCAGAGACAGGTAAAGCCCGTAGACCAGCTTCACCATAAAGAAACCCAGCAGGGTCCGGAAGTACCTGGTTGCAAAGGCCCATCCGGCGCCGGGCACCATCATGGCAAACAGCGGCAGCGGCAGGAACAGCAGGAGGGGGGCCAGGATGACCTGGCATATAACTATGGACAGGCCCACCAGGGCAGCCAGCAGTGCGAAGCCGGCGGCCGGCAGCAGGGTAAAGAGTGCCGCTTTAAGGTGCTGTATGGCGCTTTCCGGGGAGAATCCCACCATGGTGCCGTCGTGACTGCCGTGGTCGATGTCCCTGCCGTCAACAACCCACAAATACTTCTTGTTCGGCCGGGCCAGCACCTCGGCAACAGCATCCCGGCCCTCCCCGGCGGAACCAAGCATGAGGGTATCCAGGCGCATGCCCGGGCGGATCCGTCCCTGGCTTTCCCTGGGGAACACACTTTTATCCAGTGCGTCGTATTCCCCCTGAGTAAGCTCCAGCCTTCCCTCGTCGAAAGTTCCGAATTGGGCCAGCGCCCATGGCCTGGCCACTATCAGCTGCCAGGTTGTCTGTCCCGCCGCCACCAGCCCTCTATCCACAGGATCATCAACGTTCACCCTCTGGCTGGCAGAGGTGTACCTCCCGGTGGTGGCCAGGAAAACACCGGCCAGGGAGTCCGTAGCCTCGGCGGTGCTGCTGATAATCTGCCGGGAGTTGGCGGTTAAGAAAAAAGCCCCGCCAACGGCCAGAACAGCCACCAGCAGGGAACTGAGGGCAGACATGGCCTGGCCCCGCAAGATCCTGAAAATGCCGTAAACCAGAAGAATAATAAGGCCAATAGCCATCAGCAACTGGGTCAGGTCGCTGCCGGGAGAAAATATGTCGGCCATCCCCTCGGACACCCAGCCCACCATGCCCGTGACAATGTTGGTGTGATAGGCAAGTACCATTATGTTGTTGGAGGTTCTGACCAGCGTCTTGGTAATTGAAAAAACCATGTTGGCCATGAACTCGACTGAGGAATATAGGGCCTTTTCCGCCATTACTCCCAGCCCCGGGAACTTGTCCGGAGGAGCGTGGTGAAACATGTAGCGGACCTCAGGCCAGTTTTCCCAGACGGCATTTTCCGGGCTGGCGATTTGGGCCAGGCCGGCTCCGGCAACCCCGGCGCCCGCCACCAGCAGACCGAAGGGTCCGCTCACGGCGGCCGCCCCCGGTGCGGTAGCGGCTAAACCCAGGGAAAAGATGCTGAACATCTGCCCTTCAATTTCCTTCTCTGCCTGGATATCTCCCTGCAGGTTCCACTGTTCCGCAGGCTGGTCACCGATGGCCGCCAGGGCCGGAGTGGTAAATGTCAGAATCAAAAAAACAGCCAACACACTGTATGTTATCACTCTCATCAACTCGTGCCTCCCCACCCTGCCAATTCCGACCGGGATCCCCCGTGGCCGGCTGTCACAACAAAGATACCCAACCACAAACCACGTTGCGCTTTATACTTTCGCATTTCCCGGCGAGGTATCAAAAACTTGCAGCAGGTACTCCGGCCTGGGATCGATATATACTTGGCCGATGCGCCCCGTGGCATCACGCATTACACACCAGCCGCTTTCCAGTGACCTGAAAACCGGCCCCAGACCGCTGCCGGCCTTTTCCTCCTCCCGGTCCGCCCCCAGAAGTTCCAGGTTTGCTTCTATTTCCGCCCCGTCCTGGGCGCGGAAGCAAAATACATAGCCGGTGTTATTCCTGATTGTTTGCAGGTCGCCTATGTCGGTTGTGTTTTGCGTGATCAGGACTGGAATAACCCCGAAGGTGCGGGCCCCCATGCGGATAACCTCATCAACCACCCGCCTTCCTTCGGATATCCCCAGAATCATCCAGGACTCGTCGAAGGTCAGACACTTCAGCACTTCCGGCGACAGGGAGAAGGCCACCTCCCGGGCCATGGCAGATGCCAAAAAGAGCATGCCCAAGCCCTGGCGCTCGCTCTCGGTAACCCTTCCCCCCATCAAGCCCCGGGCACTTCCCGGCAGGGGCAACCCCTGTAGGCTGACCACTGTGGCTCGCTCAATCCCGATATCATTGTCCGTACCGAAGACAAGGTGCCCCATGTTACCCTCCCTCAGTGCCTCCAGCAGCAGGGCACACTGTCCGGCCTCCCTGGCCACGTCGGGGTATGAGGTATCCCGCGATAACCGGATAAGTTCCTCCAGGCACGAGTGCATGTTGCGGCCCCCGGCCGGCATCCCGGCCACCGCGTCCACCGCCCTGGCCACGGCCACCCGGCGGGCGTCATTGTCCCCGCTGACATTGAGGGCGATGGAGAGATAATCCAGGGCAATACCCCTGGCCCGACGTTCATCCCGGGATAAAAGAAAAGGGTTCAGCCGTTCCCTGCCGCCGGGGTGGAGGTCAATTTTCCTGACCGGGAATATTTTTTCCAGGGCTGCGTACTCATTGTTCTTGGGATCGATGATAAACAGGTAGGCGCCGGCCATGTACGCCAGGTAAAGCATCAGCTTGGCCAGCATGCTCTTGCCCCCGCCCAGCCCGCCGCTAATGAAGACTGCGTTGGACCGGTTGAGACTTCTTGCCGCATGCCCGGGCTTCCACAGCACCGGTGCGGACCCGGACCAGCCAAGAAAAAAGCCCCGGCCATCACCCATCTCCAGGCTGACCGTGGGCCCCGAGGATGCAATGAAACCGGGATCACACTCAATTATGGGCGCCGCCGGCCGGCTGCCGGGAAAAAAGGAGTATAGGCACTTCTCCTGGTCCCCCACCGGGCGCACGGCCCGGTAGCCTGCGGACGAGTATCTCTCCATCAGCCTTTTGGCCGTAGCCCTGGCCTCCCGCAGTTCCCCTGCGGCCACAGCCAGAGCAACCGAGATGGAAGCCAGAGGCTGGCCTCCCCTCAGCTTTCCCTCCAGGAACCTCCCTTCTGTGAAGCCGTACTCCTCGTCCGTGCTTGGCTCACCGTCCCCCTTGAGGACTTCCCTGATCTGGCCCTTGAGAAAGCGCCGGCGGCTCTCTGCCTTCTTCTTGGCCCTGTGCGGCCGGAGTATGTTGAAATGAAGAACGACATCAACAGCCCTTTCTCCGGCGTCCAGGCCTGCCAGCCATTCAGCGCCGACCTCGGGCAGCGCCTTGGGGATATCCGGAAAGGTAATAAACAGCTGATGGTGCGGCTCATCGGCGCTGTCGGTTATGGTCACATGGGCCGGGCCCTCGTCCAGCAGACAACAGTCCGAGAAGGCCGCCACCAGGGCCGGTGTTAACCTGCCCCCATCCCGGGAGGGCAGGGGCAAACCCAACACTCCCACTCTCCGGACGTTTCGCCGGATGATGAAGTCCAGGTCAAAAAAATCAATCCGCCCCTCTGTCAGGGGGCGGACCCGCTGGAATATCTCCTCCTCGTTTTCAAGGGCCTCCCGGACGCGCCCGGAAGATAGCAGCCACCTTTCCGACCGGAAAAAGGCACCTAAGGCCACATCCCTAAATTCCCGCAGGGCGGCCTTCCAGTCGTCGTCTGGGCTCAGCCGGAGCTGCAGGGCCAGATATCGCCTGCGCCGGCGTGCCCCTGCGGACAGGGCGCTGCGCACCGACCGGGCGTGCCGCCATGATTCCTGTGCCAATTCTTCAGGCAAGCCTCCGGCCACTCCGGCCCTAGCAAGGTAACCCTCCTCGTCAAGGCGAAGTTCCTCACTGAGCAGCAAAATCATGCCCCGGCCCTCAAAGCCAAATAAGAACTGCTCCAGCCGCCTCATCACCATTTCCCGTCGGGACCTGGGCAAGTAGTTGTACGCCTCCCCCTTCAGCCGGTAAACAGCAAAGGCCTCTCCCTGCAGATTGAACACTATGTTGTTTTTAAATGCTATTATGGGGAACCTCAATCGTCCACTACCTCCGCCGCCCTCCAGTCAAGCCTTTGACGGCGTGCACGACGTACCGGCCGGCCCGTCAGGTCGGTGATCTTGGGGCGTATTATGTAACTGACTAAATCAAGAATAAATACAGGTAGAAACTTACCCTGAGGGTCGGCCTGGGAGAACAGCCACGCCGCCCCTCCTGACAGCAACCAGGCAGTCAGCCACGGATGGGACGGCTTTAGGATCCAACCCAGGGGCAGCAGGGGCAAATACAGTATCACCGCCAGGAACAGTGCGTCCAGGGGCAGTGCTCGGGGTAGAGCTTTGCCCCCCACGTCGTAGATTTTGAAGTTGATCCGGAAGAGCGATTTGTAGCTGTAAAAATATCGAGTATCGTCCTCTGCTTTGGGCATTATTGCGTCCCTCCTTAAAGGCTTTGAAATTTTTAATCATTAACCACAAATCCGAAAGAAAAAGATAGTAATAGGAAGATCATGAAACAAGCTTCGGAAAGACTTCGGAAAGCTTTTCCAAAGTCTTTCCGAAGTTGGTGGGCCAGCAATGCCTTATGATTAGGCTAATACGACTTCATACCTGGGGCTTTTAATTCATATTTATTCATGTTTACCCTTGGGCAATCGGGTAGCTTATGGCCATCATCCCAATAGTCAGACTGCAAACTATACGGTTGGATTGCCTTTCTTTCACCAATACCCCCATTAACAAACATTGACTATTTTAGTCAATTAATGTAATAATTTAGGCAAGATATTGTTTTGAAAGGTATGGAGTTAAATGAAATACGAGCAATTAGAATACGCTCTTACGGTACACCCTGAATCCCAAAAACTCTGGAAGTATATGGATAAACATCTCCTTGAAATCCCAAAAGTAAAGAAAAATTTTGCAACCGAGATTACTTTATGGTATCCAAAGCTAACTAACTTCGTTGAGAAAAAAATGGATGAATGGGAACAGATACACAATTACAAGCACAAATGTACAAAAGGTTGCTTCCATTGCTGCAAGCAGCCAATCTTGATCTTAGGAGTTGAAAAGCTGATCATAACAACCTATCTACATGAACACAATTTGCAGAGCTACTTTGATAAAGCAAAAGAAATTGCTGCTATAGTAAGTTCTGACAAATTACCTCCCTCACCAAGATTCGATAATTACGCAGGCGTAAAATATTATAAAGAGAAATATTTTCAAGCAAATATACAGTGTCCATTCTTGTGTAATGGCGAGTGTGTTATTTATCCTATTCGTCCAACGAATTGTGCGACCTATCGCTACTATGGTAAAACGATAGAATGTCACAATAACCCTGCACCAGATTTCGGCATACAGTTTAATGTACTTGAAAAATGGATGATGAAGCAAATGTTTAACTTTTATCACTACAACAAAAATAGAGCCCCATATAATGTTACTGAAGATAGAATTTCTCTTTTACCTTTAGTCGTTGCCGAATAGCCAATTTAAACATGACATCACAGATGTTTTTTTGGATCTACACGATAATCTTAGCATTTGGTAATTTATACACTTGTTAATCATGCTAATTCCTTCTCCGCAAGTAGCATACACTCTTGGTATATTTTTCACAGTCACCCCTCCTATTGGTATTCACAAATTGACGGTATTTTACCACTATAACTACCGTATGGCGATTGGGTGATTTGCTAGGGTAAGGTTATCAAGGAGCATAATTTGATTTTTACTCGAATTATTTCTCTTATTAAATATTTGTAATGATTGAGGGGGAGAGAGGTATGGGTGTTAAGACAGTCCCGTCTACTATAAATCGATGTAGTGCTTCTATTAAGTAAGGGGTGGAAGGTACGAATATCATAGTGAAAGAACCTTTGGTCATTGCTTTAGTTCTCGTATTAATTGTCGAGATCTTGTTGGTTTATCTTTTATCATTTCTTCGAAAAAAAGTAAGCAGTAACATAAAATACCATTTGGAAATTTTATTTAGCTGGTATTTCGAAATAATCACTACAGTTATTAAAATTCTAGTAATTATAAATCTTATCTTCGTAATTTACAGATTGCTAAATTTATGGCCTATATCTAACGTATCCACAATAAGTAAAGATATATTACAAGATAAAGATGTTTTAAAGGTAATTGTTGGTGCGTTCCTTGCTTCAGGTTTAGGAATATTAACACAAATATTTTTACGACGCCTTAATCTTAAAAAAGATGTCAGAAAATATAGTATGTTACTCCGAAATGAAATAGAAAATCTTTTATTGCACTTATCTTCAGCAGAACATTCAACTAAGGTATTTAAGAGCAAAGAAGAACCAAGTAAAATCTTTGAGGGACACTTATTAGAAGAATTAAGTTATGATCCTAAGTGGAGAGAATATTACGCATGTCTAAGTGATGAATTACCATTTTCGTATTATACTATTATTTCAAATATCTACAAATCAGTGGATCAATTTAATAAAGCTATTAAAGAAAAAGATTTTGACGGTTTATTTTATAGTTTTTGGAAAGTTCGCAGAAGGGAAAACACTATCCCAATAATGGGAATGCCTACAAATACAAATAAGGATTTGCTTAATATATTAGATGCTTTAAGTAGAAATAAAAGGATTAAAACTAAGCGATTCTGCAATTTGTGCAAGGAGATTTTATACAATAGACTAAAAAAGGCTATATTCCTGAAGGTTGAAGAAGAGGCTATTAAGCTACTTAACGGCAGCTCAAAGAATAGGTTAGAGCGCAGTATTTTGGAAGAACGCATTATGACTTGGTATAATGACCAATCTCAGAAGTTCAAAAAGAAATACAACCCAATTATCAATCGAATAATATTTGAGGTTTTATTAGAATCCTCAAATATCGATTTAGTTTGGGGAGAATGTTTTCTCAAGAATAATTAGCAAGTTTCAAACCGCAATTCTACATTGCGTTGTAATTTGGGTATAAAGTGAAGGGTAATCCCACCTTCACATTATCCATAATTAGTTTTATTAGTAGAATAAAACATTTCCATGTTTGCTGGGGTTCCGAACGCATCTGTCGGAACCCCAACTTATGATCCCCCACCCAAAAGGTTTAGGAACCCCTTCCCCACGCTCTCCATCAGGCCGGGGGTAGTCATGGCCAGGAGTACCGCACCGACGATGATGATTACTATTGCGGCCGAAAGCTGGCTCCTGAAGAAAGTCCACATGGCGGCCGCCAGCACTGCAATCATTACAAATATCTTTATCAAATCCAGTGTGTCCCTGGCGCCGGCCTTCAGATCAAAGCCAGCAAGGGCTATATCAGGATAAAGTAGAGTCACAACAAGAATCAGTACCGTCCAAAATCGTCGGAACCAATGGAAATTTACCTTTTTTCGCACGATATACACCCCCTCTAATAAAAAAACCGGTGATCGCCGGTGTACTGTCATTCAATAGCACTTATATTTTTCACCAGGTAACTCCCCCTCTCCGGCTGGACCAGCATGTGAATGCGCTGTTCCAGACGCCCAACCCCCGGCGCCGATATCGAAGCGCGAACGTATGCCCGGTCCGGCACCTTACTGTTATTCACCCTTACCTCCCCCACGGATTCCAGTTTCCACCCAGGGACGGGCGCAACACTAGCGCCGGGTGCCAAGAAGTTCGCCAGGGAACCTCCCCCGTAGTATAGGCCCAGGAACTGCCGGACGAAAGCCGCAAACTCGGGCAGGGCCGTTTCGTTGAATTGTGGTTCGGCGATCTCCCCCTGTCCGGTGGCTGGAGACACGATAACCGGCAGCCCGTTTATTTCCGGCCGACCATCCCGGAGTTGTACGGGCACATTCACACAGATCAGATAGTCCCGCCAGGCAGTTACAGTTTTATCCTGGTTTGCGCTGGAACCTTGCTGCCCAAACCGGAGCAAATCATCCCGGGTGACTGGAACAAACGCCTGCGGCAGCGCCTGAGCCTCAGATATTGACAGGGAAGTCAATCTCCTTGTATGAAGCAAAACCCTGGCACTGTATTTCTCCCCGCCGCCCTCAACAAAACTGACAGCTGATGAGGTAACCTCCTGAATGCCCTCTGGTAATACAACATCTGGCTTCTTTAGAAAGACTCCCAGTCGCCGGATGTAATCGTCGGGACTGCCGTTCCAGGTGGCCCACTCCACAGCAAAGGCCCGGACCACTTCCCGGATTCCTGCCGCTACATTCTCCTGATCGGCCGTCATCGCCCCAGCCGCTGTACGGCCGGCCCGGGCTGCAATATTGGTGCTCCTGATGGAAACCACTACCACGGCGATAATCAGTAACCATAGGAGACCACCGGCCAGCCAGCGATAGAGTATCACCCTGTCAAATGTTTGATATCCCATCAGATCACCCCCTCACCAATCACACCTTTATAAACATCCAAAACATTATCAAAACCATCTCTGGTGAGGTACCTGTCCATAGAAAAGTACTGATCAACCAGATGACTTCTGCCCGTCTTTTGATCGGTTTCATATACCAACACCCTACTTCCGGAGAGCCAACAGAGCTTTCCATCCACCGCCTCTGCCGCCTCCTGGCCCCACCCTTCAAGGCGCCAGGTTTCCAAGTTCAGCCCCGTCGAATTTTTCATCGCCCCTATCAAATCAGGAACAATGTCATAAAGGGCGCCGGATGCCATAGCCCTGACGATTTGTCCCGACCGGTCCCGCTCTACGGTAACATAGGCACACATTACCGCCTGGCCTGATTCCTCCGGAGTGCCGCCACCCGGCCTGACGGCATTCATAAAGGCGATGATGTCCCTGCGGACTACCGGTGCACCAGAGACATAACAATTTCCATAGCCAAGAAGGCCCTGATAGAATTGCCACCCTCCCACACCGACCCGCAGCTGGTTGGCTGCCTGATTATCCCTAGTCACACACCACTTTTCGTTCCACTTTTCCTCAAATTCATTTCTGACCCGGGCAATTAGTTCACGGTCACCGTAGCCGGCAATCCCGCTTTGCAGTTTCCCCACACCGTCCCCTGTCAGCCTTACGTTTTGCGGTATATCAGCAGCCTGCCGCAGTCCGGAAAGCACATTGACAAAGTCATTAACACTATTGAGATTGAACTTGTATATCTTTTCCGGGCGAACGGTCACCCCAAAGGCGTACCACAGCGGTGTATCTATGCGATAATCCTGGAAATCCACTTTACTGGCCACCACCACTTCCTCCTTCTGCCCGGGCCATACCTTCAACTGACCTTCCACACCAACTGTTCTGCCAACAGCTGCAGCCAGAGTTTGACGCAAATCATTGCCAACCGGATTCACCAGGTGGAACTTGCGTGACTCCACCAGGCGCCACTGGCCACCAGGCTCGGAAACAAATACAGAACCGAATACGACTACTAAATCCCGCGCCGGGTCATATTGTATTATCTTGCCAAACACCCGGCCGTGGCGGTAGTAAACTCCGTATTGGTCATCCATGTCGGCGGCAGCATATGATACACCATTGCTGTATAAAAATAAAAACACAGCGGCCATTGTGATTGTCATAAGAATTTTGGCTTTGCTACTAACGGTCATTATAAACACCCCACAATATAACCTGCCCAGCGGAGAATAGGCAGACATTACTCGGCTTTGGCAACGAAACCTTATATGAACAGAAAAACCCACGCCGAAGCGTGGGGGACCCTATATTTACTGTATTTTGGTTCCCGTTAATTAAGTTATCACAAATTTATTATAAACTACGTCTAAAAAAGCTTGATCCCTCTCTCGCTACACACATTATCGATCTTATACCTTTGCTTTTTTGTAAGACCTTTTTCATACAAGGACCATAAGGATTCTAATAATTCTTTATCCTGGTTTATATATTGAAGAAGATTCATTACAGATTCAAGGTCTTTTTCTCTTTTATCTACTCGACGTTGGTCATTAATTATCAATTTATGCAGCAAGTAAGCCTGAGGAGATGGAACATTTATTTTCACTCCCTTAATTTCTACCGTAATCGAATTGGATAACAAAAAGTCCATATGCCTTAAGCCTTCAGCCTTTATGCCAAGAGGTTCGACTTGATATGGCTCCAATTGCCCTCTACCTTTTTCCAAGACCAAAAATTCAAGTTCTATAACTTCTTCTTTATAAAACTTAGTTGCGCCTGTTAAATAGTCAGTGTCAGCGATAAAGCCTCTAGATTCCAGCACTTCGTATATATTAATACCTTTTGAAGGCCTCCTGATATTTTTAACCAAAAAGTCCATGTCTCTTGTCCTTATATTAGGGAGAAAGTCTCTAAGACAAAACTGATAAATATATTCAGCCCAACTTCCCACTAATAGTAAGTACTCCAACAGACCGATTTCCTGGAATGTGTTTAACGTTTCCCAGAATATTTCCTTTTGCCTTTCCATATCTACCTCAATTTCAAGGCTTTATTTATAAAATCAATCTCATTAATTATGTTCTTCAGGCTATTTTTGTGTGCCATTCTTTGTCTAATCTTGTTCTCATACTCCGGAACCATATCTTTTCTGATATAAACACTTTTAATCTTACCATCTTCCCTGTACTGTAAATAATAGTATTTTCTACCACGTATTTTTTTGATTACCAGGACCCCTTTGGGCAGTTCCTGTAATTTATTGTTATAGGCAGCCCTCATCCTCTCAAGCCTATTCAATTCTTCCCTCAGTACATCTTTAATTACGGCCATAAAAAACCCTCCCAGGTTATCAACCAACATCTCCTTTGCAAATATATTATATGTTGGTTACCTATATGATAACCAACATTTTTAACCATGTAAACCATTTGTATGGTTAAAAATAAAAAATTGCAATGACGCTGCTTGCACCCCAGGTCCGAGGGCCGTCCTAAAAGGTCTCCTAAGCCCCCTTAACCTCTTCATTTTGAGCAACAACATTTTTGCTATATTTTACCATGACACATCTCCCTGTCTCAATCGCTTGCAATCATTGACTAAATATGGTAATATTTTTTTGAATTGCGCTAGATTTTTTAAGGCCTTTTATTAAAAAGACCCCTTCAGGACTGCGTAAAAGTTGGGAAAAAGGCTTGTCTCACGCGGAGTGACCATTAAAAATTACGCATTTCGAAGCCTGAAACCCTTGTAAAATACGGGCTGCCAGCTTTTGGGATTATTTTACATCATATCGTGAGACTCAAAATCCGCCGGTGGCAACACCGTAAGGGTTCGACTCCCTTCTTCGGCACCAGTAAAGGAAAACCCGCGTGAATCGCGGGTTTTTTCGTTCAGGCGGTTTTTATGTGGACAGCGTTTAAAAAGCGTGGTCCGCTGCCCCTGGGCGAAACGCAGCGGACTCCTCCTTATACCACTCTATTGGGGAAATACTTGAGTGGCGAAGGAGGATTTTTATTTATGGCGAAAAGGAAAGTGCTGGCAATCAACGAGGAAGTACAGACAACCTGGGAAGAAGCCCTGCAGGGTTTTCTCTTCTGGAAGAAAGCTCAGGGGCTGGCCGAAAGGACACTGACCGACTACCGAAAGCACGTCAGCCAGCTTTTTCACCGCTTCCCCACAGCCTTCAGCACCCCAAAACTAAAGCCCGCCATCCTCGAGTACATGTCCCAGCCCGTCAAGCCAGCCACCTTTAATTTAAGGTTTATTTATCTCCGTACCTTTTTCGACTGGTGCATCCAGGAGGGCATCCTGACGGAAAACCCGTTAATAGGCTTTAAGAAGAAAAAGGCCGAGGGCCGGATCGTGAATATAGATGAAGATATCCTTACCAAACTGCTTTCCCTTCCCCAAAAGGACACCTTCGCCGGTCTGAGGGACTATGCGTTATTGCTCCTTACCATGGATACCGGCATCCGCCCCAAGGAGGCTTTAACCCTCCGGGTGGAAGACATCAATCTCCGCTCCCTGGAGGTTAATATCCGCTCCGAAGAGGCCAAAACCAGGGTCAGCAGAACCCTCCCCCTATCTCCTGTTACGGCAAATGCCATACGAGAACTGATTAGTGCAAGGCATATGGCATGGAAAAACAGCACCCCGGTATTCTGCAGCTCCGAGGGAACAGCCATGACAGCGATTAAATTGGGAGACCGCCTGGAGATGTACAGCAAGAACCTTGGCATACATATCCGGCCCTACGACCTGCGACATGCCTTCGCCCTGCAGTTCCTCCGCAACGGCGGACAGGCTTTCGCCCTGCAGCGGACCCTCGGCCATACCGATTTGACCATGACCAGGCGTTACGTTTCACTTACCCAACAGGACTTACGACAGCAACACTCCATAGCCTCTCCTATTAATACACTACTGCCCCAACGGCAAAGGGTAAGGAAGGTTAAATAAACCGGGGACTTACAAAAAGAAAAAGGTGCATGTTGTTCCTATATATAAGAATAACCTGCACCTTTTCGATAGTCCCCAGCCTGTCCGCAACCTCCATGAAACTTTTTAGCAGATAGTCCCGAAGATCCTCGCGACTTCACTATCCCGGAGCAGCATCCCGATATGGAGAACAGCTCGCGTGGGAGTAAACCGAGACTTACTTTTGCCGATAGATGAACATTTTGTTCAGCTATTTTATCCTTATAAACCCTCAATTCATTACCTTTTAGGACTTTATATCCGTCTGGGTTTACTTCGCCCCTGTGTCTTTGAACTATCCGCTGAATAGTGTCGTATTCAACTCTGTAAAAATTCGCTGTCATCTCTACTGTAACGTGGGTCGTCCGGTAACATCGCCAGCTTTCCAACCTTGTCCAGCATCGACGTGTTTAACTAAGCCTCACTGGCATTGTTCAAAACTGCCCAGCCTCTTTTATACCCATAGGTTTTTCTGGTTATTTGGTTTTAGTTATATAGTTATAGTTAGTGTACGGTCTACCGTACTATATATGGTACGGTTTAGCGTACTATCCCTGTTACGGTTGAGCGTACAATCCCCCTTCTCGGCCCCCTGAGTGGGCGATCGATTCGACGGTATGGATAGTCATCCAGAGTTTAGGCCCGAATTCCGTTATCAGGTTCCTCCGCAGCGGAGGACTGCTCGGCAGGCGTTAGGTAGGATTGATGTTAAAACTAAGGCTATCTACATTAAGTCGGAACCCTTCTTAAAAATCTTCCGGCTCGGCTCCTGTAGTGTTTGAAGATGGCTTCCGATATTTCCACGGGTCCAACAGGGAGGGGGGAATCTGGGGAGCTCCAGCATCCCGAAAGCCAACGATCAGGCTGGGTGACATTCCGTTCCAGAAGGAGAACTAGACGGCCTTCGGTACTATTCCAGAGATTCCCGAGAGAATGTCCTGGAACAAGTCAACAAGACCACGGTCTTTATCTTTTTCCAGTTCTACGTGTCTATTATTTGAGGGTCTTCATATTAGGGTTGCGAAATGCAACTCTAATATAGATACGAAGTCTATCAGGGACTATCTTTTACTGAACGTTTAAAAGGTTTTTGGCGAGCTTATGAACAAAGCGTTCAGAACCTTAGAATTTTACCAGTAATATGTTTCTTCCCCCAGCCGATTTGAATATAGACGGTCAACATAACTCGGAGCAGTATTCAGCTTGTCCCGCGATCTTGCAAGTCGTCGCGAGCATACTATTATCACGCTAGCCCACGTTTGAGCCATAGCAGCGAGAGCGGCCCCGCATCGCTTTTTTTATATACCTCTTGAAAAACTGAATAACTTCAAGTTAGTCAGTTCTTCCCCTATTATTACCTTCAAACCATCCCCTTCAAATCGTCCCTGTGAGTTTGATGGTCATTGTAATGACATGTTCTTCAACTATGTAAAATTTCGCAGTCGACATATATAACAAAATCTTAAAAATATTATTATGAACCGGCTCAGATTCTTTCTCTCCCGGAGGGATTTCTGGTTCATTGGTTTTTGTTCTATGGTTATAGTTAGTGTCAGGCTGGCTTGACAATCCCCCTAGCCTCGCCTCCTCGATCGCCTCAACCCCGGAACCGAAGATCGCGAGCTGGGCGACCGGCTCGATCCGGTAACGGTTCACCCTTCGGTTAACCCCTTCCCCGGTGGCAACCAGGGTCAGAACCGGTTTTCCGTGGAAGCGGAATTCGAGGAGGTCTTTTATTCTCTTATTGACTGCCTGTCGGCTCAATTTGAGGTACTCAGCGATCTTCTTGTTGGGACGGAAAGCACTCCCCAGCCTTGTCCATGTGGGCAGCCAGTGGTGCAGAGCGTTGGCCCAGCGATCCCCTCCGAGTACCCCAATCAGCCCGTCCTCAACGGCTGACAGGTGCATTCTGACGTACATCTCCCGTTTGAGCATTTTTCACCTCCCTTGCAGCCCCCTACAAAAAGACAACAAAGAGGTATACTTCCGTTTGTGACCTGGGCAATAAAAAAACCGGTATTTTCGCCCGGCTTCAATCTGCATTATTTATGTGACAAAAAGTGCAGTTTTTTCCATTAGAAAAAGGAAAATAAAATTTACCGTGGAAAATATTACAATATTGCAAGCTTATACATAAACCATTTAGTGATGATTTTAACAATGTAATTTAAGTGGGGCTATTTATTTATAGTAAGTCGCCTAACCACGTAATGAATTATTTAAGTTAAATTAACAACATACCTAGTATCGAACTTAAGGGGGAAAGCAAAATGTCTTCCAATGGAGATAAAATTAGGACTGGCTATTGGTCAGTAGCAACTCAAAAGCATCTAAAACAATTTACTGCGGATAGTACAGGCTTGGGTAAATTTGGCAATCTTAATCTTGCGGGAAAAGCTGGGAGATTCCTTGGCGTAATAAGAGGAAACAGTGTTATTAATGATATGAATAAGCTAGAGCAAATGGCTAATAATGTAGGCATTAATAGCAGAGCGGAGTTAATAAAAATTATCCTTCCTGAACTTGAGCAAGCATCCGATAAACAAATTGAACTGATTAAAGACATTACTGGCCAAATAACTGGAGTTGCAGAATATGTGCCTGATAATGCAGAAGTATTAGCGATCTCAGGTCAAGTATTTGAAAATCTATATCCTACTTCAGTTGAGCTTGTCGCAATAGAAACCATGGATGAAACAAAAAGAATTCCATACTTAAAGAGTGAACTTTACCAAATGCTTACTAAAAAGGGGTATAAGGAAAATGATATTACCCTTGCTTTAGCACTACAGAACCAGTATAGACTACTTCAGACTTTTGATAAATCCAAAAGTCAAGAGCCAATAATAAGCAATGAATATGTTTGGGGGCCAAATAATAAAAAAATTGCTCTAGCAGTGTCGAGTCTTGACTTAGGGAATCGGAAAAGCTTAAAAGAAATTATAGAAATAATACAAAAAACACAGGGTTATCCTCTTGACAAACTCTCCCATTACGCGGAGGATATATTATTATTGGCTAAAAAAACGGGAATGATTAACCCCACCACTATAATATCAAGCAGAGGATTGCACAAGGAATTTGGATTCAGTTCAAATCTACTCCATAAAGAGTCGTATAATGATGATATTCTAGATGATGTAAAATTATTACTTGCTTCAATTAGATTTGGTGAAAATTATACACCCTATTCAACAATTGATGATCCTCCGAGGTTTTTGTCAAGGCTTATCTCTGACGGCAATATTGGACCTCATGATGCTAATGCAACAGACTACACTTTACTAGAAAAAAAAGGAATAGTGCGAGTAGTAACTAAAACAAAATATCATTATAGGGCTGGAACATATAGAACAGGCCCGTGCTTAGAACTTGTTCGTAAAGATGTTGCAGAAGAAGCATTAAAAATTATTAAAGACCCGGACTACACATTAGATATAGAAAATTCTCATGATACTGGCATTGGTTCTATGATGGATACTGGCTCATACCTGTCTCCTGAAGAAGGTAGAATACGACTAGGTGAATCTCCTGAACATATAAAAATAGTTGAAGATCATTGTTGTAGGTTACTTAGAGGGGAACTCTTATAATAAGGGAGCGATACAATTGTCAGACAAGAACCGCATAGCAGATAATAAATCAATGCAAAGCAAATCTGATTTAGAAAAAACTGTTCAAAATACTGATGAAAAAATTTTAGTTGACCGCAACGTTTCAAATGAAGAAATTAGAGTACCAAGTGAAAATAACACATCTTCAGCCTTACCAAAAACTGGCAGCAATTTTGAACAAATAGAGTTAGACTTAAAAAGTGTAGAACAAGTACAACTTAAGGCCGTAAAAGAAACCAAAGCTAGCAACAATCAAAAAAAATACAAGAAGCACAACAATACTAGATCTAATCCTAAACAAAATTCTCCTGTAATACCTCCGGGAATTTTACTTGAATACAGAATTAAAAGATTAGTCTTTAACTTAGGGTATTACCCTAGAATGGGCATTGATCTAAAGACTTCGTATGGTGAAACTGCCGATAAAATTACTGACTTAGATGTCTATGGAATATATATTCACAAAGATTTTACAACAAAAACACTTTGGGCTGATTGCAAGTCTGGGGAAGTAAAAATTCATGATAGACTTTCTTGGATAAAAGGTGTTATGGGTTCAATTCAAATTAATGATGTAATTCTTGTTGCTGGCGGAGTAAGAACATCGGTTAAGCAGTATGCAAGAAAATCTGGCATACAGATTCTTGGTTTAAATATTATTGAAAAGTTGGAGCAACAATATGACATTAAATCTGATGATTGGAGAGGTTCATGGAACCCTGATACCCAATTTAATAAAATTATAACTTTATCAAGAATAAGTATTCCATTGAATGAACAATATAAAAAAATTGCGAATTTTATATCATCTGACTATTGGGTCATGGATAACTACTCAAAGGCTAAGAAAGCACTTACAGCACTTCGCGAACTATCTTCAGTAGTTTCGATCCCTACACATGAAGAGCAGTCGAAGGCAATTAAATGGGCCATATATGACCTCATTGTTATGTTTTTGTTGGCCACTCTTAATATTTCTAAAGAGCTTTACTATTTTTCGGATAGTGAAAAGAAGGAAACCATATACGAGGGATTGTCTTCTGGAGATCTGCCAAATAAAAAAAGGGCTGAAATAATTGATGCAGCCTTTAGATATGTATATAATACCCTTAAGAATCAAGTCCCTGATTTTCAGGTTCCTTCTAAAATGCCGACGATTAACTTAAATCCTCCGAGTTACTCCGATGCTTTTTTTAATCTGATATTACGAATAACAAGCAAGCCATCGCATTATTTCGATATATTACGCTTTATGGATTTTGTCTTAATGGAATACGATTTAAACGAGAAACCGTATAACGAGAACGAATTAAAAGCCATGTTTAATAATTATGATGCTGTTTTAATAGGTGCAAAAACTTTGCTCCATTTCATATGTCATACTACGGATATATCGCGAACTTCGTTCTGCTTACTAAGATGAATAAAGATTTATTGAATAGTTTGAAGTATGCCCAAGGGGGTTAGACCCAAAAACAATAACATATAAATTTTGTGAATTAATTTTCAGAACTGACCCCTTTGGTTATTCCGTTTCAGCATTTTTTCTCCCCTCCCTTAAAACCTCTCTACATAAAACAACTACATTTGAGACATGAATAGAGAATAAAGACTGGGATTTTCGTCTCAGAGTTTATCTCAATGCTATTTTTAAATGCTCGCCATCCGTTAGGCCAGCAAACTAATTCGTTTCTGAACTTGTTTTCTTCCAATCTTTTATAAATAATGTCTTATCATGAGCCAATTGCAGGACTGAAAGTTCGTTAAGGACTTTTTTAGTTTCTATATTATATTTATTAATCTCATCAACTGCTATAAAAATTTGTTTCTTTTGTCTGCGGTAAATATCAATTATATTTTCGATTGCTACATTTTCAACGTTTTTAAACAATAATGTATCATGAACTAATATAGGTAATTGGGTTATTTTAAAGATGGCTAAATCGAAAATTAACAAATTAACATATGCCCTTCCTGTTCCAGTATCATCAAATACTCTAAAGTCGTATCCTCTATCTTTTAAATCCATAACTGGGGAGCTTTTTCCATCCTTATTCACTAGCTGATTAAGCTCGTATATATTAATATTGATGCTATTGTTAATCTCCGAAATTACTGTTGCTTTTATTTCCGACAAATCATTTTTAGCTTTTTTAATATCTTTTTCAATGGTCTCCTTTTTAATATAGATATCATTGGCATGCTTCAATTGACTTATTCTAACCGCAAGTTCGACTATGCGATTAATAGTATATTTAGGTGCATCCCTTACATCTAGTTTACTATCTATTTCGACATCAATTTTCTCAATGTCTTCATTTAAAAGCTCAATATTTTCCATTAAGTCCTGCTCAGTATTCTTCAGCTCTTTTTTCAAAATACCACTTATGTTAGCGTGAAAGAGTTCGATAGAAGAAAGTTTTTCAATATTAATATCTGAAAAATATTCCTTTAGTCTCGATAACTCTGACTTTAAACCAATATTTTTATTAATATTATTGCGTATTCTCTTGAGTCTATCCTCATAGATATTTTTTCTCCTCAACAATTCACTTCTATCACGCTTTAAACTTAATATCTCTTTTGTTACCAGATCAGATATATTTGTTTTTTCTGCATGTATATCGGAAGCCAACATATCCTTTTCTGCATCTAGCTCATCGATTTCTCTTAAATTTTGTTTATATATGGTTTTGGTAATTAATGGTAGGTAATTCTTCTTTGCTGCTTTATTTATAGCTTCCCTACGTTCTGATAAATCATCAATTTGCTCAGTAAATGATTTTATTCCGCTATATTTACCGAATAATTTAATAATTGTCTCAACTGCCGATTTGCCATTTGTACCAACCTGGTGAAGTGGCTTTTTGATATCATAATTGTCTTTTCCCCATACTCTTGAGTATAGACTAACAATGGATCTGAATGAGATGTATGGTAGGTCAATTTTATAACTTTCTTTAAGCATGGTAGTATAATCAATGGTGCTTTTTTCGTGTAATATTTCATATTTTTCATTGCAGCAATATACAAACTTATACTTATCCGTTTTTCTAATAAAATAGAATTGGTCATTATCAAATTCGAACTTAAACCTAAACTCGTGATGACCCAAGTTTTTAATTGCGTCATAATTTACCTTTACATATGAATCACCACCGAAGACAAAATCTATTATCATTAGCATAGTAGATTTACCAATAGAATTTGATGCTAGATGATCACCGAGAACAACATTCAGACCTTCATGAAAAGTTACCAGCGGTTTTCGAAAAAGATCGCACCTAATTTCTTTTAACATATTTCAACACTCCATATTCATTACCATATTCCACACAATTTAGAACGTATAATGCATCTAATACCAATATAAACTCATTTATATCCTCGAATCTATCAACGGTCTTCTCATATAATTTTACTATTGCCAATTCCTCAGCCATTAACTCATCTAGGACGTAGGGAAATTTACTAATTATACTTTCATCTATGCTAATTACTTTGCTTGGGAGCACTCGAAAACACCTCGCAATTCTGAATAAAAAATGCCACAATGACCTTGCATGCTTCCAGGGACCCCTTCTTTGTTATAGAATTTAGCCATTCGGCCAACCTATAATAGATTACTTCCTGGTTACTAGACATAGTCCTTACTTTTAAATAAAAACATTTTATCTGTCCAGATATTATGTCGAATTTTCCTATTGTTTCCTTATCCATTTCCGCAAATAATGACTTTATGAATAAATACTAATCTGAAATATCGTCCTTTATTCTCTTTTTCAGCAAATAATTCATCGTTTTGTCGATTTTTTCATCTACCTTAAGAGCGTTATAGTCTAGTTTTTCTATTTGTTCACCTAGATCAGAATTTAATGTCTTTAAAATTTCAACTATTTCGTCCTCAATGGTGTAAGAGGAGTATGTACCCATTATTTTATCGGTCTCTACTAACTCTCGCTTGATATGATATAAATTCATATATTCTTCAGCTGTTCTCGGTTTATCGAATTGCTCATGACAATTGAGGCATAATGGTATAACGTTATCTAGGTCATTAACGTCTGAACTCAACCTTGGCATTGATTCAAGCAACTTCGCCTCTTCATTTGTCGGATTAAGGGGATAAATATGAGCAATTTGATATTTTTTCTGTGTTTTTTTGTTTTTCTTATATTGAAGTTTGTCAGCACATAAAGGGCAAATTCCTTTCACCTGGTTGTATAAGATGCGTTGCTCAGCCTCAGTATAGTCTCTCCTAGCATTACTCATGTTATCACCACCGATTAATTTAAAGCTCTTTTGTGGAGGTCTGCAAAAAGCCTTTAATTCATTATTATTATAAATTGTTTATTCTGACATATAGCAATAATTTCAACGAGCAAATAAATACTCCTTCCTTATTTGCCAATACTTTGTAAAAATACTAGAAAAATGGGTTCTTTTTGTTATATATTGCTCGTCTCCTGTATAAGGATTATTATAGAGAATTATAAATCATCCGAGATTTTTCTCGGAAAGCTTTACGTAGGAACCGGTAGAGATGCTTAGCATTCATAACCCAGAGGGGTTGGATTGAGGTCTTAATAAAACTCGTTTTTAAAAACAATATGCAATTCGTAGGGGCTTCAGCCTTCATACAGGGCCTGGGGGGTGTGTAGGGGGTGTCTACCTCCAGGACAATTCCTCAACAGCCCTGGCGAGGTCGTCCTCGTTTGGCAGGGTGTATCTCGTAACCATCGCAAGGTTCGGAGTTCCATCTTTTTTTGAATGCCCCGCCAGCCTCGCGATAACATCAAGAGGAACCTTCCTAACCGCCAGTTCGTGGCAGAAGGTATGCCGAAGGACATGAGGAGTCACTTCAATGCCGGTAAGCCTCGAATATTTCTGAAGGATAAATTGAACTGCCCTGGTGGTCATTTTCGGGGATCGCTGGGTGACGAATAGATATTGGCTGTCGCTCCTCCGCTCTGCCAGGTATTCCTGAACAGCCTGTCGTGCATCCAGGTTGAGCGGAACCTCCCGGTATTTACCACCCTTCCCGCTCTGGACAATAACCTTACCTTTACGGTCAGTAATATCCAGGTCTTTAAGCCGTATATCACATAATTCCTGCACTCTCAGGCCGGTATGAAGTAGTATAGTAATTATAGTTAGCTCCCGATTATCCCCATGCTTCCGTACTGCCCTGATAAGGGCGTTCTGTTCATTCCTGGTCAGCCACTTAGGGGCTTCCTGCTGGACAGTTACATTGTCAACATGCTCGCAGGGGTTGTCCGGTATAATCCCCCTATCGACAAACCAGCGGAAAATAACTCCCAGGTGGATCAGGTTGAGGGAAACTGTCCGTGGCTTGAAGTTCTGCGAGGCCCAGCGTTTAAAATTGGCGATATCAAGCTGGGTGGCGTGAATGGCATAAAGCGAGGGATCAGCTTTACTTCCGTCTGCTTCCGAGGTTTTAAAAAATTGTGTGTCCGTATCGGAGCCTTTTCCCCTATTGCTAGGCCCCCCCATCCCCGGGGTGTACCCCCCTTCGGCCTCCAGCCAGCGAACAAACTTGTCCCAGCTTGAGCGGTACTGGCGAATAGTGAGGTCTGACTTACCCTGTTTTCGGAGGTCTTCCAGGAACTGATAGAACATGGCTGCCGTCCTCCTTGCATATGCGATGAGTTTTTATAGGCTTAATGGAGCTAATACTCGGTATTTTCTGGATCTATTATACCACTACTCATCGCATATTGATATAATGAACGACAACTAATTACTATCTTACCCATGGTATCGGCAATACCGATGACATCTCATATCTGCTAGTAAATTTATTTATGGCTCTGTCCTCAACTCAGGGTATAGATTAAACAATGCCATATATTACCTGTCTTTATTTCTCCACCTTCACACCGGCAAAAATACCCCGCAGTGTCACTATTACTGATA
This sequence comes from Bacillota bacterium, assembly GCA_049323755.1. Classification (GTDB taxonomy): domain Bacteria; phylum Bacillota; class Desulfotomaculia; order Desulfotomaculales; family Desulfocucumaceae; genus BRHc4a. The sequence goes on from JBMOPE010000041.1 coordinate 363,456, forward strand.
AAAAAATACTGGAAACCGTTGGGAGCGTAGCCCTTACACCAATACAAGGAACACATGTTCTGTCATTTTGAGACGGGGTTTTCTGGATCGGGGCGTATGCGGTGGCTCTGGCGGTGTATCGATACTCCGCGAAAGGCAGAAACCCCCCGCCGTAATCGCTCGTAGCTTGCCGACAACAGCAGGGGGCAGCAGTTTATTCTGACTATTCGACCGGAGCTGGTTTCCTGGGCTTCCCCAATGCCAGGATGGTCAATTTTGAATTCTCATTATTCCTTATCTTATAAACATAACCCCTCTCCAGAAGGTAACGCATGGCTTTTTGCACGGTGTTGGGACTGCCAATTCCGCACCAGCCCGCAGCGAACCTCCAGGAGAATGGTGAGCCGACCTGATCCGGGTCATAAAGAGTCCTCAACGATAAAAGCAAAATAAATCCCTTGTAGAGCTTTTTCACTGATTCCGGGGCGTCGTCCGGCAGCTTGTGGGCGTACATGGACGGCGGGTGAACATATCCCAAATCCGCCAGGCACCGGAGCCACCAGACCAGCCTTTCGCCTCCCTTTAGCTTTTCGAGCTTACCTGTCTTACAGGCAGCGTAAACATCCGGGAGCAGCCAGCATCCGGCTTCCCGGTGAAAGTCTTTTAAAGCGATAATGCCGTTATCCAGGCGGTAGAGGGCTGCGGAGGGCTTCTTTTCCTCGTGACCGGGAAGAGGACACCCGAACGACTTCCCGACCTGCGTAACCGGGACTCCAAGACTCTGGAGAACCGCCAGGGCCACATCATCCTGCTTCTGGAGGTCAATTAATGTTCTGGCCCTACTTTCGGTATTGACTGCATCATCATTATCAGTGTTAGCTGTGGGGGTATAGCAAGTATTAATATTTATTCTTGCTTCACCAGTAGGATATAGTAGTAGACAAGATACCCCTGTTAACCGTTTAATCAACTCATCACTGTACGGTTCAAGGCCCGTATCCTCCGGGGATAGATAGTCCGCCCAACCGTACCTTCCACCATTGGGATGGATTGACGGCGGGGCCACCACATAACCGCCCTGTGCTTTAATATCGCCTCCGTCGAACTTACAGCTTTTATACGGCTTTTCCGCCTGGAGGTAAACATGCAGACCCCGACCAGTATGGGCCATCGCTGTCTGCGGTAATCCTTTGGGCTCGATGGTATCGAAATCAACAACCACCAACCCGGAGGCCGTTCCGGTAATAATGCCGATATTGATACCGGGATACCTGGCAAACCAGTTTTGTATTTCCTTTTTTGTTGACGGTCTAGCTGCGAGAGGCTTCCAGGTGGGCTTGCCTTTAATCTTCGGCAGCAGCGGAGCAAAGGGTTCTTTCCCGCCTGGGGCCAGGGGCAGAACAGCCCACCCCTGATCTACGTACATTAAAGCAGCTTCCAGAATGTCGTTGTTGGATTCGCAATTAAGCAGAGGCTGCATTCGTTTCTCCTTTCGGGTAAAAAATAAGACCGGGGATAAGACTCCGGCCTTTTTTTAGGGAATTGTTATATTACGTTGTTGATTAGCGACAAAATACTATCGATTCTCGTTAGCGTAATGAACAAAGTTAACTCTTAGATTGTTATCGCGATAAATCATTCCGTATGGCAAATCCATCCCCCAAAAAGTCCAGTAGAATAAAACCTGGTTATATTCGTAAATCCGGATTCCGCCAATAGCCGTTCGATTTGATTTTCAGGAATGATAGAAATTTTCATAGGGTTCATAATGCTGTTTTCCAGCTCGTCCATTTTAGATGATTCGTATCCCGCATCCAACCAAAAGCTTTTCCATACGTTTAATCTGTCTTTAAATTCGGCATCATCGCGGTCCCCGTACGCACTAACGAGTACGAATGGAGCTCCTGATTTTAAATGATCCTTAACAGTTCCGAGCATCTTCAACTTCTCTTGAACATCAAAAACGAAGTGAAGAACCAAAATACAACTTGCCGCGTCAAACTTCGAGTCTGAAGGCGGCAGGTCGTCAATCGTTCCATGGGTGAGTCTGACTCGGCTTTCCAAGCCTAGTTGGACTGTCTTATTTTTAGCAATCTTAAGCATCTCCTCAGATGTATCGACTCCGGTGAACGTCCATTTCGGGTTAACCGGTCCCCATGCGGAAAGTTCATTCCCGCCACCCGCACCGATTACGAGCAATGTTACAGATTTTTCACCAAATTTGGCTCGAAAATAAGATTGAACCATCGTGAACAACGTATCATATGTGGGAATTGAGATTCGAGCGTTTTTATCGTATGCAAGAGCCATTTCAGAATTGAGTGTAAGTTCTTCATTCATGTTAACTGCCTCCATTGTTTGATTATGCAATGCCCGACAAGAGCCGCTTGCATTGTATTTATAAGGTATCCCGCATTAAAGTAAACTGACCCGTCGCGGCAGTCTGCCCTATTCAATTATTCTGCCCGTTAGCTTAGCAAGTCCTTCAAATCCATTGGTCAATGACTCCGAAACATTCAAAAAGTGTTCATGTATAACTATCGCCAGAAAAGAGACTGGAGAGGCGATTGCCTCCCCGGTCTTACTTTTCTTTAGCCATTTTTTATCGGCAGTTGGTGGCTGCATGGTGTGCTGCGTTCAGATAGCTGACTGACGAGTCACTGATGTTGAACTCCCGCCTGATTTTTCCCTCGGTGGTTTCGCTAATTTTCCGCTGCCCGTTTTCAATATAGGAAACCATCACCTGGGAGATACCGATTCTTGCTGCGAATTCAACCTGCTTGAGCCTCAGAGACTGGCGAAGCATCCTCACCAAATCTCCGTTGAGCCGTTTTCCGTCCATTGAAATCCCCCCTTTGCCCGTTTTGTCGTATAAGCAGCCCCAAAATCCCGGCATGTTTAGCCCCCGGGGAGGCCATTCTGCCGGGTATTGAAAGGGACGGATTTTCCGCCCTCACCCTCTAGTGGGGCTGGGGCAGCGTATAACAAGCTGGATAATAAATTATTTATCAACATTTATGTAAAAGGGTAGAACAGGGCTATCGGAAAGGCTAGAGGTTTTGGAAGGAATTTTATGCAAGGAAAAGGAGGAGGCCGTGAATTTTGGCTCACGGCCCCTATTGCATATTTTGTTAATAATGTGCAACAAATCTTTTACCCCAAAAAAGTCTCCAGTGCTGTTGTAAACTATTTTATACCTTCAAATATGCTCTTATCGAATGTTTTCTCATAGTCCATTATTTTTTCTAAATCCTTGCCACATTTTGAACATTTAGTAGTATACCAAGAAAAATCTGTTTGACAATCCGGACATTTCCATTTTTTATCTTGATCTTCAAGCCATTTATTAACGCCGATGTTTTTAATAGTCCCTATATTATTTAGAATGGTTTTTAAATGTGGCAATTTATCTAATATATTCTTCAGTTCATCTGAGTTCACAATATCGCACGGAAAATCACTACAATCAATGCATCGTTCAACTTTTTTGTTAATCGCACAACTTCGAGATTTGCAGTTTGCACAATTTTCAAATACTGTATCAGTTTTGCAACCATGGCATCTTAATTCAAAACCTATTTCATCACTCATAAAGGATGCAAACTTATCTTTAATGCCTGTTTGATAAGCCTTCAAAATTGAGCATGCTCCACAGTATATTCCACAATACGAGTCATAATTAAAATTACTCACATAATATGCCTCCTTTTTAGTTAAATACATTCACTAGATTATTCAATAAAAGTGAAACATTTCCTGCCAGAAAGAATATCAGCTTGTTAATTTTATTAAGCCCAGGAGTTCATGGTTCTTACGCATTTCAAAGATGTAACGACGGAAGTATCTTATTAATTGGAATGACAACCACTAGCGGAGGGATTAATTCCTTCCGCTTCTTTTCTTTTAAAGCCTTCTGTGGTAAGATAGTTTTACGGTATTACTGTATTACTCCAGGAGGGAGTCATTATGGATTATACAACTTTGACATCAAAGGGTCAGGTGACAGTTCCCAAAGAAATCCGGGATAAGTTCAACTGGAAGGAAGGCACAAAGCTTAGATTTTACCTGGACGGAGAGGAATTGAAGGTCAGGGAAGTTACCATTGCCGATGAAATGGAAGATTTGCTTTTGAAAGATTTGAATGATTTAGGCTATAAAGGAAAAGAGCTTAAAGCTCAACTTCTTAAAAGAAAGGAAATTTTGAATAAAACCTTTGACAAATTTATAGAGGAACGGCTGGAGGAAGAAACCGTTCCCCTGGAGGAAGCCATCAGGAGTATAGAAAATGGGGAAGTATGAAATCCGTCTGTCCAAGGGTGCGGTCAGAGACCTCAAAAAGATGGAACCGGCCTTAAGGGATTTTTTGTATAACAGGTTATATGAGATTGCCGAGAACCCGTATCAAAACGACAAGCTATCCGGCCCGTACAGGGAACTCCGCTCTCAGCACAGTAAATTCAGGGGCGTGGAGTACCGGGTCATTTACTATATTAACGAGGAAGGCAGATTAATAATAATTGCCCTGATAGGAACCAGGGAAAACATATATGATGAGTTAGCCAGAAGATTAAGGTAATAACGTCTTCCTGGACATTCCATCAGTTAGTATTCTATTCTTTAGCACTTGAAAGTCACTGATACTGCTATGTACCACAAAAAATCCTAAAATAATAAGTGGAAACAAAGATACTTTTTTTGATTCAGCAATTTTGAACAAAAATAACGGTGTTTGGGTTCGAGAAAAATCTACTACCAGATATATGTCTTTTAGTTTAAATCCACATTTTCTTTTTAATAACAAGCTATGAAGATAAATAACTTCATCGTCTATAGAAATGTCCGGAAAATAGTTCGCGGATAGTATAAATAGCAGTATTGGAATCGTGGAAAAAATTAATTTTATCATTAAAGGTGTTGTTTTAAAATCACCAATGCCAAAGGAACTGGCTGTCAAACAAATTGCAATTGGCTTCCAATAGTATGAATGCAGTTTCAAAAAACACCTGCCTTTTATAGTAAATATATATGACAAATTTTGTATTGTAAATCTTATATTTTATCGATGGTTTGGACTACAAATCCGACCTAAAGTAAAAGGGATTCTTTTTTAAAATAGCGAAACATCAGCGTAATAAAAACACAGCGGACTCGTCCAAAAATTAAGTCCACTATTAACAGGTCCGCTGCCCCTGGAGAAAAGGTATAGGGAAAAGTCCAATAAAATCAACGCGTGGCGGAACTGGCAGACGCAGCGGACTCAAAATCCGCCGGTGGCAACACCGTAAGGGTTCGACTCCCTTCTTCGGCACCAGTAAACCGAAACCCGCGTTAATCGCGGGTTTTTGCGTTCAGGCGAATTTAACACGGACGGTGTTTAAAAGCGTGGTCCGCTGCCCCTGAACGAGACGCAGCGGACTCCTCCTTATACCACTCTGTTGGGGAAATACTTGAGTGGCGAAGGAGGATTTTTATTTTTCCCATAGCCAACAACACCCCCAAATTAATGCCCGCCATCCTCGAGTACATGTCCCAGCCCGTTAAGCCAGCTACTTTAAATTTAAGGCTTATTTATCTACGCACCTTTTTCGACTGGTGCATCCAGGAAGGCATTCTAACGGAAAATCCGTTAACCGGCTTTTAAAAGAAAAAGGCCGAGGGCCGGAACGTGAACATTGATGAAGCCATACTTACTAAACTGCTTTCCCTTCCCCAAAAGGACAATCATTCCGCATGGCAAATCCATCCCCCAAAAAGTCCAGTAGAATAAAACCGGGTTATATTCGTAAATCCGGATTCCGCCAATAGCCGTTCGATTTGATTTTCAGGAATGATAGAAATTTTCATAGGGTTCATAATGCTGTTTACCAGCTCGTCCATTTTAGATGATTCGTATCCCGCATCCAACCAAAAGCTTTTCCATACGTTTAATCTGTCTTTAAATTCGGCATCATCGCGGTCCCCGTACGCACTAACGAGTACGAATGGAGCTCCTGATTTTAAATGATCCTTAACAGTTCCGAGCAGCTTCAACTTCTCTTGATCATCAACAACGAAGTGAAGAACCAAAATACAACTTGCCGCGTCAAACTTCGAGTCTGAAGGCGGCAGGTCATCTATCGTTCCATGGGTGAGTCTGACTCGGCTTTCCAAGCCTAGTTGGACTGTTTTATTTTTAGCAATCTTAAGCATCTCCTCAGAAGTATCGATTCCGGTAAACGTCCATTTCGGGTTAGCCGGTCCCCATGCGGAAAGTTCATTCCCGCCACCCGCACCAATTACGAGCAATGTTGCCGCTTTTTCACCAAATTGGGCTCGAAAATAAGATTGAACCATCGTGAATAACGTATCATATGTGGGAATCGAGATTCGAGTGTTTCTATCGTATGCAAGAGCCATTTTAGAATTGAGTGTAATTTCTTCATTCATGTTAACTGCCTCCATTGTTTGATTATGCAATGCCCGACAAGAGTCGCTTGCCTTGTATTTTAGCAGGTATCCCGCATTATAGTAAACTGACCCGCCGCGGCAGTCTTGAATAGTTTAAAGTAATAGAGCATTTCTTTGTAATGAGGAATGCTTTTTTCTTTCTCTAAATTTATGAGAATATTTCTACAATAAAAATATAATGTAAATAGATAATAATTTATTGTATAACGATATAGTGCGTGTTAAAATCAAATTAACAATAAATAAGTGAGGTGCTTTTTATGAAAGGAGAAACACTCTTTTTAAAGGTAGCTGTTATTCTTATGGGCTTTCCTGTTCTTGCTTTGTGCATATTTGGGTTGCCTTGGTTAGCTAATAATCCAGTAAATCCAGATTATGCCCATATACTATATCCCATTTTAATAGGTATGTATGCAGCGGCGATCCCTTTTTACTTTGCTCTGTATCAAGCTTTTAAAATTTTAAGCTATATTGACAGGAACAAAGCATTCTCGGAATTATCTGTAAAGGCTTTAAAGAATATAAAATACTGTGCAATCACAATCAGTACCTTGTATGTGGTTATAATGCCATTCGTTTATCTCGTGGCAGAGAAAGACGATGCCCCAGGTCTCATAATAATCGGAATGGTCCCTATCTTTGCTTCAATGGTGGTTGCAGTCTTTGCTGCTGTTCTTCAAAAGCTACTAAAAAATGCTATCGATATAAAATCAGAAAATGATTTAACGGTTTGAGGTGAATAACATGGCGATTATAATCAATATTGATGTGATGTTGGCTAAAAGGAAAATGAGCGTAACAGAACTTTCGGAGAGGGTTGGAATAACAATGGCTAACCTTTCTATATTGAAAAATGGAAAGGCAAAAGCGATTCGATTATCAACTTTAGAGGCGATTTGTAAGGCTTTACAATGTCAGCCTGGAGATATTTTAGAATATAAAAGTGAAGACAGTCAGGGATAATAAAGTTTGGTTAATAAACATTTGGAGGAAAGGACTTAATTGGCATTTATGCTGCCAAATGCATTTTGTGTTGTGCTTGCATTAAGAAGTGTCCTAAGAATGCAGAACGGTGAAAACCGGTTTAGTTAAAGATACTGCAATAAGTCTGAGTCAAACATGTCAAAATAGAAAGGAGCCGGAATTCTTTTTATAAAAAAGTCTTCCGTCCCCTGGAGACCGTTTCAAATTTTGTGTAAACCTCCAAACAAATGATGTAAGATAAGAGCATCAGTTTGGAGGTTTATTTATGGCCAAAAGGAAGATCAGTCCAGAAAGAAGGGCGCAACGGAAAAAAC
>JBMOPE010000042.1:0-20121 GCA_049323755.1 Bacillota bacterium
TGGTTGCGGGGGTAGGATTTGAACCTACGACCTTCGGGTTATGAGCCCGACGAGCTGCCAGCTGCTCCACCCCGCGACATTTGGTGTAATACTTTTTTAAATAGCCCAGGGAGTCGTAACTCCCTGGCCTTTATTAACATGGTGGAGGGGGCAGGATTCGAACCTGCGAAGTCACTGACGGCAGATTTACAGTCTGCTCCCTTTGGCCGCTCGGGAACCCCTCCGTATTTTGAGGCTGGAGGTTGGAAGTTGGAGGTTGGATTCTCTAACTTCTAACTTCTAGCTTCTAACTTCTTATATGGAGCTGGCGATGGGACTCGAACCCGCAACCTGCTGATTACAAGTCAGCTGCTCTGCCAATTGAGCTACGCCAGCATAATCTCGATTTCAGTCACCACAATTTCTATCACCAGACGCAAAATCTATGTTAACAGAAAAACTGTCCGGTGTCAACATCCTTTGGGCTGGTTTTTAATGGATAAAACCCCCCGGCGCATGGCCGGGGGGTTTTTTTAACCATCAGCTATGCTTCCCTTTTTTCCAGATAGCGCTCCAGCTTTCTCTTAACCCTCTGCAGGGCATTGTCAATTGACTTTACATGCCTTTTTAAATCTTCAGCGATTTCCTGGTATGATTTCCCTTCCAGATAAGACATTAGCACCTTCCACTCAAGGGAGCTAAGAATTTCCCCCATCTTCTCCTCAATGTCATCAAATTCTTCACGGCTTATGATAAGCTCTTCGGGATCGGTGATCTTGGTGCCGGAAATAACATCCAGCAGTGTACGGTCGGAATCTTCGTCATAGATGGGCTTATTCAGAGAAACATAGGAATTGAGGGGAATGTGCTTCTGCCTTGTGGCAGTTTTTATGGCTGTAATAATCTGGCGGGTAATACACAGTTCGGCAAATGCCCTAAAAGAAGATAACTTGTCCATCCGGAAGTCGCGGATGGCCTTATACAGGCCAATCATGCCCTCCTGTATAATGTCTTCCCGGTCGGCTCCAATCAGGAAATATGAACGAGCTTTTGCCCGAACGAAATTTTTGTACTTATTGATAAGGTATTCAAGTGCAACGTCGTCTCCCTCACGGGCAAATTCCACAACATCTTCGTCAATCAATAAGTGAAAACCGCCGGCAACTTCTCTCTGGGCATTAAGATTCAACTATATCCCTCCCGCTTCTAACTTCGCACGGAGAACCCAAAAACTATAAAGCTGTCGAAAAATAAATGCCTTTTCCATCAATAACAATTATGTCCGGACATTGTATGTCCAGACAGTTAGTTTATGTTAATGGGTTAAGGCACACTTCTCTTTTCTTCACAGAGTAGCCAAGCTTATTATAACTTACGTCAAAAACTCAGTCAAGACAATCATTTTTAAGGAAAACTTATCTTTTTTTCCTTCTCCAGTCTTCCAGGGTCTTTCTGACCTCGTCAACCAACCGGTTTTCAAGGTATGATTCCGTGGGAAGCGATGCGCTATAGTGGCTCTCTCCCTCTTTTTTCAGCCTTTTTACTTTTTCCAGCAGCTCCCGTGGGGTCAGCCTGTACGCTCCCAGCCCGAAAATAAGGCTCTGTTCAGCCCAGTCAGAGGTGGCTACATAAACCCTGCCCTTACGTGAAAGATCTCCTACCAGCCTTTCTATAACAGAGTCTGCTGTTTCTCCCTCCTGGGTATAAATCACCTCTACATCTTTTCCCGCGCTTTCAGCGTGCTCCACGCTATTCTTAACAAGGTGGGCATCAAAAACAACCGTAACATTCTCACCACTCATTGCCGAATAGTTAACCATTATATCCAGAAGCTTTGCCCTGGCATGTTCCAGATTTTTCTTCCTTAGCCTTTCAAAATCGGGCCAATTAAAGATAATGTTGTATCCGTCAACCACCAGGTACTCTTTCATGCCGGCCTCCCCAATAGGTCGTAAGTCGTCGGACGTCAGACTTCGGTATAAAAGGCATTTAATTCGGTAAGGTTTAAAAAATCCTGACTACTGACGACTGATGACCGCTACTGACATGACCTTTGCCTTAAAACCTCATATAAAAGAAGGGCCGAGGCCACGGACGCATTAAGAGATCCTATCCTGCCCATCATGGGCAGCCTAACAAGCAGATCGCACTTTTCCTTCACCAATCTGCCAAGTCCCTTGTCCTCGCCTCCCACCACCAGCGCCAAAGGGCCGTCAAGCCTGGTATTCCAGTATAGTTCCGGTGCGCCGGCATCGGCGCCCACCACCCATAGTCCTTGTTTCTTCAACATCTCTATGGTCTGTACAAGATTGGTTACCCTGGCAACAGGGATATACTCAACAGCCCCAGCCGAAACCCGGGCCACCGCAGGGGTAAGCGAAACTGAGCGGCGCTTGGGGATAACCACCCCGCTTACGCCTGCCGCATCGGCAGTGCGCAGTATTGCGCCAAGATTGTGTGGGTCGTTTATCTCGTCCAGAAGGAGTATAAAGGGTTTATCCCCCGCTCCTTCAAGTATTTCTTCAACACTGTAATACTCATGGGCTGCAATGTACGCAATAATACCCTGATGTCTTAAGCCTCCGGAAAGGGAATCAAGCCTTAAGCGGTCAGCCTCCTGAACGGGAATACCATTTTCCCTTGCCATGCGAATTATTTCCCCGGCCCCGCCGGTTCTATCCCCCTGGGCATATATAATCTTATCAATGGGCCTGCCTGATTTAAGGGCTTCCCTTATCGGATTCCTGCCCACAATAATATTATCGGGAACAGCTTTTCCGTAATCCTTCATAAAACACCCACCCAATTTGGAAGTTGGATATTTACTATTTCTCTATTTCTACCAGCTCAAAGACCCTTTCCATTACTTCCGCCAGCCTGTCCGAATGGCCTTTAAGAAAAAGATAACCGACCAGGCACTCCAGTCCGGTACTCTGGCGGTAAGACAATATATTTGAACTTCTCGGGGAGTGGGCACTCTTGGCGTTGCGGCCGCGCCTGGCGATGGCGGCCTCCTCCTCAGTGAGGAATCCTTCCATTGAGCTTAGAACCCCGGCCTGGGTTTCGGCACAAACATATTTCACTGCCTCGCTGTGTATTTTATCGGTACGGGTTAGCCCCCTGGAAATTATATGGGACCGCACACTCAATTCATACACCGCATCTCCAACATAAGCCAAAACCAGAGGCGGAAGCAAATGGGGCTGGCTTATTTTCTCAATAGAAAACAATCGGTTCCATCCAAGCATTTATTTACACCTGTTTTTTCCAGCGGACACCCTGAGGGGTATCTTCCAGAATTATTCCCAGCTCTTTAAGGCCGTTGCGTATGGCATCGGCTGTGGCCCAGTCCTTTTTAGCCCTTGAATCCTGTCTTATCTGGATTATGAGATCCAATAAGCCCGCCACCAGCCTGTCATTTCCATCCCCTTTATCCAGAACTATTTTACCCGCTAGGCCGGCTTTGAAAAATCCAAGAACGGAATTAAATTTTTCCAGCACCCCACGGGCCTGGACTATAACGGACCTGTTGGGGCCTTCTCCCCTGGATACATTATGCAGGTAAGAATTTATGTCTGCAACTGCATCGAACAATATTCCCGTGGCCAGGGCGGTATTAAAATCGTCATCCATGGCGCTTTCAAAGTCCTGAAGGCGCTTTTCCAGAGTCAAAGCCAAATCAGTGTCTGCCTGGCTGGTTTCTTCCCTTACAGGGCCGCCAAGAGCTTCTTCAATAAGCCTTACGCATGTTTTTATCCTCTCCAGGCCCTTGCCTGCAGCCAAAAGTTTTTCATCATCAAAATCCAGAGGGCTTCTATAGTGAGTAGACAGAAGATAAAACCTAACAGTTTCAGGTGGAAATTTGTCAAGTATTTCTCTGACAAGAAAGAAATTGCCAAGAGATTTGGACATTTTCTCCTGGTTAATGGTAATAAATCCATTATGCATCCAGTAGCGGGCAAAGGTTTTGCCGGTGGCGGCCTCTGACTGGGCTATTTCATTCTCGTGATGAGGAAATATTAAATCAAATCCGCCGCCATGGATATCAAAGCCATCTCCCAGGTACTTTCTGGACATTGCCGAGCACTCAATGTGCCAGCCCGGACGACCAGGCCCCCACGGGCTTTCCCAGGCCGGCTCTCCTTCCTTGGCAGCCTTCCACAGGGCAAAGTCCATAGGGTGTCTTTTTCTGGGATCCACTTCCACCCTGGCTCCTGCCTGCATATCATCCAGAGTGCGGCCTGACAGTTTGCCGTACTCTTTAAAGGAGGAAATACCATAATAAACATCCCCGTCAACCACATAGGCATGGCCTTTGTCAACAAGGGACTGAACCATATCCACAATATCCCCAAGGTGCTCGGAAACCTTGGGATGCACATCGGCCCTGTTTATATTTAAAGCATCAACGTCATGGTAATATTCATCAACGTATTTTGCCGCAAGCTTTATGGGGTCTTCCCCCTCTTCCCGGGCCCTGTTAATAATTTTATCGTCAATATCTGTAAAATTTTGAACATAGTGAACCTTGTAGCCCTTGTATGAAAAATATCTTCTGACGGTGTCGAAAAAAACAAATGGCCTGGCATTGCCAAGGTGTATATAGTTATACGTAGTGGGTCCGCAAACATACATTGAAACTTCCCCGGGGTCTCTGGGAATAAATTTTTCCTTTTGCCTGGTAAGAGTATTATAAATGAGTATCATTATTTTCGGGTCCTCCCCTCTCCCCTTCCAATTCTTCTATGCGCCTTTCCAGGCGTTCAATGTTTGAAAGCATGCTGTTTATCATTTCCAATACCGGGTCGGGAAGCTGGTCGTGCCTTAAGTCTATTCCTGACTCATCCGGCTGTTCCAGCTTTACTCCATCCTTAAACACCACTCTTCCAGGAACCCCTACTACCGTGCTGTTCGGCGGCACTGATTTCAAAACCACCGAACCGGCTCCAATTTTTGAATTATCCCCGACTGTAAAGGAACCCAATATTTTGGCTCCGGTACTTATCACAACATTATTTCCTATGGTAGGGTGCCTTTTCCCTTTTTCCTTACCGGTTCCTCCAAGCGTTACCCCCTGATAGATGGTAACATTATCACCTATCTCGGTTGTTTCGCCAATAACAACGCCGGCGCCGTGATCAATAAATAATCCCTCTCCTATTCTTGCGCCGGGGTGAATCTCAATAGCGGTTAAGAATCTTGAAATCTGAGAAATTACCCTGGCTATCAGAAAAAGCTTTCTCCTGTAAAAAAAATGGGATATCCGGTGCATAATGATTGCATGAAACCCCGGATAGCACAGAAGTACCTCCAGGGTGCTTTTTGCAGCCGGGTCCCTGTCAAAAACCGCTTTAATATCCTTTCTAAGCCTGCCAAACATAAAATTCCCTCCAGATTACATATCTAAATACCGTAATCTGACAGACAACTACTCCCTAATTCTATGAATTAATTACATAATTGCCCTTTCCAGACGCTTTATAGTCCTCTCGGAGCCGAGGACAGAAATAACCTGATAAAGCTCCGGGCCGTGAGTTCGCCCGGTAATAGCAACCCTCAGGGGGATAAAGACCTTTTTCCCCGGAAGGCCCAGCTCCTTGCCAAGCCCCTTAAGCATTCCCTTTACACTTTCTTCATCCACAACGGGTGCTGCCAAAAGTTTATCCTTTAATAAGTTCAATACTGCAGGAACGTGGTCCTCGGCCAAAGAAGCCCTGGCTTCGTCATCTGAGGGGTCCACCGTGTCAGCAAAAAATAAGCCTACATGGTCGGTAACTTCCGACATATTGCTTATGTAATCCTTGACAATATTCATAACTGAAGTCAGCCAGCGCTGCCTCTCGGGAGTAATTTCAGCATCAATAAAACCCTTTTCCCTGAGATATGGAATAGCCAGGTCCACAAGCCTTTCAAGTGAAGTGTGGCGTATATAGTGCCCGTTTAGCCAGTTAAGCTTATCCAGGTCAAAAACCGCAGGATTTTTGGCGACTCTGTCCAGTGAAAACTGGTCCTTTAGCTTCTCAAGGCTCAGGATTTCTTCCTCACCCTGGGGAGACCACCCCAGGAGAGCCAGGAAATTGACCAGAGCTTCGGGTAAATAGCCAAGATTCATGTACTGTTCAATGGATGTAGCCCCATGTCTTTTACTCATTTTACTCCGGTCCTTGCCAAGTATGAGTGAAACATGGGCAAATTCGGGAAGCTTCCAGCCAAAGGCCTGGTATATAAGAACCTGCCGCGGGGTGTTGGAAAGGTGTTCCTCCGCCCTTATGACATGGCTGATATCCATATGCTGATCATCCATGACAACAGCGAAATTGTAGGTGGGAATCCCGTCAGACTTCACTATAATAAAGTCACCTATCCCGGAACACTCGAAGGCTACCTCTCCCCTGACCAGGTCATTTACAATCACTGTTTCTTCAGCAGGAACCTTAAACCTGACTACAGGCTTTCTCCCCTCAGCTTTCAGGCGGATTCTGTCTTCATCGCACAAATCACGACACCTGCCAAGGTAGCGGGGAAGCTCCCCCCTGGTCATCAGAGCTTCTCTTTCGGCAGCCAGCTCTTCTTCGGTACAGTAGCAGTAATAGGCCTTACCGCTCTTTAAAAGCTGCCCGGCATAATCCCTGTACAGGTCTAAACGCTCTGTCTGCCTGTAGGGCCCTTGGGGGCCGTCTACTTCAATGCCCTCGTCCCAGTCCAGCCCAAGCCAGCGCAGGGATGCCAGTATATTTTCTTCCGACTCTCTTGTGCTTCTCTCCAGGTCAGTATCTTCTATGCGAACAATAAAAGTACCGCCGTGTCGGCGGGCGAAAAGCCAGTTAAATAACGCTGACCTGGCCCCACCTATATGAAAGGGCCCGGTGGGGCTGGGAGCAAATCTTACCCTTATTCCAGACAAACCTAAACCTCCCGATAAACATTTTAATACTCACCCAATAAGGACAATAATATAGAATTAAAGCACAGGCCTTAAATTACGCCAATAATTATATCATCCAGAATGTTTTACAGGCAAACATAATTCATCATTTTTCAACTATGAGAGCAGCGGCATATGAGGATATTCCCTCCCCGGTTCCCGTAAATCCAAGCCCCTCGGTGGTAGTGGCCTTAACATTTACTGAGGATGCATCAACCCCCAAAGTGTCTGAAATATTCTTTCTCATCATTTCTATGTAAATTGAAAGCTTTGGGGCCTGGGCTACTATGGTGGAGTCTAAATTATATATTTTATAACCATGATCATCCAGTTTTTCCCGGACCATACCAAGAAGCTTCATACTTGAAATACCCCTGTACGAGGGGTCAGTATCCGGGAAATGCCTCCCAATATCCCCCAAACCAGCGGCCCCCAAAAGGGCGTCCATAATTGCATGGACCAGCACATCTGCGTCGGAGTGTCCCTGCAGGCCTTTTTCATAAGTTATTTCAACCCCGCCCAGTATAAGCTTTCTTTCATAAACCAGGCGGTGCACATCATAGCCGAAACCGATTCTCATAAGCATTTCTCTCCCGTCACGGAATTGGGGATATTTGTGTAAACATAGCCTGTGCAACTTACATGAAACGTTATTCCATCTTGTGGTGTTAAACATACTGGATCGATATTAAATCCTGTTTCCTTTCGGGCGCCCCCTAATTCCCAATTCCTGATTCCCAATTCCTGATTTTCAGCAGCGCCTCAGCCACCGCAATATCTTCCGGTGTAGTAATCTTTATATTACTGTAACTGCCCTGAACCAGTTTTACTTTTCGGCCCATAGCCTCAACCATGGATGCATCATCGGTATATACAGTTCCCCCGTCCCTGGCCTTGAGATGAGCCTCCATAAGTATTTCAAATATAAAGCCCTGGGGTGTCTGAGTAAGCCACAGTTTACTCCGGTCAGGGGTTCTCTTCACAAAGCAGTTTGCGTCAGCCTCTTTGACGGTATCCTTTACCGGCACCGCAAGGGTGGCCGCACCGTTTTCCGCGGCTGCGGAAATAACCACTTCTATTTGCTTACCGGAAACCAGTGGCCTTGCTCCGTCATGAACCAACACCAACCGGCACTCAGACGGAACTGCCAGCAGCCCGGCTAAAACGGACTGCTGGCGGTTAAAACCTCCTGGCACAACTGCTGTTATCTTTTTCAAACCCCAATCAGTAACCAGTTTTCCATACTCAGCAACACTGTCACCGGGTACCGCAAGAACTATACCATCCAATTCTGCACTGTTCAGGGCTGAGAGAGTACGGGCCAAAACCGGAACACCCGAAAGAAGCAATAGCTGCTTATTTGCCCCCCCCATACGCGTGCTTTTACCTGCGGCTACCACTACGGCATATGTCTTATCCAATTACGTTCACCTCGTCGTAATGACCTACACTCATTTCTCTTCGGTCACCGGTTCGAGGTTTGGCAAAAATCATCCGTCCGGCAGCTGTCTGAAGTACACTGGTAACAACCACCGATATGGTCTGGCCTATGAATCTCCTTCCCCCATCAACCACTATCATCGTTCCGTCATCCAGATACCCGACACCCTGCCCGGCTTCTTTTCCGTCCTTAACCACCTGTACAGTCATCTCCTCGCCGGGGAGTACAACAGGCTTTACAGCATTAGCCAGCTCATTGATATTCAGAACCTTTACCCCGTGTAGCTCAGCCACCTTATTAAGGTTATAATCATTTGTCATAATTTTGGCCTGCAGCTTCTGTCCCAGCTTTACAAGCTTGGTGTCCACCTCAGTTTGTTCTTCCAGGCCCTTCATGTTTTCATAGATTTGAATTTTAATCTGTGGGTCCTTTCTCATTTTGTTAAGTATGTCCAGACCGCGACGCCCCCGGTTTCTTTTAAGCAAGTCTGAAGAATCCGCTATGTGCCTTAATTCTTCCAGCACAAAAGCCGGTACCAGAAGAACGCCTTCAATAAAGCCACTCTCGCATAAATCGGAGATCCTCCCGTCGATAATAACACTGGTGTCAAGAATTTTGTAGGAAGTCTTAGGCTCGCTTTTCACCGGCTTGTCCTTTCCAAACCTGGGCAGATTACCGAACAGGCCCAGAACCTCTTCCCTCTTTTTAATAAAGATGCTCATTCCCAGATATCCCAATAATATAGTGCTTAAAACCCATATTATTTTACCGGGCAAACCAAGAAACGCCAATGCCGAACCCAATAAATTAGCTATTATAAGTCCAAGAATAAGTCCTACCGAACCCATTACCAGATCATAGGTAGGGGTCCTCTGGAGGTATTGCTCAATCATTGAGATGAGCCGGAGTGATCCGCGAACTATCAGCGGAGTCATAAGAAGGCCTGCCACCAGCCCCAGCATCAGTCCAAGCCCATACACAGCATAGATAAGCAGGGGCAAATCTACGGGCAAAACAATTATTTTCTCAGAAACAAGGAACATGGCTGCATACAGCCCCAGAGCGGCAAATATTAGTACTAAAACAAAAAAAACCGCTTTCCTGACCATTTATTCACCTCCTTTGCCAGCAATTTTAATGGATTAATTAAATTGACCCCAACAGGTTTCTCACTTACTATTATTTACAGATTAATTTATTCTATTATATGGCCCCATCATATACTCTTCAACCTTAAAAAGCAATTTAAATGTAAAAAAAGAAAAACGCCATTTATTTATTATGGCGTTTTTATGCAAATGCGCTGTCTATGAGAGATTGTGCACCTTCTTCCTCCAGTTCGGTAGCCAGGACCAATTCGCTCAACAATATCTGTCTGGCGTTCTCCAGCATCTTTCTTTCTCCGGAGGATAAGCCCTTTTCCCTGTCACGGTTGACCAGATTTCTTACCACCTCGGCAACCTCATATATGTTGCCGCTTTTTATCTTTTCAAGGTTGGCCCGGTACCTTCGATTCCAATTGGCGGACATATTTGAACTCTGGTCTTTCAGGATTCCCATAACCTTTTGTACCCCGTCGCTGTCAATAACCTCCCTGAGACCGATCTCACGGCAGTTATTGATTGGAATCATCACCTTCATATCTCCCACAGGCAGTTTTAATATATAATACTGGCGTTTTTCGCCCAGTATTTCTCTCTCTTCAATAGATTCTATTACTCCTGCCCCATGCATGGGGTACACGACCCTATCCCCAATCTTGTACAACGCCGGACCCCTCCCAATTCTTTTCTATGATTAGTATAGCACAGGAACGGTCATATGTCAAATAAACTATAATTTTAGCATAGCTACCATACAGTGTCAACAATATTTTTACCAATTCAGCACGTTTGACAGGACAAGCTCAAGATAGGTATAATTACGGAAAGCTGCTGCTTTTTAAAAAAAAACAAGGAGTGAAACCGTTGCTGAAAGATATAGTCTTTGATGAATTTCAAAACACGGTTTCCGAACTTCTAATTTGTAATAGAAGTATTCTGGATATTATGGCTCAAATTCAGGAAACCAACGCCAGGCTTCACAGGTCCATTACCAAGTCTGTAACCCGGTGCGGCTGTATCAAAATTGATGCTTCCAAATCAGCAATACCTACGGATGCCACCCTGGCCGATTTAAAACAAATACTCGACTCCCATGTTAAAGGCAGATTATGCCGGGATTGCCAGGAAACAGTTGAGAATTCGGTAGGAAGACTTATCTTGTATACTGCAGCAGTATGTAATCTTTTAGACCTTAATATGTATGACATACTGCTAAAAGAGCAAAAAAACCTTAAAATTTTAGGATACTATAACCTTGCCTGATATAATTCTTGATTCCCGCCGCTTAAAAAGCAGTACCGCCCGTAGGGCGGTTTTTTAGTAAAACAGGTGTACATAATTCTCTGAAGGGGGCGGCAAGGGGGCCACAGAAGAGAAGTTCCTTATATCGGTGAGAAATGCTAGACACGAGGGGCGGAGACCCTTTAAAGTAAGGTCACGCCGCAGGCCCGTTTTTATCTTTGACTGAACCTTTCCTGCCCCAGCAGTTCCCTGTAACGATAAAGGCCTTCCTTGATGGACCTTGCCCTCACTTCTCCTATTCCTTCCACTTCGTCCAGTTCCTCTATAGTTGCATTAAGTATTTTTTTCAGGGAGCCGAATTCTTTAACAAGGTTTTCTATAACAGGAAGGGGCAGTCTGGGTATTTTTTCAAGAACCCGGTAACCTCTGGGGGAAACACTTTGGTCCAGAATGCTGGTGCTCCCCGGATAACCCAGTGCCCTTGCTATTAGGGACAGGTCCAGCAAATCCTCTGCCGGCCAGCTGTTAATCATAGACATTATGCTATCAGGAGATTTTTCCGCAACATCGGATACGTAGTCCTGGATCACCAGAAGACCCTCATCTTCAACATTGGCCACCAGCTCTTCCATCTGCATGGTTATAAGGCGGCCCTCCACCCCAAGCTCACATATATACTTCTCAATCTCCTTGACCACCCTCAAAACCATTTCGGCCCTTTGGATTGATTTTGCCACATCAAATACAGTTACTGCTTCTTCAAACTCCAGTATGCTAAGGTCTGTAACTACTCTTTCAAATACCGCCCTATATTTTTCCAGGGTTTGTACTGCCTGGTTGGCCTTAGTCAGAATAACACCCAGATCTTTGAGCACATACTTGATATTTCCCTTGTAAATGGTGATAACACACCGGCGCTGGGAAATTGAAATGGAAAGACAGTTTATCTGTTTGGCCACACGCTCGGCGGTACGGTGCCTTATCCCAGTTTCACTGGACGGAATGCTCAGATTAGGCACCAGTTGGGTATTGGCAGCAATTATCTTTTTAAAGTCGGAACTTATGATAATGGCACCGTCCATTTTGGCAAGCTCATAAAGATTTGAGGGAGTAAAATCGGCATTAACCTGAAATCCCCCTTCGGAGATTTCCTGTATATCTTCGCCGTCACTTATAACAATAAGCGCCCCGGTTTTAGCCCTCAGTATGTTTTCCAGCCCCTCCCTGAGAGGAGTCCCCGGGGCCACAGTTTTTAACACTTTTAACAACTTGTCTTCCAATCAACCTCATTCCTCTCGTGCCAGCACAGCAAATCAGACTATATCAAAAACTTAAAGCAGACTCAATGGCCTGTTCAAGAGTGTCTATTCCTATAACATCAATAGATATATTCCCGGGAGCATATCCCGATCTTTTTGGAACAAGGCAGGTTCTAAACCCAAGCCTTAAAGCTTCCATCACCCTTTTTTCCAGATGAGGCACCGGCCTTATCTCACCGGTAAGTCCTATTTCCCCTATAGCGGCCAGCCGGCCCAAAGGTATTTCTTTAAAGCTTGAAGTCAGGGCCAGTGCAATACCCAGGTCAACCGCAGGCTCATCAATCTTTACCCCGCCCACCGCGTTTACGTATGCGTCCTGACCTCCCATATGAAGCCCGACCCTTTTCTCCAGGACAGCCATTATTAATGATACTCTGTTATAGTCAACACCCGCAGTCATCCTGCGGGGTGTTCCAAAGCCGGTTGGACAGACCAGCGCCTGAATCTCTACCAGAAGCGGCCTGCTGCCCTCCATGGTGGAAACCACCACAGACCCGGCCACATTTGATCTGGAGTCGTTTGCCATAAATAATTCCGAGGGGTTGAATACTTCCTTCAGGCCCTCACTGTCCATCTGAAAAATTCCTATTTCATTTGTTGAGCCGAAGCGGTTTTTAACCCCTCTCAGTATTCTGAAAGTATGGTGTCTCTCACCCTCAAAATAAAGAACTGTGTCCACCATATGCTCAAGGACTCTGGGGCCGGCAAGGGATCCTTCCTTGGTAACATGCCCCACAAGAAATATGGTAATATTCTCTGACTTGGCCAGCCGCATCATCTGCGCAGCACACTCCCTAACCTGGCCCACGCCACCGGGAGATGACGACAGTTCGCTTTTAAACACCGCCTGTATTGAATCGAGAATTACCAATTCCGGATTGATATCCCTTATACTCATTTCTATAAGGTCAATATCGTTATCAGACAACAAATACAGGAGTCCACTGTCAACTTTAAGCCTCGAGGCCCGTAGCCGTATTTGCTGTACCGACTCCTCTCCTGACACATAAAGTACTCTTCGCCCGGCCTTACTGACACTTGAAGCCCCCTGCATCAGAAGAGTGGACTTTCCAATTCCGGGGTCACCCCCCAGCAGTATCAGGCTGCCGGGAACGATGCCGCCCCCCAGAACCCTGTCAAGCTCCCTTATTCCCGTTTCAAATCGCTCTTCTTCCACCACCGGGACAAGAGTAACAGGTAAAGCCGAAGAAGCTCTTTCCTTGTTTCTGACAGTCCAGCCCAAGCGTTCGGTGCTTTCCTCCACCATTGCATTCCACTCTCCGCAGTCCGGACAGCGGCCAAGCCAGCGGGGACTGACATACCCACACTCTTTGCAGGCAAATCTGGATTTTGGGGTAGCCATACCTTACCTTCTTACTTATAAGAATATCATGTACATATTTTCGAAATGATTATAGGTCAGACCTTAAAGATAAAAGGACACACTGTTCTTATTATAACATCTCATATGCCTATTTCTCAAGGCTCTGGCCCTATAATTCTCCATAAAACAACACCGGACCCACAAATTGTATAGGGTCCGGCAAAAATAAATATCAGTGCACCCAGTCCCCGGTAGTATCGGCAGCCTCTTCGGGGTGGACGGGAGGATTTATGGAAGCCTCTCTTCCGTTATCCTTCCTTACAACCAGTTTATCTCCCTCTTTATCCATAATAACATGATCCCCCTGAGAGATTGCACCCCTCAACAGCTCCTCGGATATCCTGTCTTCTATCTGCCTTTGTATTGCCCGTCTCAAAGGCCTGGCGCCGTAATTCTCATCAAACCCCTCTTCAGCAAGGTACGCCAGGACATCCTCGGTTACCTCCAGGTGAATGTTGTTTTCCTTTATTCTTTGTGCCACTTCATTTATCATAAGCCCAACAATCTCTTTGATGTGTTCTTTGTTAAGGGCGTGGAACACAATAATTTCATCTATCCTGTTCAAAAACTCCGGCCTGAAGGTACGCTTCAGCTCCTCGGTTACCTTTTCCTTCATTCTTTCATAGCCGGTCTCCTGCTCATTTCCTGTCCTGAAACCAAGGGTAGTCTCCCTGCGTATAGTGGACACCCCCACATTGGAGGTCATTATTATAACGGCATTTCTGAAGTCCACCACACGCCCCTTGGAATCGGTCAGCCGGCCGTCTTCCAGCACCTGCAAGAGAATATTGAACACATCGGGATGGGCCTTTTCAATTTCATCCAGCAAAACCACCGAATAGGGCCTGCGGCGAACCGCCTCTGTAAGCTGGCCCCCCTCCTCGTAGCCGACATATCCGGGAGGGGCCCCAACCAGGCGTGATGCAGCGAATTTCTCCATATACTCGCTCATATCAAGACGAATCATGGCATCCTCGTCACCAAAGAGCACCTCTGCCAGGGATCTAGCCAGCTCCGTTTTTCCAACACCGGTGGGACCCAGGAAAATGAAGGACCCGACTGGGCGTTTAGGG
Organism: Bacillota bacterium; assembly: GCA_049323755.1. Taxonomy (GTDB): domain Bacteria; phylum Bacillota; class Desulfotomaculia; order Desulfotomaculales; family Desulfocucumaceae; genus BRHc4a. The sequence goes on from JBMOPE010000042.1 coordinate 14,467, forward strand.
TCCTTAAGACCTGCCCTCGCCCTCCTAACAGCTCTTGACACCGCCCTGACTGCCTCATCCTGCCCCACCACCCTCTGGTGCAGAATACTTTCCAATTTCATAAGGCGCTCTGTTTCTTCTTCAGCAAGCTTGCTTACAGGCACCCCGGTCCAGGTGCTTACAATCTGCGCTATATCCTCTTCGCCAACTGTAAGCTCAAGGCCTCCCTGATGCTGCTTCCAGCTTTCACGGGTAGATTCCAGCTTCTTTTTAAGACTTTGCTCACTGTCTCTTAACTGGGCCGCCTTTTCGAACTCTTGATTATTAATGGCCGCTTCCTTTTCCTTTCTTACTTCATCAAGATCTTTTTCAATGTTTTTGATATCCGGCGGGGCGGTATACGCTTTTAGCCTTACCCTGGAAGAGGCCTCGTCAATAAGATCGATGGCCTTGTCCGGCATAAACCTGTCGGTGATGTACCTGTCTGAAAGGCGGGCAGCCGCCTCCAAAGCCCCATCAGTAATACTCACCCTGTGGTGTGCCTCATACTTATCCCGAAGCCCTTTCAAAATTTCAACAGTTTCAGCCACTGTGGGCTCCTCCACAGTAATGGGCTGGAAACGCCTCTCCAGGGCCGGGTCCTTCTCAATGTATTTACGATACTCGTCAAGGGTGGTGGCCCCTATACACTGAAGCTCACCCCTTGCCAGCGCAGGCTTAAGAATGTTGGCGGCGTCAATAGCCCCCTCGGCAGCCCCGGCCCCAATAATTGTATGAAGCTCATCAATAAATACAATTACATTGTTTGCGTTTATAATCTCTTCGATAGCCTTTTTAAGCCTTTCCTCAAATTCTCCCCTGTACTTTGTTCCGGCCAGCATGGAAGCCATATCGAGGGTTACAACCCTTTTATCCAGAAGAACTTCCGGAACATTGCCCGTAACTATACGCTGGGCCAGCCCTTCCACAACGGCGGTCTTCCCAACACCGGGCTCCCCGATAAGAACCGGATTGTTTTTAGTACGCCGGGAGAGAATCTGAATTACCCTTTCTATCTCCTTCTCTCTTCCAACTACCGGGTCCAGTTTATCCTGTCTGGCCATTGCGGATAAATCCCGGCTGAACTGGTCAAGGGTTCCGGTTTTGGCGCCTCCATTACAGGTCGTGCACCCCTGGCCCCGGATCTGTTCGCCACCCTGAGCTCCGGTTTCACCAAGCATCTGAAGAACAATCTGGCGAACCCTGTCTAGATTGGCCCCCATACCCTGAAGCACCTGGGAAGCAATGCCTTCTCCCTCTCTAATAAGCCCCAGGAGTATATGCTCAGTTCCAACATAATTATGACCCACGCGCCGGGCCTCATCTACCGACAGCTCCAGTATTCTTTTACCCCTGGGGGTAAGAATTATTTCCTGCCCGGGATTACCCTGCCCCTTGCCAACCGCTTGCTCAATGGCGGAGCGCACATTGTCTGCCTCAATCCCCATGTGGCCCAGCGCCTTTGCCGCTACGCCCTGGCCCTCCCTTATAAGCCCAAGTAATATATGCTCGGTGCCCACATAAGGGTGCCCCAGCCTCATAGCCTCTTCCTGGGCCAGGAACAAAACCCTGTGGGCCCTTTCTGTAAACCTGTTAAACATATGATATACCTCCTGAAAACTTATTTAAATCCGAGGTTCTCTCTTATCAGATTTGCCCTTATTATATCCCTTGTAAAGGAGGAAATTTCCTGTCCGGCCTTTTTTACGAGGAAAGCCGGCCGTATCATTACCATAAGCTCTGTGATAAGGTTCGCCTTTATGATATCAATCAGACCAAGGCTGACGCCAAGTCTCAGGTCCGAAAGAAGCCTTACCGACTCCTCTGAGCTCATAATCCTTGCATGACTTAAAATTCCGTAAGCCCTCCCGACCCTGTCCTCAATATGCTCTTTTCTTTCCCTCATCAAGGCCTCCCGGGCAGCCCGTTCGTTAGCTACTATCTGGCCGGTCACCGATATGAGGGCATTAATAATGTCCTCCTCGGTTTGCCCCAGTGTTACCTGGTTTGATATCTGAAAAAGGTTTCCGGAAGCCTCGGTTCCTTCACCGTAGAGCCCCCTCACCGTGAGTCCCAGCTTGGATACCGACCCCAGTATATCCTTAATCCGGTTGACCAGAACCAGGCCGGGCAAATGGAGCATAACTGAAGCCCTCAGACCTGTACCTACATTGGTTGGGCAGGCCGTAAGGTAGCCGAGTTTATCATCATATGCAAACTCCAGTGTTTTTTCAAGTCCATCGTCCAGCTTATTAATTATCTCCCAGGCCTCTTTAAGCTGCAGTCCGGGTAAAAGGCACTGAAGGCGCAAATGGTCTTCTTCGTTTACCATTACACTAAGGACCTCATCTTCTCTCAGCAAAACGGCCTTTTTCGTGTAGTTTTCCAACAAGTCCGGGCTTATAAGGTGCTTTTCAACTAGTATTTGTCTCTCAACGGTTGTCAATTCGGTTAATTCAACCATCTCCAAAATTCCAGACTGATTGATAAGCTCTTTATTCTCTATGGCAAGCCTTACTGAATGAATAATTTCCCTTGCTTTTTCCTCGGACAGCAAATGGGGAAAGGGCATATTGTTAAGGTTCCTGGCCACTCTCACCCTGCTGCTGATCACAACATCCGGCTCAGGGCCGCTGGCGTCCATCCAGTGTGAGTGAGGATTATTCACTGTGTCCTTGATTGACACCTTACTCCACCTCCCTGGACAGCTCTTTTTCAAGATTTCTTATCTGGTCCCTTATTCTGGCTGCTTCTTCAAATTCTTCCCGGCTGATTACATCCTTCAGCCGAACCTTTAGCCTGTCAATTTCTTTTGTAATCTTTACCTTGCCTCCAGTTCTTTCCGGAACCTTTCCGGTATGTTTGGATATCCCGTGTATCCGTCTGAAAACAGGATCTAGGCGATCACTGAATTTCCTATAACAGTCTGCACACCCCAAAAGCCCGCTCTTGGCAAACTGGGCTTCACTAAGCCCACAGTTGGGGCATTTTTCCCCCTGGGCTAATGCGTGGTCAAAAGGATTGGCCACCTGGTTCGAAAAAAGGCTGGCAAGAAAATTATGCAGGTTCATCTGCGGTATAAGGCCGAAGCTCTCGGCCTGAAATTCTCTTGCACACTGTTCACAAAGGTGTAAAGTCCTTTTTTTATTGTTAATAATCTCAGTGAGATGCACTATAGCCGGCCTGGCCTGGCAGCGCTCGCAGTTCATAATTAGTCCTCCTCTTTACTATACTGGAGTATGGATATAATCATCGACTTCAATATCAAAGCCCTCAGCTGATCTCTTGCCGGTAATGCTATCCGGAGGACATCACGGCCTACAGCGGCCCGCATTATAGCTGCCTCCCTTTCAGTCAGAAGTCCCTCTTCCTGAAGACGGCGTATAACCCCCCCGGCTGCCTGCTGGCTTACATCCCTTCCAATCAAATCGCAGAGAAAGCTAACAGTATCCACCTTTACATCTATGGGCAGCTTTATTATGCGCACAAATCCTCCTCCACCCCTCCTGCTCTCCACAACAAAGCCTCGCTCCACGGTAAACCTTGTGGTGAGAACATAATTAATCTGGGATGGAACACAGTCAAATTTCTCGGCCAGCTCATTTCTTTGGATGTCTACCTGGCCCAATTTACTATTTTGAAGTAATTCCTTAAGATATTTTTCTATAAGATCTGATATGTTTGACATATCCGGCCACTACCTCTTTCGCTGCAAATATAATGGCAGACATTCAATTTGACTTTGTCTGACCTTAACCATATTATTTACTAAAAACAAGCTTTTTAACAAACATCCTATACCTTCATTTTTCCCCTTATTGGGGCAAAAAAAAATATTACCTTCCTAAAACCCTTTCATTCGCACCTATACACATAAAATACTGGCCAATACTATGTAGACTCGCCCTGCCAAGCCAGGTCCATTTTAAGCCACAGAGGACACAGAGATTCTTAGCCCTGCCTGAATACTAAAAATATCCCTACCGCAAGCGGTACCATCAGAAAATGAAAATATAAGGAATGCCCGGATTCTGGATTCTGACTTCTGAATTCTGAATTCCGACCGGCAAGAATTTCAGTATAAGGTATTTACAGTATAGGTTTTGCAAAAAAAAGAGGCCGACATTTAAGTCAGCCTCTTTTCTGGCTCCTCGAGTAGGATTCGAACCTACAACCTACCGGTTAACAGCCGGTTGCTCTACCGTTGAGCTATCGAGGAACGGTATTGGACAAATAAAATTTTAGCACGGAGGGACGAGCCAGTCAAGCTTTAATCCTACTACCACTGACTTCCGGCATCAGACCTCAAAATGCCAGTTTTTTCATATCCTCGGGAAGGTCACTTTTTAATACGATTCTTTCCCCTGTTTTGGGGTGGTTAAATTCAGCCCTATGTGAATGAAGCGCCTGCCTTTTTATTAAGTCGCGGTTTCCTCCATAAAGAGTGTCTCCCAGCAGCGGGTGCCCTATATGGCTCATATGAACCCTTATCTGGTGAGTCCTGCCAGTTTCCAGAACTACCTCCAAAACGGTTGCCTCTATGTCGGGAAGCCTCTTTATAACGCTATAGTGAGTGACAGAAACAGATCCGGACCCGGTAACCTCCCTCTCCACAATGCTTCCTTTCTTTCTTCCTATAGGTTCATTGATTACGCCATAATTATTAAAAACCAGTCCTCCAGCTATTGCAATATATTTCCTTTTCATAATCCTTTCTCTTAGCTGAAGGTCCAGGCTTAGGTGCGCCATCCTGGTGCCGGCAACAAGCACTATACCTGAGGTATCCCTGTCAATCCTGTATACCGGCCTGTAAACAGGATTTCTTTTTCCTTTTTTTAGCCAGTAGCCTATAACTGCGTTTGCCAAGGTATTTTCCCTTTCCCCTCTTACCGGGTGCACTATCATACCTGGAGGCTTGTCTACGGCAATAACGTCCTCATCCTCGTATATTATTTTAAGCGGTATTTCTTCTGGAAGAATATCGCTCCCTTTTTCTGAATTAATCACTACTACCAGAATATCTCCCTTTCCCACCCTCTCTATTAAAAACACCGGATTTCCGTTTAGATATACCTGTCCTTCCCGCTTTATTTTTCTTATAAGTGATCTGGACATTGAATAACGTTCTTTTAAAACTGCTTCAATGGTTCTTCCCTGGTCATTTTCACTTATGGTTAACTTTACAGTTTCCAAATATGGTCCTCCCGGTTTATTGAATAAACTTAAGCAATTTTCATGGGTCAGGAATTGGGAATTGGGAATTAGGAATTGGTGATAAAATTTAATTACTACATCCCAATTGTTATACCCTAAATATACTATATTACCGATTCTTCTTTGTAAATAAATAGAGGCCCCGCATGTGTTATCATGCAGGGCTTCTTAAAATTAACTCCGGCGACGATCTACTCTCCCAGGACTGACGTCCAAGTACCATCGACCCTGGAGGGCTTAACTTCCGTGTTCGGGATGGGAACGGGTGTATCCCCTCCGGTATGGCCACCGGAAACTCTATGCGTTTTTATTCGCACCTTCAAAACTTCACAGCGATTAGAAATATTAGCGCTTTTTAAGGTTAAGCCCTCGACCTATTAGTACCGGTCAGCTCAATCCATCACTGAACTTACACTCCCGGCC
>JBMOPE010000043.1:0-112460 GCA_049323755.1 Bacillota bacterium
TTTAGAAGCCTGTCATGGGAGCGGGCGCTTAATTTAAGCTGCCTGAAGGATGACTTGATAAGAGACTCAGCCTCTTCTGAGAGCATACAGCACTCCCTGGCCTGGGCCCCTGTCATCTGTGCGTTGCACTTTATGCCCACGGCCTTTAAACGGTCTCTTTGAATTTCACGGGCCCGCTGCACCCTTTCCCTTACAATGGCTGATTCTTCACCCTGCCCGGGACTGTTCAGGTCATCGTAGGAAAGGCGGGGAACATTTATTGCTATGTCCATCCGGTCCAGCAGCGGGCCGGATATTTTCCCCATATACCTTTTTACCTGGGTGGGGGTGCAACTACAATTTTTAAGGTAATCACCATAGTATCCGCACGGACAGGGATTGCAGGCTGCCACCAGGGTTATTCCGGCCGGGTAGGAGATAGAGGCGTTAACCCTGGAGATGGTTACCACACCGTCCTCCAGGGGCTGCCGCAGCGCCTCCAGGCAGTCCTTTGAAAACTCCGGCATTTCATCGAGGAAAAGCACTCCGTTGTGCGAGAGGGATATTTCACCGGGGCGGGGGTATTTTCCCCCACCCACCAGGGATACCGCCGATGCGCTGTGGTGAGGCGCCCTGAAGGGCCTTGATGCAATCAACGGCAGACCCGGCTTCAGAAGTCCGGCCAGGCTATATATTTTGGTTGTTTCCATGGACTCTTCAAAGTCCATTTCCGGCAGTATTCCGGGAAGGCACTTGGCAAGAAGTGTTTTGCCGGACCCGGGGCTTCCCACCATAAGCAGGTTATGACCCCCGGCGGCAGCCACCTCCAGTGCCCTTCTGGCGGTATACTGGCCCCGAACCGCGGAAAGATCGGTTAATACGTTCTCTGATGACCTCATTATTTCTTCCAGGTTTACTCGGTGAACAGGTATAGTGGCTTCTCCCCTGAGGAAGCCCGCCAGGTGGTTGAGGGAATATACCGGGTAAACCTCGGCCTTTTGGCAAAGCGCTGCCTCGTCGGCGTTTTCGGCAGGAACCACTACCTGGACTATCCCGTTATCACAGGAGGCCATAACATTGGGAAGGACTCCTTCCACTCCCCGCACCCCGCCGTTAAGGGACAGCTCTCCGATAAAGGAATAGCGCCCGCACACCACCGGGTCCAGCTGGTCAGTGGCGGCCAAAATGCCCACCGCCATAGCCAGATCATACATCGACCCTTCCTTCTTTATATCCGCTGGTGCCAGGTTTACCGTAATTCTTTTAACCGGAAACTCAAACCCCGCGTTGTTTATGGCTGATCGTACCCTTTCCCTGGCCTCTTTTACCGAAACATCGGGAAGGCCAACCAGGTCAATGCTTGGAAGCCCATTATTCACATCAACCTCCACCTTTACCAGGTGCCCTTCAAGCCCGTTAAGGGCGGTGCTGTTAACAATAGAAAGCATATGGTAACCTCTTAATCAATATTTGTTTTGTATTTACCTAATTACTTCTCCTTTTGGCATAAAATACCTTCAAAAAAGGGGTTATGTGGAAATAAATGTCGTAAATTTATAAGCCCATCTAATAACAGCCTATCAAATGGATGTCGTTTGAAAGAGTATCGATAGGGTTTTTATACTATAAATAATTCTAAAATGGTTATGGTAGAGGTAGTGTACACAAATGCTTATTTAAAAGAGGGTTAATATGGTTATAAAAACGGTAAGCGTAATGCAGCCCTGGGCCACGCTGATTGCCACAGGGGCTAAAAGAATAGAAACCAGGTCCTGGCCGGCAAAATACCGGGGACCTTTAGCCATACATGCCTCTAAGGGCTTCCCCAGGGAAAACCAGGATCTGTGTGAACAGGAACACTTTAAGTCCGCGCTCTCCAGGGCCGGAATAAAAGACCCTGCGGAGCTGCCACTTGGAGCTGTGGTGGCTTTCTGCCAGCTTGACGCTGTATGGAAGGTAGAAAAGGAGCACTGGATACCTCAAGACCAGATACCCTTTGGGGATTTTACTCCAGGTAGATATGCCTGGGATCTGAAGGGTGTCAACCGGCTGCCGGAGCCGGTGCCCGTAAATGGGCGGCTTGGCCTATGGGACTGGGTGGTGCCGGAGGATGTTTTGCATTATCTTATGGATTAACTATCCGAATCCGTGAGTCAAAGAACCGTCCCCTGACTCAAGCTGAGAGCATTACTGCAGTGTAAGCTTAATGCAGCTCTCAGCCTGGGCCTCTCCCTTGACAGCACAGGAGCACGATAGATTGAAATAATCCCATATGGGCAACAATTTGGAGGGAATATGGGTTGGGTTATGGCAACGATAACCGGTTGGATGAGATGGAGGCGGGGCAGACAATGCTTAGTTATGGCATGAGTCAGGGGACGGTTCTTTGACTCGTCCTTAAAAAACTCACTACAGCTTGTTCCAGTTGTTCAAGCCCCGGATTCTCAATTGGAAAATGCCCCGCATTCTCCAGCATGACCAAATGCTTTTGGCACTTCAGCCTGTCATAAAACAGCTTGCTTAATTTTAGAGGCGTCCACCGGTCTTTCTCCGGGTGAACCATCAATAGCGGGCATATAGTAAAGCTTTCAGGCTCGATTGCCGGAGCTGCATTAATTAATGAAATAAGGAACCTCAGCGGCACACTTGCTCCGGAAGAATTTTTATCCTTTATTAAAAGTTTTAGAAGCCTGTCATTGTTTACTATGGCATTCATATTGGCTATAGCCTTCATGGGCAGCTTAATTCTGTCATTGATGTGTGAAAGAGCTGTAAGCACCGGCACCCCAATGCGGCTTATATACTTGTTCGCGGCAGATCCGTCTCTGACTTCCTGAACCCTCTGGTCCAGTATGTTGGTGACTATTAATCCCGACACCTTTTTATTGATACAGGCTGCATGATAGGCAAGCATGCCGCCCGCACTCAAACCAAAAAGCACAACCGGCCTGTCATCCTTTTGCCTTTCAAAAATAATCAAGTCGTTTACAAGCTGAACCCAATGCTGGTAGCTTACCACTTCTGATATTTTAGATATTCCATAGCCCGGTAAATCCGGTGCAATCACCTCATAGCCATGTTTGTGAAGGGGCACTCCGATAAAGGACAGCAACCTCCCGTTGCCTCCCACACCGTGAAGAAGTATTACCTTAACCTTGGAGTCAGTATTTTTGTAATAGTCAAGATGGATTTCACTGTTTCCCCAATTCCAAAACACTTCATCCGGCTTGTTTATTTTATTTATGCGGTTTTTCTCAGGTAAGAGTTTTGGTATTTCGTCCCAGATAGGGACATCCTCGTAGCTTTTGATGAGCATACATTCCACTCCCTTATTTAGTTTACCGGCAATATTTGCATGGAACCATAAAATGGTGTAAAAAAAAGACCTCCAACATAACCCTAAAGGGGTTATGTTAAAAGTCTCGTTACCTAATTCCGGTTACAAAGCCAGGTTTGGTTTACCCTCTCCAGTATGTTGACTTTGTAATTAAAACTACTCCCTCTTAACAAAGAATATGTTACATGTGGAAGAAGGGTTTGTCAATTAAAATGCTATAAATAACTCAAAATTAACTTTTTATTTTACCTTTTTCTTTTCTTCATACCCAAGACAACCTATACCTGTTGCCGTTAATACTGCTTTTGATGGATTGTGTTTCGTTTTAATTCCATATAGCCTACAGCCGTTAGGCATGTTTCTTTCCCATGTTATATAAAAATGAATACATTTAAAACAATCAGGTTTTTTAATGTCTGACATGGATGTACTCCTTAGTTAATCAGGCAGTTGCCCATGCGTTAACACCTGAGGGCCATTCCCGCCTTCTTTCCGCTGATTGCCCTGCCGTCCCTCACTACCTCCTCACCGTTTATGAATACATATTTCATACCCGAAGGTTTTTCTTCGGTTTTGGTGAGGGTTGTGTTATCTCTTATTTCCGCATAATCAAAAATGGTTATATCCGCCCAGTTGCCTTCGGCGATGGTGCCCCTGTGCTTTATTCCGATCCTGGAGGCGGAATTGCCGGTCATCTTGGCTATGGCCTCCTCAAGGGATATGATTCCCAGTTCTTTGTGGTATCGCTGTATGATCCGGGGAAAGGCCCCGAAGGTAGCGGGGTTTTGTACTCCCCTTGTGGTGAGAATGGCGTCTGTTTCAAAAGTGTTCAAAGGGTGGGCCAATAACTTTTTATAAACACTTTCCTCCCGGTCATTGCCGCTATATTTGTGAAATAGGCATAATGTTTTGCCTCGGCTGATCTCGCTGACCTTCAGGTAGGCATCAAAAAGGGAGCAACCCATATCTCGGGCAATATCGGTAAAGAACATGCCGTTGTATTTTTCCAGGTCGGGGTGCCCTCCCCACATTATTTGGGCGTCACTTATGGCAAAGCCCAGCATCCGGGACATTAAAAAGAATTCCAGGTGGAGACGGGTCCGGGCCAGTGGATTTTTGAAATTGGCCGTTATATTTTTCAGGAACCAGGTGGGGTAAATAACGTAGATGGTGGTATTGCCGCAAAAATACGGGAAGCTGTCAAAGGATATATCAACGCCCCTTTCCTTTGCCCGGTCAATCATTTCAAGCGCCCGGTCGCAGTTGGGCCATGTTTTTTCACCCACGAACATAAGGTGGGAAATATGGATCCGCACTCCTGTTTTTTCTGCCAGTGAAATCACCTCTTCCAGTGATTTCAGGTTGTGGTCCGTGTCAAACGGCTGAAGCGGGTATGCTCCGGAAATACGGGAGAGAGCCTTGTTGTGCACCGTGAGAATTCGCCCGTGTCTTTTGGCAAGAGAGGCCAGTTCCTCCAGTTCCCTCTTCTCCACAAATAGCCCCGGCTCGTATCCCAGGCCCAGTGAAAGCCCATAGGACCCCTCCTCAAAGGAACAGGAGATGATGTTTTCAATTTCCCTCATTTTTTCTTTCCCCGGATAGGAATAGTCTCTGCCCCAAAGTGACCAGCGCAGTGTGCCGTGGCCTGTAAGCATGGCCAGGTTGACGGATATTTTGTTTTTTTCCAGATAACTGATGAATGAGTCCATGGATGTCCAGGTTGTATCCCTGGAAAGTTGGGCTGAAAAAAATTCAGTGCTTTCCTTTACAATGCCCAGGTGGGCAGATTCCGGCGCAAGGGGTGCCGGTGAAAAGCCGCAATTGCCTCCAACCATGGTGGTAACCCCCTGCTCAAGAAAGGGTTCCATCAGGCCGGGGTGCTCCTTTTTATCTGCTATATAGTCGCAGTGGGAGTGGATGTCTATAAAACCGGGGGTTACTGTCAGGCCACAGGCATCTATTACAGACTTACATTCCCACTGACCGGTGTCTATACCCCGGGAAGAAGGTATTACCGCCGCAATTTTACCTCCCCGGACGGCTATATCACCTGCGAAGGACGGTTTTCCGGTGCCGTCCACCACATTTCCGCCTTTAATAAGCAAATCGCATTCCATCCCAAACGCCCCCTTTTATAGCGGCCATTACAACTTTCTTTATATATTATACTAAATATTGAAAAAATTAAACAATTATAGAAAAAACATGCGTCCTTGGAGGGTTTGTTTTATTGAAGCTTAAAAAAGAAAAGGAACAGGACCGTATAGGCCATGTTCCGGGAGAAGGGGTGGATTTATGTGAATTGCACAATCAGGATGCAAGCCTTTGTTGTATTTGATTTATTAGCTTATCAAGTTTTTTACTCTGCCTTATAACATTTGGATGTAAAAGGCCAAATTTTTCAGCCATAGATTCAAGACGCTTACGCTCAATCATTATTTCAAGGGTAAGATATTTTACATTTTTAATGTTATTCACCCCTTATTTTAGTTTAACGGGCAATTCTTAAAATAACCTTAACAAATTATGAAATTTATCTAAAATTTAGGACAAGCTTCGGCAGAAACGTGCAAAATATAGCAAATATCCATATTTTTGCTGCTTCACTTAATGTTCTCCCTGACCATTTCTCCCTCATTAATAGCTTCAGGGTCATAACCTGGGGGTTGGCGCTAATCAGGTCGGCCAAAGGAATATAGGAAAATAGAACCTCAGCCTTAGGCTGGGGGAGATGTTATAATTTATTGTTCGCTGATTACAATAAAATGCTACTTTATGGTCAATAAATAGTTTTTTAAAAGGAGAAATAGTTCTTTATGCCTCTGTCCGGGGGAAGTGATTTATATTAAAGAAGCGAAGGGATATCGCTTTAAAAAGGGTGGCGGCTATATTTTACGGTCTGCATTTTTTAACTCCTTAGCCTTATATAGGGATCGGTCAGCTGTCTCCATTATAGCGTCTGGTGTAGGTAATTGGGGAGAAAGTTCCGCAATTCCTATGCTGCAGCTAATCTCATCATCTATACCCGGTAACCCTGAAGATATTAAGTTTTCTTTTACGTGTTCAATAATTGCTTGTGCATAATTGGAGTTGACACCAGGAAGAACAACTGCAAATTCGTCTCCTCCAATTCTAAATATCAGGTCTTGGGATCTCGTTGAGGATACCAGTGACTGTGCAACGTTTTTTAAGACCTCATTTCCCATTAAATGGCCATATCTATCATTGATTAACTTAAAATCATTTAAGTCAATTAAACAAAGGGTAATAGGAGTTGACTCTCGCTTTGACTCTTCAACTAATGCAGAAAATTTCTCTGTAAAATGACGGAAATTATATACCCCCGTTAAACCGTCACAGTAGGCCATTTCCTTTAATTTCAAGCCTTTTTCTTCCATGCTTAACCATTGATTTTGTTTTTCAGCCCATACTTGAAAAAAGAGATAGTTACCCGCAAGTGACATTAAGGCATATGTAATATATCCAAAAATATGGCTGACAAATAAGCGCTGCTCTATTTCAACAGGCAGGACAGTTGGGAAGATATAAAACCACAATATACCGGTTAAGACGACCAGTCCTACAAATACCCCCGTCCTTAGTGGCATAAAAATCACTATAAAGGCTAAGGTTTGGTAAACAGCTGCGGTATAGCCGGAGAGATAGGTTCCCTCAAGTGTTCCAAGTAAAGCCATACATAAAACTTCACCTAATGCAGAAAGTACGATTAATACTTCAACTGATTTTCTGGTAGAAAAGAATTTACAGACAAATGAACAGGACAATGCGCCAACAATCATGGCTCCGCGAAGAAAAAGAATCTCTTTTACATTAGCAGATAGCCAAGGCATATCTGCTCCGAGGCCAATTAAGGAAAGAAGAGCTGCTATTCGAAACCTTAACGGTAAGCTTTTTATAACAAAATCATCAACAAAAATACTAGAGGTATCTTTCATTACAACCACATCCCATATCCCAATATTAAACACTATTTCGGCAAAATATTACAAATTCCTTGAAGAACAAGAATAAGGAAAGAACCAGTTCTGATTATGAAAGCATTGGCTGGGCTATGGGAAACTTCCACCCCTGGATTGAGTAAAAGCCTTGCGGGTTTTCATATGACGGGCCTATATGAAATAATTATAAATTACTATTGAATTAAGGGTAATTTTTTGATAAAATACAGAACACATGTTCTGTATTTTATCAAAGATAAGGAGGGGGTAATTGTATGGGTTACAAGTGTGAGTTAGCAGAACAGCCTGGTCAGCCAGTACTTTCAATCAGGACGAGGACTACTTTGGAAAATCTGCCCCGTTTCTTAGGTGCTGCTTATGGCCAAATAATGAAATACCTTTCTGAGGTAGGTGAATACCCTGCGGGAGCACCGTATGCCGCCTATCATAACATGGACATGCAGGACCTTGATGTGGAAGCAGGCTTCCCTGTTTCCAAGACTCTTCCCGGCAAGGATGAGGTCAGGCCCGGTGAAATTCTTGCAGGAAAACATGCATACTGCCTTTATACAGGGCCATATTGTGACTGTTCACCTGCTTACGATGAACTTACCCAGTGGGTAAAGGAGAAAGGCTATATCCCCACAGGAGTCGCTATTGAGTTTTATCTTAATGACCCTGCTCAGACTCCTGAGTCCGAGCTCCAGACCAAAATAGTGTTTCCTTTAAAATAATTATTTGCGTAAAAAGTACATAAACGGCAAGCTTTTTTAAAAAAATGCTTACCCTTTTTGAATGTCGTTTAAAAGAGTAACTATAGGGTCGCCCTGAGGCGGATTCGTTCTAAAGACAGGGAATTATGTATAATTCCCTGATGGGGGTGGTAAGGGGGCGTCCCCCTTACACTTTAGTGCGGGGTGAGGGACGCTATATTCCCGAGGGGCGGCAGTCCCTTTTGAAATAAGGATGCGGGCCAAAAAGGCCCGCTTTTTATAAAGATATGTAGCTGTATACCAACTGTTCTTTATCTTTCCTGTTTAGCTTTCGTATGGCTGCCTCCCTTTTTTGCGCCTCGCTCCGGCTCTGCTGGCGCTCACAGTAAACAAGCCGGACAGGAAGTCGGCTGCGGGTATATCGTGCGCCCTTTCCTTCATTGTGCGCTTTCAGCCTTGCGTCCATATCTGTGGTCCAGCCTGTGTAAAAGCTCCCGTCTGAACATTGAAGCATGTATGTGTAAGGCATTAATGGAACCTTTCTGCCGGGGCATAAAAACTAATTTATGTTATTTCGCCGGTTTAACATTAAAAGCCTTCCGTTAAATAACCAGAAATAGTTTATATAAAAGCGCGCGATGTTTTTTATATGCAAACGTGGGTAAAAAACCTTATTATATCCCGCCTTCTTTTAAAGAATACTAAAATATAAATAAAAAAGGAGGTTTTCTGATGGCTGAAAATGAAAGGGAGTTTCATGCAGAGACGACTGTTATCACCCCTGGAATAGATTTAAGGAACATGAAAAACAAAGACGATACTATTGGTAAAAACAGGGCCAGGACCACTGTATTCGGAAACTATTAAGAGATATAATCATAGACCCGCCCAAGCCGGCGGGTCTAAACATGTACTTATGGGGTATAATACCAATTGTTTGTCCAGTCCTAACTCTTATCCTTATCGGGCAGGCTTTCCGAGCTTGAGAGCGGGCCTGGATCAAAGCGCTCTTTGTTTACACCGCTATTTTTAAGGTACCTGACTTTGCCCATTAGTCTTTTTCTTGCCATGCAAAACACCTCCGGGAATAGCATGACCCCCTTTTTGAGGTTTATTCAGTCTTCCATAAGTAATTTTGCCCTGCAAGACTAAGTAAAAACAATACATTTTCTCCATTGCGCCTTTTTTATATTCCTGTTATAATACAGAACACATGTTCTGTATATGGGGGGGTTTAATGATGGTAAAGGTTCGTCAGGATAACATTGGTAAGGAGACTGTGCTTAAGAAGACACTGGATGATATAGAAAAAAGGTTTGGAAAAGGGGCTTTGATGCGCCTTGGGGAAAAGGAGGCGGCGTTAAATGTTGAGGTTGTTTCAACCGGAATATTGCCTCTGGATGTTGCCCTGGGGACAGGAGGAATGCCCTGCGGGCGGATAGTAGAAATATATGGCCCTGAGTCTTCCGGGAAAACTACCGTGGCCCTTCATGTGATAGCTGAAACCCAGAAAAATGGCGGCATTGCCGCCTTCATAGACGCGGAGCATGCACTGGACCCCCTTTATGCCCGGAGTATTGGCGTTAATTTAGATGAAATGCTGGTATCACAGCCCGACTCCGGGGAGCAAGCCCTCGAAATAGCCGATACCCTTATAGGCAGCGGCGCCGTCGGGGTTATAGTTATAGATAGCGTGGCAGCTCTTGTTCCCAGGGCTGAAATTGATGGTGAGATGGGTGATTCCCATGTCGGCCTCCAGGCCAGGCTCATGTCCCAGGCCATGAGGAAAATGACGGCTGTAACGGGAAAGGCCAAAACACTGGTGATATTTATAAACCAGCTGAGGGAAAAGGTGGGTGTTATTTACGGAAATCCCGAGGTGACACCCGGCGGAAGGGCACTGAAGTTCTATAGCTCTGTAAGGCTGGAAGTAATTAAAAACCAGGACATAAGGTTAAGCGTTACTGAAGTGGTGGGAAACCGGATAAAGATAAAGGTTACCAAAAATAAGGTGGCCCCTCCCTTTAAGGTGGCTGAGGTGGAGCTCTACTACGGGGAAGGTATTTCCAGGGAGACGGGGCTTATGGACCTGGGCGAGCAGCACGGGGTTCTTGAAAAATCAGGGTCATGGTACTCGTATAACGGAACCAGGCTGGGACAGGGACGGGAAAATGTAAGGCAGTTTTTAAAAAGTCACTCAGAGATTGCAGGGGAGATAGAGGTGGCGGTTAAAAGAACATGTTTTCCCCATCTCACTAAAAATTAAACTAAGTTTAATAGTAAATAACATTATTGAATTTCACAAAAAACGTTGTGCCCGCCGGGCCTGTTTCGACATTAATGGTGGCATTATGCCTTGCTGCAATACTGTAGCACACCGCCAGGCCCAATCCTGTTCCTTTATCCTTGGTGGTGAAAAAAGGAGTGCCCAGCTTGTGAAGGTTTTTGGAACTTATTCCTTCACCCCGGTCCTCAACAGAAAGTGTAACTTCTTTAGAGTTTGTGGATGTTTTTATGGTCAGACTTCCGCCGGGGGGCATTGCCTCAAGGCCGTTGCGGACTAGGTTTAGAATGAGCTGGCGGATTTCTTTTTCATCCAGAAGTATAGCAGGTGTGTCTTCAAGTTTGGTTTTAATGATCATGTCGAGGTTGGTAGCATCGGCCTGTATAAGCGGAAGGAGGGTATTAATTACCGAATTGAGGCTGGTAGGCGCTAAATCCACCGGTTTGTTTTTGGCCAGAGAAAGGAACTCCGTTATTATTGAATTGGCCCTGTCAAGTTCCTCAATCATCAGTTCATAAAACTCTCTGTAGAGGGCACATTCTTTTTTGGAGCCAAGCAGTTGAAGAAATCCCCGTACAGTTGTCATGGGGTTCCTGACTTCGTGGCCTATCCCGGCAGCCATTTCTCCGATCAGGCTGAGCCTCTCCAGTCGGGCCATTTCCTGTTCCACCCTTATTTTTGCTGTTATGTCCCGAACATATATTATTACCCCGTTTAACTGGTTTGTCGACATGTCAATAAAGGGATAGCTGTAATGTTCCTCCAGTCCCCTGTCCTGCCCATTGGGTCCCTTCTTGGAAATAATGGCGCTGGAAGCCTGTCCGGTTGTCAGTGTAAGCACACTGGGACACCCCTCGCATACCTCACTGCTGTAATGGAATATCTCATAACACTTCTTTCCTATGATAGGGAGTGAGTTTTTAAATAGCTCCTCGGTTTTGCTGTTTACTCTGATAATATTAAAATCCCTGTCAATTATGGTAAAGGGGTCCAGTATACTTTCAAATATGCTGTTTAAAAATCTCTCACTGTTCCGGAGAGCAGCCTCTGTTTCTTTACGTTCAGTAATATCTATTATTATTCCAACCAGGCCGGCAACCTTGCCTTCGGTGTTTAAATAGGTGGCCTTGTTGAGTAGTATATTCCTTCTTTTTACATTCGGAGAAGGATAGTATTCTGATTCATAAATCTGGACGCCCGGATTATTAAAAAGTTTATTGTCCATCTCGAAGTATTTTTCGGCAAGCTCTTTAGGCGACACTTCATATACAGTTTTTCCCACTATTTTTTCCCTGGGGAGGTCCAGGAACTCCTCGAAAGCCTTGTTGCAGCCCTTATAAAGGCCTTTCGCATCTTTAAAGAACACCGGATAGGGTATGGTATTTATTAATAATTGCAGAAAGTGAAGCTGTTCCTGAAGCGCTGCCTCAGCCCTCTTTTGTTTTGTGATATCACGAATGGTGGACATTATCACGGCATAGTCACCTATTGTCACGGGCTTCATATCAATTTCGGCCCAGAAAAAAGAACCGTCCTTTTTACGGGATAGCCTTTCAAAAAGCAGGGATCCTTCTTCGGAGGCCTTTTTAAATAAACTCAGAGCTTCCACCCGGGTGAAGTACGGGTTCTTGCCGGATATGACCACGGAGCAAAGGCGGCAAAATTCATCAGGATTATAACCGTACATTTCATGAACAGTCCGGTTGATATCCAGTATTTCGCCTGTATCCTTGTCAGATATTATGATTGTGTCGCTGGATGCGTCAAATATTTCACGGTAGATTGATATTTTTGATTTATCTTTTTCAGCTCCAATTTGTTTAAGTTTACCTGTTAAGTATTCCCTTGCATTATTCTGGTCGTTCATTTTATGTCCTCCCGAAGGTAATTCTTGGTATAACATTTTAATAGTAATTATACACGCTTTTTATTGGAATCATTGTCGAAAAATGTATTAGCTTGTTATTTAAAAGTTAAATATATAAAACACCAAAAATAATACCTATTGATAAATAAAAACGGGACTTATAAAAGCCCCGCTTATCATAAACTTATGCAGTTAATTGAATTTCAGGTAAATAATTACTCTGCCGGAAGGATATCTGTGATATCAACTCCGGGTTCTTCAAACAGATTGACTATTCCTTCTTCTGTGCGGACCATTGGCCGTGATGGCTGAAGTCTGTTTATAACAACAACCTGTCCTGTCCGGCCGTCACTCAGGCGAACCATGTCACCTACATAGCACTCTGCAATTCTTGAGAGGAAGGTTAAAAGTATTTCTGTATCCAGTGCATCGTAGAAGTCACTTTGCAGTTTATCAATAACTTTAAAAGGGCAAACCCTTTCCCGGTACGCCCGGTTAGAGGTCATTGCGTCGTATACATCTGCCACTGCAACAATTTTTGCCGTAAGTGGTATTTCAGTCCCCGGCAGGCCAGTGGGATATCCCCGCCCATCCTCCCGCTCGTGGTGAAAAAGTGCTCCAATGCGGACATTATATGGCGCGTTGGCTTCTTCCAGTATACGATAACCGTAGATGGTGTGCTTTTTCATTTCTTCCCACTCACCTGGCTCCAGACGCTCGGGTTTATTTAATATATCAGGGCTTATCCGGCTTTTTCCTATATCATGGAGCAGTCCCGACACTATAATATCCTTGGTGGTTTCTGCATCCAAATCAAGCCACTGGCATATTGCAGAGGCTATAAGGGAAACATTAATGCTATGAGAATATGTGTGGTTGTCAAGCTGCTCAATGTGGCTCAGGTAAATAAAAAGGTTGTACGGTGAACGAGCCTCCTTTAGAATGGATTCAGGAACACTGTACACCTTGTCGACATCCACATTTTCCCCTTCATTAATATTTTTAATCATATTGCTTACTTCTTCACGGGATTGCTCATACGACCTTTTGAATTCTGTATACTTTTCGTTGTCGTAGCGGGTCCAGAATTCAGTCTCAATCTTTCCAAGGTCTTTTTGTATGCTAATTACTGTGTATCCTAATCGTTTGATTGTTTTGATATTTTCGTCGCTTAAAACTGCTCCCTTAGCCAGTAGTAAAACCTTATTTCTGTTAAATATATCCTGATTCAGAACCATTCCCGGCTGCAGCTCGTCAGCCAACTGCCGTATCACTTTCAATGTGTTTCCTCCTCATCCTGATATAAGATGATTCTAAAGTTTGAACAATGTTTTCTGGTAAAATTATGTCAATAATAAATGCAAATAAAAGAAACTTGTCTATATATACGATAATCACATATTTAATTCCTGCCTTTGAACGGACAAGATGCTTTTTTTTGTGATATATGGTCCATATTCTAAATTAAAGCTCAAGAAACTATTCAGAGATTGGAAAAATCTTACCTGACACTTCTCCTTCAAGGACAACTTTTCCTGTTTGGCTGGTGCAGGCTATTCTGAGGGTTAACCTGTTTTTTTCTTCATCTTTATCTGTTACTGTTACCCGGCCGCATATAGTTTCACCTATATATACTGGCTCCAGGAAACGGAAGGACATTTTCCCTGCCGGGTATGGCTCCGGCAAAAGTGTGCCTCCGGCGTGGGTAAGCATGCTGCCGGTAAGAAGTCCTGGCACGACACGGCCCTTAAAGCCGCAGGACATGGCAGCTGCCGGGTCCATGTGGATAGGGTTGAAATCCCCGGTCACCCCGGTAAACGCTGAAACATCCCCCTCGGTAAAGGTACGGTAGAAGGTAACGCTGTCTCCTACCTTCATATTTTTCCAGGATGAAAAGTGCCGCATGATTGCCCCTCCTTTTTTATCCTATTTTAGCAAATCAGGATATAATAATAAAAGCCCCCGGCCATATGAACCGGGGGTCCTTTGAACGGTAATATTTCTAATAGTCAGACAGGGTATTTAATAATATGTCAAGTTTGCCTAACAGTGTCGCATTGATGCCGGTTTCTGGATATCCGGCGATAACGGCAAAAGAATCGTCTTCCAATAGTTTTATTGTATAAATATTTATCAATTCGTCCTCTTTATACATAATGCCTATCATATTATCCGCTTTCAAATCACCTATTTTATTCTTTGTCTCATACTCTTTTAACAGTTCAGAAGCGAAAAGATTAAAATTATCCTTATTTATGCCTTCTTTTTTAACATTTAGTTTTTGAATGGTGCAGTATGCAATATTTGATATTTTAAAACTTATATTTTCATTTGTTTCTTCATCCAATTCCCAGCCGGATGGTATAATAACTTTAAGCTTAAGCTGTTCACTGTAGTAGGCCAACATTTTTATAGTTATTTTCTGTTCATTACCATCCCAGCTAATATCTGCCCCCAGGCTTTCTCCTACAAACCTTAGCGGTACAAAGGTACGGCCATTTATTAGTTGGGCGGGAACCTGCAGGGCGGTTTCCTCACCGTTTACCCGGGCTTTTGACTTGCCTATGGTTACTTCTACATTTTGTTCTTCCAGTGATACTGCGGCAGTTTGAGTTTCTCCGTTCCAGTCAACTGCGCAGCCAAAGGCCTCTCCTACAAACCGCAGAGGAACCAGTGTTCTTCCGTCCACTACAACAGCGGGAGACAATAACTGCACCGGCTGGTTGTCGATTAAAGCCTGTGAGTCGCCTATTTTAAGGACAACCACTCTTTGTTCGGTGTCAGCATACGCTGTTCCGGAAAACACCATTAACAACAGGAGAATTGTTAGCAACATAACTGTTTTTTTCATTGATATAACCCTCCAAAATTTTTGTCGCAGATTGTAATATTGGATATTTTTTCAGTAAAACCTTTTCCTTTGATTGCCAAATGAAATTTTTTTAAGCAAAAAATATGGTTGATTGACTAAAAACCGGGGTGTATAATTCAAAAAACTATACAGTCAGTATTATATTTGTTTGTAAAAGGAGTTGAAAAGGTTTGGGTAATGGAGAATGGATAAAGGATTTTCCGGGAGCTGTTACTGTTTGTGATACCGGGGGAAAGATTATAGAAATGAATGAAAAAGCCTGCAAGATGTTTGAAAAAGACGGGGGTGCCCAACTGATTGGCAAAAATGTTTTTGACTGCCACCCTGAGCGAGCCAGGGAAATACTGAAGGGAATAATGGAAAGCAAGTCACTTAACTGCTACACCATAGAAAAAAATGGGGTTAAGAAACTGATTTACCAGTCCCCATGGTACAAAGAAGGAAAATTCATGGGTCTGGTTGAGCTGGGACTGGAAATACCTGATGAAATTCCGCATTTTAAAAGGGACTAAATAATAGAAAATACCCGTTTATTACGGGTATTTTTATATAATTAAAGCTGAGGTTTTTTACTTAATAGTTCACCCTGTTCCTTAACTGCAAGGCCCTCTCAAACTGCATTTTTTCCTCAAGCATTGCGATAAGTATTTTAAGATCAGTATTGTTTAAAAGTTTTATATTTTTATGCTGAAGTATTTCACACAGGGAGTACTCAATCTCCTCGGGCTGGTAGCCTATGGAGGTCAGTTTGGATATTAGAAATTTAATAGCCAAATGAAACACCTTGCTTTAAAGTATTTATTATTTATTTTTCATTAAATAAAAAAATATTAAATAGTCATAATATACTATTTTTCTAGGGCAAATTTCCTATTTATATCTCTTTTAAAATGAATACAATGTTTAATCACTTTATGTCCCTGATAGAATACACTGGTATAAAAAAGGATCAGGGTGAACTTTATGGCAAAATATTCCGCTAACCATAAAAATAACTCTTCCGGCAGAGCGGAGTCGGATGATATGAACTGGCAAAGAAAATATTTTGAAACCCTTGAGCAGCAGTTAATGGAAATAAAGGATGAACTGAAGCGGTCGGAGGACAGGAAGATTGACGCTGTCCGTGATGCAATGCAGAAGATATATATGCTGAACGACCAGAGGCAGAGAGAGTATCTGTCAGTTAATGACAGGATGCACGAGGTTTTAAATTTTATTGATAAAAAGCAAAGTGACCAGAATAAATGGGTGTACAGAGTAGCAATTGCGGTGATACTTGGGATTTCCAGCCTGGTGTGCACCGGTGTTTTTGGTTTTACCAAACTTGCAGACCTGATGAAAGTCTGAATACTTACAGGGCATTTTTGATGTGCTCAATTTTCAAAACGGTACCCTGGCGGTCTGTTGTTACGGCTATTACGTCAAAACGCTGGGGTATGTCCGTTATATTGCTGCACAGAGTATAGTAAACTGCCAATTGCCTCAGCTTATGCTTTTTCTTTTCGTTAAGGCTTTCCTGGGGAAGCCCGTACGTATTTCCTGCTTTTGTCCTAACTTCTATAAAAACCAGGCAGGGGCCGTCCATTGCAACTATATCAAGCTCGCCCAGCTTGCACCGGTAATTTCTTTTAATAATCCTTAATCCATTTTTTTTAAGGTAACTTGCAGCCGCTTCTTCCCCTACTCTTCCCAGGGTAATTCTCTCTTTTGTCATGGCCGTATAATAACCTCCTGTTATATTTTCCCGTTATTCTGCATGCAAAGACAGTATCCTTCTTTTTCCTTTAAAGCAAATTTTATGTATCTGGTTAATGCAGATCAATAGAGGGTTGAATAGTCAGGTTTACAGGTTAACTGCGCAAGGTATATAATTTTGATCAACGTATTATTGTGTGCCGGGGGTAAAATGAATCGTCGAAAAATATGGCGTGTTAAAAAAACAGACCCCATTTTGAAATACATATTTCAGCATGAGCTAAAAATCTCTCCAGTACTGGCCACACTGCTGGCAAACAGGGGAATATCCACCGTTATAGAGGCCAGGCTTTTTTTGGAAGGAAGCCTGGATAATATGCATGACCCCTACCTGATGGCTGATATGGAAGAGGCTGTCGGGAGGATAGGTCATTCTCTGGACCAGGGTGAAAAAATACTTATATACGGTGATTATGACGCTGACGGAACAACTGCAACCGCCCTTCTTGTGAGGGTTTTAAGAAGTCTGGGCGGTATGGTGGACTATTACGTTCCCCACCGGATGGAGGAAGGATACGGCCTTCACCTGGAAATACTGCGAAAGGCAGGCCTAGATGGATTTAAGCTGGTTGTGACTGTTGACTGCGGGATAAGCTCTGTGGAAGAGGTGGCTGCCAATAGGGCTCAAATGGGCCCGGATGTAATAATAACTGACCATCACGAGCCTCCTGATAAGATACCGGAAGCTGTGGCGGTTCTAAATCCGAAAAGGGGAGACTGCCGGTATCCCTTTAAGGAGCTTGCCGGTGTGGGGGTGGCACTTAAGTTAGCCCAGGCGCTTCTCGATAGAAGGGGTAGGGCCGGTGAGTGGGTAAACCACCTTGACCTCGCCTGCCTGGGTACTGTGGCGGACATTGTACCACTCATAGGAGAGAACCGGGTTATAGTAAAATACGGGCTTAATACTATTTCCAGTGCCCAAAACACCGGTATAAAATCCCTTATAGAGGTTTCGGGAATTAAGTCCGATAGCCTTGGCACAAGGGAAGTAGGTTTTGCGCTGGCACCGAGGCTTAATGCTGCAGGAAGGATAGGTGACGCCAGCATTTCCGTTGACCTGCTGCTTACAGGAGATCCGGAAGAGGCGGCCGGCCTGGCTGAAATTCTGGACAGGGGAAACCAGGAAAGGCAAAGAATTGAGGGCATGGTACTGGCTGAGGCAATGGGCATTTTGGATGCAGACCCGCAGATCTCGGCCGGAAGAGTTATTGTGCTGGCATCGGAGGGATGGCACTCCGGTGTTGTTGGAATAGTGGCCTCCAGGCTGGTTGAAAGGTATTACAAGCCTGTTTTAATGATATCCCTGGATGGTGATGAGGGAAAAGGGTCCGGCAGGAGTATTCCCGGGTTGCACTTATATAATGCCCTTCATCACTGTGCCGAATTTCTGATCAAATTCGGAGGACATGCACAGGCAGCAGGATTTACCATAAATACCGGGAAGGTAGTTGAACTTCGCAGGGCGCTTAATGAATATGCCGATAAAGTTAACGACGAAATATTTATACCGGGGATAGAGCTGGATGCAATGGTTTCACTTGATGAAATCACTGACGGCCTGGTTCGTGAGATACAGATAATGGCCCCCTTTGGTCACAGCAATCCGGGCCCTTTACTGGCCTGCAGGGGGGCAGGCCTTGTTTCCTGCCGTGAAATAGGCAGGAACGGCGGACACCTCAAATTGAGGTTAAAAGAAAAAAATAAGTATATAGAAGGAATTGCGTTCAAAATGGCTTCCTGTGCAGATGAAATTTCTGCCGCATCAGAGGTTGATGTTGCTTTTTCCCCGTCAATTAACGAGTGGAAGGGAAAAAAGTCAATTCAGCTTGAAGTAAAGGATATAAGGCCGTCCGGAAAAGAATGGTTAAACTATTACACGGATGATAGTGTTGATGGGGCTGAATACTGTGAAATTCTGGGGGGTGCTGTTTTATCCCTTGAAACAATAGCACCTGTGGCCCACATACCCGAATTTATTACCAGAATGCTGACCATGTACGTAAAAAATTGCCCCAATTTTCTTTTTCCCGGCGATTACCTGAAATATTTTTATAAAAAGTATTCAGAGAGGGAAAGCCAACCGGTGTTTTCCCCGCGTATTATAAATGATATAGATTTTGTATACAAACCCGCGACCCTTCTGTCAGTGCTTGGAACGGAACAAAACAGCCTTGTTCTGGTAAATTCTCCGGCGCAGGCTGTGGAGCTTGCGTCATTCCTGTTACGTTCCGGAATAACGGCCGGCTATTTACACTCGGGGGTTACTAAAAATAACGGTGAGGAAAAGAGTGCAAGGGCCGTTGTCTGTACGTACGAGTGCATAGATGCCGTAAATATTAAACCCGGGCGCGCTGTCCTATATGACGTTCCGTACAGTCTGGAGGGACTGGGCCGTCTTAGCGGTGGCGGGGTAGTTGTACACAGCCTGGTGGGGGAAAGGGATATAAATACAGGCAGGGAATATCTTGATTCCCTGGCTCCGGGCCGGGATTTGCTGGCAGAATTTTATGCTTACCTGGTTAGAATGGGAAAGACGGGATATATTATTCCGGGCATTGCCGCAGAATTTTTGAGAAACCGGGGACTTGCAAAGGCGGGTCCTTATACTATAGCATTTAGTTTGTCTGTGTTTGCTGATTTGGGTCTGGTTAATCACAGAATTGAGGGGGAAGGTTACCGTGTGGGGCTTAACCCTTTTAAAACAAGGCAGGACATACGATTGTCAGATACATTCAGGGCTGGGCAGGAGATTAAAACAAATATCGAGAACTGGTGGGAGAGCTTAAGAAAACCGTCCGGTATCTCCTGAGCAAGCTGATGGTTTGTTGCAACGACTTTTCTAATAACGACTTTTCTAATATAGTAGGGAAGATTTTTATGACTCGGGATGACCTAATTCAAAAACTCATTCACTACAATCCAAACGCTAATCTTCCCCTGCTTTACCGGGCCTATGATTACGCCAGGGAAGCTCATATGGGGCAGACTCGCATTTCCGGGGAGGAATATATTACTCACCCGCTTTCTGTTGCCATGATACTGGCGGAATTGGAGATGGACCAGCAGACCTTGCTGGCTGCACTGCTTCATGATGTGGTTGAGGATACATCCATTTCCCTGGACAAGATAAGAAGCGATTTCGGAGACGAAGTGGCCCTGATGGTTGACGGGGTCACTAAGCTGGGAAAACTGGAGTTCAAGTCAAAAGAGGAACAGCAGGCTGAAAATCTTCGCAAAATGTTCCTGGCCATGGCCAAAGACATTAGAGTGGTATTAATAAAGCTGGCCGACCGGCTCCACAATATGCGCACACTCAAATATCATCCCGAGAAAAAGCAGAAAGAAATAGCCCAGGAAACTCTGGAGATTTTTGCTCCCCTTGCTCACAGGCTGGGAATTTACCATTTGAAGTGGGAGCTGGAGGACCTGTCCTTCAGGTACCTGTATCCCGAAAGTTACTATAAGCTGGCTGAACAGGTTGCTCAGACACGCGTTACAAGGGAAGAGTTTATAAAAGCCGTAATAGTAATATTAAAGGAAAAGCTTGTTTCAGTCGGTATTGAGGCTGATATTCAGGGCCGACCCAAGCACCTTTACAGTATATACTCCAAGATGAAGGAGCAGCAAAAGGAATTAAGCCAAATATACGATGTAATGGCAGTTAGGGTTTTAGTAAGCTCCATAAGGGACTGTTATGCAGCTTTGGGGATGGTTCACACGGTATGGAAGCCGATACCGGGCCGGTTCAGGGATTATATTGCCATGCCCAAGACAAATATGTACCAGTCTCTCCATACCTCGGTGGTAGGCCCCCAGGGGGAGCCCCTTGAAATTCAAATACGAACCGTTGAAATGCACCGCACAGCAGAATACGGCATTGCCGCCCACTGGAGATACAAAGAGGGTGGGCGAGGGGATAAGGATTTTGACAAAAAACTTGCCTGGCTGCGCCAGCTCCTGGAGTGGCAGCATGACCTGCGGGACGCCAGGGAATTTGTGGAGACTCTTAAGGTTGACCTTTTTGCCGATGCCGTATTTGTTTTTACTCCTAAGGGCGATGTGTATGAGCTCCCGGCCGGCTCTGTCCCCATTGACTTTGCTTACAGAGTGCACACCCAGGTAGGACATAGCTGCGTGGGAGCCAAAGTAAACAGCAGGATTACAACTCTGGACTACAAGCTCAAAAACGGGGACATAGTGGAGATAATCACCTCAAAGCACCCTGCGGGCCCCAGCCGTGACTGGCTGAATATAGTAAAAACAACCCAGGCCAAGAACAGGATTCGGCATTGGTTTAAAAAAGAGCAGCGTGAGGAGAATATCGACCGGGGCAGGGAGTTGCTGGAGCGTGAGGCCAAAAGGCTGGGAATGGACCATGATTACCTGAAGGAACAAGGTATACTGGAGGCGGGAAGAAGATATACCCTTCTGACGGTTGATGATATTTATGCGGCCATAGGCGAAGGCACTATAACAGCTACTACCATACTGAACCGCATAAGGGAAAGCAGGCCGGAGAAAAAAAGTACGCTTGTCGAAAAATACCAGGCACTTTTAGACGGACAGCGAAAGCCCGAGTGGGGGCGCCCTACCCAGGGGATCAAGGTCAGGGGAGTCGACAATCTGTTGATAAGGCTGGCCCACTGCTGCAATCCCATACCTGGAGATCCTATTGTTGGCTACATTACTAGAGGCCGTGGAGTGTCAATTCACAGGGGTGACTGCCGGAATCTTAAATTTATCAGCGGGAGAGAAGACAGCCGCCTGGTGGAGGTGGCCTGGGACAGCGATGTAGAGACTTCTTTCCAGGTCAAGCTGGAGATATCCGGGTCCGACAGGGCCGGCTTTTTGAGCGATATATTGGCGGTACTGGTGGAAATGAAGATAAGCGCCAACTGGGTTAATGCCCGGGGCCGTAAAAATGCCGCCATAGTGGAAATGATTCTGGAGATGAGGAGCAAGGAGCAGCTGGAGTTTATTGTTTCGAAGCTTAGTAGGGTTAAAGACGTATATGATGTTAAGCGTACCAGCTAAAAGCTTATTCTGATGGGAATTACTGTCGGAATCCAGAATTCAGAAGTCAGAAGGCAGAATGGTTGAGCATTCCTGATAAGTCTAATAAAACTGCAGTAAATTAAGGGGCAAGGTTTCATTGGGACTGACATCAGAGCCAGACGTAAAAATTTCTACCCTGAAAACAACCCAGGTCTTTATTAGCCACAGAGGGCACAGAGATCACAGAGAGGAATTGTAAGGCACTACTCTGTAGCAAAAGTAGGCACTTCGGGAATAATTATTAAATATCTTCACTTAATTTAAAAGAACTTTTAACATTCAGGCAGGTCTAAAAAACCTCTGTGTCCTCTGTGTGCTCTGTGGCTTTAAAAGGACCCAATTTTCATTCTCCTTGGTGGCTGCTTTTGCAGCCCGGGAGTCTAGATTCTGACTCCTGGCTTCTGGATTTAGACCATTAATACTTATCCCGGGAGGGTTACTATTGCGAGCTGTAGTTCAGAGAGTTTCCAGGGGTTCTGTTAAGGTGGATGATAAAACTGTTGGGGAAATAGGCAGGGGATTTGTTATACTGCTTGGAGTGGGGCGGGATGACGGCCCGGGGGACGCAGCATATCTTGCCGGAAAAATTCCTAACCTCAGGGTTTTTGAGGATGAAGAGGGCAAGCTGAACCGCTCGCTCACAGACGTTGGAGGAAGTGCCCTGGTGGTTTCCCAGTTCACCCTTTATGGTGACTGCAGGCAGGGAAGAAGGCCGGGCTTTTCTGATGCGGCCCCTCCGGAAATGGGCAGGGAGCTTTATGAACTATTTGTGTCCAGGTTGAAAGAAACTGGCATTGGAGTGGAAACAGGGGTATTTCAGGCCCATATGCATGTGGAAATAATAAATGACGGGCCGGTTACACTTATGCTGGACAGCAAAAAACAATTCTAATAACAGGGATTAGGGGTTAGGGATTAGGGATTATTAAAGGAGGTATGTGGTTTGATTTTTGAAGGAATATCTGTTGGTCCTATGGATAATAACTGTTACATAATTGGATGCGAGGAAACCAGGGAGGCTGCGGTGGTGGATCCCGGAGCCGAGGGGGCCAAAATTTTACGGTTGCTTGAAAAACTAAACCTTAACTGTAAATATGTAATTCTTACCCACGGGCACGCTGATCACCTCAGTGCCCTGGGGCAGATTTTGGATGCCACCGGCGCACAGGTGATGATCCACGGTAAGGATGCGGATATGCTGACAAGCCCCGGGAAGAATCTTTCTCTCTTCACTGGAATGACTCTTAAATTTAAAGAGGCCGACAGGCTTTTAAAAGACGGGGACACTATTGCGGTAGGGAAGGAGCAATTGAGAATTTTACATACCCCCGGCCATACCCAGGGGGGCATTTGCATACAGGCGGGAGATAAACTGATTACCGGTGACACCCTTTTCGCAGGCTCTGTGGGACGGTCGGACTTCCCGGGAGGGAATCACAACCAGATGATACAGTCAATAAAGGATAAAATACTGGTATTTCCGCCAGAAACCCCGGTTTATCCGGGGCACGGCCCGGCGTCCACCGTCGGGGAGGAGGCCAGGCACAATCCCTTTCTTAACGGGACGTGGTAGGGTGTACGTTTCACCCTTTATGAAATTGATTTCTCTGCTGCACCGGTTGATCTGGAGATAATTTCAGCCGTTGGTCATCAGCGTAAGACGTCTGTTTTTCATGTAATGCATGGGTTAAATAACAAAAATGTATCATTTTTTATAATATATTTGTTAATACCAGGATAAACCCTCCGGACGGAGGGTTTTGTAATATCATAATCTCTTTGTATTGTACAGCAATCACCCGTATAATGTTCGTTAACGTTTATTACAGATGCTAAATATTATGACCTTGAACAGTTGTCACTACCCAGATTTTTTCAAAAAGTCTGAAAGAAGTGAAGTAAAATGCCTTCAATGAATTTCCCCAGAACATTTCCCCATGTTATTAAAGCAGGCGATACTTTATTCAATTTGGCTAAACAGCTTAATGTTTCATTGAATGAAATGATTTCAGTAAATCCCGAAATTGACTACAACAACCTAAGGGTTGGTCAGACTATTAACTTACCTGTAAACAATCCGGCGGCAGTTGCCAATGTAAAGGGTGGCCCACTGAGGCCACAAATTGAAGGTATTGTACGATTTTTTAAAGTGCCAAATGGTGCCTGGGTATGTGCTGAAGTAAAGGGACTTCCTCCCTACCAACCAGCCTCTAATGGGGAAGACCCCATTGGTCCTCACGGCTTTCACATCCATGAATTTGGTAACTGTCAGGTGGGCGATCCACAAGATCCATTCCAAGCCGCAGGAGAACACTGGAATCCAACAAACCAACCCCACGGAAACCATGCGGGTGATTTCCCCGTTATATTCTCAAACCAAGGATACGCAAATATGTGTTTCTTTACTAACGCATTCATACCTGAACAGGTAATCGGCAAATCAGTAATTATTCACCAGAACCCCGATGATTATAGAACCCAACCCGCAGGTGATTCAGGGAAAAGATTAGCTTGCGGAGTGATAAAAATAGAGAACCTTTAAGAAGGGTGGAAGGGTTTTATACAATAGAGGCTTGACAATAGTTCGATATCTAACTATACTAAAAATATGAAACAGGGAAATGCACTTGCTTTAATAAGCAGAATAAGAGAAAAAGCAAACAAGTATATTGTCAGGGAACTCGAAAGTCATGGAGTTAAAGGGATTGTTCCTTCTCATGGTGATATTTTAGTTATCCTTTTTCAAGGAGAGAAATACACCATGAAGGAGTTGGCAGATAAAATTCATCGAACAAAGCCAACCGTCACTGTATTAATAGAAAAGCTTGTCGACTATGGTTTTGTTCAAAAGGAAAAAAGCTACACAGACAGCAGAGCAACCTATATAAAATTAACAAAGAAAGGAATTGAGTTAAAACCTATTTTTGATGATATTTCTGAAAAGCTTAATACCATACTCTATGGTGATTTATCCGACGAAGAAACAGAGGTTATTGAAAAGATATTGCATAAGGTAAACTCCGGACTGGATAAACAAATATGAATCTGCATTATAGATTCTTTTATTTTTAAGTATATGGTTAGATATCTAACTTTATCTAAAACCTGGATAGGGGGGATGCCGGTTAAAGAACCTGGCCAAGCTAAGGAAAGACCAGTAAAATCATTATTTATGGAGGGAAAAATGAGGGAAGTAATTGAATTTCTTGATGCTAATCCAGTGGGCTGCTTAGGAACCATTGATAATGGCAAACCACGCGTTCGACCCTTTCAATCCATGTTTGAGCAAGATGATAAGCTTTATTTTTGTACCGCAAATAATAAAGAAGTGTTTAAACAATTGCAAGCTAACCCATTTATAGAATTCTCTTCATCATCAAAGGAATTTATTACCGTAAGATTAAGAGGCCAAATCAAATTAAGCCAGGATTTAGAAATCAAGAAGAGGATTATCGCCGGTAACGAATTGGTGCGGAGTATTTATCAAACACCTGAAAACCCGATTTTTGAGATATTTTACCTTGAACATGGTAGTGTTATAATGTCTGATTTTTCGGGCCAACCTCCCAAAAAATTTGAATTTTAGGCTGCTATAAAGTAAAAAGCCTAGTAATCATACTATTTTCAGATACTAGGCTTTTGCTCTTCCTCTGTTTATGCCGGCTTAGTGTGTGTGCCTATTTCCGGAACAGGTATCACAGGTGCATTTTTCCCTGTGTCCTTTTGGCTTTATGCCCATGGATTCAAAGGCGTCCACAACCTGGGTCCTTATACCCTGCAAATATTGCTGGCGCAGTTCGTGCTGCTCCTTTTTTTCATTTTCGGTAAGGCCCTCAGCCCTCTGCTTCCGCGCAAGCTCGTTAATCCTGTCGACAAGTTCCTTTGTAATCATAATATTTCACCCCGTACCAGTTATTATATCACATAAACTCGGGGACATACTTTTTGGGCTTAGTAGCCTTACTCTCTGGTCCGGGATTGGGGATTGGGGATTGGGAATTGGGAATTGGGAATTGGGAATTGGGGAAGTTTACGAAATTTTCCGACCTCAGAGCCATACCGATCGGGGACATTCCTGTCCCCAAAGGAATACCTAATCTTCAGCAGGTGTGTCCCCTTTCCTTGTTTGGTGTGTCCCCTTTCCTCTTTCTCCGCTGTTGACAAATATTATGCAATTGCATAGAATTTTGTGGGAAGCATAAATTAAAAGCGATGACCGGGATTAGTAAGCGATAATTTTCCGACCAGGGAGGGGGAGCCGTAAGACTGCAAGCTCCTCTACGGTAAACCGCCGAAGAAACCCCCGGGAGCGGCCTTTCGAAAAGACTGCCGGAGCAACCGGGGACATTTCTCCGACCCTAAATTCCGGAATTGGGAATTAGGAATTAGGAATTGGGAGAGGCAAAAGCCATCCCGATCGGGGACATTCCTGTCCTCAGAGAAATACCCCAACTTCAGCAGGTGTGTCCCCTTTCCTTATTAGGGAGGCCCGGCAGCCCCGTTACAGGCATTGAAGAGTGGGAATGATAGATAATTCCAATCAGGGTGGCACCGCGGGCAACTCCCGTCCCTGACCTTTATATAAGGTCGGGTATGGGAGTTTTTTATGCTTACAAGTAAGGATTACCGGTCGGAATCCAGAATTCAGTAGTCAGAATCCAGAATGAGTAAAGTATAACTTTTTGGTGTTTGAAAGTGCCGCTTGTGGGTCATTCTTTGACGTTATCCCCGGAGTCCGGCAAAGATTTCTGAATTCTGACTTCTGTATTCCGATCATAAAAAAGAACCCGCAGTAATTAACAAAGGAGGTTAGCAGTATGATTACCACCAGGCCACGGGGGACGGCCGATATCCTGCCGGAGGAGGCCGCCGCGTGGAGATATGTTGAGGATACATTCAGGCAGATATGCCTGGAATACAACTATGAGGAAATAAGAACTCCCATTTTTGAGCACACCGAGTTGTTTGAGCGGGGGGTTGGGGATACCACCGATATAGTGGAAAAGGAAATGTATACCTTCAGGGACAGGAAGGATCGCAGCATATCCCTCCGGCCCGAGGGCACAGCCTCTGTAGTCAGGGCATATTTGGAAAATAATCTTTATGCCGGCCCCCAGCCTGTCAAGGTTTTTTACATGGGGCCCATGTTCAGGTATGACAAGCCCCAGGCCGGGAGATACAGGCAGTTTCACCAGCTTGGCGCAGAGGTGCTTGGATCACCGCTGCCTTCAGCTGATGCCGAGCTTATTGCCATGACGATGGAATTCTACGGGAGGCTGGGACTAAAAGGCCTGGAGCTGCATATAAACAGCGTGGGCTGTCCTAAATGCAGGTCGGAGCTGAGAGTCCGGCTGCAGGAATATCTGAAGCCAAAACTACAGGATCTTTGCATAAACTGCAAGGGGAGATACGATAGAAATCCCTTACGAATTCTTGACTGTAAGGAACAAAAGTGCGCGGATATTTCAACAGGGGCCCCAACCACCCTGGACTGTCTTTGCCCGGAGTGCGAATCTCACTTTAACAGTGTGAAGGGTTACCTTGACAGCCTGGGAGTGGCCTACCTTATTAACAGGAGACTGGTAAGGGGGCTTGACTATTACACCCACAGCGCTTTCGAAATAATGTCTTCAGATATTGGGGCACAGAGTTCAATTGGCGGGGGTGGAAGGTACAATGGCCTTATAGAGACAATCGGTGGGCAGCCCACACCTGGAGTGGGATTTGCCCTTGGTATGGAAAGAATACTTTTGACAATGAAGGGGCAGGGGCTTCAACTGCCGTCCGGCAACAGGCCCGATGTGTTTGTGGTGAACGCGGACCCCGGAAGCGAGAAGGATACGTTCAAAGTTCTTTTTTCGCTGAGAAAAGGCGGTTTAATTGCGGACAAGGACTTTTTGGGGAGGAGCATGAAGGCCCAGATGAAATACGCCGGGAAAACCGGCTGCCGCTTTGTTGTGATAATAGGTGAAAACGAGCTCATGAGGGGAGTTGCTGCTGTAAAGGATATGACAGCCGGTTCTCAGACCGAAATTCCCCTGGAAGGGCTTGCTGAAGATATTAAAAAGAAGGTTGACGGAGGGAAATAAAATGTCGGAAAGCATGGGCAGCATGAAAAGAACACATATGTGCGGGGTATTGCGATCGGAGAACATCGGTCAGGAAGTGGCCCTTATGGGGTGGGTCCAGCGCCGCCGGGATCACGGTGGCCTCATATTCATTGACCTGAGGGACAGAACCGGAATAGTCCAGCTTGTCTTTGGGCAGGACCTTAACATGGAGGCATTTCAAAAGGCTGAAACAATAAGGAGTGAATTTGTGCTGGGAGTAGCCGGAAAGGTTGTGCCAAGGCCGGAGGGGACTGAGAATACCTCTCTGCCTACGGGAATGGTGGATGTTGAAGTACAGGAGGTGCGCATTTTAAACCGTGCCAAGACTCCTCCCTTTTACATAGAGGACGGAATTGATGTGGATGAGAACCTTCGCCTAAAATATCGATACCTGGATTTAAGGCGTCCCGAGATGCAAAGAGCAATAGAGCTCCGCCACAAAGCGGGCAAAGCTGTAAGGGAATTTCTGGACAGGAAGGGCTTTATGGAAATTGAGACACCCATACTGACCAGAAGCACGCCGGAGGGTGCCCGTGATTACCTGGTTCCCAGCAGGCTAAATCCCGGCAAGTTCTATGCTCTTCCCCAGTCTCCCCAGCAGTTCAAGCAAATACTGATGGTGGCCGGGATGGACAGGTATTTCCAGATAGTTCGCTGCTTCAGAGATGAAGATCTCAGGGCGGATAGGCAGCCCGAGTTCACCCAGATAGACCTTGAAATGTCCTTTGTGGATGTTGACGATATAGTGACGCTGATGGAAGAAATGGTTAGCTACCTGTGCAGGGAAACGACGGGCCTGGCGGTAAGCGCCCCCTTTGCCCGTATGACCTTCCAGGAAGCAATGGACCGTTACGGTTCAGACAAGCCCGACACAAGATTCGGGATGGAGCTGAAAAATGTATCGGATATAGTCAGTGGCTGTGGATTTAAGGTTTTCTCGTCGGTGGTGGAGTCGGGAGGACAGGTAAAGGGAATAAACGCCAAGGGGTGCGGCAGCTACAGCCGGAAAGAGATTGACGATCTGACTGCCTTTGCCGCCAATTACGGAGCTAAGGGCCTGGCCTATTTCCTTGTTACCTCCGAAGGTGTAAAATCACCAATAGCCAAGTTTTTCAGCCAGGAAGAAATAAATAAAATACTTGACCGGCTGGAGGCTGCTGAAGGGGATCTAATCCTTTTTGTGGCGGACAGGCCTAATGTGGTGGCGGCTTCCCTGGGGGCACTACGCCTGCACCTGGCAGACCGCACCGGCATTATACCGGAAGATAGTAACAGCTTCCTCTGGGTGCTTGACTTTCCTTTGCTTGAATATGATGAAGAGGAGAAGCGTTACTTTGCCATGCACCATCCCTTTACATCACCCAGGGAAGAAGATATAGAGCTCATGGAATCAGACCCCGGAGCTGTGAGGGCCAGAGCCTATGACCTTGTTTTGAATGGCGTGGAAATAGGCGGGGGAAGTATACGTATTCACCGCAGGGATATACAGGAAAAGATGTTCAGCTCCCTGGGACTTTCAGAGGAAGAATACACAGAAAAATTCGGTTTTATGCTGGAGGCCTTTGAATACGGCACTCCGCCCCACGGCGGGATAGCTTTCGGATTCGACCGGCTGGTTATGCTGCTGGCGGGCAAAAAGAGTATACGGGACGTAATACCTTTCCCCAAGACTGCAAGCGCCGCCTGCCTTATGACAGGGGCCCCCAACCTGGTGGACCCGGCCCAGCTGCGGGAACTTCACATAAAAACAGATTTTAAGGTAAAAGGTTAATTGTCGTTATTGCCAATTGTTTGTCAGTATATGGCTAACCATTTACTTTTTGGTAAACTTCTGGGTGCAATGCGCGTATAATGTAATATAAACTGTACAGAATATTACTGATAAGTATTCATGCTTTTAAAACATGGGAAATATGGATACTTGCATGTGAGAAAGTAATATGATAACATAATACTACAAAAGCAAATTACCCTGCGGTGTACGTGGGCGCTTCTGAAGTTTTAAACCAACACATGTACATTGGGAGTCCGGGCTCTGGTTATGGCTGTAAACCTTTTGTTTTAAGGTAACATAAGTAATCAGGAGGACACCCACCTGTTTTAGAGCAGGTTCAAGAAACTTTGGGGTTTACGGCACGTGTGGGGTCATTTGCGCGTTATTATATAGCAAGTTTGGTGTTGTGATTTTCGACCCCGATAAGGTCGAAGATTTTTTATTTGTATAAGATTTATTTTAATGGCGTTATTATTCTAATATAGCTTTAGGATTGGTGGTTGATAGTGGAAAATAGGTTTAGTCGAACGGAAATGATAATAGGTGAGGAAGGTATTAATATTCTTGGCAAGTCTACAGTTGCCGTTTTTGGTCTGGGAGGTGTCGGGTCGTATGCCGTGGAGGCACTTGCCAGGTCGGGAATAGGCAGCCTTGTTCTTGTTGATTTTGATACTGTTTCAGTCAGTAATATTAACAGGCAGATTCATGCCTTTGACGATACCATTGGCAGGGCAAAGGCAGATCTGATGGCGGAAAGGGTTTTAAGAATAAATCCGGGGGCCGAAATAAAAGCTTACGGGCGAAAATACACTGCAGATAATAGAGAAAGCTTTTTTGAAAAATGGCCTGATTACGTGGTGGATGCCATTGATGATATGGAGGCCAAGGCCGATCTTATTAAATTTTGCCTAGGTAAAGGTATACCTCTGGTCTCAAGCATGGGTGCGGGAAATAAAATGGACCCCACTCTTTTCAGGGTTGACGATATTTCCAGGACATCGGTTTGTCCTATGGCCAGGTGGGTAAGAACAAGGCTCAGAAAAGAAGGCATCAGTTCGGGGCTGAAAGTGGTGTTTTCCACGGAGCCTCCGCGAAAGACAAAGACAGAGGACGTTGAAAGCTCCGGACAATTCCGCAAAAGGGTTCCTGGAAGCATATCCTTTGTTCCGCCTGTGGCAGGAATGATACTGGCGGGGGTAGTGGTCAGGGATTTGCTGGAAATAGGCAGAAGTAAAATACATTGACAACAACTTTTTGTAAATAATATAATATCATTTACCAGTTTTATTTTTGATCATACATTTTTAACCACTTTAAAGGGAAAGAATAAAAATAGAAAGGAGAGGTTGTTTTTGGCCAGCGACCTTATAAAAAACCTGGAGGATAGCAGCTTTAAAGAGTATATAGCTTCGACCAAGACTCCCGTGCTTGTGGATTTCTGGGCTGAGTGGTGCGGTCCCTGCAAAATGATTGCGCCCGTGGTTGAAGAGATTGCCAGCGAATATCAGGGCAAAATACAGGTGGCAAAGGTTAACGTTGACAACAACAGGGCAATACCCGCCGAGTATAAAATAAACAGCATCCCAACCCTGGTAATGTTCAAGGGCGGCAGTGAAATTGAGAGATTTGTAGGTTTCAGGACAAAGAAAGAGCTGAAGTCAATACTGGACAAACATACATAAAACCAATACATAGATTTACATATTTATAGCCATTAATTTTAAAGCGCATTATGCGCTTTTTATTTTTTTTAAATGGGATGTATTATTTAATTGAGAAAGTGACCATACTATTAGCACAGGTCTTTACATAGCCGGGACGGATATACAAAGACTTTACCAGGAATTTAAATAAGGATATTCCTTTAGGAGGTGAGTAAATGGTAGGTACACCACTGGCGGACTATTTCTTGAAGGTTAACGACCGGTTGCCTGACGAGGCGGAAAGGGTGCTTTTAGCACTGGTGGACCAGGGCAGCATGAACAAAGAGGAGCTTTCTCTTACCGCGAAGGTGAAAAGGGCGGTGCTGGACCACGTAGTCATGCAGCTCTATGCCCTGGGACTTGTTGAAGTTTCCACCGAGGGAAAAAGTAAGATATGTAGCCTTACAAGACTGGGAGACGAATTTCTATCCCTCATCAAGCAGGCCGGTTGAAAATTGCCGGCCTTTTTACTTTCCCCCTAGTTATTTGAATTTATAAAATTTATTATGGTTTTTCCTTCCTGTATGAATTATAATTGGTTAAACCAATTATTCAGGGAGGAAAGATAAATGTCATCGACCGTTCTCTGGACAGAGTCGGGTAACTCCCCCAGGATACAAAAGCTGAGGGAGGAGTATTTCTCTTTTTACAAAAGAGAATATTGCAGGAATGAAGTTACGGCGTTTAGTACAGGAGAGCAGTGGGACGAGGTGTTCTCCCCCCACAACTGGACGGTGGTCCCTGAAATGTATGCCTTTATTCCCTCTTATCGCGATACACTGAAGGCTACAGCTGCAACTGTTAAGGTTCCCCCTGATTTTTACAGCCTTACAATTGCCGAGAGAAGGGCAGCGTTTTTCAATATAGTTTTGGAAAGCCACCTGGAAGCCAGTGTGCTGGACCAGGAGTTAATTGTGGGGTCTCACTTCAATACCGCCCTTTCAAAAAACCTTTCCAAAAAAGAGTCTGCCAGATGGCGCAGGGATGTTGACGCATGGCTGAAGACAGCTATAGGCCTTCATGAAGACGGTGTGGGAAACGCCGGGGCCATTCCCGGTCACCTGATTCCTGACTACAGGGGTGTTTTGCGCCATGGGTTCAGGGGAATATATGAAAAAATACAGGAAATAAAAAAGAGCGGAAAAGGGGATGTTAATTATCTGAGAGCCCTGGAGATATCCACCCGTGCTCCGCGAATACTGGCTTCGAGGTATGAGGGTCTTTTAGAAAAGATGATAAAGGAAGAAAGAGACCCGTCCAGGAAATCTGAGCTTGAATTTATCCTTGAAGCTGTCCGGAGAGTCCCCTGGGAGCCTCCCCGGAGCTTTCACCAGGCCGTTCAGGCTTTGTGGTTTACGCATATACTTGTTATGGCGGCGGAGTCATACCCGGGGGCCGGACTTTCCTACGGAAGGATTGACCAGTACCTGTACCCCTACTATGAAAAAGACTTGAAAGAAGGAATTTTAACAAGGGAACTGGCCTCAGAGATACTGAAATGTTTTTTCATCAAGCACAATTATGCATACGACTATCAGGGCAGGGTCGGGAGAAACCAGGGCATAAACTCCAGCTTTGGACAATTGATAACATTGGGTGGAATGGGCCCTGGGGGAGAGGATATGACCAACGACCTGACACTTCTGATGCTGGATGTGATAGAGGACCTCAACATGCTGGAGCCCAAGCCCAATATCAGGATACATAAAAACACCCCGGACCAGCTCTTGAAAAGGATAGTGGATATGGTGGACAGGTCCCAGGGGGCTCCGTTTCTTCTGAATTTTGACGAGACATCTATAAGCGCACTGGAGTGCGAGGGTATCCCCCGGGAATTACTCTGGGATTACGCTCCGGTGGGCTGTCTTGAAAACACCCTCCAGGGCAATGACCGCTCCGGTACGGTGGATGTCAACCTCAACCTGGCCAAGGCCGTGGAACTTTGCCTTAATGACGGCAGGGATATGCTTACCGAAAAACAGTTAGGGCCCCGGTCAGGAAATGCAGAGTCCTTCAAAAGCTTTGACCAGTTTTTTGAGGCCTTTAAACAGCAGGTTAACTATATGCTTGACCGGATAATTAATGTTGCCTCGGAGGCAGACAGGATTAGGGCCGATTACGAGCCCACCCCTTATCTTTCGCTTCTTGTGGAAGGTTGCGTGGAAAAAACCAGGGACATTACCAGCGGGGGCGCCCTTTATAATTTTATTACCATTGAGGGGGTTGGGCTTGCTACGGTTATTGACTCCGTTGCGGCGGTGAGGGAGCTGATATTCAGGCAGGGGGCCGTTTCTATGAAAAGATTGCTGGCCGGCCTGCGCACGGACTTTAAGGATGATGAGCCCCTGCGCCTCATGCTTTTAAACAGGGCCCCCAAATACGGCAACAACGATTCCGATACCGACAGCCTGGGCAGGGAAATATCGGACTACTGGAGCAGTAAAGCACTGGAAAGCTATTCTTCAAAAACGGGCAGGAGATTCAGGGCGGGTTACCTGTCCTGGAATTACTGGATAGCCTATGCTCCTCTCACTGCCGCAACACCGGACGGGAGAAGGCGTTTTGAGCCTCTTTCCAATGGAATATGCTGTGTTAACGGCATGGACAGGGAGGGGCCCACATCGGCCATTTTGTCCACCGGCAGCGTTGGTTTTAAATATATACCAAACGGGGGATCGCATACCATGAGCTTCAATCCCTCCATCCTTCGGGACGGGGAGCATAAAAACAAGTTTATTTCACTCCTCAGAACCTACACAAAAAAAGGGGGCACCGCCCTCCAGATAAATATGATCAGTCCGGAGGTGCTGCGGGACGCACAGAAAAACCCCGACCAGTATACTAACCTTCTGGTCAGGGTTACCGGCTATAATGCTTATTTTACCAGCCTGGGCAGGGCAATACAGGATGAAATAATAAAAAGGGAATCTCATGATATTTAGGTGATATTATGCGCGCCAGTATATTTAACATACAGAAAATGTCCACCGAAGACGGGCCTGGCATACGTACTACCGTTTTCATGAAGGGATGCCCCTTAAGGTGTCTATGGTGCCACAATCCCGAGGGGCTGGACCAGGACCACAGGCTGCATCATGATTCAAAAAAATGTATAAGCTGCGGAGCATGCTCTAAGTATGACAAGGATGAT
This sequence comes from Bacillota bacterium, assembly GCA_049323755.1. Lineage (GTDB taxonomy): Bacteria > Bacillota > Desulfotomaculia > Desulfotomaculales > Desulfocucumaceae > BRHc4a. Next base: position 34,560 of record JBMOPE010000043.1, read on the forward strand.
GAAAAGGCTGCCAACTGCCCCTCCGGGGCGCTTACCATTATCGGCAGATACTATGAGGCAGACGAGCTTTTAAGAGTACTGCTTGCTGACAGGGAGTTTTATAGTGACTCTGGAGGGGGAGTAACCTTTTCCGGGGGAGAGTGTCTTGTGCAGCACCAATTTCTTAATTCTTTTATCCCGGTCCTTCGCTCGCACAACATTCATGTGGCCATTGACACCTCGGGATTTGCCGGAGGGGAAATCTTCAGGGAAATTGCCAGGTTAGCGGATTTGTTCCTTTTTGATATAAAGCATATATCAGAAGTTGAACACCTTCGCCTCACCGGCAAGTCCAACTCCCTGATACTTGATAATGCAGGGCTTTTGGGCAGCATGCCCGTCGAGGTATGGATAAGAATACCGGTAATACCTGGCCTAACTGACTCCAAGGAGAACATGAGCGGAATAAGTTTTTTTGTTAGGGAAAAAATGCCAAATGTAAAAAGGATAGATCTTTTGGGCTACAATGACCTCTGCAGGGCTGATTACGAAAGGCTGGGCATGGAATATCCTCTAAGTGACACTCCAAGGGTGAGTCAGTCAGTGATGGAAAGGCTGCAGTCGGTTATTAAGGATTTTGGAGAATTCGAGGTGACCATCTCCAATTATGAGAGGGGTGAATAATTGTGAGTTTTAATGAAAAGCAGCTTGCTATGCTGGGGGAAATGACCACAGTCAAATTCGTTGCAACCGCTGACGGCGGCGGCAGGCCGAACATTGCTCCTATTCTTACTTTATGCCACTATAAGGACGATTTTTTGGCTTTTGGTGATTTTTTAATGGTGAAAACAAAGGATAACCTCCTGGAAAATGTCAGGATAAGTATTCTTATAATGAATGAAAAATTAGACTATTTTACCATAAAGGGAACTTTTGAGGGATTTAAAACAAGTGGGGAGGCCTTTGGTTTTGTAAACAGCTCCCCTTTGATAAAATATAATGCCTATACCGGCATAAGGAGCGCGGGGCTGGTCCGGGCAGAGTTGGTAAGTCCCGTGCAGTCTATAAGCAAGCTCAAGGTTGTTGTTCAAATGCTCCCAGGGGTAATCCCAGGCAGAACAATGGGTATAAACTCTGTGGTGGGTGAAAAATTTGAGAGGGTAAAAGCCCTGAAGGCCCTTGCCTTTCTTGATGAGGGACACCCTGTTGCCATACCGGTTAGTATTGTTAGGATTAGCGGGAATACCATGTATTTCAGGACAGATGGCTGCCCAACGGGTGCTTCGGGTGCCATGGCAGTGATTACCGCTGACCCTGTCACCTACCAGGTAAAGGGTGTTCTGTCCTGCGAAAAAGGGAACTGCAGCCTCCGGGTAGAAGAAATATACTCGGGAGGCCCCCCGCTTCCCGGAAGAAGAATACCGTTAAATATTTAAGAGGTGCGGACTTGGTAGATGACATAATTGTTAAAGTACTTACCTATATAGATGAAAAGGGACTTTCAGCCGGTCAGAAGCTCCCCCCCGAGAGGGTTTTATCCTCCGAGATAGGAGTTAACAGGACTTCCCTCAGGGAGGCGCTGGCGGTAATGGAATACATGCGCTATATAGAGAGGGTGCAGGGAAGCGGCATATACCTGCTCGACTCCAGCAGCGGCAGCTTTGAGGGCAATCTGTACAAGCTGCTGAAGGAGGATGGCATTAGCCCGGAAAAGGCCAACGAGGTGTATGAGGCCGTAATAATGGTTGAAAGTGTTATCGGGCAGCTGGCGGCTGTAAAAAGAACCAGTGAAGATATACTGGTCCTGAAAAATAACTTAAAGGCCATGGAAAGGCTTATAGAACAAGGAGAGAACACCTACAGACTGGATGTGGACTTTCACCGCAATATAGGCATTATGTCGAGAAACACACTGCTTTTACAGATATCAACCTCTTTCTGGCTAAGGCTTTCGGGCTATGCCCGGATAATACAGTCGCATCCGGAACAGGCCGGGGATCTTTTCAGCCACCACAGGCTTATAGTAAATTCCATAGAGGAGGGCGATGTGGCCGGGACGGACAGGCTGATAAAAATGCACTACAGGTACAGCATGGACTTTGCCGAAAAGAACTTGCTGAAACGGGATCCATAAAACTTCAGATGTAATACAAGCAGGCCATCACCGGCCTTTTTTTTATAAACCACAGAGGACACAGACGTCACAGAGAATATACTTACAAGCAGTACTCTCAGGTCTGAAGTGTAATAAAAAATTAAAAAATTTAGATTTTCCAATCTATAAGCATTCAAGCAGGGCTAAAAACCTCTGTGTCCTCTGTGAGCTCTGTGGTTTAAAAAACCAAACTTTCATTCTCACTGGTGGATGCTCCAGCAAAAAACATTTCCTTCAATGATATACTATGTTACAATGTTTTGGAACATATGTTTGCCGGCGTCAATGGAACCGCACCGGCCACTGTGATAAACTTGTGATGAATTTATTTCTGTGAGGGGATGAGGGTGGGTAACCTTTTCGATCAGGCAGGGCAAAACACAAAGAGAGCTCCTTTGGCGGAGCGTATGAGACCCCCGGCTCTTTCTGAATTTGAGGAGCAAAAGGGAATTCTGGGGCCGGGTAAGCCTTTAAGACGGGCCATTGAAAATGATAGCCTCGGCTCCATAATACTTCATGGCCCCCCAGGTACCGGAAAAACCACTCTGGCAAGGATTATAGCCAGGCTCACAAAGTCGCGCTTCGAAACCATTAACGCCGTTATGGCCGGGGTGGCCGACATACGCAGGGTGGTGGGGGAAGCGCGGGAAAGGAGAGACCTGTACGGTGAGGGTACAATCCTTTTTATTGACGAAATTCACCGGTTTAACAAGGCTCAGCAGGATGCCCTTCTTCCTTTTGTGGAAAACGGACTTATCACACTTATAGGTTCTACCACCGAGAATCCATTGTTTTCTGTAAACCGGCCTCTCATAAGCAGGTCCCGCCTTTTCAGACTGGAGCCTCTCACAGAAGAGGCTCTGCTAAAAATACTGAAAAGGGCGCTGGCAGACATTGAAAACGGACTGGGGCAGTACCGGACCAGCTTTGATAAGGGAGCACTTGAATATATTGCCTCCAGCTCAAACGGTGATGCCAGGGGAGCACTCAACTGCCTTGAGCTGGTGGTTATGACTACCCCGCCGGGCCAGGACGGAGTCAGGCAGATATCTCTTGAATCGGCCATGGAGTCCTGTGGCGGTAGGGTCCTCCAGTTTGACCGCCAGGATGAGCACTACGATGTGGTGTCTGCTTTTATTAAAAGCATGCGGGGATCGGACCCCCAGGCTACGCTTTACTGGCTTGCCCGGCTCATTTATGCAGGGGAAGACCCTGAGTTTATATGCCGGAGGATAATGATTCATGCTGCCGAAGATGTTGGCCTTGCCGACCCCAGGGCCCTGGTGGTGGCCACGGCGGCCGCCCAGGCCGTGGAGAGGATAGGTTTTCCCGAGGCAAGGATAGTTATGGCCCAGGCCGCCCTTTACATAGCCCTGGCTCCAAAGAGCAATTCTGTGATAACAGGGATAAACAGCGCCATGAAGGCTGTGGAGGATCAAAGGGCCGGGGCTGTCCCTGAACATTTGAGGGACTCCAGTTATTTTCGGCTGGAAAAGCTGGCCGGCAGCAATAAGTCGAATAATTACATGTACCCCCATGACTATCCGGGCCATCACGTCAAACAGCAGTATCTTCCTGATAACCTGCAGGGTAAAGTGTTTTATGAGCCATCGGAGAGCGGGGAAGAAGCAGCGGTTAAAAAAATGTTGGAGAGGCTGAGATTATGGTAATGGCTAGTAGTGGTATAAATGTAACAATATGGTAGTTGGGGCCATACCTTGTTAATATAACCAGGTGTGTCCCATTGGTGTCCGAAAAGGCATACCTCGTTATGTAACAACTCAAGAGAGGAGTGCAGATATGGACACAACAATAGATTACGACTGCCAGCACACTCCCCGGGGAGCTGTGGTTTCAGCTGCAGGGTTGGATTTCCTACGGACTTTGGAACAGCAAGAGGAAAAAACAGGGCACCAAGCTTTCACCCGCGCGCCGGTCTGTCCGGCAGCAGGAGCCACGGTCACCTGTGGCAACGGAAACTCAGGAGCAGGCGCGTTAGGGGAGAGACAGGTGAACGACCCCCAGCAGGATGTTGGTGTGCCCGACAATAACATCACCCAGAGCGAAACCAGCCTGGCCAGTTTTTGCCCCTTCATCCTATTCGGCTTTAACGACTCCAACTGTGCCGCCTTCGGCAATTTTTCCGGCTTCGCCTTTTCCAGTGACGGAGGGAACACCTGGTCCGACTGTGGCTCCACGCCCCGCAATCCGGGGTGGAGAAACGGCGGCGACCCGGTTATCGCCGTCGACCGCAAGGGTGTTTTCTACTACGCCCAACTGAGCACCACTGATACCGGAGAGTCGGTCATCTCTGTTTCGACAGCAACTATTAATCCCAATAACCTGCTCATTACCATGAATTTACCCTTCGCGGCCGGTGTGGGCAGCACTGCGACGGGCTTTCAGGACAAGGAATGGACGGCCGTTGGCAAGGATATAACCCGCAGGCTGGCCTTATGGCATTTTGAAGAATCTCTCCACGTTACCTGGACGGATTTTCTTCGTGACAACCAGGGGAACCTGACGAGTGTTGGGGTACGTTATTCCAAGTGGTCAACCGGTGTGAACCCACAGCTGCTGATTCCCAGCAAGACCATCGTCAACAGCAGCGTTCAGGCATCATTCCCGTTACTGGACAGACGGGGCATTCTCTATGTCTTTTACGAGGACTTTACCGGACCCCCGCCCACTAACAGGTCGATACGGCTGGTGCGGTCCTTTGACGCTGGCCAGACCTTCAGCACGCCGATTATGGTTTCACCGGTTAACCCGGTCTTAAATGCTGTCGCATGCAACCGTAACGTTATACAGGTGACGCAGCCAAAAAATATCCGCATTGTATTTGAGTACCCGCACGCGGCGGTAGGGCCGGACAACACTATCTACGTGGTCTGGCAAAACGGCCGTCCCGGCGGCGGAAGCGATATCTTAATCGCCTACAGCCGCGATTGCGGCGATACCTGGACTGTGCGGCAGGTTACCGACACCGACGTCTTCGATTTCTTCCCCTCAGTTATTGTTAACAAAAACGGGGCGCATGTGCAGTATGCCCGCTTTAATGGCGCCGCAGGCGTGGGTGATGGCACCTTCGCTCTCTTCAAACGGACCTTCACCATAGCGGGCGGCGCCGGGCCTGAGAGTATGGTGAGTACTGTATTCTCAATGGTCCCCGACACCAACCCCAATTTTGATGATCAGGTAGCCAATTGCTATATGGGCGATTATAACCAGATTGTTCTGGGGCAGGGAGGCACACTGCTTCATGCCTGGAGCGACAACCGGAATAATCCCAACGGCAATAACCCCGATGTGTTTTTTATCAAGACTTTGGGCTAGGTGATGACTTGGCTGGGAGTTTTATAAGAGTTAAGCGCCCCATAACCGGGGCGCTTAACTGTTTTGGTCTAAATCACCGGATCGGCGATTACCTGTGGAGGAGGGCACTGGTCGCAATTGTATGGGCTTATGAGCTCGTCGTCCACGCAGAATTCGAAGCACACGGTGGGTGTGGTGAAGGTTGGGCATCCGGGCGACGTGGGACATGTTGGCGAGGGAGGGCAGCAGTCCGGTTCTTCCAGGTCGCACTCCAACTGACAGACGATGGCCGCGCGGCTCTCAAAGCAGCCGAATTCCTTTTCCACCCGGAATACAGCGGTAAGATTACCCTGGACTGTAGTTATAGTAGCACTGTATACCCTGGGGAACAGTATCACGAAGGGTTGTGTATTGACTGCCGGGCCAAAGCACAAAACATTGGGCACATCAAAAATAGGTATTTGCAGGGGCAGGTTGGTTACCACCTTGGTAATTACACCGATGGGAAGACCGTTTATGTCCACCAGTATAGCCACAATGGTATAGCTTACCAGCACCCTGCAGCAGCCGTTTACCACAGTGTCCAAGACGATAGAGAAGTCTGTAATTGTGGGCAGCCCCTGGAGGCAGGCACCGGGGGGTATAGGTGCCGGAGTAGTTGACCCGAAGGGGAGAAATGTGGTGGAATAGTGAATATCATGGAAACACTTGGCCCCCCAGCGGCATACCACTTCCTTGATGGAGGGGATGCAAACGGTATTAGCGGGACATGGCATTTTGTGCAACTCCTTTCTTGTAATGCTGGCTTATGGGGTAAGATTTGTCATATATATGATAGTGATAGTGTTATTCCATGTTATGGTAATGAGGTAATATGTGTCACACATGACATTAAATAACATGAGACGGCTTGAAGTTATGAATTTTAAATATTAATTCATAGTAAATTGGTCGGATTTAATATTGACTGGACAAGGTTACCATGCTATTATATTTTTAATCCCGAGTAAATTAGTATGGATTAGGTGGAGGTGATGGGTTGCGTCTTTCAACCAGAGGGCACTATGGCCTTAAGGCCATGTTTGACCTGGCGCAGCGCTACGGGTCTGGTCCCATACCTCTGAAGAATGTGGCAGAAAGACAGAACATATCCGAGAACTACCTGGAACAGCTGATTGCTGTTTTAAGAAAGGCCGGGCTTGTTAAAAGTGTTAGAGGCGCCCAAGGAGGGTATATACTGGCCAGGAATCCTGAAAAGATAAATGTCGGGGAAATAATTCGGGTGCTGGAGGGGCCCATTGCGCCTGTGGAGTGTGTTAGCGAGTTAAAGACAGCCGAGTGCGACCAGGCTGATTTCTGCATAACCAGGACCGTATGGGAAAGAGTTCGGGACAGTATTGTACAGGTTCTGGACTCCATAAGCCTTGCGGACATGTGCAGGGATGAGGAGAAAAACCGTCAGATCAAGGAATAATAATACATATAAAAAATTGAGTTAATGATTTGATTCTATATAAGGAGGAAATGTCGGTGCGCAGGATTTATTTTGACCACAGCGCCACCACGCCGGTGAGGTCCGAGGTGGCGGAAGCCATGTGCGACTATCTTAAAGAGGAAAATTTCGGAAACCCCACCAGCCTGCACTATTTTGGCCGCCAGGTAAGAAAGGGTGTTGAGGAGGCCAGGGAAAAAGTCGCCAGGGCCATAGGGGCAAATCCGGTGGAAATTATATTTACCAGTGGCGGTACCGAATCGGACAACATGGCCATACACGGGGTGGCCTATTCAAACAAGAATAAGGGTAACCATATTATAACTTCTGCCGTGGAGCACCATGCGGTGTTAAACACCGTTAAAGCCCTCGGCAAGGAAGGCTTTACCGTAACAATACTTCCGGTGGATAAGTACGGCATGGTCAGCGTTGACGATGTGGCCGCCGCCATCACCGACAAAACTATACTTATAACCATAATGCACGCCAACAACGAAGTGGGAACTATTATGCCCATCAAGGAAATAGGTAAACTGGCCCGCTCAAAGGGGATAATTTTCCACACAGATGCCGTGCAGAGCTTTGGAAAGATTCCGGTGGATGTTAACGACCTGGAAGTGGACCTGCTGTCTGTTTCCGGCCACAAGATATACGGCCCCAAGGGGGTAGGCGCTCTCTATATCCGCAAGGGCACCCGCTGGCGGCAGACACTGTTCCATGGGGGAGCCCAGGAGAGGCTTCGCAGGGCAGGTACTGAAAATGTTCCCGGTATTATAGCCATGGGTGTGGCGGCTGAACTTGCCGCGGAGAATATGAGCAAGGACAGTGAATATCTCAGAGGCCTCAGGGACAGGTTAATCAAAGAAGTTACTAGAAGGATAGGCTATGTAAAGCTTACCGGGCACCCTGCCATGAGGCTTCCCAACCATGCCAGCTTTACCTTCGATTTCATTGAGGGAGAGTCAATGCTTTTAAGCCTCGATATGAAGGGTATCGCGGCCTCCAGCGGGTCGGCCTGTACGTCGGGGTCACTGGAGCCCTCCCATGTGCTTCTGTCCATGGGAATACCCCACGAGGTTGCCCACGGATCAATAAGGATAACCCTTGGAATAGACAATAAGCCCGAGGATATAGACTATTTCATGGATGTAATGCCTCCCATCGTGGAAAGGCTCCGGGCGATGTCTCCCCTTGACCAGGAAACCGAATTTGCCATAAACTCGGACTGCGCGGCCTGTAAAGTCAGTAGTTCCTGTAGCAGGGCATAGAGATTAAAAGGAAAGGGGACACACCGATAGAGGAATGGGGACACACCTGCTGAAGAGCGGGTATTCCTTTGGGGATAGGAATGTCCCCGATGCAGTGTGTATTCCTTTGGGGACAGGAATGTCCCCAACAATAGAGAAAGTAAAACAAAGGGAGGCCGGTTTCATGTATACAGACAAGGTAATGGATCACTTTGAGAACCCCAGAAACGTTGGTGAGATTTCTGACGCGGACGGTGTGGGGCAGGTCGGTAATCCCACCTGTGGCGATATAATGAAAATCTATCTTAAGATAAATGATAATGTTATAGAGGATGTAAAGTTTAAAACCTTTGGCTGCGGAGCCGCTATTGCCACCAGCAGCATGGTGACTGAGATGGTTAAGGGTAAAACTATTGATGAGGCTCTTACAATAAGCAATAAGATGGTAGCTGAGGCCCTTGGAGGACTTCCTCCTAAAAAAATGCACTGTTCGAACCTGGCTGCGGACGCTCTTCACGCTGCCATAGAAGACTATAAGTCAAAGAATAAATAATAACTGTTAAACGGGTGAATGCGTTGGTTTCAGATAAAAAGGTAATCGTGGCTATGAGCGGCGGGGTGGACAGTTCTGTTACCGCCGCGCTTTTGCTTGAAAGGGGCTATGAGGTAATTGGGGTTACCATGCAGATATGGGATCCCGAAATAAAAGAGGTTGACGGTGACTATGTAGGGTGCTGCTCCCTTTCGGCTGTTGATGATGCCAGGGGTGTGGCCAACCGCCTTAATATACCCTATTATGTGATGAATTTTCGTCAGGATTTTGAGAAGAAGGTTATAGATTATTTTGTGGAAGAATATCTGGGGGGCAGGACTCCTAATCCCTGTATAGCCTGCAACAGGTACGTCAAATTTGAAACTTTTCTTCAGAAGTCAATGGGCCTGGGTGCCGACTATGTTGCCACCGGGCATTATGCCAGGCTTTATTATGACGGGGACCTGGGTAGGTACTGCATAAAAAGGGCCGAGGACAGTAAAAAAGACCAGACCTATGTGCTCTTTAACATGACCCAGGACCAGATCGCCCGTACACTGATGCCACTTGGGGAATATACCAAGGACCAGGTAAGGAAAATGGCCGCTGAAAGGGGCCTTCCCACCGCTGAAAAGAAGGAAAGCCAGGAGATATGTTTTGTTACCGATGACGACTATGGCCGCTTTATTTCGGAGAGAGTGGGAGAAGGGATCAAGTCCGGGCCCTTTGTTGACACCAGGGGAAATGTATTGGGGACCCACAGGGGGATTCCATACTATACCATAGGGCAGCGCAGGGGCCTGGGAATTGCGGCAGGTCACAGAATATACGTGGTGGACATAGATCCGAAGCGCAATGCGGTGGTGATTGGGACCGAAGAGGACCTTTTTTCCACCGGACTTGAGGCCTATGACAATAATTTTATTCCCTTTGATAAGCTGAACGGTCCCTTAAGGGTGGAGGCCCAGATAAGATACAACGGAAAGCCGGAGCCAGCGGAGATTTCCCCGGTAAGCAGCGGGGGAGTAAGGGTTGTCTTTGACAAACCCCAGAAGGCAGTAACCCCGGGACAGGCTGTAGTTTATTACCAGGGCGAACTGCTGGTGGGCGGCGGGACAATAGAGCGGAGGCTGTAATATTGAGTTTATAAAAGGCTGCAGGTAACTGCAGCCTTTTATCCCCGATCCGTGAATAATGCCTAAAAGTATCGTCAATCGTTATCTTGTAGTGACTGAAAACATTTATTATAATTGTGGTATACCAGTATACCAGCATACCATAGGGAGGGAAAGAAATGCCGGATGATAATATACTGTCTCCTGTACATATTGAGCCCCTTTCCCAGGTAAGGGATAAGGTATATGAAAAACTGCGGGAAGCAATTTTAATGGGTCATCTTAAACCGGGTGCCCGGCTGGTGGAAAGGAAGATTGCGGAGCAGCTAAATGTAAGCAGGACACCGGTCCGCGAGGCCATTAGGGTTCTGGAGCTTGAGGGGCTGGTATCACATCTTCCAAGGGTTGGGGTAGTGGTAGCCGAAATAGAAGAAAAAGAAGTCATTGAAACATACCGCATCCGTGCAGTTCTGGAGGGACTGGCTGCCAGGCTGGCAGCCGAAAGAAGGGACCGGGCTATTATAGATCGGCTCGGTAGTTGCCTCCTTACCATGGAGCACTGTGCTCAGCAGGGGAGCATCGACCGGCTGGAAAAGGCCCACCGGGAGTTCAACGACTTGATATACAGGGCTGCGGACAGCCCCCGCCTTTACAGCATGCTTACCTCACTTACTGAAAGCGTGTACAGGTATGTGAGAATTGGATACAGCTTACCGGGCCGTATAGAAGAGGCGGCCGGTGAGCACCGCAGGCTGTTTGAAGCCCTCCGGGCCGGTAATGCCCATTTATCCGAGCAAATAGCCCGGGAGCATATCGAAAATTCCTCTGAGGCATTTTTTAAGGAAATAAGCAAAAGTGATGGGGTGAAAGGCTTTTAGACAAACTGATTTAACAGGAAATGAGGAGTAAGCATGACTTTAGAGCAGGCAGTTTTAATATTTATTGCAGGGGTGGCATCAGGCTTTGTAAATGTTATTGGTGGCGGAGGGTCTTTGATTTCTCTTCCGGCACTGATATTCATGGGGCTGCCTTCCGCCGTTGCCAATGGCACAAACCGCATTGCACTTATGGTACAGAGCATTGTAGCCATAGGTTATTTCAGGGAGAAGGGCTTTTTTTACCCCAGGCTTAGCGCAATTTTGGGTATTCCCGCACTGCTGGGGTCTATATTAGGGGCAAGATTTGCCCTGTCTCTATCCGATGAGATGTTTAACCGGATACTTGTTATTGTAATGCTGTCAGTTTTAGTGCTTATACTTTGGAGGCCGGAAAGAAAATTTCTCAATTCCGGGGAAATTGAAAACCCCGGGCGGTGGCGTCTGGCCGTAGCTATTCTGGTATTCTTCGGGGTAGGCTTTTATGGGGGATTTATACAGGCCGGTGTAGGGTTTTTAATAATAGCGGCACTGGCCTTGATAACGGGCATGTCCCTGGTAAAGATAAACAGCCTTAAAGTATCTATAACTGTTATATACATGTTTTCATCACTGGCTGTGTTTGTAATAGGCGGTAAGGTTGACTGGGCACTGGGATTTGTCCTTGCCTTGGGAAATGCCGCCGGCGCTTATCTGGGAAGTGCGGTATCTGTTGCCAAGGGAGATAAATGGATAAGGGTTTTTCTTGTAATATCCGTTTTGGTTATGTCCGCAAAACTTCTGGAAGTGCATAAGCTGATGGGTTTTTAGTATTTTTTTTGTGCCAGTATAAGCGTTTATAAATGGCGCTTGCCGGGATTTATTATAGACAATAGTTTATAATTTAGAGGTTATGTGGTAATTATATAGAATCAAATAATTAATTAATAAAAAGGAGGGAACATTTATGGCAAATATTGCAATCATTACCTGTGCCAAGATAAGGGATAAGAGCTGTGTGGGATGTCTCAAGTGCTTTAAGGCCGCCGAAAAGAAAGAGGGCGAGTTTGCCAGGTATGACAATGTTCGTATTGTGGCCATGACAGGGTGTGGAGACTGCCCCGGGCTGGTAATGCCGAAAGCCACCCTATTAATGGAGATGGCTGATTATCTCGACAGGGAAATCGATGTGGTACACCTGGGCACCTGCATGCTTAAAGCTAACAAAACGGCTGCCTGTCCCATCGACCTGGAAGGTCTCAAAGAAAGGATTAAGACCATCTTTGGCAAGGAAGTTGTCATTGGAACGCACAACTATTAATTAGTTTACTAAAGAAGTACTACAGGCTGCTGGACGGATGGTCCGGCAGTTTTTTTATTTAGGCATTCTTTATTATCGTTGATTTTTAAAATCTGAACATGGTTTAACCGGCAGGTAAGAATTTTAACCCCATAATCTTAAGATCCTAATATTTTCTCTTTGCCAGGATAACTGCCTCCGAGACACTAAAGGTTTTGAAACTTTGCTTTTAAACGCGGGGATGTTTTTTCCTTTATACGGATATAATACAGACAATAAATAGTGATTCAGGAGGCGGTATGTGTTGAACTGCCCCGTGTGCGGAGGCAAGGCTACTGGAAAAGTGGGAATGGACCAGTATTACTGCTGGGATTGTTGTGTCGAATACCGGCTAAATAAAGAGGGAGTTCAGATATATGAGGTAGCAGAGGACGGGAGCCTGATGTCCTTTGACCCTCATAATGAACAACTCCTTTAAATGTTTCCACAATAAAAGGAGGTGTTTTTCGGTGCGTAATTTTACCAGGGGAATATTGGCAGGTACCCTTATAGGAGCTCTGGCGGGTTACATAATGAAGCCAAAACGAAAACCAATGCTTAAAGGTCTGATGGATATGGCCGAAGATTCGAAAGTGGTTAAAAGAACCGGCAGGATGGTAAGGGGAATGACCAAATCAGTGGATAAACTTATGAAATGATAAAAGGTGAGGATTTTTCCTCACTTTTCTTTTCCCAATCCCCAATCCCTAATCCCGGACCCATGAATAATGCTTGTTTTTTAACGGAAGGTGTTTAGATTGGGCAGGTGGAACAGAAAAGAGAATTATAGAAAGGGATTTATGATCCTTTTGATAATACTCTTTCTTTACTCTGTTTTTCTGGTAAGGGGGATCATTGTATCTTTCCTTTTGGCCGGGGTGCTGGTGTACCTTTTCAATCCCGTTGTAGACAGGCTGGAAAGTCGGGGAACAAGCCGAACCTGGGCCATTCTGCTGGTATATGCAGCCACTGCTATTATCCTGTCCGGTGTTGCGCTCTACGGGGTGCCCCGCATGGTAGGGCAGCTTGACAGGCTTGTAGAGGCGGTTCCCGCTTATACCCAGCAGGTTCAGAGCATCAGCCGGGATATAGAGTCAGGGTACGACAGGTCTGGGCTTCCCGGTGAGGTTAAAAAAATAATAGATGAGCGCATCAGCTGGCTTGAAGCAAGGATACTATCCCTGGCCAACAGGGTGATCTCCGGTGTTGTAGCCCTGTTTGGCCAAGTTTTTAGTATTATTCTGGCCCCTGTGCTGGCATTTTATCTTCTCAGGGACTTTAATCGTTTTAAAGAAGATTTTTTTTCACTGCTGCCTCACAGCTGGCAAAATGATGTAGTGATATTGGCAGGAGAAATAAACCAGGTTCTGGACAGCTATGTCAGGGGGTACCTTTTGGTCAGCTTTATAGTGGGCACTCTGACCGGAACGGCAATGTACTTATTGGGGGTGGAATTTGCCTTTATTCTTGGTCTGTTTGCCGGGCTCACCGATCTTATACCCTATTTTGGCCCTTTTATTGGCGCATTGCCCGCAGTAGCCCTGGCTATGCTCAAGTCAAAGTGGCTGGCCTTAAAGGTTGCTATCACTTTCCTGGTAATTCAGCAGCTGGAAGGGAACGTTATTTCCCCCAAAATACTTGGAGAAAGAGTGGGGCTTCACCCCCTGGCGGTAATACTGTCTCTCATTGTGGCAGGTGAATTGTTTGGATTGCCGGGAATGCTTCTGGCTGTTCCTTCAGCGGCCATAATTAAAATATTGTTTGCTTTTACCTGGCGAAAGCTGAAAATGGATTAACAACAGGCAAAAAGTTGGGTATTCTTGACATAGAAAGCTTGTACTTTGTATAATTATACAGCATCAAATTATATAATGGTAAATATAGGAAGTATAATCCGGGGTGAGTTATATGGCGAAAAAAATGACCGGCAGTGAGATTAGGGATAGCTTTTTAAAGTATTTCGAGAGCAAGGGGCATAAAATACTCCCCAGCGCATCTCTTATTCCGGCTAATGATCCCAGCCTGCTCTGGACGGCTGCAGGCATGGTTCCTTTTAAGCCCTATTTTACTGGGGCTGCAAAACCTGAGCACCGGAGGGTGACCACATGTCAGAAATGTCTTAGGACTCCGGATATAGAATCAGTGGGAAGGACAGCAAGGCATCACACTTTTTTTGAGATGCTGGGCAATTTCTCCTTTGGTGACTATTTTAAAAAGGAAGCCATTCCCTGGGCATGGGAATTTGTTACCGGTGTTTTGAAAATTCCGGCGGACAAATTATGGATAACCATTTACCTTGATGATGACGAGGCCTTTGAAATATGGCACCGGGATGTCGGTATCCCCGTGGACCGCATAGTCCGGCTGGGTAAGGACACAAACTTCTGGGAAATAGGTGTAGGCCCCTGCGGACCCTGCTCAGAGATATATTACGACCAGGGAGAGGCCAGGGGATGCGGCCAGGAGGGCTGTGGTGTCGGCTGCGACTGCGACAGGTTCCTGGAAATATGGAACCTGGTGTTCATACAGTTTTTCAGGGATGACAAGGGAGAATATTCTCCTCTGGAAAACAAGGGAATAGACACCGGTATGGGACTGGAGAGGACGGCTTCCGTCATCCAGGGGGTTGCCACTAATTTTGATACCGACATATTCAGGGAGATTATGGACTTTACCGCAGGGCAAACCGGAGTGGTTTATGGAAGAGACAAAGATGTGGACCTGGCCCTCAAGGTTATTGCCGATCACTGCCGTGCGGTCACCTTTGCGGTTTCTGATGGAGCGCTGCCGTCAAACGAGGGAAGGGGTTATGTAATAAGAAGGCTTATCAGGAGGGCAGTCCGCTTTGGGCGCACCCTCGGGGTGAACAGGCCTTTTCTGCATGAGGTGTCCGGGGCTGTTATAAGGCAGATGGGTACTGCATACCCTGAGCTCGAAAAGAACCAAAGTCATATCATGAATGTGATTAGGACAGAAGAGGAGAGGTTCGGCGAGACCCTGGCCCAGGGCACTGAAATGCTGAACAGGATGATTGCCGAAGCCAAGTCCTCCGGGAAATTTGAAATAAATGGCCAGGACGCTTTCAAACTCTACGATACTTACGGCTTTCCCCTTGAGCTGACTGTGGAAATGGCCAGGGAGCAGGGGCTCGGAGTTGATGAGGATGGCTTTGCTGTGGCCATGGAGGAGCAGCGCCGAAGGGCCCGCAGCGCCCGCCAGGAAACAGAGTACATTTCCGAGCGGGATACCCTTTACAGGGAAATAAGAGATGAAATTGGAGAATCAAATTTTATTGGGTATTCGGACCTGGAGTCAAGGTCTAGGGTTCTCTCCCTGATTAAGGGAGGGGCAAAGGTTGACTCGGCTGCGGCCGGGGAAGAGGTGGAAGTGATTGTTGACATTACCCCCTGCTATGCCGAGGGTGGCGGACAGGTAACAGACCACGCAAGGATAGCTGCTTCCGACCTGGATATTGACATTTACGAGGTATTTAAGCCCGTTGAGGGGGTCCATGTACACCGGGGCAAGATACTTGGCGGTAAAATAATGACAGGTGATACTGTTACCGTCCGTGTGGACAGTGTGAGAAGAAAGGCAGTGGCAAGAAACCACTCGGCCACTCACCTGCTCCATAAAGCTCTCAAGGAGGTTTTGGGGGAACATGCCAATCAGGCTGGTTCCCTGGTTGAGCCGGACAGGCTTCGCTTTGACTTTACGCACTATACTGCGGTATCCAGGGAAGAGCTGTATAGGATAGAAGAGATTGTCAACAGCGCTGTTCTTTCCAACTTAAAAATACAGTCCATGGAAAAAACGTTGGAAGAGGCGAAGGCACTGGGAGCGGCAGCTCTATTCGGCGAAAAATACGGAAATATTGTACGTGTTGTCAAGATGGGGGACTTTAGCCTTGAGCTGTGCGGGGGAACCCACCTAAGCTCAACAGCAGAAGTAGGTCTCTTCAAGCTTATTGGAGAAAGCTCGGTGGGGGCCGGACTGCGCCGTGTTGAGGCTGTTACCGGGGACAGCGCCCTGAAATATATTTATGCCAGGGAGGAGCAGCTTTTCGAAATAGCCCGTATAACAAAGTCAATGCCCCATGAAATAGTCCAAAGGGTTGAGGGGATGGCGAAAGAGCTTAAGGAACTGGAGAACGAGGCGGAATCCCTCAGGGCGAAGCTTGCCCGGTTTGAGGTGCAAAGCCTAATTAATCAGGTTAGGGATTTGAAAGGAGCCAGGTTCCTGTCAGCCAGGGTATCATCTCCAGATATGGACAGCCTGAGAGCTATGACAGACCTTATAAGGGACCGCCTGGGCTCAGCCGTGGTGGTGCTGGGCAGTCCTGCCGGAGATAGGGTTAATATTGTGGCGGCTGTTACACCTGACCTTGTTCAAAGGGGGCTCCATGCAGGAAAACTGGTAAAAGAGGTAGCTGCCGTTGTTGGGGGCGGAGGAGGCGGTAAGCCGGAAATGGCCCAGGCAGGGGGCAAGGATCCCTCCCGTCTGCAAGAAGCCCTGGATAAAGCTTTTTCAGTAGCAATGGGGCAAATAAAAGAATAGCTTTGAGAAAATAATGTCGCAAGTGCCATATGTTGCTCGAAATCCTTTTTTATAGTTTAAAAGGAAAACTGTAAAGGACCACGAATATAGATTTAAAATGAGGTTATGCTCTTATTGTAAGGGGGTGCATTTTGTGACGAGGGGACAGGAACACATGGAAGAGACAATGATGTTTAAAGTCCAGGCAGAAGAGATGAACCAGGCCAGAGACATACTTTTAACTGTATACTCTGCTCTTAAGCAAAAGGGTTACAATCCCATTAATCAGCTCGTGGGCTATCTCCTGTCCGGTGACCCCGCCTACATAACGAGCCATAATAATGCCAGGAGCCTGGTAAGGCGGCTGGAAAGGGACGAGTTGCTGGAAGAGCTGCTGAAAAATTATCTTGAGTGTTCAAAGCCCTGCGGATAAAGCAGGGCCTTTTAGTCGTCGGTCGTAAGAGACAGACGTCGGTATAAAAGATATCGTTCTGACAGCCCTACTGGGGTCGTCATAAGGTCCTTTTGTGCAATGCTCTTGTTCTGAAACCCCGCTGGGATCAGGAGGTGGTGTTAGGTATTTGGATTACAATTATTTGGGTAATACCGGGATAAAGGTTTCCCGCCTTTGCTTCGGGTCTCTTACCATAGGCCCCCTTCAGGCCAACCTTTCAATAGATGAGGGCGCACGGGTAATAAGATGTGCCCTGGACCTGGGGGTAAATTTTATTGATACAGCTCAGTTATACAGTAATTATGAATATATCAGAAGGGGCCTTATGGGATGGCCGGGTGACATTGTTATAGCCACCAAATCGTACGACTATACCCGTGAGGGAATGGGAAAAAGCCTGGAAAGCGCCCTTAAATCCCTAAGCAGAGATTATATTGACATTTTCCTTTTGCACGAGCAGGAATCGGAACTGACTATAAAGGGGCACTGGGAGGCAGTTGAAGAGCTGATAAGGGCCAGAGAAAAGGGGACGGTAAAAGCCCTTGGGATTTCAACCCACTCTGTGCCGGGTGTTCGGGCAGCGGCAGCGGTTCCGGAGATTGATGTCATACATCCCATTATCAACATAAGAGGGATAGGAATAAGGGATGGATCAGCGGAGGAAATGAGGGCAGCCATATTAGATGCCGCCGCGGCGGGAAAAGGTTTGTATGGCATGAAGGCACTCGGAGGCGGGAATCTTATTAATGAAAAAAAGGAGGCTTTCGATTACGTTTTGTCAGTGCCTGGCCTTTCCTCAGTGGCTGTTGGAATGCAGACTCCCGACGAGGTTCTTTATAATGTCGCAGTGTTTGAAGGGAGGGAAATCCCCCCGGATACTGAGCGGGCTGTATCCCAAAAGAACAGGAGGCTTCATATAGAGGACTGGTGTACGGGCTGCGGGCGCTGTGTACAAATATGTGGCCCGGGCGCCCTTACAGTAGTGGAAGGGCGGGCTGTGGCGGACACAGGGCTTTGTCGCCTGTGCGGCTACTGTTCTACAGTCTGTGAGGATATGTGTATTAAAATAATTTAAGGTGAGCAGATATGCGTGTGATGGGCCTTGATCTGGGAGAAAAAACAATAGGGATAGCGGTAAGCGATCCAATGGGCTGGACAGCCCAGGGGGTTGAGATTATTCGCCGGGCTGGGAATATTGAATCGGAAATACAAAGGCTAAAGGAATTAATTGCTCAATATGGGGTAAACTTAATACTGTTGGGACTTCCCAAAAACATGAACGGATCAATTGGTGAGCAGGGGCAGAAAACCATTGATTATGCCGGTGTTTTAAGGGAGAGGCTGGGGCTCCCGGTGGAATTGTGGGATGAAAGGCTTAGCACGGCTGCAGCCGGCAGGGCGCTTTTGGAGGCCGATATGAGCAGGGCTAAGAGGAAAAAGGTTATTGACAAGGTGGCCGCTGCCTATATACTTCAGGGATACCTTGATTCCAGGGGGCAATAGGAAAGGGGACACACCGATAGAGGAATGGGGACACACCTGCTGAAGAGCGGGTATTCCTTTGAGGACAGGAATGTCCCCAAATATAGGGCCTGGACACTAATTTGCGGCTTTTCTTGACAATATACATATTAAAGGATAAAATATCCTCAACTTTTTTAAAGAGAGGTGACCCGAATGACCGATCATAATCACGGAAACGGCTGTGATTGCGGCGAACATGAACATGAAGAAATAATTACCCTTATTGACGAAAACGGAGAGGAAAAGGATTTTACCGTTATAGATATCCTTGAGATGGACGGTTCCGAGTACGCTATCCTGCTTCCTGTCGAAGAAGAGTCTGATGAGGCTATTATACTGAAGTTTGCCGAAGATGAAGAAGGTAATGAAATACTGGTTGATATTGAAGATGACGAAGAGTGGGAAAAAGTGGCTGATGCCTGGGAAGAAATGATGGCCCAGGAAGAATCCTAGGATTCCGTCCGGAAGGTAAATAAGGCCGGTACATGGAATATATTTCATTGCCGGCTTTTTTTGTCGTTTAAAGGAACTTTTAGGTCTTATTTAAAGTCTTTCTGGCAGGGGGGAAGGCAATGAAAATCAACAGTAAAATAAAAATTGCTATTTTGTCGGTTACCCTTGCCTTCATCGGAGCTCTGACCACAATTGGAGTTTCTCTTGCCAAAGAGAATGATAAAATTGTTCCCGGCGTTTATGTCCAGGGAGGGGATTTATCTGGGCTGACAAGGGAAAAAGCCAGTGAAGTTCTTTTAGGTCTTGAAAAGGATTTGGTTCAGTCAACCCCCCTGGTATTAAGGTATGAGGACAGGTTCTGGCTGCTGAAGCCTCATAATATAGGACTGGCCGTTGACACGGAAAAGGTGCTGGACGAGGCTTTGGGTGTAGGCAGGAAAGGCTCACCGGCAGAGAGGTGGAGGCAGTGGAGAAAGGCGTCGCGGGAGGGTTTACTCATACCTCTGTATGTTAAAGCGGACAGGGCCAGGCTCGATAGTGAGCTGGATGTTATTGCTTCGGAAATAACAACTGTACCAAGGGATGCCTACCTGAAAATTAACCCTGACGATACCGTTGAAGTTGTTCCTTCCGTGGACGGCATCAGGGTTGACAGTGATAAGGTTAGCCAAAGCCTGGTAGACATATTTAAGGATTATCAAAAAACTCCGGAAATTAAACTTTCATTAATAAAATCCAGCCCAAAGGTTTCCACTGCCGAAATAGCCGCTCTCGGTGTTGACGGTATACTTGCCTCGTTTACAACAACCTTTAACCAGAAAGATACCGATAGGTCTTACAACGTAAAAACAGCGGCCTCTGCTCTGGAAGGCATGCTTATTAAACCCTCAGAGGTGTTTTCCTTTAATGAGGTGGTGGGGCCCCGGAGCACTGAGGCGGGATACAAAAACGCCAAGGTCATTATAAACAATGAGCTGGTAGACGGACTTGGCGGAGGTGTGTGCCAGGTTAGCTCCACACTGTACAACGTTGTTCTTCTGGCCAATTTTGAAATAATTGACAGGGCCAATCACTCTATACCGGTGGCCTACGTTGCTCCTGGCAGGGACGCCACAGTCACTGATAACTACCTCGATTTCCGTTTTAAAAACACTACCCCTAACCACGTTTATATTAAAACATTAATAGGCCCCGGAAGAATAACAATAAAGCTTTATGGTAATTCAAAGTACCGCAAACAGGTATTGATAAGAACAAAAGTTATTGAGACAATACCTTTTAAACAGGTATACGAAAAGGATCCCACGCTGAAAGAAGGAGAAGTAAAACTAAAAAGGCAAGGAAGCCCCGGGCTGAGGGTGTTGGCTGAAAGAGTAGTTTTGGAGAACGGGCAGGAAAAGGTTCAAAAACTGCCAGCCAGCCTGTATCATCCGGTCAGCCAGATTGTGCTGACCGGGCCTGGGGTTGAGCCGGTGGGTGACACTGTATTGGGAAAGGAAAAAACTTCTCCCCCGGGTAATGGTGGAAAGCCTGAAACCAGCGGCGGAGGACCTGATCCGGCTAATGTTTCAGGAGGGATAGTGCCTCCTGCCGCAAATTAATATTTAAAGAAGATTGTTTATAAAAGAGAAAACCCGCCATAAGACGGGTTTTCCCGGCCGGAAGTCAGAGCCTTGCGCATTTCTGCACCGTTTTGACAAAACTCCGGATCCTTGAAAGAATCCCGGCAACTACCACCGGGCCTTATGCGCGATGCGCATCATTTGGCGGCCTGACAGTATTATGTCCGGGTTTGTAGATTTAAATTCTCTTATTTTACTGGAAATTATTTTAGTATTATAATGGTTAAAAACGGACAGTGAATATGAAAGATAATCTGGGAAGCAACTGGATGCTTAAAAGACGGACATTTACATACTTTACTCTGTTTATACTGGTAATGATTTTTGGTATGGGCTATTTATACTGGAATGCCCTGCTGTCTCCCGTGGAAGTGGGTAACGAAGGGGAGATTAGTGTTGTAATTCCAGATAATGCCAATGCAGCCAGAATTGGGGAAATACTGTACAAAAACGGGCTGGTCAGGGGATCAGGTCTGGTTTCTTTTTATGCCCGGCTTAACGGACTAGACCAGAAGCTAAAGCCGGGAAGATATCAGCTAAGCAGGGCTCAGTCCCTGCCAGATATAGTGCAGAAGCTGGTAGAAGGCCCTCCTGATATTATGATTTTTACCGTGCCTGAAGGTTTTACCCTCTCCCAGCTGACTGATCTTCTTGAACGCAAGGGGATCGCTGAAAAGGACGTTTTTAAGAATCTTTTGGCCAGTCCCAGGTCATATACCCATCCCTTTTTGAAAAAGATTCCTTCGGCAGTTGGTCTTGAAGGTTACCTGTTTCCTGATACCTACCATATAGGGAGCAGCACAAAAGAGGCAGAAATAATAGGTATGCTGCTTGACCGTTTTCAGACAGAAATTGATAGGCTTGACTACGAGAAAAAGGCGGCAAAAATGAACCTGACCCTTCATCAGGCAGTTACCATAGCATCCATGATTGAAGGGGAGGCAGCAGTTGATGAGGAAAGACCTATTATTGCCAGTGTAATATACAACCGGCTGCGTATAGGCATGCCTCTTCAGATAGATGCTACAGTTCAATATGCCTTGGGGGGAAAGCCGGGAAAACTTTATTATAAAGACCTGGAAATCGATTCTCCGTATAATACTTACAGGATTCCCGGTCTTCCGCCCGGCCCCATTAATTCACCAGGGAGGGCTTCGCTGACGGCGGCTGTGAACCCCGCCAGGACCAATTATCTCTACTACGTGGCCAAGCCCGATGGGACCCACGCATTCTCAACCACCCTGGAGGAGCATAATAGCAATAAGAGAAAGTATCTTCAATAGCTGAGAGGTATTCCTTAAAGGTCGGAAGTCAGAAGTCAGGAGTCAGAATTCAGAATAAAACCAACGGGGCTGCTATTTAGAATGAATATTTGGGTCCTTTTGAAGCCACAGAGGACACAGAGGTTTTTAGCCCTGCCTGAATGTTAAAAGGATTTTATTATATTTGAAGACCACTGACCAGAGTTTCTTGAATTATAAATTCTTGCTTTAGATGTAGTGCCTGCGCGCCAATTCTCTGTGAACTCTGTGTCCTCTGTGGCTATTAAAACACGTGCATGATGACTTGCACGATTTAGCAGGTGATTTAATTTTGAAAAAACCTGAATTGCTGGCTCCGGCGGGGAACATGGAAAAGCTGGAGGTGGCGGTTGTCTATGGCGCCGACGCGGTATACCTGGGAGGACCCAGGTACGGCCTTAGGATGGGGGCCGACAACTTCACAATGGACGAGCTTCCCGGGGCTGTTGAGTTTGCCCACAAAAGAAACTCCAGGGTTTATGTGACAGTAAATATTTTTGCCCATCACCGGGATTTTGAAGGCCTGCGGGAATACGTGGGCCTTTTGCGGGAAATAGGGGTTGATGGGGTAATAGTGGCGGACCCCGGCATACTTCAGGTGGTCCGTTCAGAGGCACCCGGCCTTCCGGTACACCTGAGTACCCAGGCCAACACAACCAATGCCTATTCTGCAGCCTTCTGGGAGGCCCAGGGGGTTTCAAGAATTGTTCTTGCCAGGGAGCTGTCACTGGCAGAAATGAAGGAAATAAGAAGTAGGGTAAAGGTGGACCTCGAGGTATTTGTCCACGGGGCAATGTGTATTTCATACTCCGGCCGGTGCCTTCTGAGCAACTACATGACCGGGAGAGACGCAAACCTTGGTGACTGCGCGCAGTCCTGCCGCTGGCGCTATTTTTTAATGGAAGAAAAAAGGCCCGGCCAGTATTTTCCTGTGCTGGAGGACAAAAGGGGCACATATATATTAAGCTCGAGGGATCTCTGCCTGCTTTCCCGCCTTTCCGAACTGGTAGAGGCTGGTGTTAACAGCTTTAAAATTGAGGGGCGGGTAAAAAGTGTCCATTATGTTGCCACCGTGGTCAAGGTATACAGAGAGGCCATTGACAGGATGTATAAGAGCCAGAGTAATTTTGAGATAGACACACAATGGCTTGACGAACTGGGAAAGGCCAGCAACCGGGATTACACAGCCGGCTTTTTATCTGGTGACGGCACTCTTTCAGGTCATGGGGATGTAGAGGGAATATACAGCAGGAATTGTACCTTTGTAGGTATGGTAAGGGAATACAACCCTGAAACAAAATTCCTGAGGGTTGAGCAGAGAAATCGCTTTTTCAGGGGTGAAATACTGGAAGTGCTAAGCCCAACAGGTCCTTTAAGGAAAATCACGGTGGAAAAGATGTTTGACGCAGAGGGCAGCCCCATTGACTTGGCGCCTCACCCCTGCCAGACCGTTTTTATTCCGGTGGAATTTCCGATAGAGGAATATAGTTTAATCAGGAGGCTGGAATGAATGTACGGAATTAGGAATTGGGAATTAATTCCCAACTCCCAACCCCCAATTCCCACCCCCAGGTTTATGTTCGTTCTCCCCTGGCAAAGCTATTAACAGGATAAATGCGAAGAGGGCTGGGATAAATGGAAAGGACAAAAGGAAGACTGGTATGGGCATTAACCGTACTGGTCTTTTTTTTCATAATGGCGGCGGCTCGAATGGCCTATATCCAGGTTATACAGGGAGATCACTATTCCAGAATTGCTCTGGCTGCCGAAACAACGGAAATATCCCTTGAGGACCATAAAAGGGGCCAGATACTTGACAGGAACCTTAAGCCCCTGACGGGATCATTCTCAGCCAACAGAATAGTGGTGTTTCCCCGGTTCCTGGAAAATGCCGGGGAGGCTGTAGCTATGCTTTCAGGGGTAACAGGTGTTGAGGAAAGCACAATCCTTGACCTGATATCATCAAAAAATCCGGTGGTTCTTCCTTTCAGCGTTACCAGTGTTCAGACAGATAAGATTGAAAAGGCCGGCCTGAAAGGGGTTATAGTGGCTCCGTACAGCTACCGCTATGGTCCCGGTGCCCTGGCGGCTCATGTGGTTGGCAGCCTGGGGAGAGTGAAGGACCTTGAGGAAATGAATAACCTGACCCGCTCAGGTGATAAGAAATACAGGCTCAGCGACTGGACCGGGCGCCTTGGCCTGGAGTATTTTTATGAGCAGGAATTGAAGGGAGCGTATCCATCACGACTGGCAGGTATTTGTGTGGACGCCAGGGGAAATCTCCTGCCCGGGCTTCCTGCACTGGTTAATACAAGGATGGGCGACTTTACAAGGAGTGATGTGGTTACCACAATTGACGCCGGTATACAGGAAGCTGTGGAAGGGCTGATGGACAGGCATATTAAAAAGGGAGCCGTGGTAGTTATGGATGTTTCCAGCGGGGATATATTGGCAATTGCCTCCCGTCCTGCTTTCAGCCCTTATTCTCCGGCAGAAGGCCACTCTGGTGAAGAGGAGGAAGAAAGGTATATAAACCAGGCAATTTCCTGTTTTCAGCCAGGGTCGGTTTTTAAAGTGGTTCTGGCAGTTGCCGCAATTACAGAGGGAATAGTAAAGCCCGATACAAAATTCTATTGCGCTGGCTCATCGGCCAGTCCCGTACGCTGCTGGAAGCACGAAGGACATGGAACCATTACCTTTAGCGAAGCCTTTGCGCACTCCTGTAACCCGGCCTTTGTAAAGATAGGCCGTGACCTGGGGGCGAACAAAATTATAGAGTATGCAAAAAAACTGGGCCTGGACAACCAGCTCATACTTGGGTATCCTTCGGCCCCCGACAGGCGTCAGAATCTGGACCTTATAGCCGGTGAATATAACCTGGCTAACAGCAGTATTGGCCAGGGGCCGGTGCTGACAACGCCTCTGCAGATAACCGCCATGACAAATGTTATTGCCAGCGGTGGCTTTTATGTGCAGCCCAGGCTTGTAAATGAAGTGCGCCCATCCAGGGGGCCTGTGGTAGAAATCAGCCCTGCGGCACGGGTAAAGGTTATGACTCCTGAGATAGCTGATCAGGCATGGCTTTTGATGGAAGCTGTTACAAAAAATGGGGTAGGTCAAAGGGCCTGGGTCCCTGAGGCAGGATCAGCGGGAAAAACCGGGTCGGCAGAGGTAGGAGAGGAAGGCGCCCCGGTTAATGCCTGGTTTTCCGGTTACGCTCCCCTGAACAATCCAAGGTACACTATAACCGTTCTGGCAAGGGAAGGTACCAGCGGGGCTGAAACTGCGGCTCCCCTGTTCAGGGAAATAGCTGAGAAGATTTTGAAATAGGGTCACCGGATAAATAGAATATTTATACTAATATTACGCTGGAATTTTTAACTTTCCTTTATATGATTGACTGCCCGGTTAAAGTAAAGTATAGTTAGTGGAATATATATTTTACTGTTATGGGGTGCAGTCATAATGATAGTTAAGGGTGAACATATACGCGCCCTGCGGGAAGAGCGTGGATATACGCTGCAGGACATGGCAAAGAGAGCAAACCTGTCACTTTCTTACCTCAGCGAAATCGAGAGAGGCTCAAAAAGGCCCTCCTTAAAGTCTATCGATAAGTTGGCCGCTGCCCTGAATGTCTCCAAGGCCCAGCTGATAGAGGGTGATTTAACTGAGAGCGGCCTTGCACTGGGAGATAAAATAAGAATAATGAGGGGTGAGAAAAGCCTATCCCTTCAGGAATTAGCCGGAAAGGCAGGTATTTCTGTTTCTTATCTGAGTGAAATTGAGAGAGGCACTGTTTATCCCGCACTGAGCACCTTGAAAAGGATAGCCGAAGGGCTTGGTGTGCCGGCTTCAGCGATAATAAGCCAGGAGGGCACCCTGGGACACAAGCTTAAGGCCCTGAGGGAAGAGTACGGGCTAACCCAGGCGCACCTTGCAAACCTTGCCGGTGTCACGGCGGGGCTGATTGGCCAGATAGAACAGGGTAAGGTCCAGCCCTCCCTTAAGACCCTGGAAAAGCTGGCCGAGGTTATGGGGGTATCCCCCTGTTACTTCATTATGGAGCCCGGGGCGGTCGACCAGATGCTCAGCATGATGAACCCCGAGCTAAGGGAGCTTTTAATGCACCCAAATGTGCAGTCGGTTCTGAATATGATATGCAACCTTAATGAAAAAGAGCTTCAGTTTGTTTTAAACTTTATTCAGTTATTTAAAAAATCGGATCTTAGCTGATGTATGTGACAAAATTATGCGAAATCATATTATAGTAGTACTAAAATAATAATGTGCAATGGAGAAACCGTAATTATGGCAACAGTGGTCAGGGAGCTTTGTCAGGGCTGCGCAATATGTTTACAGGTTTGCCCCAGGGGCGCCATTAAGATAATAGCCACCCAGGCTGTTATAGATACTGAACTGTGCGATGACTGTGAAGAGTGCGTTTTTGCCTGTCCCAACGGCGCAATCAGCGGATAATAGGCCAATTCTTGGCCTTTTTCTTTGTCATGATATTGTTTATTATCAAAAAAGAACCGGTTGTATAATACAACCGGTTAATTAGGAGAGGATGTTAAGCTGAACTTACAACCCATGGGTTCTTTTTTGGAGACGGTTTCTTAAAATAATGGCTATTGCATTCAGGCTTAGCAAAGCTGCCAGTAAAACAATTATTCCTGCTGCGGCAAGGTCCCTGAAATCTTCCTGGGGCCTGGAAGTCCAGTTGAAGATTTGTATGGGGAGAACTGTGAAACTGCTCATAGGGTCCGTCGGAACAAATGACACAAAAGCCATTGCGCCTATTGTTATTAAAGGCGCAGTTTCTCCGATAGCCCTGGAGGAGGAGAGGATTGTGCCTGTTAATATTCCGGGTATGGCGTAGGGCAGCGTCACTCTTTTGGCTGTCTGCCATTTGGAGGCCCCAAGGGCGTAAGACGCGTGTTTCAATGACTCAGGAACAGTTCTGATGGCCTCCTGGGCGGAAATGATTATTATAGGCAGCACAAGGAGTGTCATTGTAAGGGATCCTGCCAGAATGCTCCTGTCCAGCTGCATTGCCCTGACAAAGATAGTCAGTCCAAGTATTCCATAGACAATAGAGGGGACACCGGCCAGATTTGAAATATTGGTCTCAATAATTTTAGTAAACCAATTCCTTGGGGCAAATTCCTCTAAATAAATAGCCGTTGCAATTCCCACAGGTACTGAAAAAAGAATTGTAAGCACCATAATCCATACAGTTCCGAAAATAGCCGGCAGTATTCCTGCCATTTCGGGAAAGCGTGATGGAAAACTGGTAACAAACTGCCAGTCAAGCCATTTAAGCCCGCTTAATAATATCCTGGCCAGCAATACAGCCAGAACAACAATTCCAATAATATTGGCTGTAAAGAAAACCAGGTGAAAAAAGCGGTCGATTCTTTTTCTTTTTTTAATGTTACTAAATAATTGTTTATTAACCATTATTTATATATCACCCTGTAGCGTTTAACTATTAACTGGCTGATAGTATTCATAATGAGGGTTATAATGAATAATCCCATGCCGACGGCAAAAATGGTTTTATATTCAACAGTGCCGTAAGGAGTATCTCCAAGGCTTACCTGCACAATGTACCCAGTCATTGTCTGTATACTCTCCAGCGGATTCAGCGTTATTTTAGGAGAGGCGCCTGCTGCCAGGGCGACGATCATGGTTTCGCCAACAGCTCTGGATAGTGCCAGTATAAAAGAAGCTATTATTCCGGAAAAAGCTGCAGGAATAACTATTTGGGTGGCAACCTCAAATCTTGTGGAGCCCAGGGCAAAGCCGGCTTCCCTGAGAGATTGCGGCACGGCCATCATAGCGTCTTCACTAAGGGATGATACCATTGGCAATAGCATTATCCCAAGTACTATACTGGCGCTGGCCGCATTGAAGAATTCAGTCTGAGGCAGTATAGATCTAAGTATTGGTGTAATAAATGTAAGAGCAAAATAACCATATACAACGGTGGGTATTCCCGCCAGCACTTCCAGTATGGGTTTTATTGTTTTACGAACTCCTTCGGGGGCATATTCACTTAAATATATAGCACTGGCTAATCCTACAGGAAGGGCTACTATTCCGGATATTGCAGTAATTAACAGCGTTCCGGTGACCAGCGGAAGAACACCAAAGTGTTGAGGCTCCAGAAGAGGAGTCCACTGTGTTCCAAAAAGGAACTCCTTTATGCCCACATCTTTAAAAAAGGAGCTTGTTTCAACCACCAGGGTAATAACAATTGCCACGGTGGTAAAAATAGAAATAAGCGCACAAAAGAGAAGACCAATATAGATAAATGATTCCTTGTTTGGTCCGGTTTTTATAAATGGATTTCTTTCTGCTTTGTCAGCCAGCTTGTATTTACCAGCCATAACAAACCACCATTTCTTAGGATGTGCCCCCCGGCTTGCTAAAAAAATGCCGGGGGGCTTAAATATAAGTTACTGGATTTTTGCCAGACTTTCTTTGTACATGTTATCCGGGAGACTAATGTAGCCTACCTGGGGAATTAGCTTGGGACCTTCAGTTAAGTAGTATTTTATAAACTCTTTTACTTCGGGCCGCTGTAAAGAAGCCTTGCTTACATAGATGAATATGGGACGTGAAAGTGGTTTATAGGTGCCGTCGTTTATGGTCTTTTCTTCAGGAGCTATGGCTCCTTTGCCGGCGTCTATGGGCACAATCTTCAACTTATCTTTATTCTCAATATAATAGGCGAAACCAAAGTAACCAAGGGCTCCCTTGTCGCCTGCCACACCCTGCACAAGCACATTATCGTCTTCACTGGGAGTGTAGTCGGACCTGCTGGCCTTTTCCTTCCCGTTTATTGCTTCGGTAAAGTAATCAAAGGTCCCTGAGTCGGTGCCGGGGCCGTAGAGCTTTATTTCTATATCAGGCCAATCAGGACGGACCTGATTCCATTTTTTCACAGTGCTGCCCGGCTCCCATATCTTTTTCAGCTCCTCGGTGGTCAGTTTGTCAACCCAGGTGTTTTCCTTGTTGATGACTACCGAAAGTCCGTCATAGGCCACTGGGATTTCTATATATTCAATTTTGTTTTCAAGCGCCTTTTGTTTTTCATTGTCCTTGATAGGGCGAGATGCGTCACTTATATCTGTTTCCCCTGCGGCAAACTTTTTAAAGCCGCCGCCGGTGCCGGAAATACCAACAGTTATATTTACTCCGGGGTTTGCCTTTTTGAATTCTTCGGCCACAGCTTCGGAAATGGGGAAAACAGTACTAGAACCGTCTATTTTTATGGTGCCGTTAAGACCGTTGCCGCTGCCCTCTTTATTGGAACCGCAACCAGCTGCTGTCACTATGAGTGAGAAAAGTACCAATAGGATAACCAGATTTTTTTTCATTGGGCCAGAGCTCCTTTCAGTAAAAAATCAATAAATATTTGGTAACTTTTTTAACTTCCAGGGCATCACCTCTTGCCGCAAAAATAAACAGACAGCGTTCTATGAACGGCTGTCTGTCAAGTCCTGCCTGATCTGCAGCGGTACTTTAATTATTTACACATATTCTGTTGCATAATTTTATCTGGTTAATGCACCGGCACTCACGATTTTTGCACTTAATTTCAACTGTGATGCAATCCGATTTGTTTTTATTGGCCGGCTTAAAGTACATAAGGGTTTTACCGCAATATTGGCATACAACTTTTACCAAATCGATACTCTCATTTTTCATCAATATTTCAGGCAATTGAACATCTCCTCAGAAACATCAGACAGTAGTTCTTCAACCAGCTGTAGTATTTGTGTTACCCTTTCGTCTCTAAGCTTATAAATATTGTTTTTGCCTTCCTGACGGACCAGAACCAATCCGCACTCTCTAAGGCAGGCCAGGTGATTAGATACCGAGGATTGCCCAAAGCCAGTTATCGCAACCAATTCGGTTACTGTTTTTTCTCCGTCTTTTAAGGCTTCAAAAATGCACAGCCTGCTGGTATCCGAAAAACCTTTAAAAATTTTTGATTTTAATCTGAGTTTAGTTAGGAGTTCTTCCTGGCTTGAAAGGGGAATTCTCATTTTTATATCACCACGCATTGACTTATCAACATATCATTAACTGATGATATGATAACACTTGACTTAAAGCTGGTCAACTCTAATTCAGCATGTTAACACAAACTTAAAAAAGTCTCCCGGATCTTAATGTTTCAATATGTTCGTCCGGGAGGCCAAGGTCCAGCATATGTGATACAACTTGATTAATATCGTATTCAACTCTCCGGTTTTTAATGGTTACTCCGTTGGGAGAAAAATCTGCCAGAATGAAACAGGCCCTGTTGTCACCGTCTTTAGGCTGGCCGACACTGCCGGTGTTTATGAGAAGTCGTCCTTTATAGGTGCGAACGAAAGGTATATGGGTATGGCCAAAAATTAAAACACGTGCATCGCTGTACATGATTAGTTCGTCCAGAATTTCATCTTCCAGGTTATAAGTTATGTACTCGTTAATTGCCCTGGGGCTGCCGTGAAATACCAAAGCACTGCTGCCGTCCGGCAAAACTATACTTAATTCTTCAGGTAGATTTCTCAAGAACTGGCGGTTATCTTTAGTTATTCTCTCCTTTGTCCAGGCCAGGCTTTTTTCTCCCGCAGCCCTTGCTCTGTCGCTGGGGTAGTTGCATCCGCACATTGGCAGATTATATCCAACAGCCTCGTCGTGGTTACCCATAACCGTTTTAATTCCATTGCTTTTAATCAGTTCTACAACTTCATTGGGCTGAGGACCGTACCCCACTATATCTCCGGTACAAAAAATACCGTCAACTGCCTTTTCCTTTTCAATTTCCTTCAGAACTCTCTCCAGGGCAGGCAAATTACCATGAATATCCCCTAACAATGCGAGATTCAACTGGTTCACCTCTTGAAAAATTTCATATGTGGTTGAGATAGGGTTACGCCTCCATTATAAAATAAACCCGAACCATTATAGCTCGGGGTTTTTTTAGATGAAAGAAGCTGCCATGGCTAGTATTTACTTCTTCTCGCCGTAATATCCTCCGCCGAAGCCGAATCCGCTTCCGAAGACCAGTAAGATCAAAACCAGAAAGAGAATGAAGCTTCCATCAAAACCGCCGCCAAATCCGTAACCCATTAATCAACACTCCTTTTTAAATCATATTTTTGGGGGAAATTATTTATCCTCACCGTAGTAGCAGCCGCCACCATAACCGAAAGTGGTGCCGAAAACCAGCAGTATCAGTATCAGGAACAGAATAAAGCTGCCGTCAAAATAAGGTGACGGATAATATCCCCCACCACCACAGCCGCCACCGACACTACCGCCGCCGGTGTAACCTCCACCAAAGCCCATTAAAATCACTCCTCCCCTTTTTTTACCATCATATGAGTCAAGAGGGGTAAGGGTGCAGGAATGTGCCAGGTGAAAGCCTGTTATTTATTAAGAAATGTCATCAGCTTTAAAATTTATTATTAAAGGTAAAATATCCCTATTAAAAGTAGCCGAACTGGCTTTTTTGGCATACCATGTATTGTTAAATATTCCAGAGAAAGGAGTGCATCGGGATGGGTTTCGGATTTGGAGGATTCAATCCATTTTTTAATCCCCTTTTACTTTTCCTGTTATTCCGCCGTTTCCCTTTCTTTTTCCCTTTCGGCCAGTCCGGCTCTACAAGTAACCCAGGTACACCCGGCCGCCCTGGTTCACCGGGAATAAAAAGGTAACGGTAAAAAAGCAACCATTTATAGCTAAATAGAATGGTAGAGGAAACAATTATAATGATTAATTATTGGGAGGCAATCGACCACCCCAACCCGGTGAAAACCGGGTTCAGATTAATGACAAACCCCTGGTTTTTAATGAACCGGGGGTTTCCAAATGTGTGTATAAACTCAATTTAGTACATACCTAAGATTACCGGCTGCGCAGAACAAAGGATTGCAATGCTCCGTTATTATCAAACAGTTTCTTATAGGAAAGACCCACCAGGATTAGGCAGCCGATAGCGACAGCCGCTGCAATCATTAACATTACCACAATTTGGTAGCGCACTGCTTCCCGTGGGTCGGTACCCCCCAGTATTTGCCCGGTCATCATTCCCGGCAGACTAACCAGCCCCACCACCAGTAAAGAGTTAATGGTAGGGGTCATACCGGCCCTGATGGCCTCGCGGACGCTGAAGCGTATTGCCTCCCAGGGGGTAGCCCCGAAAGTAAGCATTGCCTCTATCTCAGCAGAGCGGGATCTGGCTTCGGTATATAAACGGTCCAGGGAAATGGCGATGCCGTTCATGGAATTGCCAAGAATCATGCCGAAAATGGGAATGGCAATGCGGGCTGAATACCAGGGGTCCGGGGAAATAATAAGGGCTGTTACAATAGCGCCCACAAGATAGGTGCTGGCGACAAGAGATAAAAATGCCAGAATTGTTGGGTAACTGGGAACGTTGGGCGTTCTCTTCACCGCTGCGCGGGCGGCAATATAACACATCACTGTAATAATTGCAATTATCAGCCACAGGTTATCAATCCTGAATATGTAGGTCAGCGCGTAGCCCATCACTGTGAGTTGAACGAAGGTGCGTATGGTGCCCCAGACCAGGGACTTTAACAGGCCAAGCTTAAGAAAAGAGGAAATGCCTCCGGTAATCAGCACCAATACTATGGATAGGGCCAACTGAAAATTAGAAATGGGAATAGTGGAACTCTCCATACTAATCGCTCCTTTTCTGAGGATTTATATCCAGATAGGAAACACAATCCAATTGTTGGTAGTCGTTGTTATGGGATATCAGCAGAGCGGCCCGATCTGTTTCCTTTAACCATTTGTCCAGCATTTGGTAAAATTTCTGCCGGGCCGGTTCATCCAATGCTGCAGTGGGTTCATCCAAAAGCAAAACCACCGGGTCCATAAGAAGGGCGCGAATAAAGGCAATCCTTGAGGTTTCACCTCCGGACAGGGTTTTGGCATCCTGGCCCCATAAATCAGGGGATAAAAGTAATTGTCCCATCAATTCCCCAGCTCTTTTTTTGTCCAATTGCTTTTGGCTTCCCAAACGTGTTTCAAAGGGTTTAGCGAGGTTATCAGCCACAGTTCCGTCAAAAAGAACTGTTTTTTGGGCCATGTAGTGAACGTTCACCCGCCAGGCAGTGGGCTGTATTTTAAGCCAGCTTTTCCCCTGCAGGAAAGCCTCGCCTGCTATACAGGGCTGGAGCCGGGACAAAATTCTTAGTAAAGTCGACTTTCCGGCGCCGGAGGGTCCCCTGACAATTAAAACTTCTCCAGGCTTAACTGCGCCGGATACAACGATATGACGTGCAGGCTCATTCCCAAGGTCATAGGTAATGTCTTTAAACTCTAATAGCAATTATGACTCCCCCTCTAAAACCTCCTGGGCCAGTTCCCGGATTTTTTCTTTGGCTTCACGTAAAACTTTTATGCCGGTTTCGGTAATTTTGTAGTATTTTCTTATTTTGCCTTCCACATTTACCTTTTCCGATACTATGAGACCGCTTTGTTCCAGCTTGCCAAGGATGGGGTACATGGTGCCAGGACTTACCGGATAGCCATGACTTTCCAGTTCTTCAATAAGCTCCAGGCCGTAAACCGGACTTTGTGAGGCATGGTAAAGAATATGCACGCGGATGAATCCAAGGAAAAGCTCTCTCAGCATATATAACACCCCGATATCGTAATGCGATAATGTTTATATTAATTATAATGGGCGCGTTATATTTTTACAAGACGAAAAAAAGATATACTGGAGTACCTGATGTGATTGTTTACCCGTTATCGTAGTATTAAGAGTTCTTGATAAAAAATTCTTTTCATGATATTATCTCAGTGCGATAACGCTAGACGATATAATTGAATATTTTACCTTAAAAGTCAACAACCTTAGCAACAGGAGAGTTGATTATGGAATTAATCAGGCAAACAACAAAGAAGGTTTCATCACGTTCCCTTATAGAGGTGCTGAGAGTTTCAACCAAGCTTGGCTTAACTTCTTTCGGGGGACCTGTGGCACATCTGGGCTATTTCCGGGACGAATATGTTGAGCGGCGTAAATGGCTGGATGAAAAAACATATGCTGATCTGGTAGCCCTATGCCAGTTTCTGCCCGGCCCGGCCAGCAGCCAGGTGGGTATAGCCATAGGGATGATTCGTGCAGGATTTTTGGGAGGCATTGTTTCATGGATTGGGTTTACGCTGCCTTCTGTGTTTGCGTTGACAATATTTGCCTATATATTGCAGGGTGTAGATACTTCAAACACAGGCTGGCTTCACGGGCTGATGATTGCCGCAGTTGCCGTTGTAACACAGGCGGTTTGGGGTATGGCTAAATCTCTGTCGCCCGACAGGACAAGGGCAAGCATTGCCATAGTTACCGCCATAATTGCTTTATTGTGGTCATCGCCACTTAGTCAGGTAACTATAATTTTAACCGCTGGAGTTTTTGGCTGGCTGTTTCTCCCAAGACCGTCACCTGTTGAAGCACAGCCGGTTAGTGTTTCTCTTAGCCGAAGGGTTGCTATTGCATCGTGGATTCTGTTTTTTGGTCTTCTATTAGGTTTACCATTATTAAGACAATTCAATAGCTTAGAATTGCTTGCGGTATTTGACAGCTTCTTCAGAGTTGGCTCTCTTGTTTTTGGCGGTGGACATGTGGTACTGCCCTTACTGCAGGCAGAGGTAGTTCCCACTGGATGGACAACGGATTCTCAGTTTCTTGCCGGTTACGGTGCGGCCCAGGCAGTTCCTGGACCCCTTTTTACTTTTGCTTCATACCTGGGAATGACCATTAGCGGAGCAGTCGGTGCTGCTGTGGCCACAATAGCAATTTTCTTGCCCTCATTTTTGCTTATTACAGGGAGTTTACCCTTTTGGGATTATATACGCCGCCGCCCTGATTTTCAGGCTTCACTAAACAGTATCAATGCCGCTGTTGTTGGTATTTTGCTGGCTGCTCTCTATAATCCGGTATGGATTAAGGCTATTAAAACAGGCGGGGATTTTAGTCTTGCCCTTTTAGCCTTTGGATTGCTTATGTTCTGGAAACTACCACCCTGGCTGGTGGTATTCTTCTGTGCACTGGGAGGTACAGCCCTGGCCTTCTTCAAATAGCATAAAGGTTAATGATATATAGCGAAGTATAATTTGAGGATATTTTCAATAAAATTTTTAGTACATTCTGTAATTTTATTTATCAGTCAGGAGCGGAAGTAGATAGCCATAATTAGTGTTTTCTACGGCCGGGCATTAATGACCTTGAGAATGTCGCCCTTGACGTTAGAAACAAGGGATGGTTTTAGCCCTGCCTTTTGCAGGTTGGCAACGGTATCACGGTTTATGTTGGCCCCTGTCAGGCGAACGGTGAGGGGGTTTAGAATATCCATTATTTTTCCCAGTAACGGGTTTTCACTCCTTACGTGTTCCAGCAGGATTACCTGGCCCCCGGGTTTGCAAACCCTTTTAATTTCCTGGAAACCCTTGACAGGGTCTGGTACAGAGCAAAAAACACAGGTGGCCACCACCGTGTCAAAGGTGTTATCCGGGAAATCCATATTTTGAGCATCCATTTCAATAAGTCGTACGTTCAATCTGAAATTTGCCACTCTGGCCCTTGCCCTTCTGAGCATTTCAGGGCTGAAGTCGATGCCTGTGACATCACTGCCTGGGGGGTACAGAGGAAGATTTTTCCCGGTTCCAACACCTACCTCAAGTATTTTCCCATTAACCTGGTTTATTACCTCCCTCCGTAGCCTTTCGCTGAACATCCTGTCCATACAGTCATAAAATTTAGCTGTACGATTGTACCGCCTTATTATAGTCTCGGTTTTATCCATAGAGAACTCCCGTTTTTTTGATTTGGCAGAATACCTAAAATTATAATATCCACTTTACACATTATTTCTACGGGTAGCCTTGGAGCGAAAGGAGCCTGCGGTGTAACTGGGGGCATATTAATGTGTGTGCAGAATGTAAACTGTAACATTATTGTTAAACTTCTGTGCTCGGGCTGTTAAATTTATGGATTATCATGAAGCCATAGAACAAAAACTTACTTTAAAGGAGGATGCTTCATGAAAAAAAGGTATTGGTATCTTGCGGCAGTGGGAATTTTGGTGGTTGCCCTGGCGGCCCCGGCGGCGTTTGGAGCAATAACGGGCAGCGAGCAGAATAACCAAAATCAGCAGTTTTTCAACCAGATGTTTGACTGGCACCAGGGCTGGCTGGACCAGGCTCAAAAGGATGGACAGGTAACCCCGGAACAGGCCAAGGTATGGCAGGATCACTTTAATTACATGCGTGAATTTCACAACAATAACGGCTTTGGCCCCATGGGCTCTATGATGGGGGGAAGCGGCTTTAACGGGATGATGGGTTCCGGTGGAATGATGGGTGGTTTCAATGGCGGCAACGGGTTTGGGGGTATGATGGGACAGGGATACAACCAAACTCCCTCAAACTAATTATTTGATGAGGGGGCGGGAATAATCCGCCCCCTTACTGATTTGTTAAAAAAATACATTCCAAGTGCAACTGTACTATTTTTTATAACCTGTAATTTATGTGTTTGACCATAAGGCGGTATTAAAATAGTTTTAAATCATTGTTAGAATTACGTGACAGTTTTGTGAAAAATATCTGGTACTTTATATAAAACGAAATGGAAAACAGAAAGGGTTGATGCTAATGTTTTATGACGGTTACGGGATGAATTGGCTTGGAATGTTCTTTACTATGCTTATACCTTTGACATTTTTTTGCTTAGTTATCTATTTTGGAGTGAATTCAGGGCTGAATAAGCCAAATGAGGAAGATTCATACTAGTCACGGTGTACTTAACTGCAGCAGGAAATCCAGCAGATGATGCAGCAGGGGATAGGGTAGAGTTGGTTTTTTAGTCATTGAAACAATACATAAAGGAGGTTGTATTCTTGAAATTTAAGCCAAGATTTTTACTTGTTCTGGTGGTGCCTGTCTTGTTTATTACACTTTTGGCCGGGTGCTCAGCTTCAAAGGAACAGTCTATGCAGCAGAAAAATGCGATGAGTGCGGGGGATATGACCAAAACAATAAATGATAATCCAATGGAAATGGCTAAAATTATGAGTTCACAGGATACAATGGGATCAATGACGAAAATAATGAGCTCGCAGCAGATGCAACCTGCCATGATGAAAATGATGCACACTCCGGAAATGCAAAAATCCATGGTAAGTATTATGAGCTCACAGGAAACAAGGGCGGATATGGTTAAGGTAATGTCAGACCCTGCCATGAGGCAGACGATGATTGACATTATGGCTGACCCTGCCATGAAAGAGACACTTTCCGAGATGATGCAGGACCAGAGAATTAAGCCAATGCTGGAGCAAATGGGCGGTAATTTCAAACTGTAACATTTTTGTTAAACTTCTGTGCTTGGGCTGTTAAATTTATGGATTATCATGAAGCCATAGAACAAAACTTACTTTAAAGGAGGATGCTTCATGAAAAAAAGGTATTGGTATCTTGCGGCAGTGGGAATTTTGGTGGTTGCCCTGGCGGCCCCGGCGGCGTTTGGAGCAATAACGGGCAGCGAGCAGAATAACCAAAATCAGCAGTTTTTCAACCAGATGTTTGACTGGCACCAGGGCTGGCTGGACCAGGCTCAAAAGGATGGACAGGTAACCCCGGAACAGGCCAAGGTATGGCAGGATCACTTTAATTACATGCGTGAATTTCACAACAATAACGGCTTTGGCCCCATGGGCTCTATGATGGGGGGAAGCGGCTTTAACGGGATGATGGGTTCCGGTGGAATGATGGGTGGTTTCAATGGCGGCAACGGGTTTGGGGGTATGATGGGACGATAAGGGGGCGGGAATAATCCCGCCTCCTCACTGATAAAGGGAGCTGATAAATATGCTAATGGGAGGTTTTTTAAGCAATGTAACATGGGGTTTGCTGATGCTTGTTCATATGGCGATTCCTGTGATTATTGTAGTAATGGTAGTCTCGATAATTTACAGGATACTGGGTAATAGCGTAAAAACAGAATAATAAGTCAAAAAATCAGGGGTGAAAAGGTGAAAAAATTACATGCAGCTATTTTTGTTGTATTGCTATTAATCGCTGTATGGGCGGCACCGGTTACGTACAACAAGTTCAATGCAATGTATGCAGGCAAGCAGACACCGGTCTATGGTGGGGATGGTATTGACCATGCTTCCCATCATGGGGGCGATTGGCCCAGGTGATGAAAGAAACAAAAAACTGTATGGCACTGTATGGTAATGAAATGGGCCGGAACAGAGTTTTATCTTTCCGGCCCATATATTATTCCGGGTGATGGTAATGAACTATTACCGTCAACCCCATCCAGCGTGTGCAAAACCTGTTCCCCCGTTTAAAGCCTTTCGGCTAATTTTCCAGTTCCCGATTGGAGTTTGGGTTTTCACTTATATCTATGTCATATTGATTTCTATATAAACATATATATTCCTATGGGCTGAATTGCTATTATTTAACAATTAATTAAGTATTATAAAAGGTGGCTCAGACCTCTTGACTAGGTATAAATACCCTTTACGGTGTTGGATGGCTTTATTGGTATTGTTATTGAGTATTGCTGCATACGGCTTAATGACTTATTCACATGTGGAGGTTGATCCTGATTCAAACCGTGTAATAATCCATTATATTTTACCGGTTCGCCGGGACTCCATGAGCTCTAGGGTAACCGTGATTCCTGAAATACCTAAAACACCAGTTTCTTATACTATCAAATGGTTAAATGACAGTACAATGATTTTAGAGCTGAGTCAAAAGGGCCTGCCGGAGGGTCAGCTTCTAACGTTTAAAATTAAAGATGTCCCCACCTTTATTCCTTTTATCAAAAAAAGCGTCAGTGGAAAAGTGAGGCAAAAAGTACCCGCCAAAACCTTATCGGCAAGCCAATTGGAAAAAACCCCCACACATGGGCCCGTTCCGATAATTTTTAACACTCCGGTTGACTTAGAAAGCCAGAATAAATTAGTCATTCTTCCTATACCCGGGAAGTTGAAGCCATATAATCTAACTTATCAAGGAATGACCTGCAAGGATTATAGCCGTTGGCAATATATTCCTGATATGACCCTTAAATGCAATGAAACTTACCGAATAATTATTAAACCCGGCATTCGTAGTATGGGGGGAAGTGTGCTTGGGCAAGGGCAGGAGATAGTTTTTACCACGGCGGACAAGCTGAATGTTTCAGATACCAGCCCGGCCAGCGGCGAGAAAGGGGTTTCTCTTTACCGCACAGTACAGTTCAACCTTGAACAGGAGATTTCCACGGCTTCTGTTAAGATTTCCGATGCCGGGGAAGAAACCGGGATTCCGGGTAGAGTGGAAATGAGCCGGGGAAAGGTTGTTTTTTACCCCGACTACGCTTTTTTACCTGATACTACATACAGGGCAGTATTACAGGCTGAGTCAAAGTATCACGAGAGCCTGTACGAATATGAGCTGACTTTTTCCACGGTGGATATAGACAAAAAATATTGGGTGGAGGTAAAGCTGGGGGAGAAACATACGGTGACGGTTTATAAAGGACGGGAAAGAATCCGCCATATGCTGGCCTCCGGGGGACGGCCCGAATGCCCTACCCCATTTGGTTATTTTTATACCCAGGACAGGGGCCAAAGCTTTTGGTCGTACAGATTTGGTGAAGGGGCAACATATTGGATACGCCTGGTAGGGCAGATACTTGTACATTCGGTGCCAAAGGACAGCAGTTGGAAAACCAAGGAAAAAGAGCATGAAAAGTTAGGCCTGCCGGCGAGTCATGGCTGTATAAGGCTGGACGAAAAAGACGCCAAATGGTTTTTTGAGAACATACCCAGGGGGACACTGGTGATTATTCACCGATAGCCTTGGAGGTGATACTATTAACGCCGTATTTGGTTTTCTGGTAGTGGTAAGTATTCTGGTGGCAGCCTGTCAGGGAAATGTAAGTAATATCACCGGTGAAGCCATAATTGCTGCCGGAGGGGCTGTAATGCTGGTTATTAAGCTGACCGGTATCCTGACCTTGTGGCTGGGAATAGCCAAGATAGCGGAAAGATCGGGTTTACTGAATATTATTACCAGACTTTTGCAGCCTTTGATAGCCTGGCTTTTCCCCAGCATCCCCAGGGGCCATCCGGCTATGGGAGCTATTTTAATGAACTACAGCGCCAACATCTTTGGGCTCGGCAGCGCGGCCACCCCTTTCGGTCTGAAGGCTATGGAGGAACTTCAGAAATTAAACCGATCCGATCAGGCCAGCGAAGCCATGTGTACCTTTTTGGTTATCAACGCCTCCAGCATTACGCTTATTCCCAGCACAATCATTGCCATCCGGATTAACGCCGGTTCGGCAAATCCCACTGAGATAATCGGAACAATGCTATTTGCCACCACCGTTTCCACCCTGGTGGCCGTCGTCGGCGATTATATATGCCGCTTTTATTATTGGAAAAGAGGCAGGATTTGATGTTTTATAATTATCTTTCGATTGCCGGCAGCTGGTTCATTCCAATTTTTCTACTGCTGGTATTTATACATGGTGCTTATAAAAAGGTTCCTTTATATG
The DNA here is from genome assembly GCA_049323755.1 of Bacillota bacterium. Classification (GTDB taxonomy): domain Bacteria; phylum Bacillota; class Desulfotomaculia; order Desulfotomaculales; family Desulfocucumaceae; genus BRHc4a. Next base: position 75,082 of record JBMOPE010000043.1, read on the forward strand.
AAACTTTCGTGGAGGGTGCCAAGGAAGGGCTGGCCATGGCCGTCAGGCTTTTACCCTATGTTGTCGGGATATACGTGGCGGTGGGTATCTTTCGTACATCCGGGGCAATGGAAGCTATACTCACCCCTTTTAAGCCCGTGCTCTCTTTCCTGGGTGTGCCGGCGGAGGTGCTGCCGCTTATGGTGGTCCGGCCCCTGTCTGGACCGGCTGCTCTCGGTGTGACCTCTGATTTGATAGACAAGTACGGGCCGGATTCATTTATCGGGCGCCTGGCCAGTACTCTTGACGGCAGCTGTGATACTACACTTTATATTTTGGCTATTTACTTTGCATCAGTAGGAATAAAAAATCCCCGCTATTCACTACCTATAGGCCTAATGGCCGATTTTGCAGGCTTCGCTGCATCGGTGGTGATATGCAGGGTTGTGTTTTTATAAACTCCCTTTAGACTTTTTCCTCGCTCCATAAACTCCACCATCGATGCCATATCAAGCGAAGCCACCGCTTTATCCCTTTCATAACTGAGCACCCCTTACATATTTTTATATCCATATTATGCCAATAGGGCGGGAGATTACACAAAGGGGAACCACCTACACCGCAAAATTTATTTCAATGGGTTTAGAATTATTTAAGTTATCTAATGGTAATAGTGTGTTGTCCACAACTTTATTTTTATATAGAATAGAATAGATATTATATAATAAGGTAAGATTCTATAAAATCCAGTCCACAACTTTTAACTGCACAATAAGAGAGGTGATAGAAATGCCTATTTATGATTTTCGCTGCAAAAAGTGCAGACACAAATTCACCGTTCTTACCGGGATTTCCGAGAGGGACAGGGTGGAATGTCCCCAGTGTAGAAGTAAAGAAGTAGAACAGCTTATTTCCGCCTGCTCAGTACGGTCTGGTTCAGGATGTTCCGGCCCGGGCGGATCGGGAAACACTGGATTTAAGGGTGGCTGAACATTTTAGCAAGTAAAGGCCGTGGGCCTTTTCGAAGAGATATCGATAAGGGGGATGTAATAATGGCGATTGAGATTAATGAAAGCTCCTTTGAGCAGGATGTTGTTAAATCCGATATGCCTGTTCTGGTTGATTTTTGGGCACCCTGGTGCGGTCCCTGCAGAAGCCTTGCACCCATTATTGAGGAATTATCTGGCGAGTATGATGGCAGGATTAAGGTTGTAAAGATTAACGTTGATAATAACAGGGACCTCGCTAAAAAATATGGAATAATGAGTATCCCCACCCTGATTATGTTCAAAAATGGGCAGGTTATGGGCCAGATGGTGGGCCTGACCCAGAAAAATGTTCTTGTCAAAAAACTGGAAGCACTTCTTTAGCTTATTCTGAGTAGTTAATAGAGTAAGTAGGAACAGCGACACCGCCCGTTAGGGCGGTTATTTTATGGCTAAGGAAAGTGTATGTCGCTTTAAAGCGTTAAAGTAACCCATGGTTTGGTTGCAAATAACATTATAGCTTTGGGGCGTATCGGATAAACCCCCGCACTCACGATAGGATCCTTCGGCTGTAACTGGCTCTAGGCTTGTCACCAACTGACAGACGACCGTCCTCAACGGCGCGTCGTTGCGCCGGTTCGGACTGCCTCCAACGTCCTGTTGGAGACCCGTCTGTCATTAGGCTCCTTCGCCGAGAGCCAGATAACAACCTCCGGATAAATCGCTCGATTGGGGGTTTCTCCTTTACAGATACAATAGGCAATGCTTCGTACTATAGAAAAGAAAAAAGGGCCGGAAAATGCCCAAACCAATTCCTAATTCCCAATTCCTAATTCCGGACCCATAAATAATGCTTAACAATGCCGCTGGTGAAGCGGCACGGGCCGAAGGCCCGTTTTTTATGTATGGGGCATATTGCATAGGGTTAAGCTTTGTAGAGAAAGCTAATTCGAAAAAATAGGCAGGTGCCTTTTTTGCATCAGGTTTTATTAAACATTGGTCCCATTACCATATGGTCATACGGCTTTATGATGTCACTGGGTATGGCCGGGGGAATTCTGCTGGCATGGCTCATCGCCCGGAAAAGGGGTAAGTATAACGAAGATGTTTTTAATATGGGCTTTAGTGTTTTACTTGCCGGTCTGGCAGGTTCCAGGCTGTGGGAGGTAGTATTTGACTGGGATTATTATCGAAGCCACCTGCTGGATATCCCGGCCCTGTGGCAGGGTGGCCTTTCAGTCCAGGGTGCTGTTTTTGGAGGACTTCTGGGGGTTTTTATCTACACCCGAAAAAAGGGGATACCTTTCTGGGAGTACTGTGATATTCTGGCGCCGGGGGTATTACTGGGCCAGGCCATTGGAAGGCTGGGCTGCTATCTTAACGGGTGCTGTTTCGGTATTCCTGCCTCATCTGCGGCATGGGGAGTAATTTACCCTCCAGGCACTGATGCCCACACGCTATACGGGGAAACGCCCCTTATTCCTGCCGTCCTGTATGAGTCAGCCTGGGATCTTTTTATGATGGCGTTGCTTCTTTTTCTTATTCCAAGAAAGCCTTTTCACGGGTTTATCGCTTCCCTTTATTTTACCATGTACGCTGCCGGCCGCATTGTAATAGAATACTTCAGGGCCGACAGCCTCACCGCCTGGGGCTTTAAAACAGCCCAGATTACCTCGGCCATAACTATTCTGGCAGCCCTTGCTCTAATGATTTATCTTTGGATGAAATCGGCGACTGCCGGGGTAAAAAAGTAGTCCCAAGGGGCGGCAGCCCCTTTTGAAATAAGGATGCGGGCCAAAAAGGCCCGCTTTTTAATGTAAAAGTTTCTCAAGCTCGGCGGGGCTGTATCCTACCACTACATCATTTCCAACTGTTATCACGGGAACTGCCATTCGCCCTGTTTTCTTCATCATTTCATCCCGGGCGTTTTTGTCCTTTGCCACATCATGCTCGGTGTATTGTATACCCTTTCGTGAAAGAAACTCCTTCACCGTCCGGCAGTGGGGTCAGGTGGGGGTTGTATAAACTGTTACTTCCCTGTCAGTCAATATTGATCACTCCTCGGGTTATTATAAAAACATGTTTTATTCTTTGCCGGCTTTCCGTTTTTATACCGTTTACACTCTTGTTATTTATTTTTTCAAAATAAATAATTGGACAGGTGTGCCAATCCTTGTTATTATATTACTATAGTTTAATATCCTGTTCAGGTTCCCCTGTTTAATTACGGGGTGAAAAGGGAACCGGGTGAAAATCCCGGACGGTCCGGCCACTGTGAGCGGGGAGTTGTTTCTCAATATGCCACTGTGTCATAAATTGACACGGGAAGGCGGGAAGCACGCACTGATCCGCGAGTCAGGAGACCTGCCTGTACAGATGCTTCTACAGCCTTCCGCGGAAAGGCCAGGCGCAAGAGATTGCTTTTTAAGAACTTTTGCCTTTTTTAGCCCGGCACTAAGCGAAGTGCCGGGCTTTTATTTTTAACCCAAACTCCATATTCCATGTATTTACCGGTGGGCACAACCCACCGGCTGTTTTTTTTAATGGTAATGTGTTATTATTCAGGTAGGATGTGGAATAAGGGGGGATTTCGCCGTGTTTTCCAAAATATTGGTTCCGGTTGATGGCTCAACCGTTTCTAATCTTGTGGTAAAAACCGCTGCAAATATGGCGGAAGCCTTTGGTTCGGAGTTGGTTTTGCTTCACGTGATGCAGCTTCCACTGCCTATGGAGGTACTTAATCCGTCCAAGGGAAGTTCAGGGGAAATCTATAACCAAATAAAAGAACGGATTGAAAAATTCGGAAAAAGAGTGCTTGATAATTCCTCCGGTGGACTTGAAGGCCTTAATATTAATTACAGTCAAAAGGCGGTTTGGGGTGATCCCTCAAAAGAGATTTTGAAGGAAGCCGGGGAGGGCCGCTATGATCTTATTATTATAGGAAGCAGGGGACTGGATGATATGGAATCCTGGCTGATGGGAAGTGTAAGCAGCAGGGTGGTCAGGCGCTCCAGGTGCCCGGTGATGGTTATAAGGTAGTCAGTAAACCTAAGGCCCGGTCTAACCGGGCTTTTTTTAAGACATACACCAGGAAAAAATAAATTTTTGTCTGTGGATAACTTGAATGCCAGTTAACGCACGGAGATGATATTCCCCGCCCCGATGAATGTCCTTTGAAAGTGCAACTATAGGGTCTTTGTTCCATGGAGCCAGATTGGAATTGTATAGGCGAAATGAAGTAGTTGAATTTATCACCAATTCCCAATCCCTAATCCAAAGGACCTACGAAAAATGCTTGATAACAGCCGCTGTTCCAGCGGCAACGCCCGCAGGGCGTTTATTTATTTCCGGGTCTTTAACATAAATAAACAGTATCTTAATTTGCTTTTAACCCTTGCCAGATAAAATTGGTTAAAAATACTATATTGTCGAAGCGGGGATTTTTTGTGAGTAAGCTGATTCTTGACGGCCTGAGAAAAAAGAATAAGAAAAACGGGCAAAATACGACTCCGTTTAAGGATTATCTCAGGCAGTTTACCGGTGATGCCAGAGATTGCCTGGCCGGGGGGAAATCACTGGTGCTAGTGTACATAGACATAAAGGATTTCAGGCTGGTTGAGCATAAGATAGGAACGAGCTTTGCCGACAGGCTTCTCAGGTTCACGGGAGAAATACTGGAAAAAAAAGCTCATGACCTTATTTCCCAGGGTGAGAGAATCCTGGCGGCGGACAGGCTTTTGGGAGATGAGTTTATTGTTTTTTTCAGCTCATCCGGCACCCCTGCCCGTGAAGAGCTTCAAAAAATAGCTATATCCTGGCATATTGCTTTTAAAGACACTCTCAACAGGGCTATGTACGGGGAGGTGGGCACCACGCTGGATATTCACGTGGGCTGCTCGGCTATTCATCCGGATGAGTCCGGAAATATTGATGTAAGGCTTTATTCTGCCCTCAGGGAGGCTCAAAGCAATGCCAGGGGCCAGGTGGATCCTAAGAATGTTATAATGCTTGAGGAGTTCAACAGTCTTCTTCAACAAAAAGGCTTTGAGATTGAGTACCAGCCTATAGTGTCACTTTCAACAGGAGCTGTCCTGGGGTGGGAGGCCCTTACCAGGGGTCCCAGGGATAGCCATTTCAGGTCTCCCCAGGTTATATTCAATTTTGCGGCCGAGGTAAATCTGCTTTACCCCCTTGAAAGGGTCTGCAGGTATAATGCTCTTAAAAAACTTGGCGATATTGGCAGAGATCAGAAAATATTCATTAACATAAACCCCCTCACCATAAGCGATCCCAGTTTTGTAAAGGGTGAGACAATAAATCTGGTAAAGGAAAATGGCTTGAACCAGCGTAATATAGTTTTTGAGATTACCGAGCAGGCAGATATCAGAAATCTCCCAAATTTTAAAAGGACTCTGGAGCATTACCGCGGGCAGGGCTATATGGTGGCCATTGATGACGCGGGGGCAGGTTTTTCCAGCCTGCAGGCCATAGCACAGGTTAGGCCGGATTTTATAAAAATAGATATGTCCCTTGTGAGAGATGTTGACAGCGACCCTGTTAAAAAAGCGATGATGGAGACCTTTGTAAATTTTGCTGAAAAAATTGGAAGCTTTATTATTGCTGAGGGAATTGAAACAGAAAATGAGCTCAGGGCATTGGTAAAGATGGGGGTGCACTACGGTCAGGGCTATTTACTGAGCAGGCCGGCCTACCCTAAGCCCGTTCCTTCGTCAGAGCTGAGCCTAAGTATAGCAAGGCAGTCTTCCCGCAGAAAACAGCTAGCCTGGAGGCACTCCATGCCTGTGGCTGACATTGTGGAGGAGTGCCTTGCTGTTTCTCCTGACACTCCTGTTTGGACCGTCAGGGAAAAGCTTGAAAAGAATAATTATAACGCGGTGGCTGTGGTTGAGGCCGGAAGGCCCAAGGGGTTGGTGATGAAGCAGCACCTGTACGGGCATCTGAGCACCCAGTACGGTGTAGCCCTTTATTCCAAGCGGCCCGTTAAAATTATTATGGACAGGCTTCCTATGATAATAGAGAATAGCACTCCGGTAGAAACAGCTTCCCAGGCCGCAATGTCCAGGGAGAAGGAAAAGATCTATGATAATATAATTGTCACCAGGGATGGTCAATATATGGGAGCAGTGACAGTTCAAAACCTCATGAACTCTCTGACCCGAATACAACTGGAGTTCGCCCGGGGCGCCAACCCCCTCACAGGGCTGCCAGGCAACAATGCCATAGAGGAAGAGATTAACTCAAGGCTTTCAGGTGAGAATCCCTTTGTACTTGTATACGTTGACCTTGACGATTTCAAAGCCTTTAATGACAGGTATGGCTTTGACAGCGGTGACAGGCTTCTTTTATTTACATCAAAAGTCTTGTCGGGTGTTTGCAGAAAATATGGAAACCCTGATGATTTTGTAGGGCACCTGGGGGGAGATGATTTTGTCATTATTTCTACTTATGATAAGGTTGATACTATCTGCCGCAAAATTATAAGATATTTTGACAGGATTGCTCCGGGATATTACCCTTTCGAAGACAGGGTTAAGGGCGGATTTAAGGGTGCGGGCAGGAGCGGGGAGGAAATATGGTTTCCGTTTATTTCAATATCAATGTCTCTGGTAGAGGTTCATTCCACTTATACCCACACCATTAATACCATTTCACAGGAAGCTACAACATTGAAAAAATATGCAAAATCACTACGGGGCAGTGTTTATGTAAGAGACAGGAGACAGCCGGGGACAAGGTAAACAGGCCCTATGTGACGGTGTGTTGCGGGTCGTTAGCCCCTCTTTGGAAGGTAACTTTTACGGCGGGCTCTTGAGAATGAGATTCCCCGGGGTTACTTAGGTGTTCAGAGGGGACGGACGGGGGCCCGGGCAGATCCGTGCCACCCCCGGCAGGCGGCAGTTCCCCCGCCAGAGGATGCCTGGGTGCGTGAACTACCGTTATGCTGCTGTATATTAATTCAGTTGTTTCGCCGGAAAAACGAATTTCCGCTCTGGGGATTATTATAGATACCTCATGGGGGACATCTATATTAAGCTTTCTGGATAGATTTATTCTTAACAGAGGAAGTTCAAGAGTTATATTATCTTCCTGGACAGGCGGACAGGGCTTAGACTCTGTTATTCGTCTTTTTTTTATTCTGCTCCACCACTTATGAACGACAGCCATTTTGCAGCAATCCCTTCCAAGTATTACTACATAATATTGGAATAAAATGCTTTTAGTTCCGCAAATAAGCCTGTTAGCAACATTTCTTGATGAATTAAAGATGGTTATTGAATATGAAGGGGGGCTCTGTTATTATTTCTACTATAAGGAATATGGTTAATTATGTGCCACATTTAGCTTATTGTATGGAGAAAATTAACAGTTCAGCTGTGCAGGATGTAATTATTCGGTTGCGAAGGGTAGTGCTGGCTTGGACGACCGGGACACGACAAAAGAGGAATTAATTAATGAACTTTCTGAATTACAGCGCCAGGTAGTTTTGTTAAGAACGCTGGTAGGGGCTGACAAAGTGCAAATGTGCTGTCAGACCTTAGATAAAAAAGGGCGAATAATAGATATAAACACGGCCTGGACCGAGTTGGCCGGGTATTCAAAGAACGAGGTTTCAGGGTGTTTGTTCGTTGACTTGATAATACCCGAATATAGAAAGCAGTTTAACAGCCGGTTCCTTGAGCCGGTGGTAAACGGAGAGAGCTCAGGAATTGAGCTGGAAATATACCATAAAAACGGATCCAGGCTAGGTATCCTGCTAAGTGGAGCACGAATCAGGGATGATAAGGGAAATCTGGCAGGAATACACTGCATACTGTACGATGTAACGGTGCGCCGGAGGGTGGAGGAAGCACTCCGGTCGGAGCGGCAGAGGCTATACACTGTCCTGAATGAACTCCCTGCCATAATATACCTTCAGGCGCCAGACTATACCATACCCTTTGCCAACAGGCTTTTTAGGGATAATTACGGAGACCCCGAGGGCAGGCACTGCTATAAACTTATACATGGACGGTCTTCGCCCTGCGAGAAATGCAGGACTTTTAAGGTTTTTGAAACCGGGAGCCCACAGGTATGGGAGACCCAAAGGCCTTCCGGACGGGTTTTGCAGATTTACGACTACCCTTTTAGCGATATTGACGGATCCCCTCTTGTTTTAGACCTTGGCATTGATATTACCGACCTTAAAAAGGCCGAAGAATCACTGAGGGTGGCCGAAGAAAAGTATCGTACAGTGGTTGACAACGCCAATGAGGCTATATTTGTGGCCCAGGACGGCACCTTCAAATTCGGCAACGCCAGGGCATTTAATTTTGCCGGGTATACGAAGGAAGAGCTGATCTCTAAGCCCTTCCTGGCCCTTATTCACCCGGATGAGAGGCAGACACTTGCTGAAAGGCATCTTAGAAGGCTTCAGGGGGAAGATTTTTCAACTGTTCACCAGTACAGAATAATAGACAGCAAGGGTAATATCAGATGGATAGATATGTGCTCAGTGCTGATTTCCTGGGAAGGAAAACCCGCCACACTTAATTTTGTAAGTGATATTACCGAGCGGAAGCTTGCCGAAGAGGCGCTCAGGGAGAGTGAGGAAAAGTACCGCACTATATTGGACAGCATTGAGGACGGATATTTCGAGGTGGACATTGAGGGCAACCTTACATTTTTCAATAACTCACTGTGCAAAATATCCGGTTACTCCGAAGAGGAACTAATAGGGGTAAGCTACCGCAGTTTTATTCCTGATTACAGCCTCAGCAGGGTTTTTAAAACATTTAACATGGTATTCAGAACGGGAAAGCCTGAGAAGCTTATAGACTGGGAATACATTAAAAAAGACTGTTCTATTGGCTACTTTGAGGCCTCCATTTCCCTGATGAAAAACAAAGAGGGAAAACCCAGCGGATTCAGGAGTGTAGTCCGGGATGTAACCGAAAAAAGGCGTGCCGAGGACCGGCTGAGATTCTTAAGCCTGCACGACCCCCTTACGGGGCTGTATAACCGGGCTTATTTTGAGCAGGAGATGCGCCGGCTGTCCACCGGGCGGCAGTACCCCGTTGGTGTAATACTATGTGATGTTGATGGGCTTAAGCTGGTTAACGATACACTGGGACATGAGGCCGGGGATAATCTGCTAAAGGGGGCCGCCGGGGTTATAAAGAGCTCTTTTCGAAACAGTGATGTGGTGTCCCGTATTGGGGGCGATGAATTTGCCGTGCTGTTGCCCCACAGTAATAGAGCTGATATAGAAAACGCTGTAAAAAGAATCAGGAATGCCGTATCCGAAAGAAATATAAAAAACCCTGAGCTGCCTTTAAGCCTCTCGGTGGGGTTCGCCGTCAGCGGCGAAAAGGCGTCTGACCTCGGAATTCTGTTCAAAGAGGCCGACAATAACATGTACCGCGAAAAGCTGCACAGCAGCCAGAGTGCCCGCAGCGCCATAGTACAGACGCTTATGAAGGCGCTGGAGGCCAGGGATTTTATCACCGAGGGTCATGCCGACCGCCTGCAGGGGCTGGTGGTAGACCTTGCAAGAGAAATTGCCCTTTCCGAATACAGTGTAAACGACCTGAAGCTTTTCGCCCAGTTTCACGACATAGGTAAAGTGGGTATATCCGACCTTATACTGTTTAAGCCCGGCCCTCTTACCCCGGAAGAAAAAAGTGAAATGCAGCGTCACAGCGAGATAGGACATCGTATAGCCCAGTCTCTTCCTGATATGACGCCTATTGCAGACTGGATATTGAAACACCATGAGTGGTGGAACGGGGGCGGATATCCCCTGGGGCTGAAAAGTGATCAAATACCGCTGGAATGCCGTATATTAGCTATTGCCGACGCATATGATGCCATGACCAGTGACAGGCCGTACAGAAAGGCCATGTCTCGGGCAGAGGCCTTGAAGGAGCTAGAAAAACACGCGGGGGTACAATTCGATCCACAGTTGGTGATGTTGTTCGTGCAGATGATAAAAAGATCGGATTAGTGTATTATTAATGGACGGTAAGGTTATAGCGCCCCCCCGCCTGCGGGGGTTCTTCCATCCAGCCATTATCAATCATTATATTGATTCCTTCCCCGGCATATTTTAAAACCTCAGCTATCAGGCGGGCATAGCTTGCTGTTAAATCTTTTCTATTGCTTACGCCTATGGCAGCGCTATAGAAACTTGTGCTTACCGGAATTAAAAAAGTGGTATGATAGAGCATTATCTTATCTGATAGTGGTGGGGTAGTTGAATCGGTAATTTCTATTTCCCAGTCGGTAGTTGCAGGAAGGTTGCTTTTCTCCAGCAGAGAAGAAAATATTTCAATATGTTTGTGAGCTATTTCTATGCCTTTCATAAAGTAATCCCGAATTATATCCGACTGAGTCACCTGGACAAGGCCGCTTAATATTGTTTTTCCCAGCACATTCCGCTGTATGTTATAAAACATATGAGAAGCTTCCAGCGCGTGTAATGGCCGGTCGCTTCCCCAAAAGCTTCCCAGGAAGCTCTTTTTTTCCACAAAATCGACCTCTGCTCCTTCTGCCATAAATGGCGGCCTTATATATAGACCCTTGGATTGTAATATTTCCAGGGTTTTATTGTCTAATTCCCTGGACGAGTCCAGGCACATGCTGTAAAAGTCCCTTATATCGGAGCGGGTGCACATTGACATAATCTGCGCATATAACATCATGCCATTTTTACCCATGTAGCTTAAGTAATGCAGGTATACCGAGTCTGAAAAGAGCCGGGGGGCTTTTTGATGGAAATCCTCGTGGGTAAAACCAACTGGGACAGGTATATTTTCCGCGGTAAAAATATCTCTGATCTTTACTGTATGCTTTTGCGATACTTTTAGCGCGTATTCAATTGCAGACTGTATATCAGGGTCTTCTACATTCTCGGCAAAGTGCTGAAGAAAGCAGACCGCCATACTGTCCCATAAGTATTGTGACCAGAGATTACCGACTTCCGCTGAATTTAACATTAAGGAACTTTCATACTTGCCAGGTTCTGGTGTGGGTTTGTATCCTGTGTTTAGGTCTGGTTTGTTGTTTTGGTATATAGAGTTAGTCACTACAACTACCCCCCACTGTTTTTCTTTAAGCTTCTAAAACATTACTCAACAAAACGGCCTTGCTCCGGTACAGCAACTCTCCGGAAATTGTTTGCAGCTTTCATTAAAAAAAGCCCGTACAGAAGTTATTATGTTTAAATGTACCGGTTTTAAACACCTTGCAAGTTGTACCAATTCTTTTATTTAACAAACCATTGTTTTGTGGGATAATATGGAAATATAATGCAGGGAAAATATTCCATCATTAAATCTCAGGTAAAGTATCAGCATGTAAAAAGTGCTGATGAGGCCAAAAACAATCTGGGTAAGGTATATCCTTTTATTTTTAATGCCCTGGAGGGGCAGCAGGTACCCTATCTAATGTTGACATATGAGAGTATTACACTAAGTCCTCAGGCTTTGAATGGATTGCTACAGTTACTGGATTTAGATGAAAGAACAGTTATTTCCAGAATAGTGTTGTGATGGTAAAAATGCATGGTTTAATTACACATAGTAAAAATCTGAAGAATATAAACTATTTAACATATAGTTGCATAATAATAAATTTTCTGGGGGGAAAAATAAAAAAATAGCAATTATTAAATTCATATCCAACAATATAGGGGTTAATTGATGCAAGAAAAAGGTATTATTAGCACAAACCAGTTTATTTGGATGCTTTTCATCATTATTACCTCGGTCACTGTTATGCAGGCGCCCTTGCTGCTTATTAATATAGCTGGTAGAGATGCCTGGTTATCAGTTATTGGTGGATGGGTTTTAGATGTGCTTCTGGCACTGGTTTATGCCTACATGGGGATTAGATTTCCCGGTCAGAATTTTGTTCAATACAGTATTACCATTTTGGGAAAGTACCTGGGGAGAATAATAGGAATCATGTTCCCCCTGTTCTTTTTGCTTGTTTCCATACTCCTGCAAAGTGCCCTGGTTCAGTTGATTAATACTGTACTCTTGCAACAAACTCCAATGGTAGTGCTTTTGTCTATCACTTTTATCCTGTCCGCCTATGCGGTGCGCGGTGGAATCGAGACAGTTGCCAGGGCCTCTCAATTTGTCGGGCCAATATATATATTATTTATAATTTTTATAGGGCTGTCTTCTATTTCAGAAGTAAATATTGATTTTTTTAAGCCGCAACTTGAACACGGCTTTTATCCGTTTATGATTGGTTCTCCCTTTATGTTGAGTTTTTATGGGATTTGTATTATGATGGCCATGTTTATCCCAATTTGTAACCGCCCGGAGGACGGGTTCCTGGCTAAATTTACTGCAGTTAGCATGGGTGCATTTTTCGTTGGAATCGTTGTTGTTGTGGCAATCTCGATTTTTGGCCTGGAGTATGCCCAACGGGCATATGCACCAGTTTACCAGATTACATCATTAATTCCTGTAAGGGCAGAAGCTGTCTGGCTGATTGTTATTATTAGTGCCGGGATTATGTCAACTGCTATGATGATTTGGGCATTTAGTCTGGGTGTATCCCAGATCTTCGGGCTTAGAACATATAAGCCACTGGTTATTCCAATTTCTTTAATCTCTGTGATGATTTGCTGGGTTTCGTTCAGAAATAACATAAAATTGATGAATTTTGTAAACTACACCTTTCCTGTCATAGCAGTATTGGTGGAAGGCATACTGGAAATCTTTCTTTTTGTTGTTGCCTTGGCATTAAAAAAGCGGGGATAATGTCAAGCATGCCCTTAGGAATTTTGCTTGGTCACGGTGTTTTTAACCTTGTTTCTGTAGGCGCTGAAAAAATATTTTTGGTATATAAAGGAAATCAGGCAAACGGTCAAAATCATTGATGCTCCCAGTGCAACACTGATAAGGTTTAAATTCATTCCCAACCCCAACTTTCTTGTAAATTATTAGACTCCTTCCAGATAAATTTCCCTCAATCTTAAAAAAATATATACAAATATAATTCCAATAGACTGTGCCGAATCATTGGGGTTCAACTCAAAGCAGTGTAGGGATGCCCTGCTGATTTTTACCTTTTATTGGGGGGTAAACTTTTGAGTGCCTATACTATTAAATAACGATAAATGATATTATATGTATACATATGATAAAGTTGCACAGTGTTTTTATTAAAAGGAGTGATCGATTGAAGAACTGGCTTAAATTACTTATAATACTATTTATCGTAACAGTTGTGCTTCCCCTCGCTATGGTTCTGCTTGATAATTAATTTAAGGTTTTTGAGAATAAGAAAAAGAATGTGGTTACCAAATGGTAATATTTGAAAAGGATACGCCGTGGCTTTAACGGCGTTTTTTTTTTGTGTTAAAGGTACCCATTATGTCCAGCAGGGTTATTTCATTGCCCTCCTTGTCAACGCCTGTACATAAAAAATAATCATTTCCCTGTAAAAGAAGCTATTATTGCCGGGTATATACAGGGATCCGTGGTGCAGAGGTCGGAAGAAAACATTAAATTGCTGCAGGAGTTGCCAGATACAAGTTCACGAATAGCTGCAGTGTTTCTTATAACGATGGAGTGGATAGAATCCGAGTTAGGAAGAGACATATACCAGAAATATGGAATTTATCGCATGCAGATGGTAATGAGAGGGGAAGATGACCGGAATTTGCGGAGTGCTTTTATCGGCATACTGGAGCACGTTATGTGGATGGGGCAGGAGGCGGGTGAAATAAGGCAGGATATATCTTCGGAGGAACTTGCCTATCAACTGGAGTGGCTGTTTGCCTCAACGGTGGCCGATTGGCTGATCGCCCCCGAGAAATTTTCGCTACAAGAGAGTGTTAACAGAAAAATTGATATGTTTTGGAACGGATTGGCGGCCAGGGAGGGCTGAAGTAATAAGCCTATTCCTTTTAATATCAGGGAGTAAGGAGGTTATGTCTAATGAGGGTGATGCTAATACTACAGGTTGTTATATAAAACTACTACACCAGTGCAGTACCTTAGGCTTATCCTGAAGTATCCCAGAGGTACAAGACTGTCGAAAATGAGGGATTATGCTAAGATTTCCAAGGAGATTAAGCAAGGATATTTAATGCATGAACAGATATAAAGATTCAATCGGTAACAGGTGCAAAAGATACTAAGTTATTATGAAAATATAATGACACCGGTTTTCCCGGTGTCATTTCTTATCCAGCGCCATTTCCTTTCTTTATAATCGCCCTCTTTTCTATCCGTGACTCGCAGGACCGGGAAATACCCAGTATCTTTGCTATCTTCCTTTGGGTTTTGCGGGTGCCGATAATGTCATAAGTGGGCGTATAGCAAGAATATAGTGTTACTCAAAATCAAAGAAAGCACTCCCAACAGTTATGTTATCGGCAAAACCAACAAATTCCCAGGGAGTTGACTGAAATCCGGCGGCAACACGAACTCCTCCGCCCGCAGTGTAATTCACAATTTTCGCGTTCGGGTATACATTAAGGTATTCCGCAAGCTGCCTGGGATTGCCCGAAGTCATCCCGGCCACACCGTCAGACGACCACCATTTGCCTGTTAATGCATCCCAGGTCTGCCACTGACCCGGCATGACATCCTGTAATTGGTCCTGCGGTTCAAAGTAAAGCAGGTCATCCCATTCCCCGTCATCGTTTGTGTCAATATCTAAAATCATCCATGGAGCCACCTGAGCAAGTGCACTGCTGATAACATAGGTCTGGTAAGATAAATTTGATAAAGATGAGAGCTCAATACCTGCAAACAGGGGATTCCGAATTTCAGCCCACGCGTAGGGCTGACTGCCCGTTACAAAATAGGCGCTTGTCCCCCCTGTTGGGCCGCCGGTAAACTCGACGGTGGCTCCTGAGTCACTTAACAATGTCCACCCCTGGGTGTTGACAACTCCACTGTTGTTCCGGGCCTGAACGGCATAGACGTTTATGGTGGCAGTACCGGTCCTTCCCTGATAAGTATTGTCAGCGTTTACCGGGAAATTATAGTTAATCACAAAATCTGCTGTCCCTCCGGCAGGGATTGGTACTGTCCCGTTTGTTTCGGACAGGGCAAGCGGAGAAGTTCCTGCGAACAGGGATGCGGGGTTTGTCTCTGTATCATAGATAAAACCTGAGATATTGACTAAAGCATCCAGAGTTCCGTTATTCACCACTGTCAGGGTTCCCTCGCCCGTATCACCGGGTGCCAGGTTTGCATACTGCATATCCGTGGAAAATACCGTTCCCTGCGGTGTAACGGAATCTATCACCAGTGTTCCCGCGCTGAAGGAATTGGCACTGTTCACCGTGGTGTCTGAAAACAGGGCAAAGGTTGCCCCAAAGCTGATGAATGCAATGATTAAGACAGTCAAAATCACATTCAAGGCAAGTCGGGTCTTCAAGCTAACACCCCTTCCTTATTTTACCATTTCAACTTTATACTAAGACAGTGAAATTGACATGTCCATAAATTTTCGTCGTAAAATTCTAACATCTTACGCAACCTTATATCTTTAAACATAATATCGTTGTCCAATATCAGTAACTCCCTCACCACACAACGGATAATCCTGGTTAGTCAGTCACCCCCATGATGGGGGTAAGCTTGTTCCCGGTGTCATTTCTTATCCAGCGCCATTTCCTTTATTATCTTTATAATCGCCCTCTTTTCTATCCGTGACACGTAGGACCGGGAAATACCCAGTATCTTTGCTATCTCCCTTTGGGTCTTGCGGGTACCGTCTATAAGCCCGAAGCGGAATTCCAGCACCCTTCTCTCCCTGGAGGTAAGGCCCTTAATTTTATCCAGGAGCCGTAGCTGCTCAAACTTGTTTTCCACTATCTCCGATACAACGTCATTGTGGGTGCCCATTATGTCCAGGAGGGTTATTTCATTGCCCTCTTTGTCAACCCCTATAGGGTCATAGAGGGAAACCTCGGACCTCATTTTTTTGATGAATCTTAAGTGCATTAATATTTCATTTTCTATACACCGGGCGGCATACGTTGCAAGCCTTGTTCCCTTTTCCGGGCAGAAGGTGTCTATTGCTTTAATAAGACCTATGGTTCCGATAGAAATAAGGTCGTCGGTGTCTTCTCCGCTCCCGTCGAATTTCTTGACTATGTGGGCCACCAGCCTCAGGTTGTGCTCCGTCAGCATATGCCGGGCCTGGTTATCTCCCCTATTTAGTCGGCTTATGTAATCGGCCTCTTCTCTCTCAGACAGGGGGTGGGGGAAGGTGTTGTTGGAAATGTATGAGGTGAGCAGGGAGATTCCGTTTGTCACCGAGAGGATCATTAATGTCCAGAGGCTTCCAATCATTTGAGTCCCTCCCCCTTGATATTTCAATAATTCTATGGAAAAGCGGATGTTTTGGTGCCTGTCTATCAGCCGGAAGGAGATTGCCGGCGGGGGGGAGAATGTATTTACAAACCTGGAAAAAGAGCGGTGGTTATTTTGATTATGGTCCTCTACGGGATCGGTGAGTCCCGTTTAATTATTGAGGCCCTTAAGAAAGAGGGTCTCGGTGTTGTGGCCATGGCCCGCACAGACTACGGGGAGCGGCTGGCGGGAGTGTGCGGCGCAGATATGGTTGTGCCGGTTCCACCGGATGCGGGAGGTTTTTCCCAGGTAATTAATCAATTAGGAGTCACCCAGGTAATTGACGCCACGCACCCCTTTGCCAGCCCCCTTTCAAATGCGGCAAGGGATATATGTGCTTCAGGTAATATTCCCTATATCAGGTTTGGAAGAGGGGAAACAGACATCCCCGCCAGTCCCCTTGTATGCAGGGTATATTCCTGGGAAGAGGCTGCTGAAAGGGCATCAGGCTATGGCGGCAGTGTGTTTCTAACCACTGGCAGCAATAACCTGGAAATATTTATAAGTCACGGCTCTCTAAAAGGTAAGCGCATTGTAGTAAGGGTGATTCCCGAGCACAAGGTTATAAAAAAATGCCAGGACCTGGGGGTTTCCCCCCGGGATATAGTTGCCATACAGGGGCCTTTTTCTGTAAAATTGAACAAGGTTCTTTTTCAGGCGTATAAGGCCGGGGTGGTGGTGACCCGTGACGGGGGACCCACCGGGGGAACGTACAATAAGGTCAGGGCAGCCGCAGACCTTAAAATACCGGTTATCCTTATTCAGAGGGAAAAGCTTCAGGACCCGGATATCTGTTATGACCTTGTAATGTTAATTGAAAAGGTAACAAAAATAAATGACATAAAAAATAGGATGTGCATCTATTAAATGTGGAAATACCTCTACCCCAAGCTGTATGTGCCCACTGTAACGGTGATAGACCCGGAAAAGCTTTATAATAAAGGCATCCGGTGTGTGCTTTTCGACCTCGATAATACCGTGGTCCCCAGGGATAAAAACGATTTGCCTCCTGAGGTGCAAGGCTGGATTGGGAAGTTGCTGGAGAAGGGGATTAAGGTTTGCGTGGTTTCAAACAACGGCCCGGAGAGGATACGAAGGGTAAGCGGCATGGAAGATATTCCATCGGTATGCCGGGCGATAAAGCCACGTAAGCGGCCTTTTTTAAGGGCAATGGAAATGCTGGGGGTGACCCCGGCAGAAACCGCGGTGGTGGGGGATCAGATATTTACCGATATACTGGGGGGCAACAGGCTTGGGCTCTTTACCATACTGGTTGTCCCCATGCCTGGAAAAGAGTACTGGGCCACAGAGCTTATTAACAGGAGGCTGGAAAAGCTGGTCCTGTGGGGGATAAAAAGTAAAATTTCCGGGAAAGGCAATTGACAATATGAAAGGAATAGATGGAAAGACACGGCTGTGCGGGATTTTCGGGTACCCGGTGGAGCACTCCTTTTCACCCGCCATGCATAACGCTGCCTTTAGGCGCCTTCATATGAATTGGGCCTATGTCCCCTTTCCGGTTAGGCCGGCAGATTTGCCTGCCGCTGTTGGGGCGGTCAGAAGCCTTAACCTGGCCGGGGTCAATGTTACTGTGCCCCACAAACAGGCGGTTGTCGATTTTTTGGATGACCTTTCGCCTGCAGCCAGGCTTTCGGGTGCTGTTAACACCATAGTAAATTCCGGTGGAGTGCTTAAAGGGCACAATACTGACGGAGAGGGTTTTGTAATGTCGCTGCGGGAAGAGGCCGGTGATGCCTGTACAAAGGGTTCGGCCTTGATTATAGGGGCTGGGGGGTCTGCCAGGGCAGTAGCTGTGGCCCTTGCTCTTAATGGGGCCAGGGAGATTATTATAGCCAACAGGACAGAGGACAGGGCAATGGACCTTTGCGGGCTTTTAAAGAATAAGACCCGATGCGATTCTTCTTTTTTATGCTGGAGCGGTCTGCCTGTCCCCGGAGCCAGGGAATACAGGGACTGGGAGTCTGTAATGGAGAGGGTAAGCCTTGTTGTTCAGACCACCTCTCTGGGGATGCACCCGGCGAAGGATAATGAGCCGCCTCTTCCCTACGAATTGATTCGTCCAGGCCAGGTGGCCGTTGACCTGGTATATAACCCGCCGGTAACAGGCTTTATGGAAAAGTGCGGAGATGCCGGGGCCAGAACTTATAACGGGATAGGCATGCTGCTTCACCAGGGCGCCATAGCTTTTGAGCTCTGGACCGGGAGGCCTGCACCAGTTGATGTGATGCGCGAAGCGTTAAAAATGGGAATTGGGAATTAGGAATCGGGAATTGGGGGAACCGGACTACAAAGCCTATAGTCTAAGGCAATTTAAAAAGAAGATTTAGGTTTAATGTCAATCGGTATCTAATACCCAATCCTTGCTAATCCCTGATTCCTAATTCCCAATTCCTAATTCCGAAACAAGGGTGGAATGCATATGATAAAATTCGTTACAGCCGGGGAGTCCCATGGCCCTGCTCTGACCGCAGTGATTGAAAATCTTCCTTCGGGAATACCGGTAACCGATGAATATATTAATAACCAATTGAAGAGGCGCCAGGGGGGCTACGGCCGGGGAGGCCGGATGAAAATTGAAAGCGACCGCGTCAGGTTTTTGGCCGGGGTTAGGGGAGGACTTACCCTTGGAAGCCCTGTGGCTATGCAGATTGAAAACAGGGACTGGGAGAACTGGTCTGAAATTATGGACCCGGGCCCCGGAGCACAAATTGATAAAAAGACGGTTACCCGACCCAGGCCGGGCCATGCGGACCTTTCAGGCGCCATTAAATACTGTCACAGGGACATCAGAAATGTGCTGGAAAGAGCCAGCGCCAGAGAAACTGCCGCCAGGGTGGCCGTAGGGAGTCTGGCCAGGAGATTGCTGGAGGAGCTGGATGTCACTGTTGTGGGAGCGGTGGCCGGAGTGGGGCCGGTTATAGCCGGGGTGCCTGATATTACACCGGCTGAATTGCAGGATTTGGTTATGAGGTCGCCTGTTGGCTGTGCAGACCCCAGGGCCGAGGAGGCTATAAAGGCTGAAATAGACAGGGCCAGAGAAAGCGGAGACTCCCTGGGAGGGGTCTTCGAAATAAGGATTTACGGCCTACCCCCCGGAATAGGAAGCTACACCACCTGGGACAGAAAGCTTGAGTGCAGGCTGGCTGGTGCCATTATGAGCATTCAGGCCATCAAAGGCGTGGAAGTAGGGATTGGTTTTGCCGCCGCCCGGCTGCCTGGATCGCAGGTTCATGATCAGATATGCCATGATAAAGGCAGGGGCTTTTACCGGGAAACCAACAGGGCGGGGGGAATTGAAGGTGGCATGACGAATGGTGAGCCTGTGGTGATAAGGGCTGCCATGAAGCCCATACCTACACTGTATAAGCCCCTTAAGAGCGTTGATATAGCCTCCAGGGAGCCCTTTGAGGCCTCTGTGGAGAGATCGGACGTCTGTGCTGTTCCTGCTGCATGCGTTGTGGGGGAGGCAGTGGCGGCATGGGAAATTGCTGGAGCCTGCCTGGAAAAGTTTGGAGGAGATTGCCTTGAAGAGATAAAGGCAAGGTGGCAGGCCTATTGTGAAAGGGCGAAAAACTTTTAGTGCAAAGCCGGGGTGGTAATATGAGAAATATAGTGCTTATAGGTTTTATGGCCTCGGGCAAGACTGTTGTGGGACGGGTAATTGCCCAAAGGCTTGGGCGGGAATTTGTTGACACCGATGAGGAAGTTGAAAGGGTTACGGGAAAAACTGTTTCCGAGATATTTGAGCGCTACGGAGCGATTAGATTCAGGTCGGAGGAAGCCCTGACCATTAAAAAACTGTCCCACAGGGAAGATTTGGTGATAGCTACCGGGGGAGGAGCGGTATTAAACCCCGAAAATGTATCGGCACTGAAAAAAAACGGTGTTGTGGTTTTAATCAAGTCAACACCGGAAATTATTTTAAGACGTGTTGTTGCAGGCCGCAACCGCCCGCTTCTGGCAAAGACAGATAACCTGGGGCAAAGGATACGGGATCTGATGGCTGAGAGGGAAGAGATCTATGCAAATTCGGCTGACATAGAGGTTTTTTCAGGTAAGGAAAGCAGGGAAGAGGTAGCTGATAATATTATCCAACTACTGAAGGAAAGGAATTATATAGATGGATAAGGTATTGATTGACCTGGGTTCCAGGAGTTATTTAATACATATCGGGTTTAACCTGTTCCTGAATATAGGACAGATGTTAAGGGATATTTTCTCCGGCGGGAAGATAATGATTGTCACCAATCCTACTGTAAATGGGCTTTATGGGGATACAGTGGTAAGTCACCTCGAAAAGGCCGGTTTTTCGGTGGTGCTTGCTGAAATACCGGATGGTGAGGAGTATAAGTCCCTTTCTTCTGCAGAGAAGCTTTATGATATTGCATATTCCGCTGAGCTGGACCGCAGGACTCCTGTTTTGGCCCTCGGTGGAGGAGTTGTGGGAGATCTTGCAGGCTTTGTTGCTGCCACTTATCTTCGGGGGGTACCCTTTATCCAGGTGCCCACCACCCTGCTCGCCCAGGTGGACAGCAGTGTGGGGGGCAAGGTGGCCGTTAATCACCCCCATGGAAAGAATATTATAGGTGCCTTTTACCAGCCTGCCCTGGTGGCGGCTGATTTATCAACCCTTAAAACCCTTGAGGATAGGGAGATAAGGGCGGGGTTGGCAGAGGTAATAAAATATGGGGTTATTGTGGATGGGGCATTTTTCTCCTGGCTGGAGGACAATATTGAAAAGGCTCTTTCCCTTGAGCCGGAGGTAATGGAAAAGATTGTATCGGTTTCCTGCCGCTTAAAGGCAGATGTTGTACAGGAGGACGAAACGGAGCAGGGCAGGAGGGCGATACTTAATTTTGGTCATACGGTGGGACATGCGGTGGAATCATTAACGGAATACAAAGTATACCGGCACGGAGAGGCTGTTTCTATTGGAATGGTGGCTGCAGCCCGAATGGCTGAAAACATAAATATGATAAATGCCGGGGAGAGGGGGAGGATTGAGTCCCTCCTGGTCCGGACGGGTCTGCCGATAGATGTTCCGGCCAGCTTGGACAGGAAAGAAATGATTCATTCCATGAGAAGGGATAAAAAAGTTATTTCTTCAAGGCTTACCTTTGTGCTTCCCGAAGCCATAGGCAGGGTTAGTATAATAAGGGATGTGGAAGAGGAACTAATACTGGCCAGCCTTTAGTATTACAGAAATAACTGAATTGATTTAACGGTTATAATAGCCGCCAGCGATGCATAGGTATTTGTTAGCAGTGCTGCCATTAAATGCAGGTATTGCTTAAAAATACCGGAAGGAGAGAGCGTCATCATGCGGCTATATGTATTTGACAGGCGAAGTATTGGCAGTGTTTTGCTGGTGGCTGCGGCAGCTTTATTACTGTTTATAAGCGGGATGCTTATCACCAGGGATATGGAGACGGTGGCCTACAATCATCCAATATACCAGGGCAACAGCCGTAATAAGGATATTGCCCTTACAGTAAATGTTTTTTGGGGTGAGGAACATGTACCTCTTATGCTTGAAATATTAAAGGAGAATAATGTAAAGGCCACCTTTTTTCTGGGGGGAACATGGGTGAAGAAATATCCCGACCTGGCAGAGAGAATTGTCAGGGAGGGGCATGAGATTGGCAGTCACGGCTATTCCCACCCCCACCCTGATAAACTCTCAAAATCAGCAAACCTCCGTGAAATACAAAAAGCCGAAGAGATAATATACCAGGCTACCGGCGTAAGGCCCAGGTTATTTGCCCCACCCTACGGTGAAAGGGGGCCGTCGGTTCTACAGGCAGCGGATGAAGCCTCGTATACTACCATTCTCTGGTCAATTGACACCTTAGATTGGCAGCTCCCCCAGCCTGATGTGGTGGTAAGCCGGGTGGTCAGCAAGGCCCATAACGGGGCTATAGTGCTTATGCACCCCACTGCGCCTACCGTAAAAGCGCTTCCTGAGATAGTAAAGAAATTGAAAGGTCAAGGATATAAGCTTGTACCGGTATCCAGGCTGCTGGAGGACCTGGAGGCAACAGACGCCTCTGTCCCCGGTAAAAAGGTAACAATGTAGTCAACAGAATTATTATTACAGAATGTGGAATTATATATCGGAAGCCTTTTTGGAGGCCAGTTTTTAATTTGACCTAAAATAAAGGAATATAAGGGAAGATGGCGAAACATCTTGTTAATTTGACTGGATAATAGTTCAGGCCTTAAAATAAAAAATAAACTTTGGGTAGGTGCCAATTTGATTAAAAAAGTATTGCTTGACAACGGGGTCAATCTTCTTTCCGAGGACATACCGCATGTGAGATCTGTGGCCGTAGGAATCTGGGTAGATGTGGGGTCCAGGGATGAGATTGACCAGGTGGCCGGGATTTCTCACTTTATCGAACATTTGATGTTTAAGGGAACTGAAAAGAGAACCGCCAAGCAGATAGCGGAGGCGTTGGACGCGGTGGGAGGGCAGCTTAATGCGTTTACCACAAAAGAGTATACCTGCTATTATGCCAAGGTTCTGGACGAACATTTTGAACTTGCCCTGGAAGTTCTAACTGATATGCTTTTTAATTCCAAATACGACAGGGTGGACATTGACAGAGAGCGCAATGTCATACTGGAAGAAATCAAGATGTACGAGGATACCCCTGACGAGCTTGTTCATGATGTTTTTGCCGGGACTATCTGGAATAATCACCCTCTGGGCCGGCCGATCATAGGGTATGCAGATGTAATAAAGGGCTTGAGCAGGGAGACAATTACCGATTTTGTGGGTAAGTACTATGTTCCAAAGAACACAGTAATTACCGTGGCCGGAAACATAAACCATGACATTGTGGCGGAAAGAATAAGATCCACCTTTGATAAAATGAAGGGAGAGCCTGAGCAAAGAGCTTTTCATTTGCCTACTCCAAACAGGGAGATAAAATGCCGGGGTAAGGAAACAGAGCAGGTCCACCTGTGCGTGGGCGCTCCTGGTTTACCCCTTGATCATGAGCAAATATACGTGTTTCAGCTTGTTAACACCATACTGGGAGGGGGCCTGAGCTCCAGGCTATTTCAGGAAATAAGGGAGCAGAGGGGTCTTGTCTACTCAGTATATTCATATCACAGCTCTTACCATGACGCAGGACTGTTTTGCATTTATGCAGGGCTTTCCAAGGAAAACCTTAATCCGGCTCTGGACCTTATATATAAAGAAATAAAGGATATTCAACAAAACGGTGTTACCGACCAGGAACTGAGAAGGGCCAAGGACCAGTTAAAGGGCAATCTCTTATTAAGTCTTGAGAGTGTTAATACAAGGATGAGCAGGCTTGGCAAATCTCAGCTTTATCTCGGAAAAGTGGTTCCGCCCGAGGAGATTGTTCAGCGGATTGAAAAGGTAACCGAAGAAGAAATCATAAGCCTTGCCAGGGAAAAACTGAATCCCAAGAACTTTGCCCTGGCCAGTGTGGGGCCATGGACAGACTGCAAAATACTTGAAGAAGCGGTGGGGAAGTTACTATAACCTTATTCTGAGAGTAATTACTGTCGGAATTCAGAATTCAGAATCCAGAATGGTCTCCGGGTATTCCTGACAGAAAAAAATAATTAAAACTTTGCCGCCCATAGGGCGGTTATTCTTTTGAGGAATGCATGCTTATTCTGCCCTGAAAATAGCTGTCAGCTATCAGTCATCAGCTTTTATTGGCCACAGACGGAACAAAGACCCTGTAAGTACGTTATTGGGGCTGTGTTCCCTAGCCGCCTGCCCCAGAGTTTTCATTGTCTGATGGTGTCGTACTTTGCGACATGCGGGTCTGGATTCTGAATTCTGGATTCTGAATTCCGACCTAAAAAAATTTCTTACAAGTGAAAATATGGCATAAATGATATTATCGCCCAATAAAATTACTACAGGAGGTGATGGTATTGTTTAGCTCGGCGTTTATTTTCGGACTGCTGGTACTTGCCCTGGTTGTACTGTCTGTTAAAGTGAGACTGGACAATAAGACTATTAAGGAAAGAGCCTGGGATGGGTCGGAAGCCAAGCAATCCCCGCTTTCCGAGGCTCTTACCGGGCTCTTGGGCACAGCGGGAGGGATATACCTTTCCCTGGTTATGATGTTTTCATTTATGGAAATAAAACTACCGGGTAAAGTGCAATTCTTTAATATGGGACTGGAGCCCCTGGCTGCGGTTTCCTTTACCCTGGCTATAATTCAGCCGT
Source organism: Bacillota bacterium (assembly GCA_049323755.1). Classification (GTDB taxonomy): domain Bacteria; phylum Bacillota; class Desulfotomaculia; order Desulfotomaculales; family Desulfocucumaceae; genus BRHc4a. The sequence goes on from JBMOPE010000043.1 coordinate 99,675, forward strand.
TTGTTATGAGGCTTATTAATTTGCGCAAAAGAATCTGAGCGGAGGGTACTTAAATGAGAATGGCCGAACTGGCAGGAAAAGAAATAATAAATATTTATGATGGCGCAAGGCTCGGTGTTATAGGTGAGAGCGACCTGGTTATAGAGCCTGAAACCGGCAGAATTACTTCGATAATTATACCCAGGAAAAATAATATCATTAACCTGTGGGTGGACAGGCAGCATATGGTTCTGCCCTGGGATTCTGTAAAAAAAATAGGATACGAGGTAGTTATAGTAGATTTAGACCAGACAAACCTCAACTTCAAAAAGCATATGGCGTGAAACATGCTTATTCTGAAATTCTAACAGGTCGGAATCCAGAATTCAGAATTCAGAAGTCAGAATCGGTAGGGCCCACAGTACGATTTTTTGGGGGGATGGTAAGGGGGCAATCCCCCTTGCACTTTAGTATGCGGAGGTAAGGGGCGAAGCCCCTTAAAAAGATATAGCCAGGAATAAAAGCTATAGAACGTACTGCATACGCATATCCTGGCTATACGGGGAGTTTCAAGGGGGTGTACACCTTTGCTTTAAAAGAAGGTGCGGGCTGTAGGCCCGCATTTTTGGTCAAAGTGTGGTAATAATATAATCTGATCATATATGAGACGGGGGACATCCATGGCACGACAGCAAAGGCTGGATTTAATTAGCGATATTGAGAGGCGCAGGAATTCGTCAGTAATCTGTTATATTACAGGGGACCGGGAGAATCTTAATACCCGCATAGCCCCGGATGTGATACCTATTTTTTACAGGCATCTGGAAAAGATGCCCGTAAGGCAGAGGATAGACCTTTTATTATATACAAGGGGCGGGGATGTGATAACACCGTGGAGGGTTATTCAGCTCATAAGGGAATATACCGGTGATTTCTGTGTTCTTGTTCCTTTCAGGTCTTACAGTGCAGGAACACTGTTCTGCCTGGGGGCCGATGAAATAGTAATGAGTAAGATGGGTGAACTTGGTCCTATTGATCCCAGCGTAGTTAACGCCTACAATCCGGAAGATCCAAGAAATCCTTCCGCCAGGATGCCTGTAAATATTGAAGATGTTTATTCATATTTTACCCTTGCCTGTGAAACTGCCGGTGCAGACTCGGAGGCCATGACACGCATTTTTTCGATACTGGCAGAAAAAATCCATCCCCTTGCCCTTGGCAATGTGCACCGGAATTACCTTCTTATCCGCTCCCTGGCTAAAAAGCTGCTGGGGCTTAGAAGGTGTACTCTTTGCGCCGAGAATGTGCAAAAGATAGTGGACCACCTTACCGAAAAGCTCTATGCCCACAATTATACCATTTCCAGGCGGGAGGCCCTGGAGGACATTGGACTTCCGGTTTTTTATGCCGATCCGGATTTGGAAAGAATAATGTGGCTATTGTTCGAGGATTTTGCCGGAGAGCTGCAGTTGGCGGAGCCCTTTGATCCCCGGGACATTACTTCCGGGCACAGGAGAGAGTTTGAGGTTCCGGCAGGCATTGTGGAGTCTTTTTATGCAAGAGATTATTTTGTATACTCGGGGTTAGTGGAAGGAAAAATATACAACGGGGAAACGCAAATCAATGTGGACATATTGAGACAAGGATGGAAAATTATGGATTAAAAGAAGGAACAGGGGTAGATAAATAGAATATACTTAAGGACGGGTACAATATATGGATAAAGTAAAAATCACAGCAGAGCAGGTTAGAATTAATTATCACATTGGAAAAAGCAAATATTTTGTGCTTACCGATAAAACTGGCTACCCCTCTGCCGAGTTCAGGTCCAGGTTTGGCAGCGGGCTTATAGTGCCTTACCAGAAAAACAGTTCTGCCGATCCCCCCGGATAAGCCTAAACCTTTTTGTCTTGACAGATTTTTGTGGATATATGAAAATATAGGTTACATGGTCGACTAACCTTCAATATTGTTATTTATTTAAGGGGAGGGTAAGCGGACATTCAATGTCCGGCAGGTTTTTTATGATTAAAGTTGTAGTTAGCGGAGCGGCGGGAAGGATGGGGCGTGAAACTCTTCGCGCCGTATGGAAGGCCGAGGATATAGAGCTGGTAGGCGCAGTTGACCCCTACGCAGAGAAGATTGACGTGGGGAACCTGATGGACTATTCAATAGAGCTGGGCATTACGGTTCATACTGATCTTGAAAAGGCACTGGAAGATCTGAAGCCCGATGTAATGATAGATTTTACAAATCCGGAATCTGTATTTAACAATATCTGTACTGCCCTTAAGCTGGGCATAAGGCCCGTAGTTGGCACCACCGGAATGCCTTCGGAGCGGTTAAATGAAATAAAAGAATTGGCCGACCGCAATAAAACAGGCTGCGTTGTGGCACCGAACTTTGCCATAGGGGCGCTGTTAATGATGAAGTTTTCTGCAGAAGCCAGTAAGTATTTTCCTCATGTGGAGATTATAGAGCTGCACCATGATAAAAAAGTTGATGCCCCTTCCGGTACGGCGGTGAAAACAGCGGAACTTATTACCCAGGAAAGGGGAGAGTTCCGGTCAGGTCAGATATCTGTAATTGAAACTCTTACCGGGGCCAGGGGGGCCAGGTTTGACAAGGGCATCAGGATTCACAGCGTAAGGCTGCCCGGCCTGGTGGCGCACCAGGAGGTAATATTTGGAGGCCTGGGACAGACTCTTACAATAAAACATGACTCCATTTCCAGGGAGTCTTTTATGCCCGGCGTCCTTGTTGCGGTACGTAAGGTGATGGGTATGACAGGGCTTGTTTACGGGCTGGAAAATGTTATTTTTGAAAACAATAATTCACTTTAGCTCCAATAAGGGGAAAGTAACCTCTCTTTCTGCCGGTTCATATATTGTTGTTAAAATGGAGGCAGAGGAGGGTTTTTTCCGGTTATGCAGCCACGCTTGAAAGGGATAGCCATTGCCATACTGGGTGGAGACGCCAGGGAGTTAATACTTGCAGAGCATCTGGGGGCTATTGGGGCCCTGGTTAAGGTAGTGGGATTGCCTGCGCAGGATTGCCAGGGTGTCGACATATGTGAGGGATTGTCCGAAGGATTAGAAGGGGTCCGGGCCGTAATACTGCCTGTTCCCGGTATTAATGACAGGGGAGAATTGCATGCGGTGTTTAACCAAAGCCCGCTGGTCTTGACAGAGGAACTGTTGTCCTGTCTCCCCCACAAAACACCGGTACTGGTAGGGGTGGCCAGAAAAGCCCTCCGTGAGATGGTAGAGAAGAATGACCTCAGGCTGATTGAAATTATGAAGCTGGATGAGGTGGCCATTCTTAACTCGATACCTTCAGCCGAGGGAGCTATACAGATGGCCATGGAAAATTCGGTAATAACCATTCATGGAAGCAGGTCGGCAGTATTGGGCTTTGGCAGAACAGGAATCACCCTTGCTCATAAGCTAAGCGCACTGGGATCCTGTACAACGGTTTTTGCCAGGAATCCGGCCCAGAGGGCCAAGGCTGTTGCCATGGGGCTTCTGGCCAGAGATTGTTCCCGGCTCGCAGAAGAAGCCAAAGACGCGGACTTTCTATTTAACACTGTACCCCAGATGATTCTTGACGAAGAGACTCTTCAAAAGATATCACCCTTGACATTAATTATTGATCTGGCATCTTCACCCGGCGGAACTGATTTTAAGGCTGCTGAAAGGCTGGGGATAAAGGCAATCCTTGCACCGGGATTACCCGGCAAGGTGGCTCCCAGGACAGCCGGAAAAATACTGGCTGAAGTGGTTCCCCGAATACTTGAGGAAGAACTGGCCCTCTTATAATCTTCTGCCTCCGGAACCGGAGGTGACTCTTAATGCGATTGAAAGGCGTTAGGGTCGGGTTTGCCCTGACGGGCTCACACTGCACCCTGGATGAAATATTTAAGGAATTAGAAGTAATTATTAAGGAAGGGGCCGATATAGTCCCCATAATAAGTCAGTCAGTGGACCAAACTGTGTCAAGGTATGGATCACCCGACAAATGGAAAGCAGAGATTACGAGAATCACCGGTAAAAGAGTAATTAATTCATTTGTAGGGGCGGAGCCGGTGGGGCCCCTTAAAATGTTTGATGTGATGGTTGTTGCGCCCTGCACCGGGAATACCGTGGCAAAACTGGCCAATGCCATTACTGATACGCCCGTTCTTATGGCAGTTAAGGCAAATTTGCGCAACCAGAGGCCGGTGGTGCTTGCCATTTCCACCAACGACGGGCTAGGTTTGAATGCAAAAAATATTGGTGTATTATTAAATACAAAGAATATATATATGGTTCCATTCGGACAGGACAGTCCCACAGGAAAGCCTAACTCGCTCAAGGCCAATTCGAGCATGATTGTGGATACAATTCTGCACGCCCTTGAGGGCAAACAAATTCAGCCGGTTATAATAGCTTATTCCTGATTTGAGTTACGGCCCCTGTGGAAATTGGGAATTAGGAATTGGGAATCAGAAATAAGCCCTAAAGTTCAGCGGAATCGGAGAATTGGGGGAAAGCAGCTAATAATTCAGGGTTCAAGGAAGTGGTAGTGATATAATAATTCGGGATAAACCTAATTCTTCCTAATTCCTAACTCCCAATTCCCAATTCCTGACCCGGTTTAATATCATCATACTATATTAGGAGGGATAGAAACGTTGTCAGGCTACAATGTAGTTGTGGTAGGCGCATCAGGGGCCGTAGGTCATGAACTGCTAAAAATATTGAATGAAAGAAATTTTCCACTGGATAAACTAAAACTTTGTGCTACCTCGCGTTCTGCCGGTAAGCAGATAACATTCAGGGGGGAAGCCTATACAGTAGAAGAGACTAAACCGGAAAGCTTTGAAAATATGGATATTGCCCTTTTTGCGGGTGGGTCCGCCAGCATTGAGTTCGGCCCGGCCGCTGTGGAGAGGGGCTGCGTTATTATCGACAACAGCAGCAATTACAGGCTGGACCCTAAAGTTCCCCTGGTGGTTCCCGAGGTAAACCCGGAGGATGTTAAGTGGCACAAGGGGATAATAGCCAATCCCAACTGCTCCACAATTATAATGGTGGTTGCATTAAAGCCAATACATGACGCAGCCGGTATTAAGAGGGTTGTTGTATCCACCTACCAGGCGGTTTCCGGGGCGGGGCAGGAAGGCATAGAGGAGCTAACCGGCCAGGCAAAGGCGGTTCTTGCAGGAGAAGAGTACCCGCCCAGCAAGTTTGCCCACCAGATTGCCTTTAACCTTATCCCCCATATTGATGTTTTCCAGGAGATGGATTATACCAAAGAAGAGTGGAAAATGGTAAAGGAAACCCACAAGATAATGAACGACAGCTCCATAGCAATAACAGCCACCACTGTCAGGGTTCCCGTTTACCGCAGTCATTCGGAGTCTATCAATATTGAAACAAACAGAAAGCTCAGCGCCGGGGAGGTCCGGGAAGTACTGGCAAAGGCACCCGGGGTGATAGTTATTGACAGCCCTGCAGAGAAAAAATATCCCATGCCCCTGTTCTGCTCGGATAAGGACGAGGTGTTCGTGGGCCGTATAAGGGAAGATAACTCTATTGAAAAGGGAATTAACCTTTGGGTTGTTTCCGACCAGATACGCAAAGGTGCCGCAACCAATGCCGTTCAGATAGCGGAACTCCTTATTAAATACGGGTGCTTGCGGGGGAGATAGTAATATGAAATATATAGTTCAAAAATTTGGCGGCACTTCCCTTGTTACCGAAGAACTGCGGGAACAGGTGGCGGCAAAGATAATTGCGGTAAAAGAAGATGGATTTGTGCCTGTTGTGGTGGTGTCTGCAATGGGAAGGGCCGGAGACCCCTTCGCCACCGACACCCTGATAAACTTTATCTGCAGTGCCAATAAAGAAACTGAATCACGAGAAATGGATCTTCTTATGGCTTGCGGAGAGATAATATCAGGTGTAATGCTGGCCGCAACCTTGCAGAAAAAAGGCTTCCCCTCGGTTTGCCTTACCGGGGCCCAGGCGGGTATAATAACTGACGGGACTTTCGGCGAGGCGAGAATACTAAGAGTGAAGCCGGACAAAATAGTCAAATTTGCCAAAGAGGGTAAAATAGTCATAGTTACCGGCTTCCAGGGAATTACCGAGGACGGTGAAATAACCACCCTTGGCCGGGGCGGAAGCGACACTACTGCCGCAGCGCTGGGTGTAGCGCTTGATGCTACTTTTGTAGACATATATACCGATGTAGAGGGTATTATGACTGCGGACCCCCGTATTGTAGAGGAAGCACAGCCCAGGGAAGTAGTATCCTACGATGAAATATGCCAGCTGGCCCATGAAGGGGCCAAGGTTGTTCACCCCAGGGCAGTTGAAATAGTAATGCAAAAAAGCATACCCATGAGGGTAAAGTGTACTTTTACAGACGCTCCGGGAACCCTTGTCACCAGCACCGGGGAGGTTAACAAGGAAACAATCGACATTACCAGGGACCGGACAATAACCGGGATAACCCAGATACCCAACCTTACCCAGTTTAAAGTTATGCTGGATGAGGGTGAGGAAGGCTTAAGGCAAAAGAGAAGGATTTTCAGGGGACTGGCCCTGGCGGGGATAAGCCTTGATTTTATTAATGTATACCCGGGCATGGCTGTATTCACCGTAAAAGATGACGCACGGCAAAAAACCAGCCAGGTATTGGAGAATACCGGATTTACCGCCGAGGTTTACCCCGGCTGCGCCAAGGTTGCGGCTGTGGGGGCGGGCATGACCGGTGTACCCGGTGTAATGGCGTCAATTGTAGAGGCGCTTACCAGGGAGGATATACAAATACTGCAGTCAAGTGATTCATATACAACCATTTGGGTGCTGGTGAAAAGAGAAGACATGGAAAAGGCTGTAAGGGCCCTGTACCGTCAGTTTAACGGCTGATTCAAACAGGTGCTTTGTGACATTATCACAAAGTTTAATTAGAGGAAGGTGAAAGTCTTGGTAAATGACTTTGGGCGGGTTCTCACCGCAATGATCACCCCTTTTAACAAGGAAATGGCAGTGGATTACAACGTGGCAAGAAAGCTGGCCCGTCACCTGGCTGAGTCGGGGTCCGACGGTTTGGTTGTGTGTGGAACTACCGGTGAGTCACCCACCCTGACGAGGGAAGAGAAAATTGAGCTGTTCAGGGTAGTTGTAGAGGAAGTCGGTGGTAAGGCTGTCGTTATTGCAGGTACAGGGGGAAACAGTACTGCCGCAAGCATAGAGCTGACCCAGGCAGCCGAAAAGGTTGGGGTTGACGGTGTAATGACAGTTTGCCCTTATTACAATAAACCTTCCCAGGAGGGGCTTTTTCAGCACTTTAAGGCGATAGCATCCAGCACTGACCTGCCGGTGATGCTTTACAATATTCCGGGCCGAACCGGTATTAATATGCTTCCGTCAACAGTTGTAAGACTTGCTGAGATAAATAATATAATTGCCATAAAGGAAGCTGCGGGGAGCATGGACCAGGTAAGCGAGCTTCGCAGGAGTCTTCCTGACGGATTTGCAATATACAGCGGGGATGATTCTCTAACACTCCCCATGATGGCCCTGGGGGCAAAAGGCGTGGTAAGTGTGGTGTCTCATGTGGTTGGCTCACAGCTCAGTAAAATGGTGGATGCTTTTACTGCAGGCAATACCACTCTTGCTACACAGATACACGCCCAGCTTTTCCCGGTTTTTAAAGGACTTTTTATTACCACCAACCCTGTTCCGGTAAAGGCTGCTATGAGCCTCCTGGGATGGCAGGTGGGGGGACCGAGGCTGCCCCTTGTGGAAGCTACAGCAGCAGAAAAGGAAGAGATCAAAAGAATACTTTCAGAACAAAAACTATTATAAAATGCTGTGAGAGACTAAAAGCAGTCTCTCACTTGTATTAAGTAGCGAATAGTTTAAAAAATGCAAAAAGAGAATGTTTGTATTATAATGCCATTATAAGGGAAAAATAAAAACTATATATCAACAATAACCACAAATGATCTTATTCCCACCTTCTCCTGTTGTTCTCACCGGTGATTTTTTATTTTTTCAGACTTTATTCGAACAAGACAATAGGGAGGTGTGGATTTGGCCAGAGAACCGAAAGTTGCCATTATCCCCCTGGGCGGGATGGGCGAAATTGGAAAAAACATGATGGCGGTGAGATTTGGGGATAAGATCATAGTTATAGATTGCGGATTGGCGTTTCCGGAGGAGGAAATGCTGGGTATCGATGTGGTGATACCGGATATTACATTCCTCCTTGAAAACAGGGAACAGGTTCTTGCTATTGTACTCACTCACGGACACGAGGACCATATAGGGGCACTGCCTTATGTTTTAAGGCAGTTAAATGTACCCGTCTATGGTACAAGGCTTACCCTTGGGCTCCTTCATGGAAAGCTTAAAGAGCAGGGCATTGAAAAGGGTGTTGAACTCCATACGGTAAAACCCCGGGATTCGGTTCAGATAGGACCGTTTAAAGTAGAATTCATAAGAGTATCGCACAGCGTTCCGGATGCGGTGGCACTTGCCATTCACACTCCCATTGGAACGATAGTGCATACCGGTGACTTCAAGATTGACCCTACCCCGGTGGACGGAGAAGTTATAGACTTTTACAAGTTTGCCCAGCTAGGAGAAAAGGGTGTGCTGGTTCTTATGTCCGACAGCACTAACTCTGAAAGGCCCGGCTACACCCATTCGGAAAAAAGTGTTGGAATCACCTTTGATGAAACTTTCAGACAAGCCAGGGAACGGATTATCATGGCCACCTTTGCATCCAACATACACAGGCTGCAGCAGGCTATTACCACCGCGCACAGGTATGACCGCAAGGTGGCAGTTGTAGGACGGAGCATGGTAAACGTTATAAGCATAGCTCACGAGCTTGGCTACCTGACCATACCGGAAGGTACTCTCATCGAGGTGGAAGAGGCGTCCCGCCTGCCAAAAAACAAGGTGCTTTATATATCCACCGGCAGTCAGGGTGAGCCGATGTCGGCGCTTACCAGGATTGCCATGGGGGACCACCGCCAGATAGACATTATGCCTGGGGATACTATAATAATTTCAGCAACACCCATTCCAGGCAATGAAAAACTGGTGGGAAGGGTTATAGACCACCTCTTCAAGCAGGGAGCTCAAGTAGTCTATGAGTCGGTTTCAGGGATTCATGTAAGCGGGCACCCAAGCCAGGAAGAGCTAAAGCTGATGATAAACCTTACCAAGCCTAAATTTTTTGTGCCTGTGCACGGAGAGCATAGAATGCTTATAAAGCACGCAAGGCTGGCAAGGGAAATGGGAATTCCGGCCAATCACATTTTCGTCTGCGAAAACGGACACGTGCTGGAGTTTTCCAAAAGATCGGGTAAGCTGTCAGGACGGGTTACTGCCGGAAGAATTCTAGTAGACGGGCTGGGAGTGGGAGATGTGGGCAACATAGTATTGCGTGACCGCAAACAGCTCTCCCAGGACGGTATACTTATAGTGGTGGTGAGTATTAGTAAAGAAAGCGGTCAGATTAGTGCCGGTCCTGATATTGTGTCAAGAGGCTTCGTATATGTGCGGGAGTCTGAGCAGCTGATGGACGAGGTAAAGGATAAGGTAAGAGTTATTCTTGATAAATGCACTGACCGGGGCATTACCGAATGGTCCAATATAAAATCCCAGGTCAGGGATTCACTTGGGAAATTCCTCTATGAAAAAACCAGGAGAAGGCCAATGATACTGCCAATAATCATGGACATATAAGAAATGAAAAATACACGGTTAAAACCCGTGTATTTTTTTGCACTTAAAAGCATACTAAGGAAGACACGGTTGTTTAATCCGCCGGCGCGAGGCGGCTCATTTGCGCACGACGGCCACAAGTGAGGGAGGATCTATTATTATGCCAGGATACAGGTCATATGATGAAGAGCCCGGAGTATTTCCCTACTCGCCGGATATCGACCCGGAGCCCAGTGTAGAGCCGGGACATCACCCCGATTATCCGGATGCAGACCCTGACCATCCCGGTGGAGACAGCCCCAGGAGCCCCCGGAGGGTCCAGGGCAAACAGAAGGGCGGGACCGATTCCATCAAAGAATACGGTGCTACACCTTTGCCGGAAGTTAAAAGCAACATTCACTGCATTACCATAGTGGGACAGATTGAAGGCCATCTGGTGCTTCCCCCGCAAAACAAAACCACCAAGTACGAGCATATAATTCCGCAATTAGTAGCCATTGAGCAGGCTAATGAAATTGAAGGATTGCTGGTGGTGCTCAATACCGTAGGAGGGGATGTGGAAGCAGGCCTTGCCATTGCAGAAATGCTTTCCAGCCTTTCAAAGCCTACAGTATCAATAGTACTGGGGGGTGGGCACTCCATAGGGGTTCCCATAGCAGTTGCTGCAGAATATAGCTTTATAGCGGATACAGCCAGCATGACCATTCACCCCATAAGGCTGAACGGATTGGTTATCGGTGTGCCACAGACATACGAGTACCTGGACAAAATGCAGGACCGTGTGGTGAATTTTGTTACCAGTCATTCCAGGATTACCTCGGAGCAGTTCAGGGAGCTTATGTTCAGGACAGGCGAGCTGGCCAGGGATATTGGTACTGTATTAATCGGAAAAGATGCAGTTGAAAAGGGCCTTATCAGCGAGGTCGGCGGGGTTAGTAAAGCAGTAGCCAAGCTAAAGGCTATGATAGAGGAAAGAAAAGATAAAGGAGTGCCCTTACAGTGATACTATGGACACCTATGCAGCTGGAACTGGTTTTCGAGGGGCTGGATGACATGGCTGACCCCGGGTACAGTCAAATATCCCACTGTGGTGTGCCCATGCTGGCTCAGAAGACAGCAGAGGGCGGTTACAGGGTAGCCCAGCTTCTCAGTACAGACCCCATGGATTATCTTAAAAGGGAATATGAGCCAGGAAGCCTTTTGAAATACTAACCGGGAAAATTTTTTAAAGGGATCGATTCCCCGGAACTTTTTGCGTCCCGCCACTGTCATAATAAGTAAAGTATGGTAAGTGGAGGCGGGGCCGATGATCCTGAAATTGTTAATAGCTATAATTTTTTTACTTACCCTGGGTTTAATTGGCCCCGAAAAACAGACCTAATGTTAATAATTAAAATTTAAAGGTTCCTTTTAACAAACCGCCAGCTGTCGAAATTGGCGGTTTTTTCATGTCATAGGTCCACCAGTGGTTAATTCTTTAGAGGCCACCGGCATATAATGTAATATTAACGGAAGCGGGGTAGAAAATTAGTTCCATGTGTGACAATATAAAACAAAGGAGGGAAATGCTGCATGGATTTTTGGAAGAGACTTGAGGAGCACCGGTCGGTGGAAAAGAGACTTGCATGGGAAGGAACGTTTAGTGAATACCTGAGAATCATTAAAGAGCAACCGTACGTATGCCAATTGGCACATTCCAGAATTTACGAAATGATCAAGTCTGCCGGCGTTGAAGAAACAGCCGAAGGAAAGAGATATAAATTTTTCCAGAGCGAAATATTCGGGCTTGACAGCACCCTGGAGAAACTGGTGGAGGAGTACTTCCATCCGGCCGCCCGTAGACTTGATGTTCGTAAAAGAATACTTTTATTGATGGGCCCTGTAAGCGGTGGGAAATCAACTCTGGTTGCCATGCTCAAAAAGGGACTGGAGAGGTTCAGCCGGTCGGACCTGGGCGCGGTGTACGGCATTAAGGGGTGCCCAATGCACGAGGAGCCTCTTCACCTTATACCCAAGGAGCTGCGGCCCGAGTTTGAAAAAGAGTATGGGGTGTATATCGAGGGTGAGCTATGTCCTTCCTGCAGGATGATGCTTGAATCGGAGTACGGAGGGAAAATTGAAAATGTAATGGTGGAAAGGTTTTTCCTGACTGAGGAAGGCAGGGTGGGCATAGGCACCTTCACCCCCTCCGACCCCAAGTCCCAGGATATTGCCGACCTTACAGGCAGCGTTGACTTCTCCACCATAGCCGAATTCGGCTCCGAGTCGGACCCAAGGGCCTATCGCTTCGACGGGGAGCTTAACATAGCCAACCGTGGGATGATGGAGTTTCAGGAGACGCTTAACTCCAAACCACTGTTCAGGTAAAATAAAGTCTTAGACTGACAAATAAAGTTCTAGACTAACAAATAAAGTCTTAGACTGGCTTGCAGGAATATTATGCCTGTTTTTTTATTTTTTATGCATAAAATCCTTGAAGGGAGGTGATAGTGCATGAAAAAGCAGCAGAATTACCGGTTGATGGTGGAGGTCCGTGATATGACCAAAGTGAAGGGTCAGATAAATCCATTCAATGACCCCGTTCCCGGAACTCAAATCATAGTAGAGTTAGACGGTGATGACTTGGAACATATTATGTATAGGAGACTTTTTGAATTTTGGAACCGTGAAGATGCCGAGATTTCTGCTTTGGGAATTTGGCGTTTATGGAACGACCGATTTGGGAGGAAGACAAAGCTTTCAAAGAAAGCAGTTAAACAGTATATGTTTGATATTGAATCAGTAGTAAAAAGTGAAGCTAACTATTAAATAAGGTCAAATAATCCGGGGTAGAGTGTACGATAAGGGATTTCTTCGCTGGATGAGTTTAACTCTCAAATTTCATATTGTTATCGCAGTATAATTAGGGTTACTATACAAAATATAGTCGGTTTCCTGTATGACGGGAAAGGGTCTATCCCGAACTTTGTGTAAAGTCCAAATCGATATAAAATAAGGCAGTATTTTGAGGGGACAATTGGCTATTAATGCAATTGCCCCCTTTTAACGCATTATACTTAAAAGGCCTTAATTGTCA
>JBMOPE010000044.1:0-111235 GCA_049323755.1 Bacillota bacterium
TGACAATTAAGGCCTTTTAAGTATAATGCGTTAAAAGGGGGCAATTGCATTAATAGCCAATTGTCCCCTCAAAATACTGCCTTATTTTATATCGATTTGGACTTTACACAAAGTTCGGGATAGACCCCTCTCAAACATGATAATATAGTAATTATTAATGTGGATGCAAATGCATACGTACTTACTAACCACCATTTAAATATTATTATTTCACGGTATTTTGCGAAAATAGTTATAGCACCTATTGCTATTATGAGTAAAAATATAATAAAACCAAATTCATCGGACGATTCTTGTTTGTTGGCTGGTTTACTATGATAATGTTTATGGATAGTTACTGTTGGATTATTGTAACTCATGTTAATTTTATTGTTGGTGTTAATACCAAAGTTGTTAGTTTGCTGGAGCGATACTCCCATAGAATTTGATTTTTTATCCAAGAAAAAGAAAAGAGAACCAGTTAATAAACCCGAAATGGTTGATATTATAAGGTTTAAAAATTGCTCCTTCAATAATTACCCTCCTTTACAAATTCTTACTAACTAGATTAAATAAAATGTCACAATATGTCAATAGATACATAAACAACAAGGGGAGATAATTTTCTCCTCTTCTTTTTTAAGGAGTGATTAAAATGACTATAGAACCAGAAATAGAGAAAGTCTTAGATGAACACAACGAGCGTATACAACAGCATGAAGAGCAAATAACACAATTAAGAATAGATACAGGAAAAATGGAGCAGCGGTTAAATAATATTGAATCTGCTATACAAGAAACTAAAAGTTTGACTTTACAAGGTAATGCTTTGATTCTTAATACGCTTCAAAATATTATCTCGGAAATGACAAAGTTAAGCAGCAAAGTACTTGATATCCAAAGCGGGAAAGACACTAACAAAACTAATATTTATTTAAAACTATTAGCAATAATTGGAACTCCTATGGCAGCAATAGGTTCCTATTTCATTGGAAAATCTCATTGAGGGGTTATGTCTATGTCACAGCAATTAGTAATTCTTAATCCAGGACACCATTTGCCTAAAGACCCTGGAGCAACAGGAAACGGAATAAAAGAAGCAGATATAACAGTAAAAATTTGTAACTTGATTAAAGAAAAATCTCAATTATACGGTTTTGATGTTGTAATAGTCCATGAACATAAACTTTCTGAAATCTGTAAAATAGCGAATCAATATAAAAATGCTTTTTTATTTTTATCTATACATATTAACAGTGCTACAAATCCAACCGCTACAGGCTTTGAATCTTTTGTTTTTCCTGGTTCGGCGAAATCAGATAAATTGAGAAATACAATCCATGCAAAATTAGGTAGTTTTATGAATCATCATGGTTTTGTTGACCGTGGCAAAAAGTCAGCAAACTTTTATGTTCTTCGGAATACTGTTATGCCAGCAATATTAACAGAAAATTTATTTGTCTCAAATCCTAGAGACGCTGAAATATTAAAAGACGCTAAATTTTTATCTGATTTAGCTGATATTTATTGTCAGGGAATAGCAGAGGCATTAGGAATACTGTTAAATAAGGAGTCAGATAATATGGAAAAAGTTACTATTGTAATTAATGATAAAAAAATAGAAGGTTATCTAATAGGAGATAAGGCATATGCCCCTGTGCGTATTTTAATTAATTCATTAAATAAGACTGTGACATGGGAAGAAAATAAAAAAACTGTAATAATTAAATGAGGTGATGTAACATGCACCGAAGTTATATACTCCAAAGGAGAGAAAAATCATGGATGAAAATAAACAAATTACAGTTCCCAAGTGGGTTGAAATATGGCTTGCAGGTATCGTTACATATTTAATTGTTGGACAAAGTTTAGATTCTTTTGCTTCTGCTTTTAATGAGCAAGCAAAAGATTTAGTTCAATATGGTTTAGGTGTTGTTACAGGTATGTATATTCAATTGAAAAGATAACAATTAATTGACGTTTAAAACATAAAATATTAAAATATCTTCCAGATATTAAAACTTGGGAGGGTTTTATTTTGGCTTTTGAAGTTTACAAACCTAGAGGGGAACGACAAGAAAAAGCTGCAATAGTATCATTATCTAAAACATCTATTGTAATGAATAATGTGGCAAGAGAAAAATTAGGCACAAATAGGGTGGAATTAGCTTATGACACTGAAAGTAAAATGGTACGAATTAAAGCTGTTGAATCTGGGGGCATGGAAATCAAGAAAACAAAAATGTTCGGAAAAGGATTTTTCAATGCATTTCAGATAGAAAAGCGGGGCAAGTTCCCTGCTGTATATGATGAGAGTGAAAAAGCGTTATATATAAAGTTGTAATAATTTTAAAAGGAGTTACCTAAGTAATGGTAATTCCCTTTTTATTTTTTATATTCAACAGATTATTGACATGTGGTTAAAAATAATAGTAAATTATAGCCAAAGGTGGTGAATTTTATGTCGAAAATTAAAAAGAATAAAAATCACCAAATAGATAAAGGCTTTATTTTAGAGTATAACAAGTTAAAAAGGAGAAATTTTAAAGGCAAGGCATTAGATATTATTCAGGAAGCTAAAAGTTATAAGTCTGATAGTTTTCGAATAATAGCAACATTATATGATGACAGTTTATCCCAAGTTATAGGTTCTCTATTATCTACTTTAATTTATAAAGCAGCGAAAGAGCCAGACAATTATTTAAATAATCGTTATTATTATTTAAAAGAAGTTGCGGATATAATCAAGAAGGAGAATGCATATAAGGAGTTATTTAGTTTTATTAAGACTCATCATAGTATGCGTTTTGATAGTTTAGAAATAGAAAATCAATTAATATTTGAGCTAGATGAATTAGTTAATATGATTACACCTATGAATATGTATCTCGTTGGATTGGATAATGAGAAGCCTATTTTTATTCCATCTAAATTTCCTTATACGAAAAATTTTTTAGGAAAAATTAATCAACTGCCTTCTGAAGTAATAGATAAGAAAACAAAACCATATGTATATCAAAATTGGGCTAGGTCTTTTCTAGAGAATTATTATTCTAGAACTTTTGGATTTTACAGAAGAGTAGATTTGGATTTGGTTCCTTATAATTCTATAAATCTGGAATATTTTGAAAAACATATGAAATTGCCAAGAAAATTACTAGAAACCGATGATATCCTAGAAGTAATCAGAAATAAGAGAAAATATGTTATAAATAAAAATGGAGTAGTTATTGATTGCTATAATGCAGGGGATATAGAAACTATTTTAATAGTGGAAAATGATGGGTATTTACTATATAAGGTAATATTTAAAGAGAAAGGTTGGGTAGTGGATAATAAAGGAAACCTAGTAGATGATATTAATGGTGCTGAGTATACTGGTATTATAGATTGTGATAGTTTCGTTAAGGACTATTTATATTGCTTTTCCTATTTGGATTTTATAGCAGTTTATGTTGACAAATGTTTTGATATTTTAGATTTTGTAATGGAATGCTATGCTGATTTAGTATGTGGGACAGAATACCACTATACTGATAAGAAGATTGATAGCTTTAATCAAATTTTATATGATTCAGCAATAGAAGATGATGAAATAGAAAAATATTTTAAATCAAATAACTCTATAGGTATTAGGTATACCCCTAAAAATATATATAATGAGGGAAAAAGAACAACGTCAAGAACATCCAAAACAACAAGAGAAAAATATTTTGTATCTGGACACATAAGAAAATTAGCTGATGGATATAGTGCAAGCCCTGAAGCTATAAGAAATGCCGAGGAATATGGTATACATGTTCCTAAAGGATTCACGTTTGTAAGTCCTTATTATACAGGTATTGAGAAGGTTAGAACTTATTATAGGAAAGTTGTGGAGTAATTAATTAGGAAGATTCCCCTGCCACTTAAACAGTTAGCAGGGGATTTTATTAAGAATGGTAAGGAATACTTATAAGGTATATGTAAGTGTCCTTACTTTTTATGGAGAAAATGGTATAATAAAAAATTATTTGCATGGAGTTTTTGAATGGATATATTTCTTGGAAAAGAAGAAAGAGAATTAGTTAAAGCCCTTAATCAGGCATTGGGTATGCGGCATCGAACGAAATCTTATAATTTTAAGAACCCGGAGGATATAATTGAGGCAGTTACTTATATTACTGCTGAATTCATTGATTTTTATTATTATTGGGCTACCTTGGATGATATTGAAGGCAAATTTGATGAAAGTATTGAAACATATTATCCGGCAGAGTGGCAAAAACTTCATTTACCTGAAACCAAGGTCAAAAAAAATTTAGGTGATGCTTTCCAAAAGCTAAGGAAAACAAGTGATTCATTTTGGAAGCTCATGAAAGATGCTGAAAAACAGTGTAAAAGCATGTGGACTATTATCTTCAAAAATGCACCAGATGAAGTTTTGAATAATCTATTTGGTAAGGTCTTTCGCCCGAAACCGGAGTATATTGAAAAATTGCTGGAGATGGAGTTTGTGAATATGGATTTGTGGCAATATACAGTTGAAGAATCAGCAGCAACATTTATGTCAGCTATGGTTGAGTATTATGAAAAAAATATCTGTGAATGAAGCAGAAACATAGATATGAATTGAAGGGAATAATCAAATTATTATTGAATTAAATATAAAATCCGTAGGAATTAAGGAGGTGTAGTCCGTTGGTACTGGACGATGAATTTTCTTAGAGGATAATAATGGCAATTCATTGTAATCCTTGATAATAAAGGTTTTTATCTTTGCGTTTAAGTCCCAGTAGCTCAGCTGGATAGAGCAACGGACTTCTAATCCGTAGGTCAGGGGTTCGAATCCCTTCTGGGACGCCAGTAAATAAAGGACTTCAGGGTTTTTCCTGAAGTCCTTTATCATTAGAAAGGGAACAAAAGGGGAACAAAATTATTTACTGGCTCTATCTAATTGTTCCCCGGAATTACCACTACCCAGTCCTGTTCTTATCACTTCATCCATTTCGGTTTTTGTCTCAAGTTCCAAATGTTGGTAAATACCTTTTAGTGTTTTGATATCATGCCCTAGGCGTTGGGCTGCATATTGGTCCGGAATGCCCTGTTTGTACATCCAACTAGCATGGTAATGGCGTAAATCATGGAAGCGGATGGGCGGTAAATTCTTTTCATCTATCATTTCACCGAAATATGTGCTGTAACTATCTGGCCGCATCAAAAAAATTCTACTTTGTATTTCTCTTAGTTCTTTAAAGAAATTCTCTTTTTGTTCCTCTGAAATATCTTCAATAGTTTTGCTCCTGTACTTTTTAAGCAGTACATTGGTCCATCTTCTAATTGCCTTTTTGCTTTCAGGCACTTTACCTTTTTTGCCTGTGTCTGGCTTGGCCTGTTCTATTCTGTAGGCTTTTAATATAACCATTAAATCGTGGGGAGCAGCTACATCCCTTAACCCATTATCGCTTTTGGGTCCTTTATCCTCATATCCCTCCTCTGATATTGCTCTGTTTTCATCTACCCTAATACTTCCTTTTTCCCAGTTCACATCATCCCATTTTAGCGCAAAAATCTCACCCAATCTTAATCCGCACCAGGCGCTTAAAAGAACAATAGGCTCATCGCGCGTTCCTTTAACTGTATCGTGAATTTGCTGAAACTCTTTTTCAGAAAGAACATATGGTTTGTATTTTTCAGATTTCGGTACATCAATATCACTGCAAGGACTTTTTGATTTCAAAGCATCATAAAGTATTTTGCGCAAAATAAATATATGTTTTTTGACAGTGGTTGAAGAAAGATTTTTAAGTTTATCGTTAATATATTTCTTTATATGAATCTCTGTTATTTGTTCTAGCTTAAATGCACCAAAAGCTGGCTTGAAATGTTTATTTACGTATAACTTATAACTCATATAAGTGGAAGGCGATAATCTATTTTTATTTAATTCCAGCCAATCATCAAACCACGCAGTTGCCCTGGTTTTATCCATGTTTGTATATTTGCGTTCTTCAATTTCCTGCTCTAAATCTCTGGCCCATTTTTTTGCTTCTTTTTCTGAGTCAAATGTCTTCTTTCTCTTATCCTGTTTTCGATTAGCATCCCTACCAACAAATACGGTAGCTTGAAATCGGCCATTAGGCAATTTTTTGATACTGGCCATTATCCTCACCTCACTTCAAACTTAACATAAACTACTTTTCCTAAAATAGCGATCTCTTTTCTTTCTTTTTTGGAGAGAATTATATCCGGTATAGTGGGATTTTCCGAATGTAAAGTCATTGAGTTATCCGATAAGTATATTCTTTTTAAAGTCATTTTGTCATCAATAAATACAGCTGCTATTTCACCGTGCTCCACCATAGATTGTTTGCGTATATAAGCAAGATCACCTTCAAATATTCTAGCATTCATCATGCTGTTGTCGTTTACCATAACACAAATATCAACATCCTCATCAACAGAAACGGGTACATAGCTGTCAACTTTAACTTCTGATTTCAGGTAAGCTCTTTTGAAAAATGGAATATTTTTTACTTTAGGGGCCTGTCCATCAAGCCATTTATCAACCTCATACCCCATTAACCAAACAGGGTTAACCCTAAAATACTTTGCAAGTAATTCAATAGCTTTTCGAGAGGGCTCCATTTTTCCATTTGCATATTTTGATATGGTTCCGGGACTCATAAAAACAGCTTCAGCTAAGGTGTATGTATTTTCGTTTGAATCTGCCATTAATTCTTTTAATCTTTCAGCAAACTTTAAAAGATTAAATGAAGTTTCATTCACAGTAAACACCTCATACCATTTTTTTCTTGTATTTGTTATTATAAATCTAAATGTTTCCCTATGCAATAATTATTATGCAATTTATCTAAAAAATATTTCCTCAAGCATTGACAAAGTTTAGGTTTTTATGTAACATCAGCTTATAAATGTTTCGTGGGGAAATAAAGGAGGTGGTAATGTGAGGAAACCAAGAAAAACAAATAAGCGCTATCATGAACTGAAGGCCCTTAAAGGAAAAATGAGGAGTGAAGGGCAAACCACCAAAACAATGGCTGATTTTCTAGGTATAGCCCCGAATACCTTTAATCTCAAGATTAACGGTATTTCAGAATTTACATGCTCTGAAATAGGCGAAGTATGTAAAATATTATCAATTAAACCGAGGGACATAGTTGAATATTTTTTTCCCTCAATGTTTCGTGAGGAAACAAAAGCATCATGATTAACCCTTAAATTAATTGACTATTTAGAAAGGTGGTGAATCTTTGAGGAAGCTAATCTGCTCCTTCCGCTCCTGGTGGGTCTGGCAAATGCTGACACCGCGGAAACGGAGGCGGGCTAAATACTTTATGGCGGGAGGTGCTATCCGGTAGTGGGCCTTTTCAGGGTGTACCTGGAGTTAGAAAAACAGAGACTCAAGCTAACAGAAATGGTCAAGGCTCTCGGCAGCGGCCACCCCGATGTGCTGAAGCAAAGCAAGCGGGTGGACAAGCTGGTCAACGAGATACAGAGGAGGCGGGCTATTGGTACAGCGTAAGTGCCCTGTATGCGGCCTCCCGTGGTGCTCAGCCGATGCTGAAAGTGTTTGGATGTGTCCACGATGTAATGCAGACATTCCAGTGGAGGAGGTGACAAAGAGCGATCAGGATAAAAAGAAAAAACCGCTTCAAAGCGGCATGTAAAAAATTCCTGTATACATACTACCATGACCTGAAATACTGGTCAACTGACGATTGAAGGTGTACGAAATGGTCTATCTCCTGCACTTCAACGAGCCTTTCCAGCATACCCGCCATTATATAGGATACGTTGATGGCGGTCAGGGAGAGCTGGAAAAAAGGCTTAAGAGACATAGGGCTGGTTCAGGGTCCAGATTAATGAGGGCCGTAACAAAGGCCGGTATAGGTTTTGAGGTGGCCCGGACCTGGCCCGAAGGTGATCAACATTTTGAAAGAAGGCTTAAAAACATGAAAAAGGCAAGTCAATATTGCCCCATTTGTAAGACACGCCATGCTAAACCCCATTAACGCTCCACCGGGTACAGGTTGCGCCTACTGTGGCCGTGATGTATCCGGAACATACCTGAGAAAATGCATCTATGCGCCGGCGCCAGAAAAAGGCCCCAACAGAATCAAACTTGTTAAAGTGGGCTGGGTTTGTGAGCCTTGCTGGTGGACCGGCGGGAAAAATCAAACATATAAAAGGGAGGATAAAAACATGTCGCAAATCACCGTAACCATTAACGCCCCGGAATTGGTGTCCGCACTTCGCACACTGGCGGAAGCTCTCAACGGTAAAGGTATCCCCGCGATGACACCGGCCCCGGCTGCCCCTGTACAGCAGCCCATGCAACAACCTGTTACACCTGCCCCGGCAGCACCGATGGCCCCGGCGAATGTGCAGCAGCCCGTTCAACAGCCCACGATGCCCGCTGCGCCGGCAGCACCCATGCAGCAGCCCATGATGCCCGCTGCAGCACCTTTAGCACCTGCACCCGTTCCCACCACAGCACCGACTTACACCATGGAGCAACTTGCGGTAGCAGCTACCCAGCTGGTTGATGCTGGCCGCAGGAATGATGTCGTTACATTGCTGGGCCAGTTCGGTGCTCAGTCCGTCATGACCTTACCCAAGGAACAGTATGGAAACTTTGCCACCGCACTGCGGCAAATGGGGGTCCAGATATAATGGCCAAAGTTAAAACCCAGGAACCCGAACACGCATTACTATCAGCCAGCGGGGCGCACAGGTGGCTAACCTGTACGCCCTCGGCCAGGCTGGAAGAGACCCTGCCGGATAGCAAAAGCGAGTATGCAGCAGAGGGCAGTCTAGCCCATCAGATCGGAGAACTGAAACTCCGGAAGGCATTTGTCGAGCCCATGGGGCCGCGAACCTTTAATAACCGTATAAAGAAGTTCAAGGAAAACCCGCTATACCAGGATGAGATGTTAAAACACACAGACACCTATCTGGACTACATTTCTGGGATTGTACATGGGTTTAACACACAGCCATATATCGCAGTGGAAAAAAGGCTTGATTATGGCTCCTATGCTCCGGAGGGATTTGGTACAGGAGACTGCATAATTATCTGTGCTAATAACCTCCATGTCATTGACTTCAAGTATGGCAAGGGTGTCCCGGTATCAGCTTATAAGAATCCACAAATGCTGCTATATGCTCTGGGGGCCTATACTGAATACTCTTTCCTTTACGCCATTGATACCGTCAAAGTGGCCATTATACAGCCTCGCATTGATGGTGTGCCATCCGAGTATGAGTTGCCTGTGGCCGACCTGCTGGCCTGGGGTGAAAGCATCAAGCCGATAGCTCAAAAGGCTTTCGCTGGTGAGGGTGAATTCGTTCCTGGTGAACACTGCAAATTCTGCCGGGCAAAAGCACTCTGCCGGGCAAGGGCAGACTTCAATACCTCACTGGAGGAGTACGGCAAAATGCTGCCCCCGCTTATCTCCAATGAAGAGGTAGGGCAGATATTGGGAAGAGCTCAAAATCTTGCTGCATGGGTAAAAGCACTTGAGGACTACGCCCTGAATGAGTGTCTTGCCGGTAACGTAATACCCGGCTGGAAGGCGGTTCACGGAACAAGCAAAAGAGGGTTTACGGATACAGATGCCGCTTTCAAGGTGCTGACCGGTGCCGGGTATGAGGAAACCCTGCTTTATAACCGGGAACCGCTCACACTGGCAAAAGTTGAAGAACTACTGGGAAAACCTAAGTTTAATGAGCTATTGACGGCATATGTAATTAAGCCACCCGGAAAACCGACACTCGTACCTGAGAGCGATAAGCGTGAAGCGATTACACTACAGATAACCCCTGAACAGGCCTTTGGTGAAAATAATGGAAACGGAGGAAACGAGAATGGGTATTCAGCAACCAACTAACGTAACAACGGGGCAGGTGCGGCTGAGCTACGTGCATCTTTTTCAACCTTGGGCGGCCAAGCCGGGGCAAGAGCAAAAGTACAGCGTGACTGTTTTACTCCCGAAAGCAGACATCGCTACCAAACAGCGCATTGATGCTGCCATAAACGCAGCCATCCAACAGGGTGTCACCTCAAAATGGAACGGCGTAAGGCCCCCGCAAATTGTCGTACCTATCTGGGATGGAGATGGCGTTCGTAAAAATGGTGAACCTTTCGGGCCTGAGTGCAAAGGCCATTGGGTATTCACAGCATCTTCAAAAACTCAGCAGGCAGTCGTTGACCTTAATATCAATCCTATCATTAATCAGTCTGAGGTCTATTCCGGCATGTATGGCCGGGTAAGCGTCAATTTCTTCCCGTTCGACACAAACGGTAATCGGGGTATTGGCTGTGGTCTGGGCCCGGTTCAGAAACTGGCCGATGGTGAGCCCTTGGGAGGTGGAGTTTCAGCTGAAGAGGCCTTCGGAGGCGCGGCGGGCGGTTATCCCCCGGCTGCCCCGGCCTATCAACAGCCCCAACAGGGCTATCAGCAGCAGCCCCCGTATGCACCACCGACACAACCGGCATACCCACAACAACCACAACCCGGATATCAGCAACAGCCTGTATATCCGCAGCAACCCACTTATCCGCAGCAGGGCTATCCTCAGCAGCCAACGCAGCAACCGCAGCAGCCTGTGCAGTATGACCCGATAACGGGAGCACCGATACCGCCAGGCGGGATAATGGGGATCTAGGGAGGGGTTAATGTGTCAACTGAACTGGCGGTGTCGGTAAAGGTAATTGAGACAAAACCAGCCATTGTTAATTTTAACTACCAGGAAATATCTAACCACCTGGATTCAGTTTTAGAAAAATACAAGGGCCTGGTATTCACCGAGGACACGGTTTCAGAGTGTAAAAAGACCATTGCGGAGCTCAGAAAGGGACAAAAATCCCTTGATGAGTTTCGTAAAGCCACGAAAAAACAGCTCACTGAATCAGTTACCGCATTTGAGGACCAATGTAAAAAACTTCATGGTAAATTTGACGAGGTCATTAAACCTTTAACCGACCAAAACGAAAAATTTGAGCTGGACCGTAGGGAAAAGAAAAATACTGAAATTAAGGGTATTGTTGATGCGCTGATACTTGAATTAAACCTGACCGAGAAATACGCTTCACAATTGACCATACCGGAAGAGTATTTTAACAAAGGTAAATCCATTAAAGCTATTAAAGCGGAACTGGCCGTTACCGCAAACATGTTAAAAATTAAGCAGGATAAAGAGACTCAAGATATCAACCTGATTAAAACAAAAGTAGAACTGGCTAATGCGCAGTATGGGCTAACTAATAAGCTAATTGCCGAATCATACACAAGGCTTTTAGCCTACAAGCCCATCGAGGAAATTGAACTGTTAATAACCTCTGATGCTCAACAGGCGCAGAAAAAAGAAGAGAAAACCACAGAAGCTGCTATAGCCGAACCTATAGTCCAGCCGGATATCGCTAAACCGGAGCCGGTTATAACTCCAAAAGCTGTCATTGCCAAGCCAATTATAACTCAGAAGACTGTTTCAGCTGAGGAATTGATAACGGCTGTGTATGAAATCACCGGTACCGAAGAACAGCTATCCGCACTTGAAGCTTATTTGGATGCGAGCAATTTAAAATGGATTGATCGACCAAATGAATAGGCACCTATCCATCGACATAGAAACCTTTTCATCAGTAGACATCAAAAAGGCGGGACTGTACAAATACGTGCAGTCCCCCGATTTCCAAATCTTATTGTTCGCTTACTCCTTTAACAGAGGTCCTGTGCAGATCGTTGACCTGGCTCAGGGGGAGCAGCTGCCACCGGAAATAGTGTTTACCCTGCAAGACCCTAGCACGATTAAAAAGGCTTATAATGCGGCATTCGAGTGGTACTGCCTGAACAAGTTTTATTATGCTCCTCTCTGGCAGTGGGGGTGTACACAGCTACACGGTTTATATTGCGGCTATCCGATGGGACTCGGGAAAATCGGTGAAGCAATGGGCATGAAAGAAGATAAACGGAAAATGGGTATAGGTTCTGCCCTGATACGAACCTTCTGCATTCCCTGCAAGCCCACAGCGAAGAACGGACACCGGACCCGGACACTGCCGCACCATGAGCCGGATAAATGGAAACTATTTAAGCAGTATTGCTGTCAGGACGTAGTATCCGAAATGGAAGTGGATATGCGGCTGTCAGCCTTCCCGGTGCCGGATCAGGAACAACGGCTCTGGGAACTGGATCAGTGCATAAATGCCCACGGTGTGGCCGTAGACATGGGACTCGTCGAAAGCGCCCTGGCCGTGGATGAAACCATCACCGGGGAACTGATTACCGAGGCAATAAGATTGTCAGGCCTGCAGAATCCCAAGAGCGTTAAACAGCTTTCCAGCTGGTTGACCGAGGAGACCGGGGAAGAGATCGCTGACCTGCAAAAAGGCACTGTAAAAAAGCTGATTGAGACGGTGGATAGCGACACGGCGCGGCGGATGCTGGAGATCAGGCAGGAGCTTGCCAAGACCTCCACCAGGAAATATGCGGCCATGGCCACAGCCGTATGCGCGGATAGCCGTATTAGGGGGCTGTTACAGCATTATGGCGCTAACCGGACAGGGAGATGGGCCGGTCGGCTGGTCCAGGTCCAGAACCTCCCCCAGAACCACCTTGAAACCCTGGCGCATGCCCGAGAGCATGTCAAAGCAAGAAAAATTGATGTCTTAAAAATCGTATATGGAAACATCCCGGACACCCTTTCCCAGCTCATCAGGACGGCTTTCATCCCTTCCCCCGGGAACGTCCTCCTGGTGGCCGACTTTTCAGCCATCGAGGCCCGGATAATCGCCTGGCTGGCCGGGGAACAGTGGCGGCTGGAGGTGTTCGCCACCCACGGGAAAATATACGAGGCCAGCGCATCGGCCATGTTTGGGGTGCCGCTGGGTTTAATTAAAAAAGGGAACCCGGAATACGAGCTACGGCAGCGGGGGAAGGTTGCAGAGCTGGCCCTCGGTTACCAAGGCGGCTCCGGGGCGTTGATCTCGATGGGTGCCCTGGACAAGGGTCTGACTGAAGATGAACTGCCGGATATAGTCCGGCGTTGGCGAGGGGCAAATAAGCGAATAGTTGACCTGTGGTACAGCCTGGAGAATGCCGCCCTGGAGGTAATGAGGACCGGGCAGCCGGTGGGCATTAAGGGCCTTATCATGGCAAGGGAAGGTGACTTCAGGAACGGACAGGACTTTTTCACCATCACGCTTCCCAGCAGCCGGAAACTGTTTTACCCAAAGCCTTTCCTGTATCAAAACGCTTTTGGTAGAGAGGCACTGCACTACTGGGGCATGAACCAGGAGACGAAAAAATGGGAAGTTGTCTCCACATATGGCGGGAAGCTGACGGAAAATGTTGTTCAGGCAATCGCTCGGGACTGCCTGGCCGAAAGTCTTAAACGGCTAGCCGCCCTCAGATACCAGGTTGTAATGCACGTACACGATGAGGTTGTCCTGGATGTTCCGGAGGACCAGGTAGACCTCAACACCATATGCGGCATCATGGGACAACCCCTGCCGTGGGCCCCGGACCTGTTACTGAAAGCGGATGGATTCGTAACCAAGTTTTATAAGAAGGATTGATGAAATGGGATTTAGAGAGGACAAGCAAGCCCGTACAGATTACTATTTTAAATACATACACGGCTGGAAGGAAAGACCATGCGGAGCTTGTAACGGCAGCGGTTATTACGACAACAACGGAAGCCCAAAGTGTGGTGCTTGCGAAGGTACAGGCAAAGAAAAATATAAACCCGAAAATGATGTGAAACCAAAAATAAAATTACTGTCTTTAAACCATAACAACCTTAACCTGGGCTATGCCCTTGAAGCTAAAAACTTTGCAGTGTTTGCGGTTGACCTGATGATGGAGTTATTCAAATCGCGTAAAACTTGCGGGTATAAGGAAACGGACGTCGTGGAATTCTTGGAAGCCCTGAGAAACATCAACGTAGGAGATACATTAAGAATAGGCCCGTGGAGCGTGGAATGCCAGGAACTAAGCCAAGAAGAATACAATAGATTGCCCAAATTTTACGGATGGGAAACACCGCAAAGGAGTTGAATTAAATGGTCGATTGGATAGAGACCTATACCGGAAAGAAATTTTATCCCCTGGACCCCAGATCGGAGGACGTTTGCATCGAGGACATAGCTCATTCCCTGGCCATGCAGTGCCGGTTTAACGGTCATACACGGGTGTTTTACTCGGTGGCCGAGCATTCCGTCCTAATGGCCGAGGAACTGGCCCTCCTGGGCTACGGTAAAGACGTACAACTTTACGGACTGCTTCACGATGCAGCGGAGGCCTATCTGTGTGACCTGCCTCGACCTGTTAAGCGCCAACTTAGTACATATGGGATTGCAGAGAAAAAACTACAGGAGAAAATCCTTAATTCGTTGGGCCTGCCTATACCTGACATTGATATTGAAACCGCCATAACAGTTATGGATAGGTGGCTCTTGGGTTACGAGGGGCGGAAGCTTATGTCTGACAGAGATGCTTGGACAGCTCTTTTCGGAGATTATAGTCCTAAATCAACTGAGGTTTTGGGCATGACACCAGGACTAGCAAGCGGCTTGTTTCTATGCAAATTTATCGAGCTGGCGGCATAAAGCGAGGAGATAAGATGCAGATACCTTTATTACGAGAACTCGTTATTGATCAATTCGCTGGCGGCGGCGGTGTGAGTGAGGGACTAGAAAAAGCTTTTGGCAGACCTGTTGACATTGCTGTTAATCATGATGCTGCAGCCATTGCCATGCACCGCATCAATCACCCAGGAACTAAGCATTATCAGGAAGATGTGTGGGCGGTTGATCCGTATGAAGTTTGCGCAGGGCGTCCTATCGCTCTAATGTGGCTGAGCCCGTCATGTACTCATCACAGCATTGCAGCAGCAGGAAAACCAAAGAGTGAACAATTACGAGGACAAGCATGGCTGGCTGTCAAGTGGGCAAAAGCTGTTTACCCGAGGGTCATAATCCTTGAGAATGTTCGTGAATTTCAATCGTGGGGGCCTTTAATGGATAACGGACAGCCGGACCCTAAGCTCAAAGGCCTGACGTATCACACCTTTGTTGCAGCAATGCAGCAGCAAGGATACGTTGTGGAGACAAAACTTCTCAGGGCCTGTGATTATGGAGCACCTACCAGTAGGGAACGGTTTTTCATGGGTATGCGCCGCGATGGAAGGCCCTTTGTGTGGCCGAAGCCGACCCATGGAGATCCGAAGAGCAAGGCGGTGCAGTCAGGAAGGCTGAAGCCGTGGAAAACAGCGGCAAATTGCATTGACTGGTCCATTCAGTGCCCGTCCATTTTTGACCGTAGGAGACCGTTAGTGGAAAAGACGCTTAAACGGATAGCCAAAGGTACACAACGCTTTGTAATCGAATGCGATAAACCTTTTATTGTTCCTCACGGTGCCGCTACCGACAATTTAACGGATAAATCAGAGTTGGTCGCTGCATTCTTGTCAAAGTATTATGGCGAGGTATCGCCATCTGAGGCTAGAGGCCAGCGACTGGACGAGCCTTTGCACACGGTTAGCACCGCAAACAGATTTGCCCTTGTAACTAGTCATATGGTTAAGTTCCGTGGCGACAACTACGGGACAGCCACCAGTGACCCACTTCCGACGATCTCCGCCGGCGGCACTCATATTGGCGAAGTAAGGGCGTTATTAATCAAGTATTACGGCGCCGCTATAGGACAGAGCTTGAACGAACCGCTTCATACCATACCGACGAGAGATCGGTTCGGGTTGGTATTAGTTAAGGGTACACCCTATCAAATTGTGGATATCGGTTTTCGCATGCTGGAGCCGCATGAATTATATTTGGGACAAGGTTTTCCATCTACATACATCTTTAGCGGATTCGAAGTAAACGGAAAACCAATCACCAAGGCTGAACAGGTCGCAAAATGCGGGAACGCGGTGCCCCCTCAATTCGCTGAGGCTTTAGGTCGGGCTAATCTGCCAGAGTTACGTACAGATATCAGTCAGGTAATTTAGAAATATTTAAAAATTAAATAAGGAGGTTGCTTCTGTGAGCAAGAAAAGGAAAACAGCTCAATTTAAGAAGCAGATGGGGCGAAAGGAAAAACCAAGTAGCTCCAGCACCAACACGGGTGGGTACGTGACAGCTAAGAAAGCTTAGAGTCATGTACCCACTTTTATTTTGGAGGTATAGGCGATGAATGAATGGGATGAAGCGCAAAGCTTTAGGTTAAAACAGCAACTACCTTATGATGCCAAGGTTCTTCATGCAAAAGCTGTGGCCCGGGAGTTTTACGAGAAGCTGGACGGCAATGTTTTCTGCTCAGTCGGTGGACTGGATAGTATAACGCTCCTGCTTTTCCTTCGGAAATATGTAAGCAAGGACATTCCAGGGGTGGCCGTTTCCGCCCTGGAGGATTTAAGTATCCAGAGGATTCACCGGCAATTAGACAACATGGTTATTTTGCATCCCTACAAAACAAAGGTTCAGGTAATCAAGGATCACGGATTCCCGGTTATCAGCAAGGAAAAAGCCGGGAAAATCCAGATGCTGCAAAATCCCAGCGAGAGGAATGCCACCGTTCGCCATGCGATTATGACCGGGGATACCGGGGCCTATGGCGGCTGGCGTAAAGGAACCCGGATGAAACTGCCTCAGAAATGGCTGGAGTTGTTTGCAGGGCTGGAAAACGAGAAATACGGAACCAATTACAGGATAGCTCCGTTCCGGGTGAGCCCTGACTGCTGCTACCACATGAAGGAAAAACCCTGCGATGACTTCGCCAAGAAAAACAAGTTAAAGCCATACATGGGCCTTATGGCCTCCGAGGGTGGCCAGCGGGAAAAGGCCCTGATGAAACACGGCTGCAACTACTTCGGCAAAACAGTAACCAGGAGCTGCCCTTTCGCCATATTTAGCAGAAATGATATTCTTCAGCTGGCTCTCGACCTCGGGACACCGATACCAGCCATATATGGAGAAATAGCCAGGCAGCCGGATGGGACCCTGGAGACCACCCGGGCCAAAAGGACAGGCTGCACCATGTGTGGTTTTGGCATACACATCGAGAAGCGCCCACACCGGTTTGATCGGCTCCGGGAGGATAACCCGAAAGAATGGGCCTTCTGGATGTACAAAATGAGCTGGGGCCAGGTACTTGATTACATTGGTGTCAAATGGGAAGAACCTTACACTGGGTAACTGCAGGAGGTGCCTTTGTTGGATTATCAGGAGTTCTTAGAAAATAAGAAAATCGTTGTTACTCCCTGCGGCATTGACGTGCCCCGGGATGAAATAAACCCTATGCTATTTGATTTCCAGCGGGACATAGTGCGGTGGGCCCTGGTCAAAGGCAAGGCAGCCGTATTTGCCGGGACCGGCCTCGGGAAGACGGGCATGCAGTTGGAGTGGGCCAACCAGGTACATAAAAAGACCGGTGGAGATGTGCTGATATTGGCCCCCTTGGCAGTGGCTCAGCAGACCGTTAGAGAGGGGCTTAAATTCGGCATTACGGTTAATCTTTGCCGGTCTCAGGAGGATGTTCAACCGGGGCTAAACATCGCAAACTATGAAATGCTGCATAAGTTTGACCCCAGTAAATTCATTGGTGTGGTGCCGGATGAAAGCAGCATATTAAAAAGCTTTGCCGGCAAGGTGCGGACACAGATTATAAAGATGTTTCAGGAAACGCCCTATAAACTGGCCTGCACGGCTACCCCGGCGCCCAATGACCACATGGAGCTATGCAACCATGCCGAGTTCCTGGGAGTGATGACCAGAGCGGAAATGCTGGCCATGTTCTTCGTCCATGACGGCGGGGACACCAGCAAATGGCGGTTAAAGGGGCATGCCCGGGAGGACTTCTGGACCTGGGTGGCCAGCTGGGCAGTTATGCTGTCCAAACCCTCTGATTTAGGCTATCCGGATGAAAAGTTCATCCTGCCGCCCCTTAACATTAAACATGTTACTGTGCTGGCCGAGGGCCCTGTGGCAAAGTCCCTGACCGAACGCCGGGAGGCCCGGAAAAAGAGCATAGAGGACCGGGTTGCCCTCTGTGCTGCTATGGTCAATCAGTCAGATGATACCTGGATCATATGGTGCGGGCTAAACGCTGAAAGCGAAATGCTGACCAAAGCGATAAGCGGAGCTGTGGAGATAACGGGAAGCGATAAACCGGAATACAAAGAGAAAACCATGAACGACTTCTCCGAAGGAAAGGTCAGAATCCTAGTCACAAAGCCAAGCATTGCAGGCTTCGGGATGAACTGGCAGCACTGCAATAAAATGGCCTTTGTCGGCCTCTCTGATAGCTTTGAGGAGTATTTCCAGGCTGTCCGCAGGTGCTGGAGATTCGGCCAGGAAAAGCCGGTTGATGTCTATGTTATAACCGCCGAGACTGAGGGCGCTGTGGTGGCCAACATCAAGAGAAAAGAAGAGGAATTTGCGGTGATGTTAAGCGGGATGATTGCAGCCACACAGGAGATCACCAAGGAGAACCTGCAGAGTACAGGCCGAGAGGCGGCAGTGTACGAAATGGGCTGCACTACGGGGGCCGACTGGGAATTGCACCTGGGCGATTGTGTAGATGTGGCGAAGGGGATACCTGATAACAGCTTACATTATTCAATCTTTAGCCCGCCCTTTTCCAGCCTCTACACTTATTCAAATAGTGACCGGGACATGGGCAACTCCCGGACGGATGAAGAATTCATGACCCATTTTAAGTTCCTGACAAAAGAGCTATACCGGGCAACTATGCCGGGCAGGTTAGTTTCCTTCCATTGTATGGATATCCCGGCCATGAAATCAAGGGATGGGTTTATCGGCTTAAAAGACTTCCCGGCACTGCTCCGGCAGATATTTGAGGCAGAGGGCTTTATCTACCACTCCAAAACCGTTATATGGAAAGACCCTCTTGTGGAAGCCACACGAACAAAAGCCCTCGGTCTGATGCACAAACAAATAGTGAAGGATTCGGCAATGTGCCGAAACGGTTTGCCGGATTATATACTCACTGTCCGGAAGCCTGGTGAAAACCCTGAACCGATAGCTCATCCTGATGGCTTTACTGAATTCATAGGTGAAGATGAGCCGGAGGCCCCAAAAACAGAGCCAACGATTAAAGACAGCCGCGTAAACAAAGCTATAGCATTGACCAAAGTTGATCCGGTCTATTCACACCATGTTTGGAGACGGTACGCATCTCCGGTCTGGATGGATATTAATCAGTCAAACACCCTGCAGCGGAAATCGGCCCGGGAGCATGACGATGAAAAACACATCTGCCCCCTCCAGCTCGATGTCATTGAAAGATGCCTGGAGCTGTGGAGCAATCCCGGGGATCTGGTATTCAGTCCCTTTGCCGGCATCGGCTCAGAAGGATACGTGGCCCTTAAAATGGGCAGGCGTTTCCTCGGGGTTGAGCTCAAACGTAGTTATTACGACCAAGCCGTTAAAAACTTACAGGAAGCGGCTGAAACACATGATAAAGCTGCCAATTTATAACCAAAGGAGTAAAACTCCATGCTAATACACGATAGGCAAATAACTATCAGTGCCGCCGGCAGCCGAAAAGCTACCCTGTGGCCCGTCCAAAAACTCTACTGGTCAGAGCTTGTCCAGCGCCTTCATACTCCCTCCAGGGGCGTGGAAACGCTGGCTGAGTACCTGAGCATGCCTAAGCCCCGTCAGGACGATTTGAAGGACGTGGGGGGTTTTGTGGCCGGCGAGATCCGGGGAGGAGGACGCCGGAAGGAAACCAACGTCCTGGGCCGCGATGTGCTTACCCTGGACCTGGATAACATTCCCCCAGGGCAGACGCAGGACATCTTGCGCCGGGTGGAAGCCCTGGGCTGTGCTTACGCGGTCTACAGTACCCGTAAACATGAAGAGGCAAAGCCTCGCCTCCGGGTACTGGTGCCCGTTAACCGGACAGCTACAGCTGACGAATATGAGCCCGCATCCAGGAAGCTGGGCAGCATTATCGGCATAGAGCTGTGCGACCCAACAACCTTCCAGGTTCACCGGCTCATGTACTGGCCTTCATGCTGCTCTGACAGCACGTATGTTTACCAGTATGGAGATAAACCATTCCTGGACCTAGACGGCATACTGGCAATGTACCAGGACTGGCGCAATGTGGCGGAGTGGCCGGAGGTACCCGGGGCGCAGCAAGCCCGGGTGAAGCTGGCGGCCAGGCAGGAAGACCCCACGGCAAAGGCTGGTGTAGTGGGAGCCTTCTGCAAGACCTACGACATATACCGGGCAATGGACACACTCATTCCAGGAGAATATACGCCCTGCGATGATGACCCGGGGAGGTATACCTTCACCGGGGGCAGCACAACGGGCGGGGCCATAGTCTATGATAACGGTGCATTTCTGTATTCCCACCACGCCACAGACCCGGCAGGAGGTCGGCTGGTAAACTCCTTCGACCTGGTAAGGCTGCACCGATTTGCTGAGCTGGATGATGAAGCTAAACCGGACACACCCACTAACAAATTGCCGTCATATAATGCCATGTGTCAGCTGGCGATCTCTGATCCCTCGGTGGCCGCATTACTTAACCAGGAGAGGTACGAGAAGGCCACCCGGGAGTTTGCCGGGGATCCAAACGATAACACAAACTGGATGGCCAAGCTGGCGGTATCATACACCACCGGGATGCCGGCAAAGACCGTGGATAATGTATTGATAATCCTTGAAAATGACCCTCTTCTAAGGGGGAAATTAGCCTTCGATGAATTCGCTAACCGGGGGCTGGTCCTGGGCCCGCTTCCATGGGACGGCTGCATGGAGCGCCGCCAGTGGACCGATGTGGATGACGCAGGCCTCAGGCATTACATTGAACGGACTTACGGTATTACCGGCAAGGAACGCATATTCGATGCTACAGCCTTGTGTGCCCATAAACACACAATAAACGATGTCAGGGACTATTTAACCGGGCTGGAGTGGGATGGTATAAAGCGGCTTGACACTCTGCTGATTGACTACCTGGGGGCCAAGGATTCACCTTACACAAGGGCAGTTATACGGAAGTCTCTGACTGCTGCCGTGGCCAGGGTGATGACTCCTGGGTGTAAGTACGATTATATGCCAATATTTACGGGCCCACAGGGACTCGGAAAAAGCACTTTCCTGCGGCTGTTGGGCAGGCGGTGGTACTCTGATAGCCTTCAAACATTTGAGGGCAAAGAGGCCTCCGAGATGCTGCAGGGAGTATGGATAAACGAGCTGGGGGAACTTAACGGCCTGAGTAAATCGGAAACTAATGCCGTGAAACAGTTCTTAAGCCGGGCAGAGGATATATTCCGGGTGCCGTATGGCCGCAGGACATCAAATTACCCGCGCCGATGCGTATTCTTCGGGACCACCAACGACAGCGAATTCCTGAAGGACAGGACCGGAAACCGCCGCTTCTGGCCAGTTAATGTAGGTGTTCAACCGGTAACTAAAAACGTATTCACCCAGCTGGAAGATGAGGTAAACCAGATATGGGCAGAGGTCTTCTGTTACTGGCAGCTGGGAGAACAGCTGTACTTGACCGGAGCAGCTGAGGAAGAGGCCAAAGTGCAACAGGAGATACACCGGGAGAGTGATCCCCGGGAAGGTCTTATTCGAGAATTCGTGGAGAGGCCTGTGCCGGTTGATTGGGAAAAACGGACACTGAGCGAAAGGAAATTATACTGGTCCGGCGAGTTTGGCCGGGATACCTGCGGAACCATAGAACGGGACCGGATATGCGCCGCGGAGGTGTGGTGTGAATGCCTGGGGGGTGATTTGAAGTACATGAAAAGGACTGACTCCTTGGCTATAAACAGCATATTGTCATGTATACCTGGATGGAAAAAGCATACAAGCACATTCAGATTTGGCTGTTATGGCATCCAAAAAGGGTATATAAATTGTAAACTTCCTTTGTAAACCAACTAAGTTTACAAAATCAGATTTGTAAACCTTGTAAACTTTAATTTTGAGAAAGTTTACAAGAAGGTTTACAACCTGAAGCCGCATGAACACTGAGCATTTTAACCTTTGTAAACCTTGTAAACCTTCTTTTCTATTAAAAATAAAAAATAAAGAAAATAAAGGATATATACACGCCTACGCGTCTATACACGCCTAATATAGGAGTTAATAAGGAAAATAAAGTTTACTTGGTTTACAAAACACTTCAAACCCTTGGCGTACAAGGCCTAAACCTGTAAACTTTGAAAGTTTACAAACGAAGGGATGAAATCGCATGAGAGAAACAGCCGTTGAATACTATCTCCGGGATGAAGTTAAAGCAATCGGGGGCAGAGCTTATAAATTTGTCTCGCCCGGCAACAGCGGGGTGCCAGACAGGCTGGTGTGTTTACCTGGAGGAATAAAAATATTCGTTGAAACCAAAGCACCCGGTAAAAAACCAACACCAAAGCAGAAAGCAGAGCAAGCAAGACTGATAAGATTGGGCAATTTGGTTTTTAACATCGATAACAAACCAGACGTAGACGAGTTTATCAAATACTGCAAAGGGTTGATAAAACAGTGAAATTCAAGCCGCATGCTTACCAGAAATACAACATACACAGATTGCTGGCGGAGCCGGTCCAGGGAATTGTAAGTGAGGGAATAGGCCTTTTCCTTGACATGGGTCTTGGCAAGACGGTGATAACCCTGACAGCGGTTAATGACCTGAAATATAACCGGTTCGCCGTCAGCAGGGTGCTGGTTATAGCCCCGAAGAAAGTGGCCGAAGCCACCTGGGCAAAAGAGGCGGCGAAGTGGGATCACCTGCACCTGCTGAGAATTGTGCCGGTATTAGGCAGCCAGGCAAAACGTATCAGGGCACTGAACACACCCGGAGACATTTGGGTGATAAACCGTGAAAATGTTCCCTGGTTGGTTGAATACTACCGAAACGCCTGGCCCTTTGACATGGTTGTTGTGGACGAGCTTAGCAGCTTCAAGAATCATGCCGCCAAGCGGTTTAAGGCGCTGACCTGGATACGGAATCACATCACAAGATTTGTGGGTCTGACAGGGACACCAGCGCCGAACGGATTGATTGACCTGTGGGCACAGATATATCTCCTTGATGCCGGCAGGCGGTTAGGCGGTGGCCGGCGCCCTGGAGAGGGAATAACTAAATATCGCGTCAGGTATTTTGAGCGTAGCTGGGACGGTTACGGCTACGACCCAAAGCCAGGAGCCGAAGAAGCTATTCAACAGTTAATCAGCGATATATGCGTGTCAATGAAGGCGGAAGATTACCTGGAGCTGCCGGACTGCATCCCGGTGACCGTGCCGGTGGTACTGGACGATAAAGCCAAAGCAGCGTACAAAAAGCTTGAACGTGAAATGCTGCTGGAAGTGGATGAAAACACCATCGACGCAGGCAGCGCGGCGGTACTGACAAACAAATTGCTGCAGCTGTGTAACGGGGCTGTATATGCGGAAGACCGGGAAATCGTTGAAATTCATAAATGCAAGGTAGAAGCGTTTATGGAGTTGGTCGAGGGCCTTAACGGTAAGCCGGCACTGGTGTTTTACAACTTTCAACACGACCTGGCCAGGCTGCAAAAGGCACTATCCGGATCGGGCCTGCGGGTCCGGGAACTGAAAGGCCCCCAGGATGAAACCGACTGGAATAACCGGCAGATTGATATTTTATTGGCGCACCCGGCCAGCTGTGCATACGGCCTGAACCTCCAGCAGGGAGGCAACCATGTGATATGGTTTGGCCTGAACTGGTCCCTGGAGCTGTACCAGCAGGCAAACAAGCGGCTGCACAGGCAGGGACAAGCCGAGAAAGTGATTATTCATCACCTGGTTGTCGAAGGCGGCGTTGATGAGGATGTCATTGAGGCGCTGGAGGCCAAAGGGGCTACGCAAGACAGGTTAATGACGGCGCTGAAAGCAAGGATTGAAAAATACACAAAGGAGTTGAGGATAGGTGCCTAAAGCATGTGAGAGATGTAAGGCAGAAAGATGCTATTCTTCCTGTCCTACGTTTTTGATAAATTGCAGTTCCCGAGCGTTTTTTCGGTGGTGGGCAAAGACAAGTCCACCGGCATGGCGAATTTAACGGGAGGTGTTAATCTTGGGAAATAAAAACACTGCAAAAACTTATGAAATAGCAAAAGCTGCGGCAGTAGAAGCTTTAAAGATTCTTAGGGAAGATGAAAGACAGCAAATAAGAAGAAATAGATACCACAACACTGAGCTGCTACTTAAAAATTACCTGAATTTGCTTGATCATTACGAAAATGCAAGGGATAAAGCAACTGATATCATAAGTGTGGAGGACCTTGAGGAACTGGACATGGATGAGGTTATCATTAAAGCGATTAAGCGGAGCCGGCTTAGAACGCTAATAATGATTAACCAGATAGATACCTGCCTGGATATCTTAAAGTTAAGACAAGCTAACAAGGGGCAGCCTGAGAAATACGATGTTATTCATTGTCTATACCTGGACAGGGCCAGAAGGGATATTAGCTGGGGAGATTTGATTGCGACTGTGGCCCAGGAATTAAACTGCAGCACCGATTCAGTACGTCGGTGGAAGAATGAAATGGTGCGCGAATTGAGTATCTTATTGTTCGGTGTAGATGGGCTAAGGCTAGATATTTAAGGGGATTCAGGGCTTGCAAATACCTTGCAAAAAAGTTGCATTTTACATGCCAAATCGGATGTGGTAAACTTGTACCGTAAAATCGTGTGTTCAAAAGAAACCGTCCATCGAGGGCGGTTTCTTACGCTTAAAGGAAAAACCTTCCTTTTGCCGAATAATACATAAAACGGTGAAAGGGTGGTATCGTTTAAGTGGCAAAAGGAGTAGCAGATAAATTAAAAGAATACGCTGATGAAGGGAATAGGCTTTTAAGAGAAGGGTTTAACGAAGAAACAGAGCAATACAACACTTGGTATTACGGATGTAGAAATTATTTAATTGCACAGTACAACAAAAATTCAAGTCAGGTGAAAGGCTTCAAAGGCGGAGATTTAAGAACTTATATTGACATTCTTATGGGATATGCATCCCAGGAAGAGGATAAAAGTAGTGAGGGCAAGGGTGTAAATTGTTTACATGTGAGTCAAACACAGACAACAAATGTCCATCAAAATCTATCGCTTCAAGTCCAATTAAACATAGAGTATTCTGATCTGCCAGAAGAGTCAAAGCAAGAAGCTAAAAACCTGCTGGCCCAGATTGAGGCAGAAATACAGAAACCTAAAACTAATTGGCAGAAAGTAAGTGAGTTACTAAAAAACGGATTTGATTATGGACTTAAAATAGCACTACCGTTAGCTGAGCTTGTAGCGAAATACTATCAAGTAAAGGCAAACGTATAGAGCCTTCGGGCTCTTTTCTTTTTATGTAACAGTGGGTCCTTCCCAGGGGGAGGGGGATATGCGGGTCTTGCGAGCCCTGAACTTTAACCCAGTATGAAATAAAAAAATCAAGCAGGCTGGTGACACATCCTCTGGAAATTCACGGGGGAGGGAACATGGTCTGCTTTTAGTTTAAAAGGATTTAACCTCCGAATGCAGAACTTATGATCTGGAGGTGTTTTTATGTCGGAATCGGTATTTGATTATTTTAATCTGCAAAAAGATGTTTTATCTAGAAGTTTTAATAAGTTTATTGATGATATTCAGGGGCCAGTGAAGGAATATTTGTATCATTATACAAATATTGACGGGTTAATAGGTATATTTGATAAACATAAAATTTGGTGTTCAAATATTTACTTTATGAATGATAAATCTGAAATAGAGTATTCAACTGATGTTGTAAGGACTGCTTTAGATAAGAAAAAAGATAAAATAGGTGACCAATATTTTAGAAAAATTATTGAAAATGCATCCTATAGAATAGGTTTTTTGCGAGACATATATATATATATATTGTTTGTTTCTCTGAAGATGGTGATTTATTAAGTCAATGGAGAGCGTATGGTGGTGGGGGAAGTGGTTATTCAATTGGTGCAAAAACTGAAGATATACAAAATAAATTAAATGGAACGATTTTAAGAAAAGTGGAATACGATTATGATAAACAATTGTTATATGTTTTTAATGTTATAGATATAAATTTTAATTTTTTTAATAACCTGAAAACGAATGGTATAGAAATTACTGAAGAACTTATTGAAAAATGCACAAATACTTTTATAAATCAATTAGCTATTTTGATGTTTGGTTTTAAACATGAGTCATTTAAAGAAGAAAAAGAATGGAGGATAATAGATTTACCTGCCCCAGAAAATGAATATAAATTGATAAAGTTTAGGAATTCATGTGGAAAATTATTGCCATATGTAGAAATCGCCATTTTTATAAATGACAATGATGTTGAAAAATTACCTATAAAGAAAATAATATTTGGACCTTTATTAAATAAGGAGTTAACATACAAATCATTGGATTTATTAACAAAAAGGCATCAATATAAAGATGTTGTTATTGAAAAGTCGAAAATACCATTAGGATAAGAGAGCCTTCGGGCTCTTTTCTTTTTGGAGATGAAACGAATGCACCCTTTTTATAAAACAAAGAAGTGGAAAGCCAAGAGGCAGAAGATTCTTAAGAGGGATGAATACCTATGTCGGGAATGCAGGCGATATGGAAAATCAACTGAGGCCACAACAGTACACCACGTTATTCCTTTAGCGTGGTGCTTGTTATTTAAAGTGGCGTTGGCTCTCGCAAGTATCAACCTGATAAGTTTATGTGAGAAGTGCCATAACAAAATGCATGACCGTGACAGCAATAGACTTACAACCCTTGGGCTGGAGTGGGTTAAGAGGTTAGGAAATCTAGGGATGGAATGGATTGAAAGGTATTCGGGAGTAAGTTGGTAACCCCCCACCCCGGAGTTTTTGAATTGGAGCAAACCGGGACCGGGCTAGGGAGGCTTTTCCAATAGAGCGAACTTCAGAAAATTTTTTTGGGGGAGGTGATAGAGGTGGCAAAACTTCCCAGCAAGGAGACAGTCAAGCGGGCTACGATAGCAGATATGAAAAAGCTGGGTGTCTATAAACCGGAATATAACCGACTTATAGATATCTATGCTGAACTTGTGGAGCAATATGGAATTTTAAATCAGAAATTCGTGGATCAAAACTATAAATATGAGGAGTACACCCTGCAAGGGGGAACAAAAAAAGCTCCCATAGTGGCCACGCTTGAGGCTCTCCGGAAGGATATTTTGGCATACTCCGACCGCCTCTGTCTCAACCCGAAAGCCCTGGAGACTGTAACAGCAGAAAAGGCCAGTCAATCCAAACTGGCAGCTGCATTAAAGAGCCTTGAAAAAGAAACATAAAAACTATGACATTGTAATGGGGTATGCCAAGGGTGTTGTAGCGGGAATAAAGATAGCCTGCAAGGAACAAATCCAGGGTTGTCAAAGGTTCCTGAAAGACCTGGAGAATCCCGATTATGATTTTAACCCGAAAGACGCTGAGTTTGTAATCG
Organism: Bacillota bacterium; assembly: GCA_049323755.1. GTDB lineage: Bacteria > Bacillota > Desulfotomaculia > Desulfotomaculales > Desulfocucumaceae > BRHc4a. The sequence continues at coordinate 27,452 of JBMOPE010000044.1, forward strand.
GGATCATTGAAAAAACTTTTGTTCATGCTCAAGGTGAAAGAATAGACGGCACTCCGTTACGCGAGGAGCCTTTTTTATTAGAGCCGTTCCATAAATTTCAGGTGTATAACCTGCTAGGGTTTTATCATAAGGGGACCAGGATAAGGCGCTTCAAAGAGGCGTTTATTTTTATCCCTCGGAAAAATATTAAAACTTCTTTTGCCGCTGCCCTGGCCTGGGCGCTGGGATTGCTGGAGAGGAAATCAGGGTCCAAGTGTTACATTGTCGGGGCGGCTCTGGAGCAATCCCTGCAGTCATTCAATTTTATCCTGTTCAACCTGGACCAGATGGGGGAGCGGGATAACTTCCGGGTACTGGACAACAACCAGGAACACAGCATAAGCGGCGACCTGGGGGACGGATCGATATACATTAAGGCCCTGGCCGCCAACCCAGACCGACAGGACTCTCTAAACTGCAACATAGCAATAGCTGATGAAATACATGCCTATAAAACACCTAAGCAGTACAACATTATCAAGGAGGCCATGAAAGCCTATACCAACAAACTGATGATCGGCATTACGACAGCCGGCGATGACATGACCAGTTTCTGTTACCAGCGGCTGCAGTATTGCAAAAAAATCCTGGACGGCACGGTGAAGGATGAGGCATATTTTGTTTTCATCTGCAAGGCTGACCAGGACGATAACGGGGATGTGGACTATACCAATCCGGCTATCCATGAAATGGCCAACCCGGCCTATGGGGTTTCTATCCGGCCTGACGACATAATGAACGATGCTCTGCAGGCTCAGAACGACCCGCAACAGCGAAAAGACTTCTTTGCTAAGTCCCTGAATGTTTATACGGCGGCCATGAAGGCCTATTTCAGCATTGATGAATTCAAAAAATCAGACCGGAAATATAACTGGACACTGGCTGAGCTTGCCCGGCTGCCCGTTACTTGGTATGGCGGGGCTGACCTATCAAAATTGCACGACCTGACGGCGGCAGCCCTGTATGGCAGCTATAGAACCGGTCGCATGATAACGGTTCTAAACGAAAAGGGCGAAAAAATTGAGGTACCAGAAGAAATTGATATTGCCATAACCCATGCATGGTTTCCCATTGTGGCCGCTGCCCGGAAAGCCGATGAAGACAATATCCCGTTGTTTGGCTGGAAGGATGATGGCTGGCTCACTATGAGTAACCACCCAACTGTGAACTATGCTGAAATAGTCAAGTGGTTCAAGGATATGAAGGCAAAGGGATTCAAAATAAAACAGATTGGCCATGACAAAAAGTTTTCCCGAGAATATTTTCTTGGCATGAAACAGGCTGGTTTTTCCATCGTGGACCAGCCGCAGTATTTTTGGAGAAAATCTGAAGGCTTTAGGCGTATTGAACAAAAGGCCAAGGACGGCAGATTTTACTATATGCATTCCGGGGCCTTTGAATATTGCACCCAAAATGTGAAGGCCATAGAAAAGACTGACGACATGATTCAATACGAAAAGGTGATGCCAACACAGCGGATTGATATTTTCGATGCCGCTGTGTTTTCATGTTGCCGTTTACTTGAGAATCTGGAGAAATCGCAGAAGGCGAAAGGGTGGTTGGATGAATGAAAAAGAACAAGCATAACCACGGCAAAACGAGAGATGCCCCTGCACAGAGAAGGAGTGACACCTCCTGGCTTTGCTCGGTGGATGCTTATAATATCCTGACGGCTGGCCAGTATACCCGGCTGGCGGACTGCCCGGAAGTCAAGATGTGCGTCCACGTTTATGCCGACTTGGTCAGTAATATGACCCTTTACCTGATGCAGAACACGGATAAAGGCGATGTGCGGGTGCGGAATGAGTTGTCCAGGAAGCTGGACATAAGCCCTAACCGATTGCTAAAGACCAAAAAGGCATTTATGTACAACCTTGTCTGGACCTTGCTATTACCCGGCAACGGTAATCAGGTTACATATCCTCGGTATTCTGCCGAGGGTTACCTGGACAACCTGGTCCCGCTCAAGCCTTCCCTGGTTAGTTTCATGGACACAGCAGACGGGTATGTAATCAAGTACGGTGGGCAGACATTAAATCCTGATGAAGTGTTGCATTTTATCATTAACCCGGATCCGGAACGGCCATGGGTAGGCACCGGATACAGGGCTGTACTGAAAGATGTGATTAAGGGCCTTCGCCAGGCCGGGGCGACTAAACAGGCGCTCATGGAGAGCCCGGCCCCGTCAATCATCGTCAAAGTGGACGGGTTAACCGAAGAGTTTGCCAGCGTTGAAGGCAGGAAAAAGTTATCGGCACAATACCTTGATGCAAGCGAGAACGGACGGCCCTGGTTCATTCCGGCAGATGCGTTCGAAGTGCAGCAGGTCAAGCCGCTGACATTAAATGACTTGGCCATAGCCAGGAATCTGGAGATAGACAAAAGGACGGTAGCCGGAATTTTCGGTGTGCCGCCTTTTTTAGTTGGTGTGGGCGACTTCAAGGCTGATGAATTTAATAATTTCATTGGCACCAGGATCATGTCTGTAGCTCTGACAATCCAGCAGACATTTACCAGCGGTTTACTTTACTCTCCGGATTTGTACTGGCGTTTCAACCCGCGCAGCCTGTACTCGTACAGCCTGAATGATATCATCACTGCCGGCAGTCAAATGGTTGACCGTATGGCCATGCGTAGGAACGAATGGCGGGACTGGGTGGGCATGGCCCCGGACGATGAAATGGACGAGCTCCTGGCCCTGGAGAATTATGTGCCGGCTGATATGCTGGGCCAACAGAAAAAACTGAACGGAGGTGATGCGAAATGAACAGGGGCGCAAGGCAGGCCAGGAGTCTCCCCACACAGTTCAGGGCGGTGGAGGATGCCGGAGAAAAGTACATTGAAGGCTATTTTGCCGTATTCGGCGGCACATATGAGCTTTGGCAGGGCGCCACGGAAAGCATCGCCGAGACAGCTTTTGATGGGGCACTGTCGGATGACATCCGGGCGCTAATTGACCATGAAACCAGGCTTGTCCTGGGCCGGAATAAGGCTGGCACCCTGGAATTAAAGGTGGATGCCCGGGGGCTCTGGGGCCGGGTTAAAATCAACCCTTCCGACCAGGATGCCATGAATCTGTATGCCAGGGTGGAGCGCGGCGATGTGGACCAGTGCTCCTTTGGTTTTGACATCCTGGAGGAGGGCACAGACTGGCGCGAGGACGGCAGCGTCCACTGGACAATCAAGCGGGTTAAGCTCTATGAGGTTTCAGTGGTTACTTTCCCGGCGTATGAAGACACGTCAGTGTCTGCCAGGAAAAAAGACTATGAACAGATAAAAGCCCGCCGGGCTCAGGCATGGCGGGAATCTATGAAAGCGAGGTTGAGGAAATGGCATTAAAACAGTTAATCCTCAGTAAGCGCATTTCAGCGCTGAAAACCAAGTTGGACGAACTCCGGCAGAAGGATGCGGAGTTTGCCACCAGGTCCGAGAAGCTGAAAAAGCGGGAGGCTGACCTGGAAGCGGCTGTCAATGAAATCACAGACGAGACTCCGGAAGAGGATAAGGCCACAGTGGATGAGGCAGTCGCTGCATTTGAGGCTGACCAGGATGCCCTGAAAGCAGATCAGGAAGCCAACGAGGATGAGAAGAAAAAACTGGAGGATGAAATCCAGCAGCTTCAAAAGGAGCTGGATGAAATCGACAGCCGGGCGAAGAATCCTCCGGCAGCTCCCCCGGCTCCCAGGATAGAAACGGAAGAAAGAAAGGATGATCAGTACATGAGCAAGCGTGCAAAATTCTTCGGTATGACCCATGAGCAACGTGCCGCCTTCGTTGCCCGGGATGACGTAAAGGCCTTTTTAACTCGCGTCCGTGAGTTAATTGGTCAGAAAAGAGCAGTATCCGGCGCGGAACTCACCTTCCCGGAAGTTATGCTGGAGCTCTTGAGGGATAATCTGTACCGCTACAGCAAGCTGGTAAGCTACATCAGGGTTCGCACGGTAAAGGGTAAGGCTCGTCAGAACATCATGGGCACCATCCCTGAAGGCGTGTGGACTGAAGTGATAGGAAAGCTCAATGAATTGGAGCTCCTGTTCAACCAGGTCGAAGTGGACGGCTATAAAGTCGGCGGGTTTATCCCCATTCCCAACGCCACCCTGGAAGATTCGGATGAGAACCTGGCCTCCGAGATACTGGACGCCCTCGGGCAGGCCCTTGGTTATGCCGTTGACAAGGCCATACTTTACGGCACCGGAGTAAAGATGCCCCTTGGCATCGTAACTCGCCTGGCGCAGACTTCGGAGCCTTCCGACTGGAACGATAATGCTCCCGCATGGACCGATCTGCATGCAACGCATCTGCTGAAGATAGATCCCGCCGGCAAAACAGCTGAGGAATTCTTTGCAGCGCTGGTGCTGGATCTTGGCGTTGCCGACAATAAATACGCAATGGGCGGAACGTTCTGGGCGATGAACAGGAAGACCCGCATGTCCCTTATGTCCAAGATGATTACCTTCAACGCTGCCGGTGCTTTGGTTGCGGGCATGAATGGCACCGTGCCTGTCGAAGGTGGCACCATCGTAGAGTTGCCGTTCATACCGGACAATGATATTGTCGGGGGATACGGTTCGCTCTATGTGCTGGCGGAACGCTCCGGTGCGCAACTGGCACAGTCCGAGCATGTAAGGTTCATCGAGGACCAGACAGTGTTCAGGGGAACCGCTCGGTATGACGGCATGCCAGTGTTTGGTGAAGCGTTTGTGGTGGTCAACATCGCCAATGCGGCCCCGACTACTTCCGTACTGTTTGCCCAGGATGTGGCTAACACCGTGGCAACACCCAAGGCCCTGCCGATTGCCGGGGCCTATACGGGTGCTCAGTCTGTTGCTCTTACCTGTGATACCGTGGGCGCGACGATCTACTACACCGTTGACGGTAGCACCCCGGACGCTACCAAGACTGCCTACAACGGTCCGATTGCTGTGGCGGCTACTGCGACCATCAAGGCAATCGCTATCAAGGCCGGCATGACCAATTCCGCCGTGCTGAGCGCGACTTATACCATCAGTTAAGGAGGAGAGCCCATGAAAGCCAAGGTTAAAAGGCATTTTGTCGGCTTTGACCGGGAGTTCAAACCCGGCGAAACCGTTGACCTGCCCGCCGAGAAGATTGAGCAATTAAATGGGGTGGGGTTGGGGATTATCCTCGAAGTTGACGAGGCCCCCGAGTGGCCGAAGCATGTTGGCGGCGGCCACTACGAGTTATCCAACGGCGAAAAAGTAAAGGGCAAAAATGAGGCTGTTGCAGCTCAAGCCGAGATTGACGCATCTGCCAGTTAGGAGGCGCTGATGTATGGACACCGCAGCAGTAATGGTCCTGGTCAAGGAGCGCCTGGGAATTAAAACGGCGGTTAGGGATACCTACCTGACCGCCATCGCCAACGGCGTAATAACCGAATTGCAAGATGAGAAGGGGTTAGTCCTTGATGGGGCTAACCCTCATCATTTGATTTTCGTAGTTGATTACGCCACATGGAGGTATCAGAGCCGGGATAGTGACGCAGGTTTGCCCAGGCATCTGCAGTACCGGCTACACAGTCTGTTTGTAAAAAACAAGGTGGTGGCTGATGCATGACATATGACAACGAACTTACCTTGATTGGCCAAGCGACTGTCGCTGATGATGAGATAGGCAATCAAATCCCGGCTGAGACTCAGACCGTCATTTTGTGTGGTTTGAAGTCAGTGAGCAGGTTAGAGTTTTATAACGCTGCTTTGAATGATCTTCGTCCGGAAAGGGTATTTGTGGTACATGCCTATGAATATAACGGGGAGAAAACGGTCGAATTTGAAGGCGAGAGATATCGCGTTATCCGTACGTACGGACAAGGAATTGAAGAGGTGGAACTGACCTGCGAGAAGGTGGCCGCCGATGGCTAATAACATTCGAATTGACCAGCTGGCTGCCGAGATCGCCGGGGCTGTCCGGGAGTATACCGAGGATGTAAGCCAGGCAATTGAAAAAGAGGTAGATGATACGGCAGACAAGGTACTTCAAGAGGTTGAAAGGCTTGCCCGAAAGCGTACCGGGAAGTATGCCAAAGGTTTTAAAAAGACAAAAAAGACTCTTTCTGGCGGGCGCCGGTATGTGATCTGGAATAAAAAATACTATCGGCTTGTCCATTTGTTGGAATTCGGTCATGCCAAGATAGGTGGCGGCAGGGTGCAGGCTTATCCACATCTCAGGCCGGCGCACGATAAATATGCCGGGGAAATGCAGGAGAATATCAGGCGGATTATCCGGAATGGGGGTTAAGTATGTTTATGCTTGACTGGTGGAAAAGAAAAAAGCTCAGAAAGAATCTCGGCATCACTATAGGTATGCAGATAAACTTCTGCAAAGACTGTAACAAGATTAGTAAAGTCGCCGATATTCAGGGAATGTTTGACTGGTCAAATGGTGGTATTAAGGCCATCGGTTATGACAAAGAATCCAATGAGATTTTGCTTGCTGAAGAGCAGATAATGCGGATTATACAGATGGTAAATCCAGCGCAAAAGCTGCGCAAAATCAGGCTAGTTAAACAGGATGAACTGTGGGCAAGCGGTAAGGTGATGCATCGTGACTCAAGCTGAGCTCTTTACGGCCCTTAAAAGCCTGGGTATGCCGGTGGCCTATGGAGAATTTACTCAGCCTACGGCGCCGCCCTTCATCACCTACCAGTTTGCTTATGCCAATGACATGAAGGCTGATAACCAAAATTACGTTGAGATCAGCAACTTTCAGGTAGAGCTTTACATCAAAAAGAAAGACCTGGCCAGTGAGAAGCTGGTGCAGGATTTACTGAAATCACTGCGCCTGCCTTATCAAAAACGAGAGTATTCGATTGACTCGGAAAAACTGCGCCAGGTCATATACGAAATCCAACTGATAGGAGGTTAAAGGCATTGAACAAAGTAACCTACGGCTTAGAAAGCATGCATATTGCGTTCAAAGGTACCTCACAGACTGAAACCATTGAAGTGACGGCACCCTGCACCACGGACGGAGAGATTACCGTTACCGTGACAGCTACCACGCTGCTCGGTGCTGACTCTCCGAAAGCAGTAATTGTCCCCCTTGCAGCTGAAACACACACAACAGTTACGAAAGTGGCATCCACAGTCGTTAATGCACTAAACAATGACAGTGTGATCAGTGCTGTATTTACAACTAGTCACTCTGCTGGCGTGATTACACTCAAGACGAAGGTAGCCCAAGCCAATGACGCCACACTGGCTATTGCCTTTACCGTAGGAACCACGGGGGTTACGGTTGGTGCATCAACAAACGGCACCAACGGGACTACATCTTGGGGAACACCCACGGCCATCCCCGGGGCCGTTAGATTCACACCCACACCTCAGGGCCAGGAAGTAAAATTCTACGCCGATAACGGCCTGTATTTTACGGCCACAAGTAATGACGGTTATACCGCAGAGCTGGAGGCAGCCCTGATACCGGACAGCATCCTGGCAGAAATGCTTGGCTGGCGCATCGACACCAACGGTATGCTTGTTGAGGTTGCTGATGGAGTACAGAAAGAATTTGCCCTGATGGGCCAGGTTGAAGGCGACTCGAAAAACAGGCGCTTTGTTTATTATCAGTGCAAAGCCGCCCGGCCTGCCAAAGAGCATAGTACTAAGGGTGAGGCTATCGAGGTTAAGACTGACGTACTTACATTGACCATTACACCTATAACCATCAACGGTGAAAAGGTTGTCAAAGGCACCATGGAACTCAACGACACAAACACAGCCGCATATAATGCCTTCTTCAATGCGGTAACTGTTCCCCAGGCGGCGTAAGGAGGACACATGAGAGAAATAACGATTGGTAAAAAACAAGTTAGGGTCAGGGCAACGCCCCTGGCCCTCTTGTATTACCAGCAGGAGTTTGATTCAGATTTGGTTGGAGACATAGTAAAAATGAAAGGTGCGGAAAAAGACCCCTCCAAATTTGATTCGGTGGTCTGTCTCCGGATAACCTGGGCTATGGCAAAAGCTGACACAGGTATCAATAATTCTTTCCCTGATTTCTTAACTTGGCTTTCGGAATTGGATTCCTTTGATTTGTCAAATCCTGAACTTCTTAAAGCCGTCATGGAGGAGGCGGCTGACGGCTTTTTTCGTCGAGGAGTCCAGAAAAAGCAAGGAAACAGAAAATGATATACCGGAACGGCTCGATCTTGAGCTCTTAGCCATCGGGAAACGGACAGGGCTAACCTTGCCAGAAATAAACGAATTTCGTGTACGAGATTTGCTGGCCTATGCAGAGATATACACTGGCGCAAAAAAGAAAAAGCCACGTATGGCGACTCAAGCGGATATTGATGCTTTTTATGCCTGAGCAGGACCGTAATACAGTGAGGTGATAGGTAAAATGGCTGAAACAATTCGCGGCATAAACGTAGTAATTGGAGCTGAGACAACCGGATTATCCGCTGCTTTGAGTGAAGTAAATCGGCGAAGCCGGGACATTCAAGGAGAGTTAAGGCAGGTCGAACGGTTACTTAGATTTGATCCTTCTAACACTGAACTTTTAGCCCAACAGCAAAGGCTTTTAAGCGATGCTGTGTCCAACAGCAGGGAAAGACTTGACCGGTTACGAGCTGCTCAGGAGCAGGTTAATGAACAATTTAGACGAGGAGAAATAAGCGGAGGGCAATACCGTGCTTTTCAGCGGGAAGTTGCCGCAGCTGAACAAGAGCTTCGTAGGTTTGAGAACAGATTAGAGGAAACCCAGCAGGCTGGGAACAATCTTGGAGAATCACTGCAGAGAACCGGAGAAAAGCTAAAGGGCATCGGAACAACACTGACAACTACTGTATCTGCCCCTTTAGCGGCAGCGGGTGCTTTACTCCTCAAAGGTACGGCTGATGCTCAGGCTGCACAAGGTAAATTGCAGGCGTCTCTCGGCCTAACAGCAGATGAAGCCAAAAGACTTGGAGATGTTGCCCGCGAAGTATGGAAAGATGGTTTTGGCGAAAACATTGACGAGGTAAACCAAGCCCTGGTTAATGTTCGCCAAAACATGGCGGGGTTAGCTGAGGTTGAATTAGCCCAGGTTACGGAAGGGGCTTTAACAATAGCCCAGGTGTTTGAGCAGGATGTTAAAGAGGTAACTGCTTCCGCCGGGGTGATGATGAAGAATTTCAGTATATCCGGCCAGGAGGCGCTGGATTTAATTACCGTTGGCTTCCAGAAAGGCGGCGATTTTTCGGGGGAGTTGCTGGACACCCTGCGGGAATACTCTCCTCAGTTTAAAAGTTTGGGTCTTTCAGCCGATCAGGCTATGGCCATGCTTATATCCGGGGCGCAGGCGGGGGCATGGAACCTAGACAAAGTCGGCGATGCCATGAAGGAGTTTAATATCCGGGCACAGGACGGCAGCAAAACAACCGCAGAAGGATTTGCCGCTATAGGGTTAAACGCCCAGGAAATGGGGGCGGCTATCGCAAAGGGCGGAGAGGACGCCCAAAAGGCTTTTCTAGCCACAGTTACTGCTTTAGCGTCTATAAGTGACCCACTACAGCAAAATATCGCTGGTGTGGCGCTTTTTGGTACTCAGTGGGAGGATGTGAGGTCACAGGTTATCACTGCTTTAGCAGATGGTAAAGCTGGGTTGGGTGATTTTGCCGGGGCCACTGAATCGGCGAGAAAAGCAATTGAGGAAAATAATCCGTTTTTAGCATTGAAAAAATCTGCCAGGGAGCTGCAAGATGCTCTGAAACCTGCATTGGAACCCATTGTTGATATTATTGAAAATTCAATAACTCCAGCTGTTAAATCGCTTGCGACATGGTTTTCTGAACTATCACCGACAGGTCAAAAAGCTGCTTTAGCCATTGCAGGCATCGCAATAGCCGCAGGGCCGCTTTTAATAGTCGCTGGAAGCCTGGCTAGTATATTTAGCTCATTAGCAATTGCTGCAGGTGTTCTAGGTGTTTCTATCGGAGCCATAGCTGCCCCGGTTGCTGCAGTGGTTGCAGCTATCGGACTCCTAGTAGGTGCTGGCGTATTGCTGTATAAGAATTGGGATAACATAAAAGCCTTTGGGTTAGAAATGTGGGCATCTATTCAACAGGCTTGGACTGATAAAATTGAAGCCATTAAAGCCCTTTGGCAGGGATTTAAGGACAGTATAACTGAGGTGTGGAACACCTTATGGAGCGCTATAACTGAGCGTTTCAACACCGTAAAACAGGCTATTACCCAAGCTACAACAGTGCTTACCGACATCATGTTGGGAAAATGGGAAAGTTTTAAAACCGGTTTGACGGCTATATGGGGGGCCATCACAGGAGCAATAAAGGGATACATCAATAATCAGATTGGTTTTATCAACAAACTGATTGATGCCCTGAATTCTATACAAGTGGATATACCTGAATGGGTTCCCGGTTTCGGGGGTCAGAAATTTGGAATTAACTTACCCCATGTACCGATGTTGGCCGAAGGTGGAATTGTAACCCGTCCTACCCTGGCCATGATTGGCGAGGCAGGCCCGGAGGCGGTTGTCCCTCTGTCAAAGATGCCGGGAACAGTGATTGAGCAAATAAACATATACGGTAACGATGCTGATGAGATTTGGGACAAGTTTGAACGCAAGCTGCACACCCATGGAGTGAGGTTGTAGCCATGGCCACAAGTCTTAAAATAGCCGGTACGGAACGTATCAATGACCTGGAAAAGAATACTCTGGACATTCAGCAGGTACTTACCTATCAAATAGACACCTGCCAGTTTAATGTCACGGGCACCGCCCCTGCTGAAGGTGAAGAAGTTATTATCGAAGATGATGACCTGGGGCGGCTTTTCGGCGGGATTATTAAAATTGTAGAGCTGTCCAGAACATCTCCAGATAAGAGTAAAAGTCTCAAGGTCTGGCAGATTGATAGCAATGATTACACAGCCCTGCTGGATAGGCGGCTTGTTGTTGAAACATACGAAAACATGACTGCAGATGCTATATTTTTGGACATTGTCACTAAGTATTGCCCTGGATTTACGACCACAGGAGTACAGGCGGGGGCCCCCACCATTGAGAAAATAATTTTTGATTACACACCGGTTAGCGAGGCGTTTAAGCAGCTTTGTGAGTATGTGGGCTGGCACTGGCAGCCTGACTATTTTAAAGACTTACAGTTTTTTAGCACTGACGCCTTGTCTAATCCTGCACCTATGGAGTTGATACCGGGGGGTAGTTTTCGCGGCCTTAAGCACACCATTGATACGCAGGGACTGCGAAACAGGATATATGTTCGTGGCGGAACGATGCTCTCTGATCCGTTTACCTATGAGATAAAGGCAGACGGTGCAGCCAGGGCCTGGGTGCTCCCCCATAAGCCACATGAAATAAGTATGACGGTCAATGCCGTCCCTGTTACGGTTGGCATAGAGAATAACCATGAAGAAGCCGACTTTGAATACTTGATGAATTATCAGGAGAAATACGTGCGAGCCTCCGAACAAACGCCGACGATAGCTACAGGGACAACCATAAGGTGGGTGTATCGGTATGACATTGACGTGATTACTACCGTAGAGGATTTGGCCTCTCAGCAGGCCCTTGCCGCCGTGCAGGGCGGAGATGGTGTGTATGAGCATGTTATTGTGGACAAGTCCCTGACCACCATCGAGGCGGCGGAGGCAGCCGGTAACGCCGATCTGCGTGAACACGCAAATCCGAGGGTAAAAGGCAGTTTTACCACCGAAGTTACAGGCTGGAGTCCAGGACAGCTACTCCCTATTGACTTACCGGATAGAGGGATAATCGGCCAGTTTTTGGTCCAGAAAGTAACCATAAGCCGTCCCTCATCCAGCCCCGCGATATGGTCGCATAGGGTTAGATACGGTGGCCGTCTTCTGGGAATTGCCAATGTCCTCAAGGCCCTGGTTTCCGCCCAGCAGAAAAAGACCCTCAACGATACGTCGATTTTGCATAAGTTTGTTTATGGCAGCGATGGGGTGAGCGTAACTGATGAGTTAATTATAACCTCCCGGGTGCTGCCCTATGTTTGCGGTGACCTGGATGCAGTATGTGGACTGGTGGTGGTATCTGATTGATTGATGGGATAAAAGTAAAAGGCGAGTGGTTTTTTGAGTATGAAGGCGGCCGGCGTGAAGGGCCGTTTTCTAACTTCATTACTGCTGCGGGCCTGGCCAAGATAGCCGAGGGGATTGAAAATTATTCGGCGCCCTATCTGGTGATAGGGGATGACACAGCCTCCGGGGAGACAATCGTGGAGACATTCCGGAAGGCCGTATCTGCAGTAACCAGGTCCGGGAATGTGATCCGGTTCCGGACTCAGCTCCTACCCGGGGAGGCTAACGGAAACCATCAGAAAGTTGCTATTTATACCGGCGCTGCTGATACACCGGGGACCGGAACCATGTTCAACCTTTTGAAACAGCCTTGGTCAAAGGCTGCGAATACGGTCCTCACGGTAGAGGCCAGGATTACAGTGCAGGGGGTGTAATACTTGCCATTACAGGCGTGGAAAGATGGAGTAACAACTATAAATCAGGATAACATGAATGCCCTTTTGCTGCCTCAGTCATGGCGCTATGGTTTCGAAGGGGCTCAGTTTGATTCAAAGACCGGGGCGGGAATATATGAGCTGGACAACGCCAGCAATGACTTGGTCGTCCGGGTAACCCTTACCAGTTCCCGCTTTGACCGGATAGAGGTTGAGCTAGACAAACATGGTGATGGGGCCGACATCATTATTGAATTGCGGGATGCCACATTTAATCCTGACGGAAGCAGTGATGGGTTGTTATTGGCAAGCTATGTTGTGCCTAAGGAATGGCTGCCTGCAGCAAAAGCATATTTTGCCTTGCCCGTTGTGGCCACTGGCCTGACTCTGGGCAATGTATGGGTAATAATCAAAGGGGCCGGGGATGTAGACAACCATTTCCACGTTATCTCCGAGACTTCCCATGATGCCGCACATCCCTGTTATACACGTGTCCGTGGTGGTTCTGGGGCATGGACAGCGGAATATGCAGCCCATTTCAGGGCCTACGCCGGGACAACCGGAAAAGTAAGGCATATAGTCTATCCTGGGGCCGGATATTGTATCAGGACGCTAAACGCCAAGGGAAACCCCACCAACCTGAAATACTATATTCTTGCCGGAAATGGTGAGGCCGTCATAAAAGAAAGCTTCGATATGAGCTATGATGCTTCAGGGACCGTACTTTTAGGGGGTGGAGAATAGTGCTACTTTTATCAACGGAGCTTTTAGCTAGATTGGCCGAAATAAGCAACCTGCAGCTTACATATTCCGGCTTTGGAGATGGGTCAGACGGTGAGGTAAATCTGTCTGCTAATACCACTATACCTTTAGCAGTAAATGATATTTATACCGTTGTTTATCAAGCAACTAAATTCACATTGAATGCAGGATATACAATCTCTGTAGATAAGCGTTGCAGAGGCATACTTATCTTAAGCCACTCTGACATTATTATTAACGGGATTATTAATCTAACTGGAAAAGGCGCTTATGCTGGAAGAACTACCGCACAACAGAGAGTGCTAGAAATTCCATTGGGTACTGCTACTATTGCTGTGCCTCAAGGCGCAGACGGAGGTGCAGGTGGCAGAGGCGGCCCTGCTGGCGCCGGAACTGGTGGATATGGAAGTAGTGGGAGTGTAGGTACTTGGTTTGGAGGAGGTTTCGGTGGCGGCGGCGGAGGTGGCGGTGGTTATAATAGTGGTAGTAATGTTTGGGGAGGTAATGGAGGAACTTCGGACTTAGATGCGGCTATTGGTGTTGGTGGAAGTGGTGGAACATCTGGTTCTGTCACTGGTAAAGTTGGTGGAAATTTTGGTGGCGGCGGTGGGGGTTATCACTCATCATTTGGAATTGGCGCTGTTGGCGGTACACTTTCTGGCGGCGGTGGCGGTGGAGGAAATTCATCAAGTGTTGGAGGTTCTGGCGGCGGTATTCCTGGGGGTTGTGTTATGTTAATAGCCCGAGGAAATATTGTTATAGGTGCAACTGGTCAAATATTATGTAACGGCATCCAGGGAAGCGCAGGGGGTTCTGTTCCTTACAATAATGGTTATGGCGGTGGAGGAGGCTCCGGCGGTGGCGGTGGCGGAGTTATTCTTTTAGCATATAAAAACTCTTTTACAAACAGTGGGGTTTTACAGGTTAATGGAGGTTCAGGTGGTTCAGGTGGTTCTGGTGCTTGGTCCGGATATGAAGGATTTAGCGGAACAGCTGGAACCGTAGGAGTAATATCATCACAAAACATATAAGGAGGGAGGACTTTGCAGAGGTTATTTTTTCACAATCCATACGATAAATCTTCCATTCAGCAGATGGAGTCGTTCCAGGGAGTCCCTGATGTCACCATTATCAACCCGTTTACTGACCAGTCACCAAGCAACATTAAAGTACCGTGGCTCCCCTATATGGTTGATAAACAGGTTGCCCTTATCACTGAGGGGCTTTTTTATTGCGGGACTGTAATCCTGTCTTTTAAGTGCCGGGACCACCTTGACAATGATATAACTGACAACCCCGGGCTAAAAGTGACTGTCAACGGCAATACCCAGGATGTGACCGCCCTTGACGGAATCTTTGAAGTTGAAATTGAATGCCCGGTGGCCATGACGTTAGTCGTCCTGATCCGGGACGAAAACGGCCAGGGGTATTTCCCCGCAGACTTTGAAATAATGGTAGAGGAGGTACCGGCACCATGAACAAAGTAAACTTTAAAATAGGGCCGCCTGAAGAAAAGAAAATCAATGAGGATACAGAGCTTCAGTATATGAAGCAGCGTATACGAGCTATTGAGAATGAGCTCAAGAAGGTAAATCCAAAATTCAAGGTACCTGGCCCGCCTAAATAAGGCGGTCTTTTTATTGGCCGATGTAATAATAATTTATTTCCGGAGGTGAGGTGGTTGCCGCCAGATGAAATTATGACGGCGTTAATTAATGCAATGCAGGAAGATATAAGGGAGCTAAAGGACCAAATAAAAGACATGCGTAGGGAGAACAGTGAGAATATCCGCCGCCTTCATCAGAGATTTGATGACCTTGTTCAGAAAGACCCGGTGTCACGAAAGGAATGTGAGCAGTGTCGGCGGGATTGCCCAAAAGGGGGTTATCCTGCCTGGGTGGCGGTGCTTTTTTCCTTGTGCGTTGGACTGGCTGTATATGTTGTTACAAAAGGAGGGCATTAAATTGAAGATTGTTATTGACCAGGGCCACGGGGGGAGAGACCCAGGAGCTTCTGGAAACGGTCTTGCGGAAGCCGATCTGACCGGGCAACTGGGCCTTATTGTTAAAGAGAAGCTTGCCGGTTATGATGCGGAAGTAGAATTTGCCCCTCGAGGATCCCTGAATGAACGTGCAGCCTTCGCCAATAATGCGGGGGCTGATTTGTTTGTAAGCATCCACATAAATGCTGGGGGTGGCACTGGCTATGAGTCTCACATCTATATAGGGGCCGCTACGACCACCTTAACCATTGCCAAGTCTGTTCATACCATCCTATCGGCTTGGTACGCTGAGAGGGGCTTTAGGGACCGTGGCCTGAAGCAATCAAACTTCGCCGTATTGCGGGAAACGAAAATGCCGGCCGTGCTGCTAGAAAATCTGTTTATTGACCGGGCCGAGGATGCAGCCTTTTTAAAGGACAACCTCCCAGACATCGGAAATGAAATTGCGTGGGCTATTGCACAGGCCGTGGGATTAAAAGCAAAGAAGATTGACCCTTGTGAGAACTGCCAGGAGATTGTTAAGTTGCGGACACAAATCCAGCTCATGAAGCAGGAAATGAAGCAAATTTCGGGTGTGTGCAGTAAGTATGTGGCGATGTGAGGTGATTCCCTTGAGGCCAAAAACGAACCAATAAAAATAATTCTAAGGAGGCGAAAAGCCGTGGAAGATAATAAAAAATGGTGGCAATCAAAAACCGTATGGGGTGGCATGGTAGCTGTAGGGGCTGCCGTGGCCGGTGCATTCGGTCTGCAGATTGATGGGCAGACTCAAAACGAGATTACAGAATATATTACAGTAGGAGCTGGAGCTATCGGTGGTCTGTTGGCTATTTACGGACGACTGAAAGCAGACAAAGGAATTAAATAAGGTAAAAGTGAAGGCCCTGCCATTGGTGGGGCCTTTTTTTATTATTTTTCTGGAAGGAATTACCCTTTAATAGTTGAATAGCTAATGTAAAAAGGAGGGAGAAATTGTAATGAAAAGAAAAATCATTATGTTTTTATGCCTGGTGCTTGTTGCTACACTGTTTTACTCAATAGGTGCTTATGCCGGTAGCCCAATAAAAATTGTTGTGAACGGTAAGCAGTTACAGCCTGATGTCGCACCACAGGTTATCGACGGTCGGACTATGGTCCCCATTAGATTTGTCGCTGAGGCCCTGGGGGCAAAAGTTAGCTGGGATGAAAATAATAACGCTGTAGTTATAACAACAGACACCGCCGACCCTGGGCAGAAAAAACAGTTTAGTGGTTCCGGAAATGACTTTACAGAAAAGTTTACTCTTGGAGAGGGGCTTGTTAAGGTTAATTATAAACATTCTGGAGAAGGTAACTTTATTGTTTGGCTCTTAGATAATAACGGTAAAGAAATTCAGCTAATCTCGAATGAAATCGGCTCCTGTGAAGGTAAGATTGCCTTTTCTGCAAAGCAGGGGGTGCACCTCGTCAACGTGCAAGCCGGTGGCGCTTGGTCGATAACAATAGAGCAGTAACATTGAGGCCCCGCTAGACGGCGGGGCTTTTTCATCGATACAAGACCCTGCCAGTGGTGGGGCCTTTTTTTTATTTTAATCCGGCCAAAGATAGTCAACACTTTTTCCGAGTGCTTTGGCTATCTTTTTTGCTGTTTTTAGGTAAATGTCTTTTTGATCATTTACAATCCTGCTAATTTCGGACTGCTGAATGCCCGTCCTTTTAGACAATTCCTCCTGCGATATTCTTTTGAGCAGCATAACTTCTCTTATCCTGTTCATCCCTTAAACTATTCTTTTAAACAATATTCGCATCCTTTTGGCGCGAAAAATATGAGTATTAACTCATAAATTGTTGAATAATGGTATAAAATGTCGTGAGAGCCGTAGTTATGAACGGTGTGTTTTTATGAATTTCGACAGGCTTTGGTTATATACTGAAAGGGAGCTCAAAACTTGGATGTGGCCGGCACAATCGCAAGGCTTAGAAGAAAAAAAGGCTGGACTCAGGTAGAGTTGGCTAAGGCTACCGGGCTAAGTCGAGGATATATCGCAGATATTGAGCAGGGCAGAAGGAATCCCCGTCAAAAGACAATGGCAATTATTGCAGAGAAGTTAGGAGTGGACGTAGAGGAATTACAGAGGAGGGGGACATAATGATGGAGATTAATTTTTACAGGAAAATTATAGAAGTCATAAACTGTGTTCGGGATTGACAGAACATATGTTCGGTTATAAAATATTTATACTGGTCAATTGTTTATAACATAATTAAAATGGAGATGAAGCTATGTTTAATCAAATGCGTAAAATTGACGACACAGCCATTAAAATAGATCAAGTAAAAACTCTAATGGGAGTACTCATAGAATACCGTGATACGATGCCTCAAAAATACCAGGATAATATTGTCCATGTAGCGTTTGATATTCTTACTTGTTCTGAAAAGACACTATTAGAAATCTCAACAGCGTTACTGGGGGAACACGGGGAACAAAAAGGGAACAAAACATTTCAAACGGGCTAATTAGTTTTTTCATTTATCTAATTAATTCCTGTGACGAAATAAAATGCCCAAAATAAAAGGCTTAAAAATACAGAACTTTTATGGATGAATTAATTCTGTTGCCCAAGGAAACTCCTTGGACTTCTAATCCGTAGGTCAGGGGTTCGAATCCCTTCTGGGACGCCAGATGCACCGAGGCCTTCAGGCTAATACCTGAAGGCCTCGGTTTGTTTAACGCGATCTTTATGGCTATCGGAGAAGTCATATAAAAAAACTGTCAAATTGCTTAAATAGCCGGTTAGATGCATAACTGAAAGCCCGACCCCGTTTTCCCCCATCGCTTAAGTCATTTTACTTTCGCTAAAATTATTTACATCGATATCGGGGGGTTTTGAAGATTTCCATAACTCTATATAACTATTAAAAATTTCTTGAAAAGTCTCTTTACCTTTTGCAGTAGATACTATAAAACTAGGTCGGTTAGTTGGAGCACACCAATTAATGATTGGTTCAAGTCGTGCCCATGCATAGTCTGCTTTAGGGTTGGCAATAACAACGCTATTAACTATTAAGCCATCATACCATCTCACGTCTATATTTCTTGAGATCGCATAATTTGTTAGTATTTTAATTTCTTCCCGTAACTTCTCAACACTGAAAAGATATGGATCTGAGATTTGCTTTAATTGTTTTAAGCTCTCGGAGTCAGGATGTATTAATACTAAGCGCCCTTTATTAAGATCCTTACTAGCTTTTAAAACTGTTCCACCCTGAACACTGCCGGAAGGCCAAGCAAACCAAGCCTCCGATATATTCTTTAACTCTCCTCCGAAAGCTGGTAAGGAATTGCGATTATCGTAAAATCTTTCTATGTTTAATTTAGAGCTTGAATCTAATTGATCTTTTATTGAGAGAGCAACTCTCTCAACCAGATGTTCAACGTAGAACCTTTGAAGAATTATTTCAACTATACCGGCTCCAATTAAAATACTGCTAAGGTGTGAAATAGTCGAGTGCAATATATGATTTAATCTGTTTTCAAGTAGAATAGTTAAAATAAGTAGAATAAACCCACTTAAAAAAATAATTGTGCTCCATTGTTTAATTATTGTTTTATACAGGTTAATGACAAACACCCCTTAACAAAACTTAACTACTTATTATTCTATAAATGGATCATTATACCTCCTTTTGCAGAAATGTAATAACTGAGAAATATGATTGAGCTACATAAAAATAGGAGGCGTAGACCTCCGTCACCTACCGGAGTGAGTGCCGGCCCTCCAAGAGATTAGTTGCGGCCGATTTTTTGTTTAAGGGAATGATTGATGCACATGGCTACAGAGGAGTGAAGATATAGCCATAATGTAGTTTTTGTGAATATTTATGTACAACAGGGGGAAAATAATTTTGAGGTAATTTCTTTAGGAAGCTGGAGTGAGCTAATGAATTTATTGCAAATTGCCTATGATACCTTTAAACCATTTATTGATGGTGAGAAGCCACCATTGAATGTATTGGAGGTCTCAAATTTATGGTTGTTCCTTGCAATAACCAATAACACACTACGTAATGAAGAGATAGCTATTAATATCACACAGGATAACGAATTGAAAAAAATATTGCAGGATGCAAGAGAAATACATAAAACAGCTGCAGAAGATATTAATAAATTGCTTAAACAGGAAAATGTTGCACTACCTGAAGATACTCCTGAAAAGGCTTACGTTTCCGAAGTAAAAAATATACCGGAAGGTGCAAAACCTAATGATGAAGAAATTGCCAATTTAATGTCATTTAATCTTTTATTAGGGATCAAGTATTCTGCAAGAGGATCAACTGAATCAATTCGCCCTGATGTAGGATATATTTTTTTCAAAGTAATTGTAAAAAAGACCTTGCTTGGTGTAACTCTTAAAGCCCTAATGCAAAAACGTGGATGGCTTAGGGTTCCCCCCCCTTATAAACCCTAAAAATTTAAAAGAAATTCCCCTGTTTTGATCTATACTTTATGGCAAGTCAAAATCTCCCGCTCTGAAAATATGATTGCCGGGTTGTACTTCTAATCCGTAGGTCAGGGGTACAAATCCCTTCTGGGACGCCAGATGTACCGAGGCCTTCAGGCTAATACCAGAAGGCCTCGGTTTGTTTATTGCCCTGAATTCTGGATTCCCGCCGCTGGAACAGCGGCACGGGCTGCAGGCCCGTTTTTTATCGTGTTTTTTGGGACAGCCTCTTTTTTTGATTAAACAGGATTTCGTTGTCCGGATTTTTTAGCCATTAATTGTGCGAACTGACGTTGGTGTACTGCGGGAATTGGTGCATCATTTGTTAAAATTCTTGGGCTGTCTGCTGCTGTACCTGACTAATTTGGGTAAATAACTGTTTTACTTCAGGATCGATTGCGTTCTTGGAGGAGGATATTATAAAATTTTGTTATACTTTTAAAGTGATAACACCTTGTCAAAGCATCATTGGCAAGGTGTTTTTCTAATTGACATAGAAAAATAGAAAAATACATGGTTGGGGGGGGGTACAGTCTAATACAATTTTATAATTACCTTTATTGAAAGGAGAAAAACTATGGATTATAAACAGATGACAGCGCCTTGTGGACTGGATTGTTTCAATTGTTTTTTGTATTCAGATTATGAGGATAAGGAGCTGCAGGCCAGGGTTTTAAAAGAGGCTGGCTATTCTTTGGAAATAGCGATATGTAAGGGATGCCGCAACGAAAAAGGAAAGATTCCCAATCTCCCAATGTCTTGTAACGTGTATCCATGCGCAGAAAAGAAAGGTGTTGCATTTTGTTGTGATTGTTCTGATTTTCCTTGTGATTATCTTCATCCATATGCTGACCGGGCCTCTGAGATACCACATAATACCAAAGTATTTAATCTATGTTTAATAAAAAAAATGGGATTGGAATCATGGGCAAAAGAAAAAGCAATGAGTGTTAAGAAAGTGTATTTTACTGACAAGTGGAAGTTGTAGAAGTATAATAAACGGCCCGCTTCTGGGAAAAGAACTGGACGGAGTACAATAAAAATCAGGAACTATCCGCTTGTTGGCGGGATATTAAAGTAGAAACCAGTTCAGAGGGTTCTACTTTTATTTTTATTTCCAGAAATGGGGAAAGGTCGTGACAGTCCGGTGACTGATAATTAGCGGGCTTATGACGGGTGGAACAACTTAGCCATCAGCCGATGCCTAAAAAGTAGCTTAAGGGCTGGCCTGGAATACCAACCCCATTGCCAAACTGGTGCTCCGACTGAAACCGGCTTTAAGACTTGAAGGTAACGGTATGCCAACCACCGTCGAAAGTCGCATCCTGCTCCTCTCCGGTTGCCGTCTGCATCCGGCAGACAGCTTGGCATTCCGTAGCCTTCTTCGTCAAAACCCGGTAACAGTCTACGCAATATTTAGCAACGGGGCTGGTATTCCCTGCCTCCATGAATGTCACCCAGAGACCTTTCCTGTAAAGCTTTTAAGCGGCTATTAAGTGTCCGCCCTAAAAATGTTGTTCTATACTATTTAAAAGTGTACGTAGGGGGGAGGACCTTTCAGGCCCGGAGCTTTTTCCGGAGGCTGCTACCGGCTCTTGGCGACAGAGTCCACGGAATGCCGGCAAGGCCGCAGGACGCGGCCTGAGCCCGAATAGTGCATGGATGCACGTATGAGGGCGTACGGCAGGCCGTAAGCGACGGAGCATAGAGCTGGTTCAGCCGCAGGACTACAGCCCGGACTGAAAACCGCACCCCCGGCCCCAGATTTTCAATGTCTATGAGTACTAACTGAGTTATATGAACAAAGCTACTCCGCTCGATTGTAGGTTTTTCAACAGCCTGACCGGGTAATAAGTTTTTACTTATTACCCGGCTTTTATTTATGGTTTGGAGGGGGCATGCCTAAAGCTGTTTTTAACCACCTACCTTTTCAGGATAGGCTCGGTGTTGTTTACTATTTCCCAAAGCACCCGGGAAGAATTTTCATACATTTTTTTGGCTTCCGGGTTTTTTGTGCCCAGGGCGAATAACTCGCAGTCAGCCTGGCACTTTTTGAGGGTTGCATGCAGCAGATCTCTTGTTTTGGGCTGTGGCACCTGTATGGCGTCGTCAAAAAGGTCCAGGTAAAGCTGCCCCGTGGAATCAACCTGACCAATAAATACATTTTCCGGAGCAACCCCCGCCTTTTCCAGCTCGGTGTTCAGCCATTTTCTATTAAGGCCCATCGCCGTAAGGGGTTCGTCCATTACGATTCCGTCCATCATAACGGTCTGGGGAACACTTTCCAAACCGACTTTCATGCCTGCAGACTTGGCGGTAAGCGGCTGCTTATCTTTTTTCAGAAGTACGCTTACCTCGCCGGTGGGCTCTAAAACGGCAAACTCTACATCAGCGAAGTTAAAAACATTTTTCCGACGCAGCTGGCTTAGGAGGTCTTCGGGTGTAAGGCGGGCTTCCATCATTTTATCTTCCAAAACCTTGCCATGATTGATAAGAACCGTATCTTTCCCCTGGAAAATATCCCTGACTGTCTTGTATTTTATGGAAAGTATATAAATCATTGCCGGCAGCAGTGTCCATACTGCTAAAGCAATTAGCCCCCCGGGCAGTACCTTTTGCAGATTGAGGGATATAACGGCCACCATCACCCCTATGACAATTGCCGTGACCAGATCGAAATAAGTCAGATGTGAGGTTTGACGCCTTCCAATCAGGCGAACCAGCAACAAGGTGAGAAAGAATAACCCTGTGGACCGCAATAGTATATTTAACCACTCAGTCATAGCAATTACCCCTGTCTTGATATTTATTAAAACCCCTTGTACTGGGGCTCTTCAAATTCAATAACCCCTACCCTTTTTTCCATTTCCCCGATAATTTCGTCCAGGTGCCCGGCGCTTTTAGCCAATATATCGCGGGATTCCCTGTTTTCTTCAATTGAGGCCATGGTCTCCAGGGTGGCCCGGGCACCCTTAAGGCTGGCGACGGTTTGTTTGACCTGACCTGCTATGGTCATAGGACCACCTCCTATATTTAATATATTTTGTATTGCAAAGGCGATTTGTATACGGAAAGAACCGGATCGCCTGATCCGGTTCTTCTATTAGACTAACTTAGAAACCTTTGTACTGGGGCTCTTCCTTTTCTATTTCTGATATCCTGGGCTCCAGGCTTTCCACAATGCTTTTGGTTTGCATGGCGGCGTTAGTGTACATCTGCTTTGCCTGCTGGTTCTGGGTTTGCAGTGCAAACGACTCCAGGTTTGCCTGGGCGCTTTTAAGACTGGCCAACGTCTGTTTTACCTGGGTTCCAATAGTCATTATATACCTCCAATAACCAGTTTTATTTTACGCCCTTTATAATTTCCGTAAACCCTCAACCCGATACAGGAACAATCAGGGATTTCATGCAATTTCTAGCTTTACCGGCCTTTAAAACAAGGCTTTCTTTTTTCGAAGAAAGCCTTGGCTGCTTCCTTGTGGTCCTCGGTGCCGGTTATTATGGCCATATGGGAGGAGACTGTATCCAGTGCTGTGCGCAGGTCGCTTTTTAAACCCTGGTAAACAAGCCTTTTAATCATTCTAATGGCAAGCTGAGGCCCCTGGGCCAGCCTGCGGGCCATTTCTACGGTTGCCTGTTCAAGCTGGCCGGCAGGAACAACCCTGTTGACCAGCCCAATGCGCAAAGCTTCCTCTGCATCAATTATGTCCCCGGTCCACAATAGCTCCAGGGCCTTGGGCAGCCCCACCAGGCGAGGAAGAAGAAATGCACCGCCGTCTCCGGGAACCAGTGCCATCCGTATATAGGACTCTGCAAATTTTGCCTGGTCTGAGGCTATTCTTAAGTCACACATTAGTGCCATGTCCAGCCCTGCACCTGTTGCCGGGCCGTTAATGGAAGCTATTACAGGCTTGTCAAGGTTCTCAAGTATTAACGGTATGCGGTGTATTAGATCCCAAAGACTTTTTTTATAATCCATGGGCCCCAACTGTCCGGTCTCATCCTCTCTATGAAGAAAACCCTTGCCGGCCTGCATTGCCTTGACATCCCCTCCAGAGCAAAAGGCTTTGCCCGCCCCGGTTACCACAATAACATTAACCTCATCGTCAGCCCCGGCGTCCAGCAGCGCGCTGGCCCAGCCTTTTAGCATGTCTACACTGAAGGCGTTGAAGCTTTCCGGCCTGTTAAGGGTAATATAAGCAATGCCTGCAACTTTTGTGTATAATATATCTTTCAATTCCATTTATATTCCTCCTTTAAGATATATAATTCTTTCCGGAATTACAATAAGTCATATTATTCGAAAAATTACTATTAAATACCTTTTAATTTTCCAAATTTTATTGTATCATTTATAGTAAGTTTTTTATAAGGAGGTGAATAGCGGGTAACAATAAATAAATAACTGGTTAAAGAATGCACCGAGTTCCTTATGGAAGCGGGGGAACCATTAAATAAGGGGTGAATTGCCTTTTGGACAAGGGGCTAAACTTTCGGTCCCAACCCGTCAGCTAACCTCGTAGGTGTGGAAAGTGAGGAATAATTGAGTAGACTAAAAGCATTTTTAGGCACCTTTTTATTCGTAACCACGTTATTCTTAATGCCGGCTATGGTTTTTGCCGACACTTACTATACGGTTAAACCCGGTGATTCGCTTTGGAAAATAGCAAATTCAACAGGTGTTTCAGTCGAGCAGATTAAGAAGCTTAACTCTCTTAATTCAGATATGATACACCCCGGCCAGTCACTGATTGTCTCTAAGGGCAATGTCCAAAGTGGTGCAGAAAGGCCGGCTCCTCAGGTTTCCAGGGGGACAAGCCGTGTTGATGACATTATCGACTATGCCAAGACATTTATAGGGGTTCCTTATAGATCCGGCGGACAGTCACCAAAAGGGTTCGACTGTTCAGGCTATGTTCAGTATGTGTTTAAGAATTTTGGGATGAAGTTGCCCCATAATGCCGGAGAGCAGTTTTATATGGGAACAAGGATAAAAAATGATGAAGCAAAACCTGGAGATATTGTGGCGTTCAAAGCCGGTAAAGCTATTTCCCACAATGGAATATATATTGGAGGAGATAGGTTTATTCATTCTTCATCCAGTCGTGGAGTAATGATATCTTCGATTCATGACACATATTGGGCTAAACGCTTTTTGGGATACAGCAGGATTTTACCATAGAAAACAGTAGTTTTAAAGGTCTGGTTATGTATAACCAGGCCTTTTTTAATTTTATAAAAAAGAACATGTATGAAACAGTTATTTCTGCTTGTGGGAGATAGTACCATATTTATATTGACATCCAACAGGTTATATTTCTAAAATAAAGCTTAATATTTCTGCATAGAAGGGTTTTGATCTTTAAGGTGGGAGTCGGGAATATTAGAATAGCAGGCCTTCTTTTTTTAGTGTTTGTTCTCCTTGCTGCAGGAACAGTTTATGGCCTTTTAAATAGCCTGCTTGTTTTTAATACAGCTCAGGAAAACTATCAAATAAACCAGGGACTAATGCCGCCTGAAGAAAGAGTTGAAAAACCACTATTTGATAATAAAACAGGCATTGGTAGCTCACCCGGGCAGTTATACGGACTTAAGAGGGATGTTCCGGTTTTGATGTACCACGAAATAGGCAGCCCAAGGGGTAAGTATAAGGAGCTTTATGTGGAGCCGGATGTTTTTACGTCGCAGCTGAACTGGCTAAGGGAAAATGGCTTCAGTACTGTTTCACTCCAGGAAGTGTACGATCACTGGAAACACGGTAACAAGCTTCCCGACAATCCCGTGGTGATAACCTTTGATGACGGCTACCGGAGCATGTACGAGACAGTTTTACCATTATTAAAAGAGAGGGATATGAGGGCCACTTTTTTTATTGTTGCCGGCTATTCCGATTCCCCTCAATCGGTTTCCAATGACATGATAGCTGCTATGTCTGAAAGCGGAATGGAAATAGGGTGCCATACATACAGTCACGCCGACCTTACCATAACCCCTGAAAACAGGCTCAGGCACCAGCTGGGTGATTCCAAGGCAGCCCTGGAAAGAATTATTGATAAACCGGTAAACTTTTTGGCATATCCTGCAGGCCGCTTTGACAATAACGTTGCAAAGAATGTTGAGAAATACGGCTACAAGGGGGCTGTTACAACCCTATACGGCCTGACGTCATATGACCAAAACCAGTACATGTGGAAGAGAATAAGAATTAACAACAGCGATGGGTTGCAGGGTATGATTAATAAGCTGAACAAATAAGGCGGCCAATGTTAGATCGGGAATTGGGAATTAGGTGTTGTTAAAAGTGCAACTATAGGGTCTTTATTTAATGAACCCAGATTGGGATTGTATAGGCGAAATGTAGTAGTCGAATATATCACCAATTCCCAATTCCTGATTCCCAATTCCGGACCCCAAAATAATGCTAACAATGCCGCTCACAGCGGCAACACCCGCAGGGCGTTTATTTAGAATTCAGA
Organism: Bacillota bacterium; assembly: GCA_049323755.1. Lineage (GTDB taxonomy): Bacteria > Bacillota > Desulfotomaculia > Desulfotomaculales > Desulfocucumaceae > BRHc4a. The sequence goes on from JBMOPE010000044.1 coordinate 53,675, forward strand.
TAGTAATAAAGGATGTTTTTGATAACCGCTGTGGCCTCTGCTCTGTTTGCAATACTCCTCGGCCTGAATTCGTTGTTGTGCCCCTGCATAATCCCCGATACCTTTGTATCTCTTATAGATTGAACCGCCCACTGGGGTATTTTCCCCGAATCCTTGTAATCGGACGGCTGGGTGCTGTTGGGGAGTCCCAGTGCCTTATCTATTATTACAGCCATCTCATCCCGGGTTATCTCTCTTGCAGGCTTGAAAGTTCCGTCTTCGTATCCTTTAACCACGCCCCGGCTGACTGCGGCGGCAATACTTTCCGACGCCCAGGAAGGGATTGTATCCTTAAAATTCAGTTTGGTCTCAGTACCTGTATTCCAGCCCAGGGCGCCTGCCAGCAGTGTTATGAACTCCGCTCTGGTTACTCCTTTTACCGGCATAAACTTTCCGTCGGGATAGCCGTTTACTATTCCCTTATCGGCCAGATCAATTATTGTTTCCCTGGCCCAGGATGAGGTTATATCAGAGAAAGAAGGGGCAGGCCCCGGCTTTTGCATAACCCCGATGGTGCCAAAGGTGTTTACTTTGGCCACTATCCAGTCATCGGACTCTGTCAGGTAAGGTATCTGGCGCCAGCCATTCCTTTTCTTATCCCATGCCATTAATCCATATCTCAAATCTTCCGGTACTTTTACACTGATTTTTAAAGGAGCCTGTAATTGGTTTACCGTCTTTCCGCCAGCCGTCACATCAATTTTGTACAGGGGGAACAGGGGGGTATTTGCGGCTGTAGGAAGATCGGTCTCCATCAGTTCAGTGGCCTTCACAGTATATGTATCTGAGTTAGCCGGGCTGCTTGCGGTAATCCTTAATTTATCGCCCAACTGCATTGTTGCGGTGCTGCCCGGGATTATTTCCTTTTCAACCGCTGTGGGCTCCGGATTTTCTACTGCGGGGTCCTCAACGCTTACCTTAACGGCAGAAGTGCTTGAATCGACTTTAAATAACAGCCTGCCGTCTGCCGGGCTGCTTCCTGCAGTAAACTGGCTGCCGGTTACTGTCCCAATATTACCTTCAACGGCTACCTGATACTCGCCAGGGTTAAGGATAAACTCTTCTCCCAGGTGGGTTACCACCTTTACGGAGATTGTTGAGCTTTCACCTGGCTTAACATTTATCTCTCCAGGTGTCACAACTATTCTTGATATATCACTGCTGCCAAGAACTCTAATGGGGTAATCTTTTGAAATGTTCCCGTAAGACACATTAATTACACCATTGCCGCTCTTTTGGGCGGTCAGGGTATGGCCTTCAAGGCTGCCCAATTCAGGATTTATTTTTAACATTATATTTTGCTTATTCAGTGAATAGGGGTGATAATTCTCGTCATACCCTTTTACTGTATAACTTGCCTTAGTTCCAATTATTATACGTTTTGGCCCGCTAACCTTTAAACCTTCCAGGCGGCTTCCTTTTGGAGCGCTGGAGTATATTCCAATGGCAACAGGAATGGATCTCTCTGAACCATAAACAGGTGTGTTAAGCAGGGATGCGTAGGAATCGCCGGGAAGCCTGGCAACCATGGTGGAGGAACCGCCGCCGTCAAGGCTTAAAGCGGTCCAGAAGCCTGAAGAAATCAGAAAGTCCGCAAATTCGTCATCAGACATACCCCTGCTGGTTTTTCCCCCCTCCACCACCACCAGGTATAGTGTCTTTTCATCCTTTGACACCCCTATAGCGGATTTTGCCTTTTTCTCCTGTGCAAGATGGTCAACAAACCAGTGGCGCTTTCCTTCCTCCACCAGCAGGTACTGTCCTCCACCTACCGATGCAAACAGATTGTCTCCTTGAGGCGCAATACTGTATTCTGTCTTGACAACATCTCCTTCCTTAAAGTTTTCTTTAAGGAAGGTTGCGGCATCGCCATGGCCCACCAGAACATAGCCGTTTCCCGGGATTTCAACTGCAGGCTGATCGTTCCGAATTTCAATCACCTGGTCATTTTGCACCACCATTTCTACTATGCCTGTAAGATTCTCAACAGGCCCGCGGCTTTTTAGTCCCCACTGAGGAGTGTACATATTTAAGCGGCCTGCAACTGTTTCAGAATTGTTATCCGGTAGATAAGCAAAGTAGGTGGGCTTATTTATTCCAAAGAGCTGGTGCTTTGCTCCCGAGGGTGCCGTTACGGCTCCCTGGAAATTAAATACTGAGATTAAAGGCTTATTATCCCCGGAAATGCCGAAAGCATATGTATCGGTTCTCTGTGCAGGTGAAGCCAGCATTTTTCCCGATTTAATTATAGGTCCTATGGGAGCCTTTTCTTTCATTACGTAATAATCTCCGTTTATTGCCCCCACCGCGCCGGTTTCTATTGCCATCTTACTTAAGCTCTGATTCTTTGTAATTATCCCTGTCGATCCGGCTATAGCATCTATTTTTACATAGGGGCTTGTCAGATCAACTGTCATAACATATATGTTTAAAAGACCCTCAGTGGTTTGGATATTAATTGTTTCAACCTCTACTCCCTTTGCCACGGGCTCTTTGCTGGAGCTTTTTGAAATAACAGTATATCCGGAGCCAAGCGCCGCACTGCCGGTCAAAAACAAAAACACCAGGGCGGATAATAAAAGAACCCACATTCTAATAAAATCTTTTTTCACTTTCATAATAGTTCACTCATCTGCGCCTTTCCTTAAATAGTCTAGAGGTACTTGTACCTGGCTGCCGCATATATTATCCCCGGAGAATAAACAGCCAAGGCTGAAAAAATCTATCAATAATTTGACTTCGCCAATATCCCATTTGTTCCTCTTATTTATGACAATTTGTCTAAAGCCTCCCTTACCAGGACTTAATAGGAAATTCTATACTAAAACAAAAGCCTCGGTATTTAACCGAAGCAAATGTTTAGTACTGTTATGTTTTTATTAAAGATTACCTGGCCTCGGGGCACTGACGGGGATCCAGCAAGGACTTGCAGGTGCGTTTTCTCTCGAACTTTATTACCTGCTCATACGGGGGTGGCATGAGGACGGCATTACGGCTTTTGGTTATGTGAAAATCAACCTTGCAGCCGAGGCCGTCGTGCTGTTTTTCAAGTATGCCGGTTATAACACTTCCTAAATAACGCCCCACCCTTAATCCCTCAAGTACATCCGCCGGATAATGGACTCCTGCATATACTCTGGAGATTGAGCACTCCTCGGCAAGCCTTTTGAGCTGATGCTTTTCCGGGGTGAAAAAATATGACAGTATGACTTCCGCACAGCCTGACATTACTGCGTGGCCTGCAGGGTAGCTGGGGTGATACGGGGTGCAGGTGATTGTTTCCAGTGTTTGATCAAGCTGGTTGGGGCGGGGAACGTTATAATGATATTTAAGGTACCAGGTTACCACTGCCGAATCACTTATTCCACCATGAGCAGAAGCTAAAATCCGGGCAGCCCTGGTAGCTGATATTTTATAAGTGTCGATCAGCCTGTCAATTATGGGAGTCCACTGTTTTGTAGCAGGGCCCGAGTTCCAGTATTCAGCCATACATATTTTTTCCTGGGTTAGATTGTTAAGAGTGTGCCTTACAACTTCCAGTTGCTCCCCTCCAAAATCTATTGTGTCGGGGTGACGGATATCCAGTGGTAAAATATTTCCGCTATCATCGGTAAATTGTCCTTTTTCATTTCTTTTTAAGAAAAACAAAGGCCAGTAGGCAGCTCCCGACTCATCTGCCGGGGGGACACGGGTCTCCCCCGCATAGGACAGTTCGGACCATTTCCATGGTATATTATTTTTATTGAAATGCATGGGTGTTATCACCTACTTCTGATTGATATACCATTTTATGGATTGCGCTGCCTTTTTGTTACGGTTAAAAACAAAAGGCTTGCGGTCCAACTGACCGGAAGCCTTTTGCCAATTACAGGTGAGAAAGAGATCTATGGATTGTCTTTCTTTTTGAACCATCTCATAGGGTTAAGAAGACCCCGGTATTTTGTGACCAGCTCCTTGCCAAGAAGCAGACCTCCAACCCAGAACGATATTTCTCCGGCAACTGCAAGCGTTGTGGCTATCACAGCTTTTGTGGCAAGGCTGTATGGTGTCATTGGCACAAGCAAAATACCGGCATACAACACAAAGGACATGATTACTAAAAATATACCGGCTTTAAATGTCCAGGACTTCCTCTTTACAGGATTGTCTTCAGGCAATAATTCATTTTCATTCAGGTCTGACATGATATATCCCCTTATATTTAATTTTCAACAAAATAACTTAAGAAATCCCTGTGTAACAAGAGACCTAAGTTCTAACTGTTTCCGCACGGAGCAAACAAAACCATGTATTTATGGGTTGTACCTCTACAATTTGGCTGTGGAATATAAAAATATAAAATGATATAATTTGTTAAATGATTGGATGGGGGTAGTTTAATGGATATAGGTGCGCTGTCTATAGTATTGTCCCAGTCCAAACATCGTGAGGCTGCAGGTATCCTTGTTTTGAAAAAAGCTATGACCACGGCCCAAGAAAACGGTAATGCTATTGTTGAAATGATTTCGCGCGCAGATGCAACAAATTTGGGAGACCCCAATATGGGAAATTATGTGGATGAATACGTATAAATCATATAATAATTTCATTGTGCTATTCCTATTATAGCTATTTATACTGCTATATATAATAAGTTTAACAAAAATGATTTTTTTATATTTTTAAGGTTTTTTTAAGAAAGCCGATGTATTGTAGTAACATACACCTGTCATTTTTTTCCTTCGCCATCTTGTTGATGGCACTTTTTTATACTGAGCATAAATTCGCTTTAAGGCGTTAAAGTTGCGGGCCAAAAAGGCCCGCTTTTTATATTTTTTCTGTTTTAAGTTTTATATAAAAGGCTGGGCCACCTTGTTCATTAGCGGCCCAAACCAGCGCCTGGTGAGAATCGGCCACCTGTTTGACAATAGCCAGTCCAAGGCCGAAGTTGCCGCCGTCTCCGGTCTTATATGGCTCAAAGATTGAATCCAACAATTCCTGGCTAACCGGTGGGCCGTCATTACAGATACGAAGAAGCACGCCCCTGCCTGTGCCTTCTTCAGCATTTAGTGTGATTTTAATCATACTTTCTGCGTGTCGGACCTGGTTATCAAGAAGGTTTTCCACGGCCACCTTCCACTGCTCGCGATCACCGTATATAGTGGCAGGGATTATTTGCATATCCCATTGAAGGTCATTTCTATGGAATTTATGCCTTTCAATCTGCTCGGTTATGACCCCGGCAATGTCAAAGTCATCAGACCTTTTTTCCCTGGTTGAGACGTATTTAAGCTTTGTCAGGTACAGCAGGCTCTGTACGCGCTTTTCAAGGTGCGCGGCCTCACTGTTAATAACTTTTATACTTTCATCCAGAGTTCCTTTTGGGTATATCCCGTCCAGAATTGACTGGGTGTAACTTCTGATAACCATTAGTGGCGTTTTGAGTCCGTGAGATACGTTCTGCAAAAATGTTTGCTGTGTTTTATCCCGCTGAATAAGCTGCCTGCGCATATTCTCAAATGATCGGGCAAGCTTCCCTATTTCATCCTTTCGGTCAATTGAAAGAGGTTCATCCCAGTCTTTTTCCGCTATCCTTGCAATATGTGATTCCATCTGTACCAGAGGCCTTGAAAGATATCTGGCCAGCCAGAGGGATAGTGGCCAGATAAGCACAAACAGAACCCCCATCATTAAAACCAGCCTTAAGTACATATTCATGACCAGGTCGTTTCGATAGGTACCCCAGACATATGACACAATAAAGCCGGGTTTTTCCTGAATGGTTTCTTTTCGGATAACGTAAAACAGTATCCTTTGGTCAATCTCCTGGGAATAGCTTTGAATATTCTCTTCCTGCTCTCTTGCGCTCAGTTTGACCACTTTCATAAACGGGTCAGGAAGAGGGGTGGGCAGATCTATATTTTCAGAAATAATAAAGTGCTGCACCACAGGGGCGCCCTGTTTTGATGGGGCCGTTTTTAAGGCGATGCCCTTGACAAAGGGATGTTCTTCCCGGGCTGCCGTACTCTGGGATGTCTGGGTGGTAATTGCCTTGATACGTACTGCTGCGCCCTGGGTTGGCTGGGCGGGGATTGTTTCGATTACCATATCTTTAGGTGATTGGCCCGAGGGGACGTGAAAAAACATAACATCCCTCTGTGAGTCCTGTAATATATCAAAAATCTGCCGGTCAAAAAAACTCCGGAGCGTCCAGGGGAGAAGAGCTGCGATTAAAAGGAATATGCAAAGTGCTATTCCGGAGCAGACCAGCCATATCTGAGCTGAAAGAGGAAAATTCTTCATGGTTTCACCAGCCTGTAACCATATCCGTAAATAGTCTCAACCCTTAGGGCGGCCAGCTTTTTGCGGAGCCTGCGCACAAGATCGTCAACCACCCGGTCGGTGCCGAAATAGTCTATACCCCATACATGCCGGAGTATTTTTTCCCTGTCTAGCGGGTATCCCTGATTTTCTAGAAGGTATATAAGAAGGTCAAATTCTTTTGATGTAATTTCTGCCGGGATACCTTCATGTGAAACAGATCTTGCCTCTCTGTCAATAACATAGGGACCTATCTGCGTAAGGAGTTTTGGGAGAATTGAGGCTGTGCTTTCTGAATGATCGTATACTCTTTCAAGAAGCTTACGGGCGCGAATAACCAGTTCCCTTGGCAGAAAAGGCTTGGGAAGGTAGTCATCGCTCCCCATCTCCAGCCCTACTATTCGGTCAATGTCTGCATCCCGGGCCGATATAAAGATAACAGGCATTGCGGGAGAGTCCGCCTTTATTTCCCTGATTAACTGGTAACCGTCTACACCGGGGAGCATAATGTCCAGTATCCAGAGGTGGGGCCTGTCCCTTATGACCTCCCTGGCCTCGGCTCCGTTAGTAAAAGGCCTTACAATCCACCCCTCCTTTTCGAGGTAGGATGTTAGTATGTGTACCAGGTTTTGTTCATCTTCAACCAGGTTTATTTTAAAACTCACCGAGTATAACCTCCAGACAATAAGGAGAAAGGACGCAACGGGGGTCACGCCCTTTCCTTGTATATAGCTATTCTACACATATTTCTGTTATTGGTCCACGCTCTTTTGGGTTTTTTCGACGAATTCAGCCATACCGGCGGTTATTCTTTTATAGTCTTCCAGCAATTGAGGTAAAACCTTTTTGATGTCCTCAGCGTCTCCCGATTCCACGGCACTTTCAAATTCTTCCCTGAGCTCGGCGGAAGCTTTTATTTCTTCAGCAGTTTTTTCGTCCGGCCCAGTCATATTAAGCATCCCTTTTCTAATAAATACCTGTTTATCTCCGCCTGAAATGGCAGGCTCGCTCTTTTTTATTTTAACAGGTGCTGCTGGTTCTCCATCACCTTTTTTCATAAGGATTTTTTTCACACCTACCGCTGGCTTCGGCATTTTTGCCATTACTCCTTTTCGCTCTGCAAAGGCCTCTTTCCACTGCTCAATGCTATCAGGCATGTAGTCCATTACCAGGTAGGTCAGGTATGCCTGGTGATGTACATCCGAAGCAAGTATGGGCGAGGGGCTGATGAATATCACCCTGTCTTCGATACCCTTTAGAACGGGTTTGTCTTCAGGCTGACCTGCTGCCAGAACCGGCATGGCATTAAAGACAAAGACTGTGGATACCAGCAATACCAGCATTGCTACTAGTTTTTTACTTTTTTTCATACTCCAACGCTCCTTATTAAGATTGTCTAAAGATTGTTTGGGGCACCCCATGTCACTAATAATAAAGAAACAATGTGGAATGAATATAAAATGATTGTGGGAAATTATGAAATGGAGGTATATATATGGCAGATACAGGAAAGAAACCAACATATGAAACGGCTACCTTTGCCGGTGGCTGTTTTTGGTGCATGGTCAAGCCCTTTGAGGAACTGGATGGGGTTATAAGTATAACTTCAGGCTACACTGGGGGGAGCAAAGATAACCCAACATACGAGGAGGTATGCTCCGGGAGAACAGGGCACTATGAGGCTGTTCAGATAACCTTCGACCCGGCGGTTATATCGTATGATCAGATACTGGATACTTTCTGGCGGCAAATAGACCCCACAGATGAGGGCGGCCAGTTTCATGATCGTGGCGAATCTTATAAAACAGCCGTTTTTTACCATAATGAAGAGCAAAAAAGATTGGCTGAGGCATCCAAAAAAGCCCTGGATGAAAGCGGCCGTTTCGGGAAGCCCGTTGCGACGGCAATTCTTCCGGCACCAAGGTTTTATCCTGCTGAGGAGTACCACCAGGACTACCATAAAAAGAACCCTGTTCACTACGGTCTCTACAGGAGGGGATCGGGGAGGGACGCTTTCATTGAAGAGCACTGGGGGCAGTGAAAATGGATAGAGATAATCTAAAAAAGAAGCTGACAAGAATTCAGTACGAGGTGACTCAAAACAGCGCCACTGAGCCGCCCTTTAGGAATGAGTACTGGGATAACAAGCGGGAGGGAATCTACGTGGACATTGTTTCAGGAGAGCCGCTTTTCAGCTCAAAGGACAAGTTTGACTCAGGCTGCGGGTGGCCCAGCTTTACAAGGCCTATTCACTCAGAAAATATTGTGGAGAAGGAAGATAAGAGTCATAATATGGTGCGGACTGAGGTAAGGAGCAAGGGGGGCGACTCTCACCTGGGTCATGTATTTGAGGACGGCCCTGCACCCACCAGGCTGAGGTACTGTATAAACTCGGCCTCCCTGCGCTTTATCCCAAAAGAGGATATTGAGGAAGAAGGCTACGGAAAGTATTTATACCTTTTTGAATAAGCCCTACCTCCTCAACACCATTCCAGCCTGCTTGTCTTTAATGGCCACTCCGTCCCGGACCACTTCCTGGCCGTTTATAAACACATATTTTATCCCCGAGGGCCTTTCCTCTGTTTTTGTAAGGGTTGTATTATCTTTTATTTCATTATAGTCAAAAATGGTTATATCTGCATAATTGCCTTCCTTTAAAATGCCCCGGTCTTTTAGGCCTATTCTTGCGGCTGAGTTGCCAGTCATTCTGGCAATGGCCTCTTCCAGGGAGATTACTCCAAGCTCCTTGCAATATCTCTGAATTACACGGGGAAAGGTGCCAAAGGCGGCGGGGTTTTGTAAGCCCCTGGTGGTCATGAGGGCGTCGGTTTCTATGGTGTTTAAGGGGTGGGTGAGGACTTTTATATAAGCCGACTCATCTCGATCATCTCCACTATATTTGTGGTAAAGGCAGAGCGCGTTGCTTCCGCTGACCTGGCTAACCTTGAGGTACGCTTCAAATACAGGGCACCCCATCTCACTGGCAATATCTTCAAAAAACATACCGTTGTATTTTTCCATCTGGGGCTTGCCGCCCCACATCAATTGTACGTCGGTGAGACTAAAGCCCAATAGCTTGACCATAAAGAAGAATTCAAGGCGAAGGCGGGCTCGGGCCAGGGGGTTTTGAAAATTTCTGTCTATGTTTTTAAGAAACCAGGCCGGGTACACAATATAAATTGTAGTGTTGCCGGAGTGATAGGGAAAGCTGTCAAAGGCAAGATCAACTCCCCTTTCCCTGGCCCGGTCAATCATTTCCAGGGCAGTATCGCAGCTTGGCCAGGTCTTTTTCCCTACGAAGATAAGGTGGGAAATCTGTAGTTTGACCCCGGTTTTTTCAGCCAGGGATATTGTTTCTTCCAGAGACCTTATGTTGTGGTCCTTTCCAAAGGGCCTTATGGGATAAACCCCTGATATTTTCGACAAAGCCTTGTTGTGCACTGTAAGAATTCTGTTGTGCTTTTCAGCCAGTGCAGCCAGGTGTTCCAGCTCCTTCATGTCCACAAAAACTCCCGGCTCGTAACCCAGCCCCAGGGAGAGTCCGAAGGAACCTTCCTCAAAAGATTCGGTAATGAGCTTTTCCATGACCTTCATTCTGGCACTTTCGGGGTGGGAATAGTCTCTTCCCCAGAGGGCTGCCCGGACAGTGCCGTGACCGGTTAACATGGCCAGATTGAGGGATATTTTATTGTTCTCCAGGTGGTTAAAAAATGAATCAAGAGATGACCACGATATTTCAAAGGGAAGCTGGGCGGTAATCAAATCCCGGAACTCATCAAACATTTCAAAGTGGGGAGAGTCCGGTGGCAGGGGTGCGGGGGAAAAGCCGCAGTTTCCCCCCACTATAGTGGTTACCCCCTGCTCAAGAAATGACTTCATCAGAGCCGGATGTCCAATTGAGGGCAATATCCAGTCACAGTGGGAGTGGATGTCGATAAACCCGGGGCAGACTGTATGCCCTTCGGCATCGATTACCTTTTTAAATGCCCAGTTATTATAATCCTTATCCCCATTTGCGGGAGCGATCACATGGATTTTGTTATTACGTACAGCTATGTCCCCCTTGAAGGAAGGCTTTTGAGTTCCGTCTACTATAGTTCCATTTTTTATGAGTAAATCAAAACTCATATCCTAACCCCCCCAAAGAATGTACCAGAAAACTATCCCTATACATCTATGGCTCCAAAATTACCTTTATACACCCGTCGAGTTTTTCATCAAACAGCTTATAACCCTTTTGTGCCTCCGAAAGGGGCAGGCGGTGGGTGATGATGGGGGTCAGGTCCAGCTTTCCGCACTCTATGAGCTTTATTAGTTTTTTTGTATGAACAAGGTTTGCCAGCCCCATTTTTACCCCTATATTTTTAGGCAGGATAAAATGGATAGGCAGTTCCACCGGCCCGTGGTAAACCGCTATGGCTGATACGATGCCTCCAGGTGCTACGGCAGTGAAGCATTGTTCCAGTACCTCTGTCTCACCGGTGGACTCAATTACAAAGTCTGCTCCCCAGTCATCTGTTATATTGCTTATAACTTCCACCGGGTCATCCATGAGAACATTTATTACGTGGTCCGCCCCAAGGTTTGCAGCCATTTCCAAACGATAGTCAAGTTTGTCAACTGCAATAATGCGAGCCGGGCCAAATAAGTGTGAAACCGCTACAGCGCAAAGGCCTACCGGCCCTGCTCCGAAAACGGCCACCGTGCTGCCGTGGGTAATGCCCTCACTTCCGGGGGTTATTCCCAACGCCCCCATGTAGGCTGTTGAAAGTATGTCTCCCACAAAAAGAACCTGTTCGTCGGTGAGGCCGTCAGGTATCTTTTCGAGGGTGAAGTTTGCAAACTGAACCTTTATGTATTCCGCCTGGGCCCCCGGCAGGTCCCCGAACAGAGGCCCGCAGCCGTAAATACCCAGGTGCTTGCAGGCAACCACAAGGTTATCACGGCAGGATTTACACTGGCCGCACGCTATCCCCGCCGCGCCCAGCACCCTGTCGCCGGGCCGTACTGCAGTTACAGAGGGGCCAACCTCTTCCACCACACCCGTGAACTCGTGCCCGATAATGGTGTCAGGCAGCACACCCAGGTAACCATGGAACATGTGAAGGTCTGACCCGCAAATAGCTGTTTTTGTTATTTTTATAATTGCGTCCTCCGGTTCCTGTATTTGAGGGCGGGGGACTTCCTCAACACTTATTATTCCTGGCTCTTTATATAAAACAGCTTTCATATAAATTCCTCCACTAGTTTACAGGAATTGGGAATTGGGAATTAGGAATTGGGGATTCCTGCATTACCGTTTCCCAATTCCGCAACATTAAATAATATCTTCTGAGACAGCGGTAACGCCCGCAGGGCGTTTATTTAAGGGGAATTGACTTGTATGTATTCATAAGGGCATTTACAGCGGCCATCCGTTTCAATATGTACTTTATATCACCCTTTAACTTCATTTTCCCGCTCATCACCAGCTGGATAATGCTCTGCTGGCCCGAGCAAAGTTTCTTCCAGAATTTATACTTGCCGGAGATGGTAAAGGGTGCATCCAGGCGGGCGTCCGGGGCAATGGGGTCCATCTCTCTTAGTTCTCCCAGGTGTGGCTCAAAGCTGGCGTAAATAACTACTCCCCTGAAGTCTTCAAGGGTGAGGTCTTTAACTTTATCCATCACCTCAGCAGGAATCTCCGAGTCCGGATCTCTTTCCAGGGATACTCCCAGCTTGTCAAATAACCTTCCCAGCCCGGTATCACTAAATTTAAGGCGGTCCTCGACACTAAGCATGCCAATCATGCCTGTGATGGCTTTAATACCGTCCTCAGTTGTATAGTCCTTTACAGCCTCCTCGTCTTCTGCATCGATAATGCAGCGCATGCAGCCTACCCAGTCTTTTGATCCCTTTTTTAAATCTTCACTTTCCTGAAGTTTTTTCTTTGCAGTTTCAAACCACTCTCTTGAACCGAATATAAATGCCTCGGACATTTAAAGTTGCACCTCCGTAACCAAATGATTTAATCCAGTGTATAAAACTCTTCCTGAAGAAGATCTTCTATGGCCTCGAGGCTCAAAACCTCGGTGGTTCCATCCTCGATAAGGCCGCACCTGGCGTCCCTGAATATCTTTTCAATGAGGCTTTCCTTGAGTATTCCTGCCCCCCCGAAAAGCTGGAGCGCATCGGTGACCACCTCGAAGGCCTTATCCTTTGAATAGGCCTGGGCCGTGAGGGCATGGGCTGTTGACTGGTTGTAGGTTCTCTGGTCAAAGACTTCCTCCCAGACGTGCCTTGTTACCGACCTGGTGTAATACCTGGCGGTCTCTATCTTTTCAAACATTTTATACAACCTGTACCTGGTGAGCTGGTGGTCTATTATGGCCTTGCCGCCCTGTACTCTGCCTCTGGCATATTTAATGGCCTCTTCAAAGGCCGACCTGGCCACACCCACATACATGCTGGCTATGGCGCAGCTAGTCATGCTGATTACCATCTTCATCATCTGGACGGACAGCAGGGGAACCGAGGCAACCATGTAGTGGTCGGGGATCCACACATTATCGAAAACTATCTCACCCTGGGGGTCGTCCCTCAGTCCAAGCTTGTCAATGGGCGGTGACAGGGTAACTCCCGGAAGGTTTAGCGGTACAATGGCAGCACCCATATCGGTGGGGCTTTCGTGGGGAGGAATAAGGGGGTGGGTCAGTGCCCAGTTGGCGCACGGGGCGGATGATGTCCAAAGTGACTTTACCCCGTTTATTCTCCAGCCGTCCCCGTCCCTTTCAGCCTTGCAGAATCCTTTTGTTCCAATTTCCTCCGGGTTTTGATGTGACATGGCCATTATGTAATCGGATCCGCGCTCGGGATCCATAACGCACCAGCAGCCCCGGTACTGGTCCTTTTCATCGGCCATCCAGGGACGAAGAACTTCGTCTATAATTTCCGGTGATCCGATGAGACTCATTACCGTTGTGGGGATCATGTCTACCCCTATCGCTGTCGAAAAACCCACGCTGCCCCAGGCGATCTCTTCAAAAAAAATGTTGAAGGCCTCGGGCCCCACCTGAAGTCCACCGTATTCCTCGGGCACCAGTAGTCTGTGGTACCCGTTTTTCTTCATTTTTTTCATAACTTCAAAATAGGGAGAATCCTTTTCGGCGGTCTTCCTGGAGTCCATCTGATCGAGTTTAACCGAGGCCGGCCTTATCACATCCCTGGCGAATTTATGCAGCTCAGCTCTTAATAGAGTCAGGTCCTCATTATTTCTCACAGATGAGTCAATTTCGAAATACATGACTGGTTAACCTCCAAATGTGAATATCAGCTTACAGGACTGCAAGCGTTTTACCGGTAGGGATGCAAAAATCAGTAACAGTAAAGAAAGTAGCCATATTTTCTCCTACCTGCACCTTACGTATGTCTTCGGTGGATGTTGGGAATAAAGCCTGGCCCTCTCCGACGGATGTGACCTGTGGCTGGTATACAAGATTTGTGGTGCATATATCCCTGTAGCTGTATGTTTCCATGTCCGGGGAGGGGAATGCCCTTACATTTATCATGGTGCCCAGGTCCGGAAATTCCCCGGGGCCGGTCATTTCCGCCTCCAGCCTTATTATTTCCATACCCCGGCGGCGGACTGTTCCGGTGCAGTGATTTCCCTCTGTAATCAGGTCTATGTTGGCAAGCATTTTGGGGAAGCCCAGTATTTCACGCCCGGCCACAAGGGCTTTATCAGCCCCGAGGGTGTGGTCGCCGTGCAGCTGGTCGATATACATGTAGGCGGTATGAAGCCCGGCTGTTTCTCCGTACTGGCACTCAACAAACAGTGCTGCTTCTTTGTATGGGCCCAGTGTGCTGTATGGGTACTCCGCAACCAGGGCCACCATCATTCCCAGGCTTCCGGGGCTGAGCTCCCGGGGGAGAAACTCTCTTATACATTCCTCGGGTGCCGTAAACAGGTGTATAAGTAGCCGGGCCTCTTTATAAATTATTCCTTTCATTCCCCTGTATTCTTCCTGAACCAGGTTGTGGTAGGGCGGGGTGAGAAGGGGAATGCCCACAATGTTGTCTGCAGGCCAGTCTGCCATAAATATCAGCCCTTTCCTGATTTTTTTATAGAATAATGATGCGTTTTCGAAGATTTTGGGACGCTTTCACCTCCCGGTGGCTATTTAATAAATAATTTTAAAGTAATGGTATTAGTTTGGTTGTTTAATATTAATGTAGATACTTTAAAAATATTTTAACTTTTAAAAAATTATACTTTTTGGAATATAAAATAGCAATTATTCGCTTATGTTGAATTATGTTAAATAAAGCGACTTTAATGTCAATAGATATATTTAAAGTGTTGTGAGTTTGATTTATGCCCACATATATTTACTATATGTAATTAATAGCGACATAATTCAAAATTATTTGCCATAATAACCTGAAAATAACAAAAGGTTTTGCCTTTTCTCCGATGAATATAAGTGTATTTGATTAAGACATTGCTACATATGTTAAATGGAGGAGAAATATGTTTTTGAAAAAGATATCACTGTTTTCAGCAGTTATATTATTGGGTTTATTTGTTAGTCTGCTTCCGGCGCTGCCGGCTGGAGCAGAGCAGGTATACCGGGTTCAGGAGGGAGATACCCTGGAATACATTGCGGGACGAAATAACATAAGTATGGATAAACTTTTGTCATTCAATTCTTTTATAGAGAGCCCCTACATCTTATTTCCCGGACAGGCAATAATAATCCCCGACTCTAAACCGGGAGTCAAATACACGGTGGGCGAGGGGGAGACATTGAATACAATTGCCGGGGAACATGGTATAGATGTTGAAACCCTGGCTTCTTATAACGATCTTGGCAATATAAATGTTTTTACCGGTCAGGTTATAATAATTCCGCCTCTCCCCAAAGGGGAAATTCAGGAGAAAAAAAAGCCTGAAACAAACATAAAGTCAGCTGAAAGTGAGTACAGCATATCAAGGCTTATGAAGGAATTTCCGGGCTTAATCACATCAAGGGGGCCGAGGGATAGAAAAATAGTGGCCCTTACCTTTGATGACGGGCCGGATGAAAAATATACACAAAAGGTAATGGCAATACTGGAGGATAACGATATTAAGGGTACCTTTTTCCTTATTGGCTCACTGGTTGAAAAATATCCGGCGGTGGTTGAAGAGCTAGTAAAAGGCGGGCACCAGGTGGCTGGACACGGGTGGTCTCATAAAAATCTAAGATATTTGGAGAGGCCGGAAATAAGGAGCGAGCTTATTGACACCAGTTCGGCCATCTCGGAAATAACTGGCTTTGAGCCTGTTATGTTCAGACCGCCCTACGGGGCTTTATCAGCAGATGTAATGAGGGAAGTAGCCGACCTGGGATACCTATCCGTTGGGTGGACTGCCGACTCACTGGACTGGTATTCAAGGTCAGCCGACAGGATACTTGCCAGTACACTGGTTGACACAAAGCGCGGGTCTATAATATTAATGCATTCCGCCGGAGTAGATCTTGATGAGACTTTAAGGGCCTTGCCTGAATTAATTTTTACGCTGAAAGCACAGGGATATACTTTTGTTACAGTTGCCGAACTTTTGGGAAAAGAGCCATACAAAAAACCATAAACAAAATCATAAACAAAACCACCCTAAACGGGTGGTTTTAGTCTTTAGATAATCTATTAAATCTTAAACTGCTTAACAAGTATATCAAGCCTCTGAGCTATTTCAGAAAGGGTTTTAGCGGAGGTGCTTGTTTCGTAAGCCCCGGAAGCAGCCTGGGAGGCGGCGATATTTATTTCCTGTATGCTCTGTGATATTTCGTTAGCGCTTCGGGATATATTTATAAGTGTTTCAGCTTCTTTCCCGATTCTTATTGAAGCTTTTTCGGTATTATGGGAAATATAGTCCGAATTGGCCGATAAATCAATAATTGAGTCGGCTATTTCTCTCACACCTCTTGAAGCTTCGGTTAGATTATGCGAAACACTTTGAGCCTTTAAGGCTATATCGCTTATATCTCCGGTAATGTGGCTTACGTTTTCAGCAGCCTTTGCTACAGCCTTTGATATTTCACCGGTGGTTGCAGACTGCTCAGTGACCGCGGCCGCTATAGTATCTGTAATTTTAGTTATTTCTTCAATTATTTCGGAAATTTTCCCGACAGCTCTTACCGCCCCTGATACACTGTTCTGTATGGCCTCTATTTTCTGGCCAATCTCATTAGTGGCCTCTGAGGTTTGCCTGGAAAGCTCCTTTACTTCATTGGCCACAACTGTAAATCCCTTCCCCGCATCTCCAGCTCCAGCTGCCTCTATAGCAGCGTTCAGTGCAAGCATATTGGTCTGCTCTGCTATTTCACTAATGACATTTACTATCTTGCCAATTTCTGTGGAGGAATTATTTAGTATCTCTATTATTGCCCGGGCTTCTTTTGCGCTTTGACCGGCTTCGGCTGTTATCCGGGTAGATCTACCGCAGCTCATTGCAATTGCGTTTAGAGATGTATCTATTTCCCTGACTGACCCGGCAACTCTGTTTACTGAACCTGAGGCTCCCACTGCTGAATCCGAAACCTTTACAATGCTCTTTGAAATATCGGAGACTGTACCGGTCACCTGTTCAACTGTGTATGAGGTCTGTTCCGTGGCGGAAGCAATATTCTTAATTGATAGCGACATTTCCTTTACCGAAGATGAGACCTCATTGAGATTAAGGCTTGAATCCGAAAGGGCCCCAGCTGTTAAAGAAAGACTTGAAGTTATTTTTTCAGCGGTATAACCCACCATGCCGGTCTGAGAACTGGTTTCCTCACTTGTTGAAGCCATGTTGTCAGCCACGCTCTGTAGTTCGTCTGAAGCCTTATTAAGAGATGCAGTTGTTTCAAAAATATTTTTTATTATGCTCTGCATTTTTTCCACAAACAGGTTAAAATGCTTAATTAGAACGCCGATTTCACCCCTTGCGCCCGGTGTAATTCTTTGGGTAAGGTCACATTCACCGACTATTTCCTTTAAGATTTTAATTATCTCAGTTGAGGGCTTTATGTATCTTATATAGTTCTTTGAACTGGCCAGGAGAACGAGCAAAAATGCTATAATAACATTTGAAATCAGGTAGGGCCACAGCCTGGATTTCTCAATACCTATTATTGTGCCGGTAATAAAAGATATCAGCAGTGCAAAAGGTAAAACTATCAGAAGAGTTTTACTTAAATATCCTGCTAATGACACAGATTTTGACTGGCTAATACGATCTTCCATGGTTTTTACCTCTTTTATTTAATATCTATTGTATCAAGAATTATTCTTATGCCTTAATTATTCAATATTTTGTGCTATTTGCCTGCTTAGCGGCATGTATGGCAATTAAATCATTGATTGCCGTTAATTTGTGTGAGATGCTTTCCGAATTTGTGCATGACCCAGATATGAAGCCTGGCCTGAGTCAAATTGTAAATAAACCAGGGGATAGTAGGAACATAGTCGTGTATGGCTGCCAATACATATTTGTTATCCAAAACCTCACGGAATTCAAAACGTCCCTTGTGCGGAAGAAGATTGAGCCGGGCAAGCAGGCCTCCTGTAATATAGTACAAAGGGCGGTCCTTCGAGCTCCTGTCATGGCTAAAGGTCAGGTCCAGAAGTGATTTTCGTAAGAACCGGAAGTAAAAGTAACAGCCTTTATAGTCAACCTTAACCTTTATAAAGGTTTTGAACAGTCCTGGGAGCCAGGTTGAGTAGTGAAGGGCCACCCAGTCGGCATCTATTCCCCCTGGCAGGGGAAGACGCTGCACCGAGCGGACACTCATGACATTATTTTGTTTACTAAGCTTTTTGGACTTTTTACGGGGAGTAGTTCTTTCATTTACACCGGATTTTATTGAAAGGGCCAGCTTAACCGATTTATCAAAGGACATTCCTGGCAGGCTCATTTCATTTTGAAGGCGTAGGTTACCTGCCACCATTGGTGTTTTGATGCTTTCAACCAGCGGGGCAACCAGTGATTTTGGAGAGTTGGTAAAAAGGCTTAAAAGTAAGCCGGCCAGTTTCGAGGAAAAAAAGGGTATGGTCAGGATATGTCTTTTATACCCCATTACTTCAGCAATCTTCTTAACCATATCATGATATGTCATCACATCAGGCCCGCCGATATCAAAGCTCTGGTTAAAAGTGAAGGGGTTTCCCAGGCAGTAACGCATAATTTCAATAACGTCGGAAAGCGATATGGGATGAGTCAAGGAATACATCCATTTGGGCAGGACCATAAACCTCATTCTTTCTACCAACCGGACAAGTATCCTGAAAGTAGACCCTTCAGCACCTATTATTAGCCCTGCACGTAAGGCGGTTACCGGGACGCCATATGAACCGAGGGTTTTCTCAACTTCAAGACGGCTTCGAAGATGTAGGGATAGCTTTTTTCCTTTATCCGGCACCAGTCCTCCGAGATATATAATTTGTTTTATTCCGTTTAAGGAGGCAGCTCTGGCAAAATTGTCGGCCATTATGAGGTCCATGTCTTCAAAACTGCCCTGTGTAAGTCTTGCAGAGGGCATCATCGAGTGCACCAGGTAAAAGGCATAATCGGCGCACCCCAAAGCTTTTTCGGCATCAATAAGTGAAAAAAGATCACACTGGCGCCATGTTATGTCAGGATTACAGAAGACATTGCTCTCGTCAATCTGCCCCCTGGTCAGACATATCAGCCGGTAATGGGATCGTAAAGCTGAAATTAGCGCTTTGCCCACAAATCCTGTTGCACCGGCGATAACCACCACCGGCCTCTTTGATGGACTTTTCATATGAACCCCCGTGCTGAAATCATGATGTTAGTATATTCGCTATTAATATTATATCTGTCCGCAAACCTATGAGTCCATAACGGTTTTAAGGCAAAGCACGGGACGGCAGTTTTGAGATAGTAACAGGGTAAGATGAAAAGGCCGGATATAGATCCGGCCTTTTTTAGAGTCCCGAACAATCATGACATTCTTTTAATCCCGTCGGCATTAATTTCATTGGTAGCCTTTTTAACGTAAGTCTTACAGCAAGTTGCCATACAGTTACCGGCATGTGCGGGGGTAAGCTGTTTTGCCATTGTGGCGTCAATCCTGTCAGGCCTGCTTGCCCCAAATTCGTCAGTAGAAACAAGAATTTCGTTGGCCTTGCACATATTGCCGTGGTCCCAGTAGTGGCAGTCATTGACAATGCAGTGAATATGCTGGTTCACTATTACAACTCCCCTCTCAAAGTATTTTAACCCTCATTATTTTCCCCTGCTAAGTAGTTTTATATGTGTCATGGGTTAATAAAAGGTTGTTGTAATAACCGGGAGATTAAGGCGATGTTAGGGAAGTAAAATTGTCAGTAAGCCCAAAGGATTGTCCAGAACCAGAACATCTGTTATATCAAAGTTAAGTGTTATGTCGCGGTTTATTTTGAGAGGTACCACCTCCAAAGTAACCGTTGCCTGAGCGTTTGTTCCCTGAATTTGAACATCTCTGATGTTTGAAAGCCGGATATTGTTTTTGAGCTTTTCAATAAGCTTTTCCGTTACAGGGCCGGCTTCATCCACATATTTCCTTACAATTTCAGGATTTCCACTGTTGATTCCATTGACTAGCTCTGTTACTGCGTTTCGAATATCCTGCTCACTAAACTCTTTCGTGGTCTTTACCTCATCCTGAAGGGCTGAGCATCCGGTAACAATAAATATAGTAATAAAAAAAATCATCGCAACACGCTTCATTATTTTTCCTCCTGAATTATTAGTGTTTAACATTTCCGCAAGGGACCATATTACAATAATACAACAAGTTCCTGGTGTGGGAGTTGTTAATTTTTTGCAAGTCTTTATTTAGAGGCATTAATTTCCGGTTGCCCGGGGTCTCATAATAATGTATAATGCAACATTGTTGATAATTAATCCTGCGTTGTACGTGAACTTGTTATTTTTTTACCTACAATGATAACAAGGGAACTTAGGTCTGACGGCGGATGCCGGGCCTTCTGTAAAAAGGAAGGCAGAAGCAGTCAGCCAGGTACCCACTTTTGGGAAGTGGGGTTTAAAAGAATTAATAAGCCAATTACGGCAAAGGCGGGATAAAGATTTTGCCCCGGGTGTTAAGCACCCGGGGCAATTTATTTTTTACAGCAGTATTAAGTTTTATATCTTTTGAAAAAATAACTCCGAAAGGAGATGACATTTTTGGGCCACCTGAAAACCTTTTCCTTTAAGGCAATACTTAATATTATTCCGTTATTCCTTATTCTCAGCCTGTTAGGAGACATGGGCTGGTTTGCCTCAATAATTATATCTATAGCTATTACTGCAGTGTCTTATGCGTTAGACGTATATGTTCTACCAAGGGCTGGTAATGCAATTGCCGCTATATCTGACGGAGTGTTGGTATTTTTCATTCTTTGGGTTTTAAGATACATAGGTGCGGTGCCGAATGCCAAAGCAATGATTTATAGTGTTGCAGCGGTCATTATTGTTGAAGGTTTGATTTATCATCCCTACCTTAAGCGTCTGGTGGCTGCGGACTCTATGGGACCGATTATAGGAGACAGGGAATGAGAAAGGGGGCCGTGCGTTGAAGGCCATTACTTATCAGGGAGTAAAAGATGTAAAGGTCAAAGAGGTTGGCTTCCCTAAAATCGAAAAGCCGGATGATGCCATAATAAGGGTGACATCTACTGCTATTTGCGGATCTGACCTGCACCTGATTCACGGCCTTGTTCCCAATATGCCTAAAGATTTTATACTGGGTCATGAAACAATGGGGATAGTTGAAGAGGTGGGTCCCGAGGTAAATAAAATAAAAAAGGGTGACAGGGTAATTGTGCCCTTTCCCGTAGCGTGCGGCCAATGCTGGTACTGTGGCCACGAGCTGTACAGCCAGTGCAGCACTTCCAATCCTCATGGTGAGGCTGGGGGTATTTTGGGCTACAGTGAGACCTATGGCGGCTATGCCGGGGGGCAGGCTCAGTACCTGCGGGTGCCCTATGCCAATGTTGGCCCCCTTAAGGTGCCTGAGGATTTAGGCGACGAACAGGTTCTGTTCCTTACTGATATTCTCCCTACGGCATACTGGGGCAATCTTATTGGCGGGGTAAAGGAAGGATCTACCGTAACAGTCCTTGGCTGCGGTCCCGTCGGCCTTCTGGCGCAGAAATTTGCCTGGATTCTGGGTGCGGAAAGGGTAATAGCCGTGGACTATATAGGATATAGGCTGGAACACGCAAAAAAGTATAATAACGTTGAGGTTATTAATTTTGAGGACCATGAAAATACCGGGGGCTATATAAAAGAAATGACCCGGGGGGGAACCGATGTTGTTATAGACTGTGTGGGGATGGATGGAAAAATGAATATAATCGAGCTTGTGGAAACGGCCCTTTTATTGCAGGGAGGGGCTATGTCGGCTATTATAATGGCCTCACAGGCCGTAAGAAAGTGCGGCAATGTGGCGCTGGTCGGCGTATACGGCTTAAGGTACAACCAGTTTCCCCTGGGGGATTTTTTCAGCAGGAATATTACCCTTAAGATGGGGCAGTGTCCCGCCACGGCTTATACTGAACACCTTCTGGACTGGGTTAAAAGTGGAAAGATTGACCCCACTGACATAATTACACACAGGCTGAAACTGGAGGAAGGGGAAAAGGGGTATGAGATATTTGACCAGAAGCAGGATAACTGTATAAAGGTTATTTTATCACCATAGTTAAAGCAATAACGCAGCGTGGTAGAGGTCTCTGCGGGGCAGGGGCCTTTTTGCATGCAGCAGCGGCAGTATCTGGGAGCTCAATATAGGGAGTAGAATCTAATCCGGCTTTAAATTTATTTTGAAGATATATATAATACACGTATAAGAAGGAGGTGATTTAACAATGATGAGATCTGTTAAGGTCACTATTAGTGGGGAGGGACCAGCGCTGGAGGCCTGTATTGATCTGCCCGAATCACCCAATTTGTGCTCTGGATTGGTTTTATGCCACCCTCACCCATTATATGGTGGAGATATGGACAATAATGTTGTTGCTGAAGTTGGCAGGGCAGTTGTATTAGGAGGTATGGCTGTTTTAAGGTTTAATTTCAGGGGTGTTGGAAGAAGCGAGGGGTATTTTGCCGATGGTGAAGGAGAGCAGGAGGATGCCATGTCTGCACTGAGGTTTCTTTCCGCATATGAGGGTATAGATCCCAGCCGGATAGGAATAGCGGGTTATTCCTTTGGAGGAATGATTGCAATGAAGGCAGGAGAAAAAAGCGATATAGTCAAGGCTATAGCAGCAGTTTCTCCAGTTATGAATCCCGGAGCACTGGTGGACTGCATAAAACCAAAATTTATAGTCTGCGGCTCTAAGGACATGGTGATTCCACAGGAAATAATTTTGGGTGGGGCAGCTGTCATGCCTGACCCCAAGAGGATTGAAGTGATCAAAGGTGTAGACCACTTCTGGTGGGGCTATGAGAGAAAGCTAGGGGATATGGTTGCTGAATTCTTTGTCGAGGCTCTTGGGGAAAATAAAACTGTCATTTCCTGATATTCAAGTCTCGAAAGATTTCCATGTGCAGTCACGCATTGATCCACTTGGTGTAAAGCCTGTGAACCTCACCCTGCCGCGTATACCAGGAGGAAGGTATATTTTTTCTCCACTTGTTGTTCCATACTTATCCAGTAAGTCCCTGAGAATGGACCTGTCTTTCGCATTGATTCCGATGGCGTGTCCCCGAACATTGTCGCCGGGGCCAACCAGTACAGCCCCTTCCTTAAAGGAGTAACCGAAAATATTAACAGACTCCTCCCGGTAGTTTTTAATTTTCAGCCAGGCACTGGATTTCTTTCCTGCTTCATAAAAGCTGTTTTTACTTTTTGCCACAATTCCTTCCAGATCGTGAGCCACCACAGCCTCCCACAAAGAAGTGCCCTGTTCGTCTATCCAATCAATTTTTCTTATATGAGTGCTGTTGTTAAGAATCTTTTCAAGGTATTTTTTTCTTTTTGACAGGGGCTGCCTGGTTTTGTTTTCCCCGTCATGCCAGAGGATATCCCATACTATGTAGACCGAGGGCTTCCTGGCTGCCAGAAGCCGGGCCTTTTTTATTCCTGAATGATATCTTTCCATAACACCTTCAAAATCCGGCCGGCCCTCACTTAAAACAGTTAATTCACCGTCAAAAATCGCTTCCCCGGCGTTTATCTCCGGGTTATGGATCTCCGGAAATGCCTCTGTACAGTCTTTGCCGGTTTTGCTCTGAAGGCGCACAGCTCCTTCCTGGTAGAACATGATGCAGCGGATTCCATCGACCTTCCATTCGAAAATGTGATCCGGTGAATTAAAGGGCTGATCTGCGGACTGAAGAAGCATAGGCTTTACAGGGTAGGGTAAAATGCGAATCACCTCGGTTTATTCTTACCCTTAGAAATAACTGTTAATCAGTTTTTTTTATTTACTTCACCCCATATATATTACAAGGGGGTGTTTTTAATGGAAGCAGTTATTTCTGTTGTTTGCGCAATCTTGGGACTAGTATTTGGGCTGATGTTCCTTTGGGATTTACAAAGTATGGGAGGATACGGGGGGACAGGACGGAGGCAGTGGCTTAAGGCCGGTTTAAAGCTTTTACTGGCGCTATTTCTTCTTCATTTTCATTTTGAGATGGACATACTTGAATAACTGAGTCCGGGTTTTCCCAAAGTATTTCTTTAAATTTTTATAGGGAAATATTTCTTGAATAAAAGTTGACTTGTGAATGAGAATAATACTGAGGTGAGTAAAGCTGAAAAATAAAGTAACCACAAGTAATGTTGCTGATAGCCCTATGACAGGTGTAGGAATCCTTTCAGGATTTGGGACCCCGGATAATCCTCCTGATTATGACTTAAAAAAAGACAAGAATAGTAAAATTTTCGGAGAGGATACCCATCCGGGGCCTGGAATGGAACAATTTAACGGAAAGATAAAGGAGATTGATGCGGCCAATATGCTTGGTGAGGATGACTGATTTACAGTGCCATCGCGGTTACCCTGTGTTTCTTTTTCATGTATAGTGCAGTGGAAATTGACCTTGCTACAACATCAGCCCCGTTCCATACAGTGTAGAGGCTGGCATTTTGTAAAAAGATATAATTTGCTATTCCTCCAATATTTACATTTAAAAAAACAGATATATCTCCAACAGGAGGGAGGTTTTTACCCATAGCCTTGCCCGGATATAAAGGGCTCCTTTTTACTGCCAGGTAGCCCAAATCCTTCGCGCTTCCCAAAGAAGCATCAATTGCAACTACATATTTGCCTGTTCCTATTTCCTCGCAGGTCTCTTCAAGATTCTTTGCGTGTACAGGTCTATGGAGGGTGCCTACAACGTTTGGCACCCTCATCTGTTTAAGGAGCGTTCCTGTAAGCGGTCCAAAAGAATCTCCGGCTGACCTGTCTATCCCGATGCAGAGAAAGACCGTCTCTCTGTCGGCAGGTAATTCTTCGTAAAACACTTTTGTCAGGCTGCTAAATATATACTTTTCTTCAAAATGACGAAAAAACAAATATTCGTTAGTAGGTGGCAAGGTCTATCTCCCCCTTCGAGCTTCTTATATTATCTCAAAAGGGGTAGGTAAAATATGTAAATAAATGTCCCTTCTATTATTTTTTTAATTACAAATTTTAACAAAATGAAGCGCTGCCCCCTTGCTTTCCGCTTTAAATTTTGCCTCCGTGTTCTTCTATCATTTTTTCGGCCTGACGTGCTTTTTCACTGCTGGTAACAAGGGTCAGTAGAAATGCTTTTCCGCCGGCCACACCGTAGTCAACATTGCCGTAGCCGCTTACAGACGGGTCCGAGACACGTAATATTCGCTCAGTGTCGGTCATTTCCTCGCTGGTGCTGTCGGAAAACAGTGTTGGGCCGGTTACTGTTAAAGCGTTATTAATAGGGTTGTTAATATTTGAATCATAAGTGACGCCGTAGCGGGATACCCTGTCCACACTGGGGCGCGGGTAACCTGCATTGGTTAATGCTTCAGCCGCCTTGCTGGCCGAGTCTGCGGAAGGGAAAAAAGCAAGAACTGATCTTTCTCCAGGCGATAACTGCATCTTTACACCCCTTTTAGATTTAAATTGATGTTTTTATTATCATTTCAATTTAGTGCCTTATTATTCCATCGCTATGGATTATACCCGGCAGAAGCCCAAAAAAAGAACTCCCACTGACAGGAGTGGGAGTTCCAGAAATAAGATATGTCTTTTTACTGCAGCTTAAAGCGCCTGGAAAGAAGTTCCAGTTCATCTGCCATGTTTGCAAGATGTTCTGTGGTGGAGGATACTTCTTCCATGGTGGCTGTCTGTTCCTGTGCAGCAGCGGCTACGCTTTCCACTGAAGATGAAATCTGATCGATAGAAGAGGCTATTGATTGAATCTCTACGGCCAGACCTTGAACAGATTCTATAATCTTTTCCAGGGTCCCGCCTACCTCCTTGACTACCTTGGAACCCGAGTTCACCTGGACGGCCCCGTCATTCATAGTCTGTACAGCCCTGCCGGACTCCTGCTGTATGGCGGTTATGAGGGCGTGTATCTGGTTGGCGGCATTTGCTGACTGCTCTGACAATTCCCTTACTTCCTCTGCAACCACCGCAAATCCCCGGCCCTGTTCACCTGCCCTTGCGGCTTCAATGGCTGCGTTGAGGGCGAGGAGATTTGTCTGGTCGGCTATTTGGGTTATCATCTCAACTATTTGGGTAATTTGGCCTGCGGAGCGATTAAGCCCGTGAATCACCTCACTGCTGGCTCCGGCAGCCCTTTGGATGGCATCCATCTGACCTATTATTTGTTTTACACCCTCCCGGCTCTCTTTTGCGTATACCGAGGCTTTTTCGGAGGATTCGGCTATTCTTCGGGAATTCCTGGTTACCTGCTCAACTGCTGATGCTACCTGGTTTATTGTGGAAGCTGTTTCTGTGGCCCCCGCCGTTACATTTTCAGCGCTGGCCAGGAGTTCTGTCGCTGAAGAAGCTACGTTTTTAGATTTATCCTGTAGCTGCAGGGTTATGTCTTTTAAATTGGTTAGCAGTGAATTAAAGGCCTCAGATAATTGTCCCATTTCATCCCTTGTCGAGATGCCTATTTTACTAATGGAGAGATCCCCGTCGGCTATTCTGGTTGCCTGGGCTGTAACCAGGCGGAGGTTTGCCAGAATCTTCCTTAGTATAATAATCATCAGCACAGCAACGACCAGTGAAACAACACCCAGGTTTATAAGGTAAAGGAAGGGAAGTTCGGAAAGCTGATCCGCCATATCTGAAACGGGCGCGGTAACGGCCAGTGACCATCTCATGCCGGGGACAGGCGCGTAGGCCATGTACTTGTCCACGCCTTCAAAGGTATAGCGTGTGACATCAGTTTGACCATTAATCATGTTCTTAGCGGCTTCCACCAGCTTAGGGTCGGCGTTTGGGTCATTTAAAGGGTTATACTGCATTTCCAAAGATTTGTTTTGGTGAGCTATGAACATTCCATCGCTTTTTACCAGGTAAGCGTATCCTGTTTTACCCACTGTTATCTGGGTAACCATTCTTGATATATCGTCAACAGTTACGGTTCCCCCTAAAACACCTGTTACTGCACCGCTCTTCTTAATGGGGGCAGCCACAACAATCACAAGTTTTCCGGAAGCTTTTGAAAGCAAGGGGTCTGATACAGCTACATTTCCTGTCTGCATAGCTTTTTGGAAATAATCCCGGTCACTTACATTAACATTTGCCCCGGATGTTGTATATGCTTCACCCTTTTTGTCAGAAATAAAAAACATTTCATATAGTCCGTTTCTTAATATTTCTGTGTTTAAATAGTTTACGGTGGCGCTTTTGCCGCCGCTTAGAACAGTATGGGAATTGGCCAGAAGAGATACTTCGGCCTTCCTGGTTTCCATCCACATGCTTATTTCTCTTCCCGAAGACTGTGCAAGGGCGGTAATGGACTGTTCAATGTTTTCTTCCAGCAGATCCTTTGTTTTGTTGAAGCTGAGAAGGGAAAGGCCTCCCATTCCGGCAATTAGGAAAATAATAACGGCTATTATTATTTTGGTTCTGATACTTTTCAAAAAAGCCACTCCTTTATTTAAAATTTAAAAAGTTTCTGTATGTTTTTAGGATTATTATTCCATGCCAGTGCAACAAATCCTGCCAAATTAAATAAAAGAATGACAAATTTTAAAAGCCGGTATGTCAAAACAAGCAAGTGTGAAATGAACAAAAATCGAAAAGAAAGACTGCTGATTTTATTCAGCAGCCTTTTCACAACCATTAATTAATTATGGTAAAACTATTCTTGTTTGGTTTTATGGATGAAGGCGTAAACCTTTTCGATGAAGAATGGCTGGTCTGCTCCTTCAGCTTTGAATTTTCCATTCATTAATGCTTGAGCAGGGTCTATCTTCTTGGTATATACGTCCATCCAGACCTGCTCATCAGTGGTGATAACCAATGTGGCTTTTTCTGCCTTGCCTTTTTTCCAGGTAAGCTTGCCTTTGTCAATGTTTATTGTGTATTCACCTGCATTTTTACCTATTATGGTAAACTGGGCTTCCTTGCCATCGACTCCTTCCAGCGCAGAAGGATCAATTGGTAATTTGTTAAGGTATTCCTCAAAGGGAGTAAGCTGTACAACGGGCTCCTCAGCTTTTGCCGGTTCCTCAGCTTTTGCCGGTTCCTCAGCTTTTGCCGGTTCCTCAGCTTTTGCAGGGGCTGCCGCGGTAATGTTTACAGTTTCAGTTTCGGCTACCCATTCCACTTTGGCTCCGAGGGACTCACTTACAAAGCGAAGGGGTACGAGTGTCCGGCCGTTTACAAGCTTGGCCGGCACATCCAGGTTTACTTCGGCGTCATTTTTGAGAGCTTTTCCGCCGATAACCAGCTTAATGCTTACATCGCCTTTAGTTGCGGTCACAGTCTGGGTTGCGTCGTCCCACTTCACTTCTGCTCCCAGTGCTTCAAAAATCGCACGGAGGGGAACCAGTGTGCGACCTTCTTCAACCACCGGGGGCACATCAAAGACGAGGGCCTTTCCGTCCAGGTTGACTGTGGGAGCTCCGGCCTGGGCAGGTATGGCAAAGGCCAGTATCATAAGAGAGGCAAGTAATATCATGAAAAACCTTTTATTCAAAACAATTCCTCCTTTTGTTTTTTAATCGGACAATTATTTAGTGAAATATTTTTTCATATCGGAGAGGTAGTCGGTATTACCCTCCACGGTAAATTTCTTTTGCAGGTATGCCATTGTGCCGTTAACTTTATCTGATCTCATATCCAGCCAGAGCTGCTCACCAACGTTTATTTTAGTGTCATACTTAGCTACAGCTCCCTTTCCAGTAGTGCACTTTCCATCTTGAATTTTTACCCAGTAAAGTCCGGGGTGGCCATCAGTTATATTAAACTGGTAAACAATAGTCATGCCCTTAACTTTTTCAGGATTTAACTTGCCCGGAAGGGTGTCAAGGTAATTTTCAAAGGGAGTTTTTTCTACGGGCTTGGGTGCTTCCTGGGCTGCAGGCTTTTGCTCGTCCTGTTTTGCTTTGTTGTCAGCGGGCTGAGCTGCTTTATCTGCAGCGGCCTTATCTGTGGTTTTGGCTGCGTCCTGGGTTTGAGCTGCGTCCTGGGTTTGAGGTTCAGGCTGGGTTGCCGGTTGCTGTTGTTGCTGTTGTTCAGTCTGGGCGGTCTGTGCGGCGGGTGTGTCTTCCTTGGTTTCCTTTTTTCCGCATCCGCTGATTGCAATTATTGAAACCATCAAAGCTCCGGAAAGAATTACAGCTAAAAACTTTTTCATAAAATCACCTCTTTAAAAAAGTAGAGCACTTTTAGACTTTCCTGAAAATAGCAACAAACTACATCCCGTCGCGTTGAGCATTCGAAATCCTTTTCTATATGACCCCCCCTTTGCTTAAACCGGGTAAATATAAGGAAATCAACATAGGGTTGCTATTGAGCGAATGCACCTTCATTCATTACTGACCATATTTAACCAGTTGTGACTATTATTAAATATATAATTATAAATCGGCAAAATCAATACAATTTTTAAAATTGCCTAATTTTTTAATGAAATCTAAAGAGAATTATTGCATCCATAATATGGGAACTGCTTATTGTCTCTATTTTCATATATTTAAGGCTCGCCACAAGGATTTAAGGTGAAAAATGTCGTATTTTGTATTTATAGTAGACGTATCTTCCAGGCTAAAACGGGGGTGGGTGTCATATGGCACTGCGAAAGAAAACATTAATTATTGTTATTGTAACACTCGCTGTATTAATGCTTATTATTTACCTTATTACGAGGAATACCATGCTAGACAGCTACTCCCGCCTGGAGGGAGAATTAGTTGAGAAAAATGTGGAAACAGCTGTCAATGCTATAAATAATGACGTTTTAATGTTGAGTGCCACCACCGCGGACTGGTCGGGCTGGGATGACACCTATGAGTTTATTCAAAATGAAAATAGCAATTATTTAAAAGATAACCTGGTTGATACCTCTTTTACAGTAAACAGGTTAAACCTTATGCTGTTTATAAATTCCTCGGGCCGGTTTGTGTCCGGCAAGGGCTTTGATTTGACCGGCAATAAACAGGCGCCTGTACCTGAAGCTATTCTAAGGGAGCACCTATCGAAAAACAGCCCTCTTCTTGACCATGAAAATGAGGAAAGCAGTGTCACAGGAATTATTCTTATTCCGGACGGTCCAATGCTTATTTCCTCCCGCCCAATAACAACCAGTGATCATAAAGGTCCTATCCGGGGAACTCTCATTATGGGCAGGTACCTTAATTCCCGGGAACAGGAAAATATTTCACGGATGCTGCAGCTAAACATATCGACGGAGCCTGTTGGTCGATATTTATCTCCCGATTTTAATGAAGCTTTGAACGAAATCACACCGGGTAAACCACTTTTTGTAAAGCCGTTAAATAATGACACTGTAGCCGGTTATACCTTGTTGAAGGATATATACGGGAAACCTGCACTGATATTAAAAATAGAAATGTCACGGGAAGTATTCAGGCAGGGCCAGGTTAGCTCACTTTACTTATTAACTTCCCTTCTGGCGGCAGGCATTGTTTTTGCCGTGGTAATTGTTTTTCTCCTGGAGAGGACCATTCTTTCACGACTGGCTGAACTTAGCCTTAGTGTTGACAGAATAGGTTCAAGCAGTGACTTTTCAGGCAGGGTGAAGGTAGAGGGAAATGATGAACTCTCAAACCTGGGGACAATGCTCAACAGGATGCTGGCAGCCCTGGAAATGTCCAGGGATAGGCTGATGGTTAGCGAGGAGCAGTACCGGGGGCTTTTTGAAGCGCTGAATAAAACAAAGGCAAAATATGAAGAACTTTTTGATGCCCTGCCGGTATGTGTTTTCGAAGTTGATCAAAACGGGTGGTATACCCTGGCTAACCGCGCGTGTTACCAGCAGTTTGGTTACAGGGAAGAAGATATTGGGGATGGTTTAAATGTAGTAGACGTGGTTGCTCCATCCGACAGGGACAGGGCTATAGAAAACGTAAAAACTGTTCTTAAAGGGATTCATCTTGATGCCGGGGAATACACTGCGCTAAGACGGGATGGAACGACCTACCCGGCAGTTGTGCACACCAGGCCTATTATCCGTGAAGGCAGCATTGTTGGCCTGAGGGGAGTTTTATTGGATATAACCAATATGAAAAAGACCCAGGAGGCACTGAGAGAAAGTGAGGAAAAATATAGGTCAATATTGGAAAATATTGAGGACACATACTTTGAGACGGATCTTAACGGCAACATTACTTTCTTCAATGACAAGGGATGTGAAATGACCGGATATTCCAGGGAGGAGCTAACGGGTGCCCATTACAGCACTTACGCCCTCCCCGAGGATGTTCCAATTTTATTTGAGGAATATAACAGGATATTCCGAACCGGAATGCCGGGAAAACTGCTTGACTGGGCAATAAAAAGAAAAGACGGGTCAAAGGTGTATTTTGAGGCCTCAGTATCCCCGATAAGAAACAACGAGGGAAAGATTACAGGATTCCGGGGAATTGCCAGGGATATTACAGAACGCAGGGAAGTTGAGGAAAAGCTAAGAGAAAGCGAAGAAAAGTACCGGCTGGTTTTTGAAAACAGCCCCCTGGGGATACTCCATTTTGACGGGGATGGATACATAACGGCCTGTAACGATATAATTGTTAAGATTGCGGACGTTGCCCAGGAAAGGATCATAGGTACCAATCTTTTGAGTATAAAAGATGTAAAATTGGTAAATTCGGTTAATAAAGCTCTACTGGGGGAACAGAGCCATTTTGAGGGAGACTTCCATTCTGATTCAGGCCAGGTTTGTCCGGTAAAGGTGGATTTTGCCCCAATAATTATAAGGGAGAACAAGGTTATTGGAGGAGTTTGTATTGTAGAAGACATAACTGAACGCAGACTTGCAGAAGAACAGCTTAAGTATATGAGTTTCCATGATTCACTGACCGGACTCTATAACAGGGCCTATTTTGAGCAGGAAATGGCCCGTCTCGAGTCCGGCAGGCATTATCCTGCAGGCATAATAGTCTGTGATGTGGACGGCCTTAAGCTGGTGAATGATACTCTGGGACATGATAAGGGTGATGATATTCTTGTGGCTGCAGCAGGGGTTATAAGGGACTCTTTCAGGGGAAGTGATGTGATTGCAAGGATTGGCGGAGATGAATTTGCGGTGCTGCTGCCCAACAGCAGCAGAATTGTTGTTGAGGATTCCTACAAAAGGATAAAGAATGCCGTTGAAACCCACAATAGGTGGAATAAAGACCTTCCTTTGAGTATGTCCGTGGGTTTTGCTATAAGCGGTGATTCAGCTGTAAAATTGAGTGATGTTTTTAAAGAGGCCGATAACTGCATGTACAGGGAAAAACTGCACAGCAGCCAAAGCGCCCGCAGCTCAATTGTTCAGACTTTGATGAAAGCTCTGGAAGCCAGGGATTTCATAACAGAAGGGCATGCAGACCGCCTGCAGGACCTGGTGGCATCTTTAGGTAATGTTTTAAGGCTGCCGGACAGAAAGATATCTGACCTGCGTCTATTGGCTCAGTTTCATGATATAGGGAAAGTTGGGATACCGGACCGTATTCTGTTTAAAAGCGGCCCCCTTACACCAAACGAATGGATGGAGATGCAGAGACACTGCGAAATAGGCCACCGGATCGCACTTTCCGCACCGGACCTTGTACCTGTTGCGGACTGGATTTTGAAGCACCACGAGTGCTGGGACGGAAACGGATATCCCCTTGGACTTAAGGGAGAGGATATACCGCTGGAATGCCGGATATTAGCATTAGCTGACGCATATGATGCTATGACCAGTGACCGTCCATACAGGAGTGCTATGTCCCATGTCGATGCCATGTCTGAATTGAGAAAATGTGCAGGTACTCAGTTTGATCCCAATCTTTT
The DNA here is from genome assembly GCA_049323755.1 of Bacillota bacterium. Taxonomy (GTDB): domain Bacteria; phylum Bacillota; class Desulfotomaculia; order Desulfotomaculales; family Desulfocucumaceae; genus BRHc4a. The sequence continues at coordinate 86,468 of JBMOPE010000044.1, forward strand.
TCTAAAGTTCGAGGAGGTCATGGAAAAGAACAATCAGGAAAAACATAAATAATATGTTATATTAAAAAGGTTTTGACCCGGGTCCTTTGGAGCCCCTAAGCTCGAAAGGTCCCGGGTTTTATTTTTCCGATAATTAAAGAAAAAATAAAATTTTGTCTATCCTTACAGGAATTACCGAATTTATGTTGTAATATTATGTTATTAATGGTATAAAATTAGCGAAATGGAAACTAGTAAGTTATTTTCCTTATTTTCCGGGAGGATATATGTATAAGTTGAAAATGGTAGTTGCCGACCCTGATGAAAACTATGTGAAGAGCCTGTGTTATTTTATTCAAGAGGAACAGACAAGGAATATAATAGTTATTTCATTCACTGTGGAGGACTCTTTTAAAAAGTACCTTGCGTCAGGTGAAAAAATAGATTTGCTATTGATAAGCCCACAGCTTATGTGCAGCCAGGCGGAAATGTCAAGTGTGGGAATAACAGTGGTGCTTTCAGATACGGATTTGAACAGATATGGTGATTTTCTCGCTGTTTACAAATACCAGAATGGCGACAGGCTGATGAGTCAACTGATAGACATATATGCAGAGAATAACAGAGTGGTTGAAAAAATCTTTGAATACACCGGTAACACAAGGGTTGTTTCTGTGTACTCTCCCTGCGGGGGAACCGGGAAATCAACAGTGGCGCTTAACCTGGCAATTTACGGCTCTTTGTTGGGAAACACGGTGTTTTATCTTAATCTTGAGCCTGTGAGCACAACTCTGTTTATGCTAAACGGACAGGGACAAAAATCTTTATCCAATATTCTCCTTAATCTAAAAGATGATAAGTCAGTACTTCCGGCCAAAATTCAGGCCGCCAGAATAAAAGATATTAAGTATAACATCGATTTTTTCCTGCCACCGGAATCCGGAGTAGAAATATCAGGGCTCGATGAAGCCGGCACCGGGGATTTGATTTTAAACCTGAAGAAATTGGGCAATTATGACTTGATAGTTATTGATATTGAAGCTTCACTCAATGAAAAAAACATTTCTGTTTTCAAAAACAGTGACAGGATAGTTCTTGTTACTACCCAGGATAATCTGAATAATTATAAAGTTAATATTTTTTATGAGGAAATAGTCAAAATGGGTTTAAAGATTGATCACAAAATTACTCCTATAATTAACAAATACAAGCGCGGGACAGGAGATTTCCTGGAAGATTCACCGCTTTTAAAGCTTCCAATTGTAGAAGATATTATTGTAAAAAACGTGAGCATGGACTTTGTTGAATTTAACAGGGCATACTCTGTGGAAATAGCTAATCTGCTTAGCTGTGTTTTAGAATAACACCAAGAGGTAAATGCATGGAAAAATGTATGAACCATGGATTGATAAGTACTGTTAAGGAAGAAGTGGCCCATAGATTAGACCTTAGCAGGGATTTTTCGGATGATGAGATTATTGATGTGATAACAGAAGTGGTATTTGAAAGAAGCCAGGCATCTTATATAGATTTAAAGCAAAAAAAAGCTATTATCGAGACTATTTTTAATTCCATGAGAAGACTGGATATAATTCAGCCTCTGCTTGAAGATGAGTCAATAACAGAAATAATGGTAAACAACTACAATGAGGTTTTTATTGAGCGTAATGGCATAATTCATCAGATGGATATTGGGTTTGAGAGTAATGAAAGACTTATTAATGTCATCCAGTCCATAGTTGCGAAGGTAAACAGATCGGTCAACGAGGCTTCTCCAATAGTAGATGCCCGTCTTCCGGATGGTTCCCGTGTTAATGTAGTTCTTCCTCCGGTGGCTTTAAAGGGACCAACAATGACAATCCGAAAATTTCCGGAAGATGCCTTAACTATTAAAAAGCTTATTGAATACGGCGCACTAAATGAGGGTTCGGCATCACTTCTGGAGAAACTTGTGCGGTCAAAATACAATATTTTTGTCAGTGGGGGTACGGGATCGGGCAAGACAACATTTTTAAATGCCTTATCAAACTATATACCACCCGGAGAGCGTGTAATAACTATAGAAGACTCTGCAGAACTGCAGCTAAAAAATATAAGAAATCTAATACGGCTTGAAACCAGGAATCCAAACACAGAAGGCAAGGGAGAAATAACCATAAGGGATTTAATCAAGGCTTCTCTCAGAATGAGGCCTGACAGGATAATTGTGGGTGAGGTAAGAGGGGCAGAGGCACTTGATATGCTTCAGGCAATGAATACAGGACATGAAGGCTCGTTGTCCACAGGACATGCCAATGCCACAAAGGACATGCTTAGCCGCCTCGAGACAATGGTTTTAAGCGGCGCCATGTTCCCGGTGGAGGTTATAAGGAAACAAATAGCTTCAGCAATAGACATAATAATACACCTAGCCAGACTTCGGGATGGCTCCCGTAAGGTTATGGAAATTGCCGAGGTGGTGGGATACCGGGGCGGGGAGGTTAGTATTAGCCCCTTGTACTTATTTCAAGAGGATGGCGAAGCTGATGATCACAGGGTCCTGGGAACCTTAAAGAAGATAAATGAATTAACTCATACAGTAAAAATGAAAATGTCCGGGTTAATATAAAAAGGTGGCAAAAATGGACTTGAAAATTAATAACAACCTTATTAATTACGATGTTTATGTCATGGGCAGGCAAGAAAAAATTAGATATGCACTTCTTGCTGCCGGGGTGCTATTCTTACTCTCTTTTGTTTTTTTTCAAAGTTTAATTATTTCCCTTATATTTAGCCTGGGTGGGCTATATTATCCCCGCTACAAATGCAGGGATTTGACTGTTCAGAGAAAGAAAGAGCTGAGCTTGCAGTTTAAAAATGCCCTTTATTCTTTATCATCTGCGCTTGGTGTAGGTAAGTCTCTGGAAAGTGCCTTTAAGTCTTCATTAAATGACTTAAAAATTATTTATCCTAATGAAGATGCTTACATTATAAGGGAATTTGAATACATTTGCCGGAGAATAGAAATGAACGAGCCGGTGGAAAAAGCCCTGGCTGATTTAAGCAAAAGGTCACAGATAGAGGATATTATAAACTTTACCGATGTTATAGCCATATGTATAAGAACTGGCGGAAACCTTGTGGAGGTGGTAAAAAACACTTCAAATATTATCAGAGACAAGATCGAAACAGAGCATGAGATTGACATGATCCTTTCTGGAAAAAAGTATGAGCAAAAACTACTTAATATAATGCCTGTAGTATTTATAGCCCTAATAAATTTGGGTAGTTCCGGATATACCGATACTCTTTACAAATCCGCCGGGGGCTATTTATTGATGGCAGCAGCTCTTCTAATTCTGGTTGCCTCATACGCTATTTCAAAAAAAATATTAGATATTAAGGTGTGATTATTTGTTAATAACACTTCTTATCTTTCCTTTAACAGCTTTTTATATATGTCTTTTTCTCCTGTCAAAAAAATCTTCAGATGGGTACGATGAAGTTTTAAAGGAGTATGATTTTAAAATTCCGTATCTGGCTTCCGTTGGATTGTATCTTTCAGAAAAAATACCCATCAGTATAAGCCCACGGTATGACCGGGGAATTCAATGCAAGATTTCGGAATTGTTCGGTCAGAAACAGGCTGCTGTTTTCTTTAAGGTTCATAATGCGCAAAAGTTGGGCCTCTTGGCCGCCCTGACGTTTGTTCTTGGTGTTACAGGACTTCTGGGAAAAGTCAGCCTGTCTTTTATATTTTACGGCCTTATTTTGAACTGCCTTGTTTATTATCTTGTGGACAGGGAGTTGGACAAAAAGATTGAGGATAAGAAAAGGCAAATCTTAATTGATTTACCCACATTTATAAACACCCTGACACTTTTACTGAGTGCCGGTCTGACATATTCGGCATCTGTACAAAAAATTGTTGGTGAGGCCGATTTTAAAAGGCCCTTATACAGGGAACTTCATTATTTGATTTCGGAGATTCATGCCGGAAAGCCAATGGGCCGTGCCTATGAGGATTTTGCCCAGAGGTGCAGGGTTCCCGAAATAACAAGGTTAGTTTCAACCATACAGCAAAATCTAAACAGGGGAAATTCAGACCTATCATACGTGTTAACGATTCTGGCACAGGAGTGCTGGCAGAAAAGAAAAGACATAGCCAAAAAACAGGGAGAAGAAGCATCGTCAAAACTGGTATTTCCTATGGTAATGATTTTTATCGCAGTTTCAATAATAGTTTTGGCTCCGGCTTTAATGTCTGTAACTAATAATTGATGCGAAAAGGGGGTGACAATATGGGTAATATGATTATTGAATTTTTTAAGGATGAGGATGGCATGCAGACTGTGGAGATGGTGATTATCCTTGTTGTTCTGGTTGGTATAGCAATTGTTTTCAGGGATCAGCTGATTAAATGGTTTAATTCATTGCTGGGGCAGGCGCAGCAAAGTGACCCTACTACACTCAAAGAAAAGATAATTGAAGCAAAGTAGATTTTAAATAAGACGGCTTTAAACCTTGCTCTCGTAATATGTTTTCGGGGGCAAGGTTAAAATCCCTTTTACTAGCCTGAATTTAAAAAGGTAAGAGAACATGAAAATAAAACTCATGCGGCAGTCTGAAGGAAGCGCAACACTGGAACTGACAGTTATATTGCCAACTATGATGGCTATTTTTTTCAGCCTTGTGTTTTTTTCCATGCATGTATATGAAAAAGCGGTTGTGCTTGACGCTGCTACTTATACTGTTGCTCAGGCGTCTTCAACCTGGGACAACACCCATAAGGAGCTTGAAGATGGATATCTGCCGGTGTGGAGTAATGATGGCTTGTATTGGCGTATCTTAAATGATTCATCTGGTTCAGCGCTGGCTCTTGAAAAGACTGGCTATGCCAGGAGTTTTCTTACTAATAGGCTTGAGCCGGGGATTTTTAAAATTGCAGTTCCCAGCCAGCCTAATGTTGATGTTAAATATCGGAATTCCGTTATCAGAAGAACTATTACAGCCAGTGTCAACGCGAGTCTGTTCTCCCCGGCCAGTCCTATTTTACGGCCGATGCTGGGGGATAAAATAGATCTCTCGATTAAAGCCGATGTAGCAGAGCCGGTGGAGTTCATAAGAAACTGTGATCTGGGTGGGGACTATTTAAATAAAATTGCCGATTACCTGGGTGTATTCGGACAAGAGGAGGAAAACCAAAACAGTGTTGTATTGGTTGGTTCAACATATTCTTACTCCGAAGGCAACTCAGAAAAGCTGTATCATTATCCGGGCTGCCCTTATATTGGGAAAATAAAGCAGAAGAGGGAATTTAAATCTGTGCGCGAGGCCAAGGCAGAAGGATATCACCTTTGCATAAAGTGCGCCCAGAATAAGAGAAAACAGCTGGAAAATACAGAATAGAAAGATATTGTGGCATAAATAACTATAAGAGGCAAAATATGTTACATAAAACACCCAATGAAAAAGGATACATCACTATTTACCTGCTTATAATATTGCTCGCTCTTATATTTTTTTTAGGCCTTTTAATTGATTTAAGCAGGATAAGAATTGCCCAAAATCAGGTTAGAAGGGCGGCCAATAGTGCTGCCAGGTCTGTGCTTGCCGAGTATGACTCACCGTTAAAAAACGGCTACGGGCTGTTTGCCATGACATCTAGCCTGGAACAGGAGCGCAGGAAAGATTTTGACAGGTATCTGTGTTTGAATCTTAAAGAATCACAAGAGTTTTCTCTGTTGGATTACCATATTGAGGAAAGCAGCCTTATTCTGATACGGCCACTAAGCGATACTGCTGTTCTACAACAGCAGATTCTGGAGGAAATGAAATACAGGGCTCCCCTTGATATAACCGAGGAACTGTTTAATAGAATAAATGATATTGGAGGCTTCTTCGGGGTCTTTAGCAAGGCTGAGAAAGAAAAGGAAAACCTGAAAAAGGTAGATGACGGTTTAGACGACATAAAGCAGAGCAACAAAAAGATTAAGGAGTTGTCAGAGCAAAGAAAGCTTTTAAAGGGTAAAATCCAGCAAAAGGAAAAAAATCTGAATGATCTGGAGAAAAGATATGCAAATACCGGTGATAATGAAAATAAAAGGGCTCTTGAAAATGAAATATACTCACTTAGACAGGATATTAAAAAGGACAGGGGAATGCTGGATCAGTACCGGGGAGATATAAGGAAAGAGAATAGTAGTGTAAGGAATAAAAGAGATGAAATAGAAGAGGTGATAGCCAGGATTGACAGCAGTGGAAGTTTGGATAACAGCGGTGCAGATCCCAACCAGGGCCAATGGGGAGGGGCTGTGGCAGAAGCGGAAAAAGCTTTTCAGGAAAGCCTGTCCCAGTATACCGGCGTGATTAAAGAAGGGCTTGAAATAAACTGTCCTTCCGGCTCAATTGATGCTATCGCCAATGCGGTAAATGAGGAGAGTTTTGATGCGGCCTGTGGCGGGATTGCAGTAAGCAATGGACCGGAATACGAATCACCCCTGGCAAAAGAGGCAAAAAGTAAGTCCGAAGAAGCAAAGAATACCCTCAACTCGCTAAAGTCGGGCCCCTGTTTGGAAACTGTTAATTCTTTTGAGACGGGCGGGGAAAGCTCTTTAAGGGCTTCAGATGTGATTGAAACCAATAAAAAGATACTGGGCTTTTTAAATGTTGAAGAACAGTTAATAAAGTGCCGGGACGAAATATTTATTAATGAATTCATACTTGGTGAGAGAGGTAATAAAAATCGGTTCGATAATCTGGCTGCAAACAATTTTGACACAGATAACGCCGATTCTGAGTACATAATATGCGGTTCCTGGATAAAGGCTCTGGAACAGGTTTGGATGGTCAGGTTTGCCATGGACGTGCCGGCTTACTTTGTCCTGAGATTTAAGACGTTGGGACCTGTATGGGGGACTGTTGCCTCTCTTGTGGTGGGAGCTGTTCAGGCCTCGGTTGACACCAATAATCTTCTAAAGAACGAGGAGATAGGTATAGCAGAGGTATACCCTCCCGATGAAAGACTTCAGAAAATAAAAATAAATTACAGAGACATGCTTAGAATTGTAGCGCTTATTAACAGTGACAAGGAAGGGAAGCTAATAAGAACTTCTGAAAAAATAAGCCAAAAAGCCGGTGCTGATTTAAGCAGGGCGCCAACAGCGGCATTCGGTGATGTGACGGTGTCAATCCGCCTGTGGTTTTTGCCTGCTGTAGGCATTCAGAATATTAAAAACGGGCCCTTCGGTACATTTATAAGTAAGGGAAGGTGCTATATCACAAAAGATGTATTGTATAGCTACTAAGTACACCTCTCCTTACCGGGGGAGGCCCGGAAATAAGGGCAGTGTGACTCTTGAGGCTACCATTGTTTTTCCTGTATTCCTGGCCTTTATGCTTTTGCTAATTAATTTCATGAAGATAGGAGTTGTTTATCTCGCCGTTAGTCATGCTGTAAGCGAGACAACAAAGCAAATTGCCACGCATGCATATCCTCTTGTGTTGGCCAAACAAGGAGCAGCGGGTGTTATAGCAAGAACAGGTGTATCGGATTTGGCATTAATGGAGAATGACTTTACTAAAAAGCTCTTGGACTCGGTGGGAGAAAACATGTCCCAGGAGATGCTGGATAATGTATTATATGAGATATCCTCACCCATGATAGAGGATTATATACCCGGTGGAATTATTGATAAAGGCCAGATAGATATCGAGGTTAAAATGTGTAATCCCTGGGCAGGCCGAGAAAATACTCACAATATAGGGGATATTGAGTTAAGCAGTGAAGATGTTGCGATAGTCGCCAATTATAAAGTGAAACTGCTTTTTCCTTTCGTTATGGAAAGGGAGGTAAGACTCACAAATATTTCTGTGGAAAGGGCCTGGCTGCGTTGATAAAATCAGAAGAACAGGCTGGTGTGCAGGATGACCGTATACATGTATATAAAAATAATACTTATGTCAGTACTGCTCGGCTTTGCGCTTTACTATGATATTAAGGAAAATAAAATAAAAAATATTTTCACCCTGCCAGCTGCAATAGCAGGAATTGCAGTAAATGCTTATGAAAATGGTTTTGAAGGCATTATATTCTCTATTAAAGGGTGGATTGTGCCAATAGCTTGCCTGGTATTTTTTTATTTAATAAATGTTATGGGTGCAGGTGATATTAAGTTCTTTGCGTCAATCGGATCAATAATGGGCCTTTCCTTTGCCGGCTATAGTTTTGTTTACTCTGTATATATAGGAGGCATTATCTGTATAATTATCCTTGTAAGAAAGGGAATACTTATAAGCCGCATTAAGTATTTATTCAATTATTTAAAATACACATTATATGTAGGTAGGATTACGGTATATTGTCTCAAGGAAAGTAAAAGGTATAAATTCCCCTTTTCTGTGGCAATTGTGCCGGGAACTTCATTACAGATTATTTTTACCTTGCTCCACCAGAGAGGGGTGACTTTGAATGCAGGAGGAGTTATTGGGTTTTAATATTATCCCGGAAGAAAACCCTGGATTTATAATGCTCGAGCCTGCTTTGCAGGAGAGTAGTCAAATAATAAAATACCAGGTGGAAATGATTACTGCCAACAATATTCCCGGGCTCTTACGGACTACGGTTCATCGTATGAATGATCAGATTAGAATTTCTTATGATATTTGTGATTATACGCCACTGGATATTTTTCTGGAAAACAACGGAATAACGGGGGATGAGATTGTTATTTTTATGTCCCGGCTCAAAAGTATTTTCAGAGAGAGTAAAAAGTATTTGCTCAGTTTGGAGTCCTTTGTATTAATTGATTGCTATGTATATGTAAAAGATGGTCTGAAAGATATAGCACTTTTATATGTTCCTGCCCGTACTGACCAGGATGTTGATTCAGCCTTTAAAGATTTGCTTCTTAACATGATTGCTTATTTAAAAGATGACCCGGGAACTGAAATGGCTGGCTTTATTAGTGAACTGAAGGAAGGAGACGTAAGGATTAATCTTTTGGATAAGTACATAAGGCGTTTTTTTGATATAGAGAAACCATACAGCCCTCTTATGGGAACGGTTCAAGTATTAACCGACAGTTTACAGGAAAAAAACCTGACTGAGATTTCAGCATTAGCTGCAAAAAAGGAAGAATGGCAGCACCGGGTTTCAAGGCTAAACCAGACCGTGCATCCTGATAACGGAGTTGAACCAAAAGATCAGCCCAATACAAGGCTATATATTATGGTAATAATAGCTGCTGCAGTTATGACATTGGCAGTTTTTTCAGCTATGGAGGACCAGTTTAAAAACCTGCCGGCCGTTAACCTTATTGCCGGGGTATTTCTGGTGTCCGGCAGTGCCGGGTCGGTATTGTATATATACAAAAAGACAAGACAGGGCCACAGGGAAGAAACGGTTGAGAACCTTAATAATGCAGCCGGAACAACTGGAGACGGCACAGATATTCCGAAAGCATTTTCCCTTTTAAAGGGAGCCTTTGTGCCATTAATATATAAAAATTCTGAAGAAAGCCTCCAGAAAAAAAAGCGTGAGGCTGTTATGCCCGGCAGCAATCAATCTTGTTTTTCAAAGGATGTGCCTTTTTTAAAAATTGTTCGGGAAGGAAAGGAAGAAAAAATATGGGTTAACAAGCCCGAATTCTTTATAGGTAGGAGCAATGCCGTGGTTGACTACTGCATAGACAATGATGAAAATATATCGAGAATCCATATAAAGATTACCGGGAGGGAAGAACAATACCATATAGTAAACCTTGGCCCGCATAACAATACTTTTGTAAACGACATAAGACTAAATAGAAACAGGCTTTACCAGCTAAAATTAAAGGATAAAATAAGGATATCCTCTATGGAGTTTATTTTTGACAAGGATTAAAAGGGCTATTGAGGTGCTATTGACTGCATACCGAAGAAGGTATGCTTTTTTATATAACTAAAACTTAAGATTATTCTGGTTTATGTTTAATATGCATAATATCTGATTCTGAAAATGTTTACTATAATAAGCAATAAATCCTTAATTGGATTCTGTTTGCAAGGTAAGCGCATGATGATAAAATGTTAAAAAATGCACTTACATTTTTTAAATAGATAATCGGTCTTGCCATAATATGGTATTGATATAAGGAGTATTTTCAGTATGATTGATAGTTTCAGGTCTATTATTTCGGAAGTTAAGAGATACCCCAAAATGAGGTTATGTGTTGCAGCAGCAGCAGATGAAATGGTTTTGCTGGCAGTTAAGGATGCGGTAAGTGAAGGTCTTGCTGATCCGATACTGGTGGGTGATGAGGAAAAAATATGGAGGATTTGCCTTAAGATTGGTTTTTCTCCCCAGGGGATAAAAATAGTAAACGAAAGTAACCCCGCTGAGGCTGCATGCCTTGCTGCCGGTTTTGCAGGCAAAGGCGAGGCTGATGTTCTAATGAAGGGAATGGTTAACAGCTCTGACTATCTCCGGGCGATTCTCAGGCCCGAGTACAACCTGGTGGCCGGTAACATTCTGAGCCACCTGGCTGTTTATGAGGTTCCCGGATTTACAAGGCTGATCTTCCTTACCGATGGGGGACTTAACATTTCCCCTGATTTTGAGAATAAGAAAAAAATAATAGTTAATTCTATAGAATTTCTTAATACCATTGGAATTGAAAACCCAAAGGTGGCGCTGTTGTTCAACGGGATAAGAAATGGCTGTGAGCCCAACTCGGAAAATGAGGCGAAAAAGCTGAAAGAAATGGCCGATAATGGAGTTATCAAAAACGCATACATATACGGACCTATGAGTCTCGACTCAGCCTTTAGTTATGAATCAGCCGAAAATCAGGGAGTTGACAGCCCGGTGGCCGGAAAGGCTGACCTGCTTATGGTATCAAATATAGAGGCGGGGAATGTACTGGGAAAGACCATTATCCATTTTGCCGGCGGTAAAATGGCCGGGCTGGTACTGGGGGCCTCCATACCTGTGATTCTTACATCCCGTGCGGAAACCCCCTTTGGCAAACTGTCCTCCATAGCCTTTGCCTGCTATTACAGCATTAGAAAAACTCAGGGGCATTAACCTCCGGTCAGGAGACAGGAGTCAGGAGTCAGAATAAGCTCCGAATGAATCATGGGTTTATATAAATATTTAAACTACAGAGCTCACAGAGGGCACAGAGTTTTTTAGCCTGCTTGAATGCATATAATGACTTGGAAAAAACCTAAAGGTGAAATTATGAAGATACTGGTAATAAACCCTGGTTCCACCTCCACCAAAATTGCAATATTTCAGTCTGAGATATGTGTTTTTCAAAAATCAATAAGGCATCCTGATGACGAGCTTGGGATGTTCAGCACAGTAGTGGACCAGCTTGCTTACCGCATTGAAGCGGTTTTAAAAACAATGGCTGAAAGCGGTTATAATATGGCTGATTTAACCGTTATTGCGGCCAGAGGGGGCCTCCTGAGGCCGATAGAGGGGGGCACGTACCTTATTGACCGGGAAATGTGCAGTGATTTGGAAGAATGCAGGTACGGGGAACATGCATCCAACCTTGGCCCGTTAATAGCAAACTGCCTGGCAGAAAGATATGGACTCAAGGCGTATACTGTTGATCCGGTATCAGTAGACGAGTTTCATAACCTGGCAAGGTTTTCCGGCCTGCCTGAGCTTCCCAGGGTCAGTAAATCCCATGCGCTTAATATGAGGGCAGTGGCCCGGGAAGCGGCGGCTGTTAAAGGAGTCCCTGTAAACAGGATTAATCTTGTTGTGGCGCACCTGGGCAGCGGTATATCGGTAGCCGCTTTTGTAGGGGGAAAAATGGTTGATGTAAACAATGCCAATAATGAGGGCCCCTTTTCCATGGAGAGGTGCGGAGGACTTCCCTCTTTGGATCTGGTGGAACTTTGCTTTTCCGGCAGGTATAAGCATAATGAGCTGGCAGCAAAGCTTATTAAAACCGGGGGGATTTTTGCTTACCTGGGTACCAGGGACTTAAGCAGAGTAGAGGTTATGGCGTCCGGGGGAGACCATAAGGCCCAACAGGCTGTTAAAGCCATGTGCTACCAGGTGGCTAAAGAAATAGGAGCCATGTCCACAGTTATGCATGGAGCGGTGGACAACATTGTGCTGACAGGAGGCATGGCTCACTCCAGTCTGGTGGTGAATGATATTTCATCAAGAGTTTCATCTATAGCAGAGGTTTTGGTGATTCCCGGTGAAAAAGAGATGGAGGCCCTGGCAATGGGAGTTCTCAGGGTTTTAACAGGCAAAGAGAAGTTCAAATATTATAGTAATGGTGGCGACACAGTCCGGGGGGAACAAAATGATTGAAAGTTTCCGGCAAATTATCAGCAGGCTGAAGAATATGCCACGTAAAAAAATTTGTGTGGCGGCAGGGGATGAATCAGTTTTACAGACTGTCCGGGATGCGCTTGACGAAGGTATAGCGGACGCCGTCCTGGTGGGAAACCGGGAAAATATTTGGAGAATGGCCTGCAGGGTCAGCCTTAATCTTAATATGGTGGATATAATAAATGTGCCGGACCCTGAGGAGGCCTTTTATACTGCCATCAAAACAGTTAGTAGTGACAATGCTGATGTTTTGATGGAGGGGACAGAGTGCAGCGAGGATTTCATAAAGGCTGTGGCTTCACCAGCAGGGCTTGGGCTGGAAAAAACTGTTAGCTGCCTCGCTGCCTGCGAGGTGCCGGGCTTTGACCGGCTTATTTATGTTACCGACAGCGGCATTAATGAGTTTCCCGGTTTTGATGAAAAGGTGGAAATACTTAAAAATGCGGTGGAATTTCTATATTTAATGGGTATAGAAACACCCAGGGTGGCTGTGCTGTCAGCCAATGAAAAGGTTACGCCAAAGATGCCGGTCACAGTAGACGCTCAAATGCTTGCCGACCTTTATCACAGCGGTGCTTTGACAGGAGCGCTGGTTGAGGGGCCTGTTGCTTTGGATGTGGCTATCAACAAAAGAGCGGCACGGCAGAAGGGGATAAATGACCCTGTTGCCGCAAACGCTGATTTGCTGCTTGTTCCCGGTGTAGAGGCCGGAAATTTAATGGTCAGGGGAATAGTTCAGTTTGCCAGGGGAAGGGTTGCTTCAGTTCTGCTGGGGACTAAAGCGCCGGTGGTGCTTTCCGATATAAACCAGACTCCGGAAGAAAAGATATATTCCCTGGCACTGGCCTGTTATGCGTTATTGTCCAAAAGCTGAATTATATCAATGTAGTGCTATGGAATGCCTGAAGTCCCGGGGGGACTCCCCTATAATTCATCATGACTTAAACCGAGTTGTTATAAGACTGGCTCTCCCCTACATGTACTTTGATGTCCTACTCCTTCTCTGACTTTTAACTATAGCGCGGAGTTTGGGTGCTTCTTGGGGTGATCACTCTGAAAATAAGTCAAAAATACTTATGGTGAGTATTAATACCTTAAGTCTGAGTTTTTTTAGCCTGGCGATTTCGGAAAAAACGGCAGGGATCCATTGCAACAGTACTCTACATGTTTTTTTTAAATGTGGTATGGAACTTGCTCAATACCACTAGGCAAAGAATAAGTATAGGGGAATGGTTTAATTGTATCCTTATAAATTATATCTCTTTAGTTATATTGCATAATTTACCAAGAGTTTCAGTGTATGGAGGCTAGGAGGAAGTGATTGACAGTGCGAAGCAACAAATTAGTGAGGATGCTAGCAGGAGTTCAGAAGGAATAGTAGAAATTTGTAGTTAACATAACAACTTCAGCTTCTCATTCAATGCACTGTTTTGCCTGTTAAAGTGTTGATTAATTGTTTAATTACGGTTACCTGGCGAGGTACATAAAACCAGAGAAAACAGGTGGTAATTATGCCTAAGAATTCAAATAATTCTCCAGGATTGCTTTTAGTTGACAAATCGGGCCGCATTATTGACTGTAATGAAGCGGCCAAAATTTTGTTAAAAAACAATGGTTTTATAGGAGAGGACTTACTTACCGTTAAAGCTAAAATAGATAAAAACATAAAAATGGAACAAACTGAAAGCACAAGTACTTTTACATTATATATTTTGAAAAATAGTGAATGTAATGATGATATTCCCAGAAATAACAGCAATAGAGAACCTGATTTAATACAGTTAAAAAATATACTCAACCATTCTTTTGATGAAATTTTTGTTATTAATTTTAAAGGTGAGGTTGTGTATGTTAATGAAGCATGTGTTAAGAATTATGGCTTAAAGCCCAATGAAATAATAGGCCAAACTATTTACCAGTTAATACAGGGCGGGTATTATTATCCATTAATTGCTCCTGTTGTATTGAGGGACAAGAAAAGAGCAACTTTTGAGCAGGAAACTATCGAAGGGAAAAAACTTATTGTTACTGCGACTCCTGTTTTGAATGACAAGGGAAAAGTTGAATTTGTAATAATGAACAGCCGGGATATAACTGAACTGGCTAATTTGAAATGCAATTTAGAAGAGACAAAAAAACAGGTTGAAAAGTATAAACAGGAGGTTGAAGAATTAAGAAAAACAGTAAATACTCATGATCAATTTGTTGTTCGCAGTAAAAGTATGAGAGAATGCCTGGAACTGGCCAAAAGAGTATCCTTTGCCGATTCAACAATTCTGATATTGGGAGAAACAGGAACGGGAAAAAGCGCTTTGGCAAAATATATCCATGAAATAAGCCAAAGAAAAAAAGGACCGTTACAAACAATCAACTGCGCGGCAATACCTGAGCAATTACTGGAGTCGGAGTTATTTGGGTACCAGGCAGGAGCATTTACAGGGGCAAATTCAAGGGGAAAGGCTGGCCTTTTGGAGTTAGCCAACGGGGGAACACTATTTTTAGATGAGATTGCCGAAATTCCTGTTAAGCTCCAGGCCAAAATTTTGGAGGTTATCCAGGAGAGCAGGTTTATCCCTGTTGGTGGTACAAAGCATAAAACGGTAAATATAAGAATAATAGCGGCTACCAACAGGGACCTGGAGGAAATGGTAAAAGCAGGTGCTTTTCGCGAGGATCTTTATTACAGGCTAAATGTAATTGAAATACAAATTCCACCCCTGCGGGAAAGAATCGAAGACATTGTCCCGCTAGCCCAGTATTTTTTGAACAAATTTGACAAGCGTTATAATACTTCTCACTCCTTTTCCCAGGACACGCTGGATATATTGATATGCCATCCCTGGCAGGGAAACATCCGTGAGTTGGAGCACGTTATTGAGAGGTTGGTATTAACTGTCCAGGAATCTAAAATTACCCCCAGGCACCTTCCCAGGAAATTTCAGCAGACCGATATAATTAAAGGAACTGCTGGTCCATTTAATATTGCGCCTCTGGACCAGATAGAAAAAGAACTGATTATCAAAGCGTATAAACAGCTCGGCAGCTCTTACAAAGTCGCCAAGGTATTAAACATAAGCCAAAGCAAAGCCAGTAGAAGAATTAGGCAGTACCTGTCCGGCATAACACCAAAACCATGAATAATTTGTCTAAAGATAAACTCTTCAGTATAGTTAAAACCCATAAAAGATTCCCAATGCTCTAATTCTTAGAGCATTGGGTTTTTTATGGATAAAAGTGTGGTAATTACAGTCAAATATATTCATTAAGTCTAAAGGACTTAATGATAAGTAATATTGGCTTAAGCGGTTGTGCATTGGTTCTGATTAAACCTCCTATCCTACAGGGCTGGCGGCCTTATTTAGTTGATTTCGGCGGTGCCGGGGAAAGTGGTATGGAACTTGCTTTTTAAAATGGTAAGACGGGCAATTCCACTAATAACCGGGAGGTAAGAACTAATGAGCTGTAAAGAAGCAAAGGCAAAGAAAGTAATGCTGGTCGGCCTTGACGGGGCTGACCCGATGTTAATCAAGAAGCTTATTGATGAAGGCAGGCTGCCCAACTTTAAAAAGCTTCTTGATATGGGAGTAACCACAACTGATATAGGCATGCAGGGAGCGCTGCCTACCATTACTCCACCTAACTGGGCCTCTCTGGCCACCGGGGCCTGGCCAAATACTCATGGCATAACCTGCTTCTGGAATCATACACCGGGAAATCCTCTGGATATACTGGATTACGGATTCGATTCCAACCTCTGCAAGGCCGAGTTCATCTGGAATGCGTATGAGAAAGCAGGTAAGAAAAGCATACTTTTAAATTATCCCACTGCCTGGCCGCCTACCACTAAGAATTCGATTTATATAGACGGAACAAGTATATTCACAAATCTGAGGGGTTATATAGACTACGAAAAGTTTTACGAGTGTATTGAAGGCGACTTTCCAATCGAGGAGATACCTCACGAGGTTGACAACAGCGGCACAGACTGCAGGGTCGAGGGAGAGGTAACCACCCAGCAGGCAAAAATAAAGGGTGACGGGTTTGGCTATGCCCACCCGGGTCTGGTAACCGAGGAAGGCGGCAGTGAGGAGGAGGCAGACGCTGCCAAGTGTGACCGGGTTAAAACTCCTATCAAGCCTGCGACGGGCTGGAAGGATGCCCCAGCCGGAGCAAAAGAGGTGGTACTGCCGGTTAACAGCGGTCAGGCAAGGCGCTATGGGCTGATCATAGCGGAAGATGGCAAAAACTACAGTAAACTCCAGATTTTTGTCAGCAAGAATGATGATAAACCCATCGGTGAGGCGGGAGTGAACCAGTGGAGCCAGTGGATATACGATAATTATACCGTTGACGATGTCAAAAAATCCGTTGCTTATAAAATAAAGGTTACCAGTATAGAGCCGGACGGAAGCGGCTTGCAGTTCTATTACTCCTTTGTGCTTGATTTGAAGTCCGACAAATATTTCTATCCCTCGAACATAGGAGCGGAGCTGTATGAAAAAGTTGGTCCCATGCTGCAGCCTTCCAATTACGACAGGCATACAGTCACTGCAGATACCATCGTTCTTGAGTCCATGGATGAAATGTACCGTTGGCATGTGGACGCGCTAAACTACCTGATGGACAACTACGATTGGGACCTGCTATACAGCCACATTCACGGAATAGACATGTGCAACCACTACTATATAGACTTCACGCTGGAAAAGAATTCTCCCGACTACCAGCGTTACCGTGACCAGCTCGCCAGAATTTACGAGGTGAGTGACCGCTACGTAGGTGAACTGATGAAGCGTATTGATGAAAACACCGCCATGATAATTGTCTCGGACCACGCTGCGATCACCAGGAAGGCCGGATACCATCACCCGCTAATCGGCGACATGTGGGGCCTTAATGTGGGAGTCATGTCGGAACTGGGCTATACCAAGCTAAAGGAAGTGGACGGAGGGCTTGAAATAGACTGGGAAAGCTCAAAGGCAGTTGCCCAGCGGGCCATGTTTATTTACATCAACCTTAAAGGCAGGGATCCCCAGGGCTGTGTGGACCCTGAAGAGTATGACGAGCTGGTGGAGAAAATTATCAGTGACTTGTACAATTACCGGGACCCAAAAACCGGCAGGAGAATAATAAGCTTTGCCATGAACCGGCAGGATATGGAGAATATTGGACTGGGAGGCCCTCACTGCGGGGACATAGTGTACTTCCTGGAGCCTGATTTCAGCAGGACCCACGGAAACGGAATGAGCAACCAGTCCTTGAATGGCTATTCCACAAAATGCCTCTTTATGGCGGCCGGAGCAGGCCTCAGGAAAGGTGAAGTTATAGACAGGCGTGTCCGGGTGGTGGATATTGTTCCCACCATATGCCACCTGACCGGTGTACCCATGCCCAGGGATGTGGAGGGCGGCGTGATCTATCAGGCGCTGGAGGGGTTTGACCAGGAGTAATTGAGGAGGTAGTGGCAAAATGGCCATTTATGATCTTGTAATTATCGGCGGCGGCCCTGCGGGGCTGGCCGCCGGAATATACGGATCCAGAGCCAGGCTCAAAACCTTGATAATCGAAAAGGCGGCTGTGGGAGGGCAGGCCTTTACCACCAGGGAGATAGTAAATTACCCAGGCTTTAGCCAGGGATACTCAGGCCCGCAAATTATGAAGGCCATGGCCGACCACGCTGCTCAATTCGGCGCTGAGATTGTCAAGGACGAAGTTGTGGATGTGGATTTTACGGGTGAAATTAAGGAAATAAATCTCAAAAAAGGGGGCCGGCACCAGGCCAGGTCTGTGATACTGGCCGTAGGCGCCCAGCCCCGGCTGTTGAATATCCCCGGCGAAAGAAAGTTCAGGGGGATGGGGGTATCTTACTGCGCCACCTGCGACGCCGAGTTTTATGAGGACCTGGATGTTGTGGTGGTGGGAAACGGAGATGCGGCAATAGAGGAGGCAATTTATATAACAAAGTTTGCCCGCAGGGTGACAGTGATAGTAATTCATGATCCTGGCGTGGTGGACTGTAACAGGGCCAGTGCGGAAAAAGCCTTCAGCAACGAGAAAATTGAATTCATGTGGAACTCAGTGCTCTCAGAGATAAAAGGCGGCCAGGAGGTTGACGCTGTTGTTGTAAAAAATCTGAAGACCGGCGTCCTGACGGAAATACCTGCCAGCGGGGTGTTCATTTATGTTGGTATGGTTCCCGGCACAGGTTTTTTAAAAGGCAGGGTGGATTTGGACGAAAGAGGTTATATAAAAACTGGCGAAAGGATGGAAACCTCTGTTGAGGGGGTATTTGCCGCCGGCGATGCACGGGTTAAATACCTCAGGCAGGTTGTCACAGCCGCCAATGACGGAGCGGTGGCTGCCGTGTCTGCAGAGGGCTACCTGACCGAGCAGGAGGATTTCAGACAGCAGGTTCTAAATGCTGACAGGTCTGTTTTGCTCTCATTCTGGAGCCCTGCCTGTGAAGAGAGCATAAACTTGCTAACTGTGCTGGAAAAAATTGCAACTGAGATGGGTCGCAGGTATAGGCTGGTTAAGGTTGACTTTTCCCGCAAAAAAATAGCTGCCCAAAAATATGGCATAAAAAACGTGCCGGCAGTACTTTTGTTAAGTGAGGGAGAGGTTTGCCTGGACCTTTCCGATAAGCTGGACTATGACAGCTTGACAAGAAGTCTGCAATCTAAAAACTAACCTTAAAAAGAGGTGGCTTTTATGAATTACGCTCCACTAACAGATATCTCCGCCGAGGAATTTGACGGGCTGACGTTTGAAAGCACTGTTCCCGTAATGGTTTTTTTCGGTGCGGAACGTTGTCAGGTATGCAAGGAATTGCTGCCCACAGTGGAAGAAATCGCCTCGGAATATACCGGCAAGATGAATTTTTACTGGGTGGATGTTGATCGGTACAAGGCTTTGTCGACGCGGTTCAGATTAAGGGGTATACCCCAGTTGCTGATATTCAGCATGGGTGAGGTAAAAGAACGCATCGGAGGACTAAATACAAAGGAGGACCTGGTTGAAGTCGTTAAAAGGGTTGTAGGCTAAAGACCGGTCAGAAGTTAAGTTTAATGATGGTAAGTTGTTTTGATTTGAAAGGGTGACAGCTAAGTCTAGTTGACTTGCATGGTTAATTTGTGCGATGGCGGATTTTTTATAATTGCAGCCGGTCTGACCACCGATAAAACTTAGGCAGCAGGGCTTTTGCGGGAGACAGACTTACCCGCGCTAATATTCAGAATATTAGGCACAAAAATTGCTCTTATTAAAAATTACAATACCGGTATTGATTATTATATCAGAAGGGGGGGGCAGTTTCTCAAACTATCCGCACAAGTCGGTAATTGACAGTTTATGTTGATGGGAGCCAGTCGCTCGAAATAAAAGGAACGTTCAGTGTTTTCAGATATGGAGATGCTTTTGGGGTTCAAGGTAGTTTTAGTTCTTATAAGTCTAATTGGTTATTGGACAGGCCATTTAGAAAAACTAGAAAACTCCCGGGAATTCTGAGTTCTTAAAACAACATCACAGAAGTAGCCAAAGCATCATGCCAACTTATAGGTTTTTCTTGCTGTAAGGCCCGGCTATGCCGGGAGGTCACTATGCAACGTGTTAAAAATTATATTGGGAGGGATATTGTGAATAAGGACAATCGGTTTTTACCCCCAATAGCCAGGATTAACCCCTCTGTTTTCTGGGGCGCTGTAATTGTATGCCTGTTGTTTTACGGCCCCATGGTTATCTTCCAAAAAGAGGCACAGGGGCCCATCGATAAATTGATGTATGCAATCACTCACAGTACTGACTGGCTGTGGGAGGGAATTTGTTTTGGGGCGCTAATTTTCTTGGCCTGGCTGGCCCTTGGCCGTTATGGCAGGGTCAAACTGGGAGGGCCTGACGACAAACCGGAATTCTCCACCTTTACATGGTTTGCCATGATGTTTTGCGGTGGTTCCGGAGCCGGACTTGTTTACTGGACAATGATTGAGCCGGTTTATTATCTGCAGTCTCCTCCATTTTGGACCGAACCCTTTTCAGCCCAAGCCGCCCAGTGGTCTCTGTCCTACGGAATATTTCACTGGGGGTTCAGTGCCTGGGCAACCTTCGCAATTCCTGCCGTAGCCTTTTCCTATATGTTTTATGTTAGAAAAAAACCCTTTCTCTATCCCAGTTACGCCTGCCGTGGAATCTTAGGCAATCTGGTTGACGGCTGGGTTGGCCGTGTTATTGATATGGTGGTAATTATAGGGATGGTTGGGGGTGTGGCCACCTCACTGGGCTTTGTAATGCCTATGTTGTCCGGGATAATATCTGATTTTGCGGGAATACCGGATACAATAGGGCTAAAAGTGGCAGTGGCGGTGGTGTTTTCCTGTATCTTCGGCTACAGCTGTTATAAGGGTCTTTATTCAGGGATTGCCAAGCTATCCAACTATAATATGTACATGATGTTTATAATGTTGGGATTTATATTGCTGGTTGGCCCTACTTTCTTTATGCTTTCCTTATTTGCCGATAACCTGGGAATGCTATTCCATAATTTTACCCGTATGAGTCTGTATACAGACCCGATTACCAAATCCGGCTTTCCTCAGGACTGGACAGTTTTCTACTGGGCCTGGTGGTATGCCTGGGCAATATACGTCGGCCTTTTTGCCACAAGGATTTCCAGGGGGCGCACTATCAGGGAGCTTATCGGTAATATGATTTTCACGGCAACAGCTGGGTGCGCCGTCTTTTATCTTGCCTTCGGGGGATATCAGGTGGACCTGATTATGAATAAAGGCGTGGATCTGGCTAAAATGCTTAAGGATTCCGGGGGCCCGGCAGTAATTTCCTATATGCTCAACACCTTGCCGCTTAAATTTATAGTAATACCGCTATTTTTAATAGTTATGGCCATTTCCCAGGCCACTGCCGTGGACTCTGCTGCTTATACCATGGCCAACATGAGCTGTTTTGAAGTGCGCGAAGGGCAGGAGCCTCCCAAATGGTCCAGAGTTTTCTGGGCGGCTATGCTGTTTTTTGCCACGGTCTCCTTACTGCTGGTAGGAGGTATGAAGGTGGTACAGCTTTCTTCAGTGCTAACAAGTGTCCCGGTCCTATTCCTTACCGTAGTACTGGCCATCTCCACGGTTAAATGGCTCAGGGAAGATTTTGGCACCGAACAGCCACTGACAACATCCAAATATGAATATGATGACCCGGTTTTAGCAGGGGGAGTAGAAAACTCGAAAAGTATGTAAAGTCAGTTTAATGCAATGATATGGTTTAACCGGCCGGGAAATCGTTATTCATAGCGGTTTCCCGGCAATTTTAAAGAATCAGCAACAGCTATTATTTATTCACATTAGGGTAAATGTCGGAGGTGGTCTTTATGGCGCTTAAAACAAAGCTGGAAGTGATTAATAAAGAGGATTATACCCGGGTCCATGAAGCCTCGATAAAAATACTTGAGGAAACCGGTATAGTTTTTCACAGCGACGAGGCTCTGGAAATATTTAAAAAACACGGGGCCAAAGTAAGTGATAAAACAGTTTATATTACCGGGGAGATGGTTGAGCAGGCCCTGGAAAAGTGTCCTGCCACCTTTAAATGGCGGGCCAGGAATGACCAGCGCTCGGTGACGGTTGGGGAGGGGCTGTTGATTCAGCCCAATGTGGGGCCGGTATATATCCAGGATCTGGACAGGGGGCGCCGGCCAGCCCTGCTGCATGATTATGCCAACGTACAAAAACTTTGCCAGGCCAGTGATGTAGTACATCTAGTGGGAACCATCCCTGTAGACCCCAGTGATGTCCCGCCTGAAGAAAAGTATTTAATAATGATGTATGAAATACTGAAAAATACCGACAAGCCGGTCATAGGTTTCTGTGCCAATGAGCGTCAGGTGCGGGAGCAGCTCGATATGGTCGAAATCGCCATGGGTAAGAAGGGATATTTGCAGGATAACCACTGTGTGGCGGTATTGGTAAATTCACTCAGCCCTTTAAGCTATGCTCCGGAAACACTGGAAACCATGATTGAATTTGCCAGGCGGAACCAGCCTATTCTCCTGGCTCCCTGCATTATGGCTGGAGTTACAGGCCCAATTAGCCTGCTGGGCACAGCAGTCCTTCAAAATACCGAGCTACTGGCCGGAATAGTGCTGATGCAGCTAATCAACCCCGGAACTCCGGTGGTCTATGCCACGGCCTCAACGGCAGCCTATATGAAGGCGGCCACATTTGGTGCAGGCGCACCCGAGGCTATGCTGATTAACACCGCCAGCCTTCAAATGGGACGGGATTTTTACCGCCTTCCGGTGCGCACAATGTGTGGAATTACCAACTCCAAGACCGTAGACTGCCAGGCCGGCTATGAAACCATGCAGAGCCTGATGTTGGGCATGCTGAGCGGCGCCCATATAGCAGTACAGAGCCTGGGAGTTCTCGACGCCATTATGACAACTTCTTATGAGAAATTTATTATAGATGAAGAGCTGATCAGCAGGGTTATGAGGATTTCCAGAGGGGTAGACACCTCTGATGAGTCCCTGGCGGTTGAGGTGATCCAGGAAGTTGGCCACAGCGGCAGTTATCTGATGCACGATAGTACTCTGGAACAGTACAGGAGCTTTTGGCTTCCCGGGGTCTCGGACTGGGAATCTTATGATGAATGGAAAAACGCCGGAGCAAAAGATGTGGTGGCCAGGGCCAACAAAAAGTATAAAGAAATATTAGAGAATGCTCCCGAAACTCTTATCGACAAGGAACTGGACAAAGAACTTAAAGATTATATAAATAAAGAGTTGAATGGTTAGATATTCAGCCTCCTCCTTTCCCTGAGAAGCCCCTGGCCAACAGCGCAGGGGGCTTTTGCATGTAAGGTTAAAAAAGAGCGGAGGGTAAAATAATGGATGTGAACTCAGGAGCTGCGCTATTCCTTTTAAGAAGGGCAACCACAAAGGATTTACATGTTATAGTAGGGCTTAAACTAAAAATGTTTTCAGATGCCGGAATGCTGGAACTGCTGGCTGAGAAGAGTAAGTCTCTAGTTTTTGAAACCTATAATAAACTGTATTATAACGGTACTGCAGCACATTTTATTATAGAAACTGATAATAAAACCGTTGCCTGCGCAGGGGCTTTCCTGAAAAATGACCTGCCCTTTTGCTTCTACGAAAAGCCTGTGTACGGCTTTATCGGGGATGTATATACTGCTCCGGAGTACAGGCGCAGGGGTTATGCGAGGATACTTACCGGAGAGGCGGTTAACTGGCTAACAGCACAGGGAGTAGACATGATAAGGCTGCTGGCCACCGATCAGGCCCGCCCGATATATAAAGAACTGGGCTTTAAGGAAAGTGACGAGATGGTGCTGATGATAAAAAAAGAAAAGGGGTAGTAGAGCCACTCACTTCTGAAAATGTAGTATTTATAGCGCTGCCTTGTTATGTACAATCGCTTATAAAGCAAAAAAATAAACCGGAAGCTTTCCGGCTATTGGTTATTTTAAATTTTATATTCTTGCCTTAAAAAACTTTCTTACTGTCCTGATACTCGTATACCTGCATCAGAGCTTCACCAAAGCGCTGGAAGTGTACTACCTCCCGCTCTCTTAAGAATCTGAGCGTATCCTTTATCCCTGGGTCGTCAGTAAGCTGGATTAGGTGCTCGTAGGTGGTCCGGGCCTTTTGCTCAGCGGCCAAATCTTCATAAAGGTCGGTTACAGGGTCTCCGGTGGCCTGTATATATGCAGCCGTCCAGGGGACCCCGTCAGGGTTGACGGGGTATACGGCGTTGTCATGCATAGTAAAGTAGCCTCCCATTCCGGCCTCTCTCATGACCTCCGCCGGCACTCCGTGAGTTAGTTTATAAATCATTGTGGCAATTATCTCCCAGTGGGCCAGCTCCTCGGTGCCTATATCCGTAAGCAGCCCCTTGGTGCGGGCAGTGGGCATGGAGTATCTCTGGGTCAGGTAGCGAACTCCGGCTGAGAGCTCGCTGTCGGGACCTCCGTACTGGGCAAGTAGAAATTTTGCCATCTGTAAATCTGTTCCTGCTACCCTTACGGGGTATTCAAGCTTTTTTTCATATATCCACATTATTTTTCATCCCTTTCGAAATATGAATGTCAGGAATTCAGAAGACAGAATCCAGAATCCAGAATAATTTAGCATTCCTTAAGGGCCAATATATTTTGGCCGAGGAGTGCTTTTCAATATTCTGGCAGTACTAATGTGAACACTCCTGTTTCTGACTGCTGTTGCACTTTCCTGACCCCAATTTAGTTCATACACACATTTTTACAAATATCAGAGGGTACAGCCTCAAGCAAATGGCTTATAAGGAATCCCTGTACTTCTGAATTCTGCCCTGAAAATAATGAATGTCTTTTTTTATAAACCACAGAGGACACAGAGATCACAGAGAATTTGCTCTCAGGCATTACTTTCAGGTCTGATAAAAAACAGGGAATTTGAGAAGTTTTAT
>JBMOPE010000045.1:0-110285 GCA_049323755.1 Bacillota bacterium
ACAGTTTTTTCCGTTGCGCCCTTCTTTCTGGACTGATCTTCCTTTTGGCCATAAATAAACCTCCAAACTGATGCTCTTATCTTACATCATTTGTTTGGAGGTTTACACAAAATTTGAAACGGTCTCAATTTTATTAAAAATGCCTGTCGGAACCACAACCGACAGGCATTTTTATTGGTATCTAGGATTGCTACTGATACATTACGATAAAACCGCTCATTTATAAGCGAGCGGACATTTCTAATACGCAGGCACCCCATAGCCATAAATCTCTGAACTTACCACGATTTTATGGACACACAGAACGTAACAAGTGGGGAGTGTTTATCAAATAACAACCGGAGCATCACTGCCCCGGCATATCGATAACCCACGGACCTTTTATCACAGCGACCGGGTCTATTAGTACAAGGTCTATTTTTTGTTGCCTGTGTCATATGCCTGGAAATAAACCATTTTCATCGCTTCTTCATCAGGGAAGGCAGTCACCAGCACATTATTGAACATTGCTGAAAAATTTCTCACCCCCGTTGTTCCGGCCTTTTCCAGGGATACCAGGGGCAGTTCAACCTGAAGGTCGTTATACTGGGGGATGATGACCAACTAATATGTCTAATGTCAAGGGTTGACCCCTAACCTTGCTAACCTTTTTGGCGAGGTCAACTTTCAATAAGTTAAAAAAGTTAAGGGCCTGGCACCATTAACTTGTGCGGATTTTCTCTAATCGCCTATTGAGCCTTTTTGATAATATTTTTTCAAATAAGAACTGTTTGAAAGGTGTGGGAGTGTTGTTATACTTTTCAAAAAATAGTTCTGGGGAATCATAAATTCCACAGTCATCAGTAATTGCAAGGCTTTGGCTATATGTGTCCTTGCCTACAAAGCAAAGGTTGTCAGCACATTTGTCTCTTACTGCAATAGCGTAACCATAGTAGCCATCTTTACGCTTTTGTAGTTTGTTTTTAACGGCATTATAAAAGTTATCATCAGGAATTACACCTTCAAGTGCTATCCAATTGCCGTTATAGTACACCTCTACCCATGCATGGGTTATTTTTGAGGGAGCTAAAAGATAGGTTAAACCTACTAATGCACCTTTTTGCATAGTTTTATCAATCAGAAAACCATGTATCCTTGTCGGGATACCAACAACCCTTAGTAAAGCCATAAGTAAGATAGACTTTGTATTACACTGACCATAGCCCTGCTCTAAAATTTCAGATGCTTTAAATTCGTCCTTTGAGTTATAGCCAAATACAATTTCGTTTCTTACAAAGGAGTAAATTTGTTTTATTTTTTCAAATTCGTCCTTTTCAGACCATTTTCTATCGTTAACAAGCTGTTGTATCTTTGGATGATTATAATCTAATAAATGCGTTTCCCTTAAATAGTTTTTCACACTACCGCCTCCTCTTTTTATTTAAATTAATCTCTTGTGCTAGCTTTTGATTTACAAAAAATTTATGAATGAAAAACTCCAAGACATGTTGCTAATCGTTGTAATATCAAAGATTCAATCCCGAGCGATAGTGAAATAATTACCATTAGTATTGTTGGTGAACTTCTCACTATTGACTGGGAAAATGCTTGGTCTTGCTTCTGCAAGAAGAATGTGCGAGATCTATTTTCTAAACTCTGTGATAGATCCAGATTCAACCGAACCAGTAGAAATCTTCATGCAATTATAGAGGAAATAAGAAAATAACTTCTTCTCTAACAGAGCTTGCAGAGCAGCCTTACCGGATAATTGACAGTATTCCTATACCGGGTTTGTAAGTTCGGAAGAGCTGTTTCAGGGATATTATGGTTATTTAAAAATTATAAACCTTTTAGTATGTGGTTACTTTCAAAAAAACGCTATCTTTATTCAAATCTCTTGCAGATATACCCAAAGTCTTTTTACATACCGCAGCAAAGTGGGATGAACTGCCAAAGCCAGCCATAATTGCAGCCTCAGTTATGCTTTTGCCAGAAAATATATCGAGCATCGCTTTCTGCAATTTATGTAATAATATATAAGAACTTAAGCGCATTCCTGTTTCCTTTTTAAACAAATGAGACAATCTGCTTTGCGATAAAAACATGCTTTTTGCCATTTCTTTAAGGCTATGCTCCGTATTGGCGCAGTTTTTAATTTGAGAAAGTAGGTTTATAACTCTTCCGTCCATAGCGATGTTGACATCTATGCCTATCTGCAATACATGGAACAGTTGTGTATAAAAATTAAGGTAATTCTCTTTATCCAAAATCGGGTTATAATGCTGCAACAAGCACCGGATTAAGTTTATTGACTCATCATCTATAACATAGCACGGCTGTCCTCTTAAATACTGCTTATTCAGTTGTTTTCCTATAATAGAAGTGTTGTCAATTAAAAAGAAAATTTGCTTATCATGATTACTATAAAAAGTATGATTTATATTTGAATTTATAATGATACCCTTGCAGGCAAACTGCTTTTTATCAATCGATATATTAAACTCATTGCGAAATGAAATGGACATTTGAAGCATTAAATGGCTGTGATTATCTGCATCAATTTTATCTGTAACTGCAGCAATATGGTCATTACCAGCATAAATATACATAGTCGCAAACTCCTTTGTCTATAAGCCCAGTATAAATAATTGTTACTTCGCATTATCAAACGAATGCGCTATTTATGTAAGTGTAATATTTTATAATATCACCGTCAATAAAAAGTACATTCACATTGCAAAGCACTAGGACATCTTCGACCATAAAAGAAGTTGAAATATCTTTTCCTTGAAGTGCATTATCAGTACTGGTATTAATTAATGGCCATTAATCTTTCGAGTCAGTAATATCTTGAGTACCGGGTACCGCTTAGCAAACCCCTGACCCCGGAGAATGTCAAAAAGTTAATACGAATTAAAAAAGAAGGCTGAAAAATTGCCTTCTTTTCTTTCTTGATGCGGTTTTTTGGCAGTCAACTTTCAATAAGTTAAAAAAGTTAAGAGCCTGGTACCATTTGTCCCTAACAGGAAAGAGCCAATTTTATTATTTGCTAATTTCCCAATGAAATTCGATTATTGGGTTATGGATATCTTTGTGCCTTGACATGACCCTTCCATATCAGGTTCCCGGTACAGAAAGACTCCTATCGATAAGCCTCGGTCAAGCTGTACCGGGTACCTGATGACCTTCCAGCCGGCGTCTACTTCCCGAGGAAATTGTCACATGTAAATACTTCCTTGCGGCCTTTTTCAGTTATATAATACCTTAATTCAGATTCTCTCACTATTTGCGCAACTAATCCCTTTGCTATCAATTCATTCAATTTTTCATTAATTCTTTCTTTGGTTACTTTTGTACATTTGCTTATTCCGCTCAGACTTCTATATATATAACGTCCATATACCAATGCTTTCATAATTTTTATTTCATCTGTATCATCTTCACCAACATTAATTTGCTCATCTGTTATTTTTTCTTCCGATTCTTCCTGCTCAGTTTCTTTTGCCAGTATGGGATCAATATTCTTTTTCATTACCTGTACTGATTTTTCAGCTTTTTTTGCAGCTTCACTTGCCTCTTCAGCTTGCTTCAAAACACGCTCTGTCATTGAGTTAATAAAAGTCTTCGATGTAATTGCCGCAATAAGACAAAAACCGGCAAACACTAATGTTTTATTATAATTATCATTTGTTTCCGGCAAAAGGTTACTAGAAATCATATTCAAAAATAACGGCACAAGGAATGAGGCTCCTATTCCTATAATGACTGACTTAATAATTTCCTCTCTTGTATTCTCTTCATATTTTTTTTTCGGGGAATTATTAATATAATAGTTTATTATCCCACCTAAAACACCCATTCCAATCATGGTAATTATTAATACTCCAAAATGAATATCCATAATAGCCTCCCTTCAGGGATAAGGCAAACATATTAGTCTTCCCTTCTTCTATCTTATTCTCTTATAAGGCTGCTTTTTGCATTCCTTATTCTTCTACAATTGACTTTAAATACCTATACACCTTCCCTCTTCCTGCGTCTATAAAAAAACACCCCTGATAGTTTTACCAGAAGGTGTCTCTTATCTGAATAACTTAGTATCTCAGGTTCCCGGTACCGGAAGACCCCATTTTTAACATGAAAACAAATAGTAAACAATGTTTGATGTTTAATTTTTCCGGGGTTTTTTTTACTTGCGCTACCGGGAGGCACCCGGTACCAGACCTTCCTGTGAATCAAATAATTCACGAAGGTAATCCCGGCGACCATGCAATATACGGTAAATGATAACTGCATTTCCTGTTATCCTGTAAAAAACGAGATACGGCTGCACAACAATAAAGCGGTATCCACGCTGAATAATCGTATATTCCTCATCTGATAACACTGAACCCATGTTGGGAAAATCTGCCAGGTTTGTTATTCCTCCGTTTATCTTTTCCAGCATCATTTCTGCGGTGGCAATATTATCCTGTGATATGTATGAGAAAATCTCATCCATATCATCAACTGCTGCTGGAGAATACTTGAGTTTATGCTTTCGCGGCATTGATCTTTCCCCGAATCCTAGCTATGACTTCATCATGTTCAAGCAGTTGCGCACCTTCAGCTATCTGCTTTTCTGCAACCAGCAACTTGGATTGCAATTTAATACGGGCCTCCATCCGTCGAAACGCCTCGTAACTCATCACAACCAGGTCGGCCTCACCATTACGGGTAAGCACTATCGGTTCATCAAGCTCGTGGCAGAGTTTTGAAAAGCCATTATAATCCTGTCGGATTGTTGTGGAAGGCTTGATATTCATTTTACGCAACTCCTTTCTCATATCATTATTCTGACTATAATCTATCATTTTTATACTATCCAGGCAAGTGATAATATTGAGGTGCCGGTTACCTGACCCTATTAACTCTATTAACTCCCTTGGGGGATTTACTTATTAAATTCGAAACTTCGCTAACTGGCACCGGTCTTAAAAGCTGAAAAAAATAGCCGTAAAGACTTCCAAAGAATTGTAAGCCCTCGGCAAATATATAGAGGCGGTACATGTTTTTTTAACAAACTACTTGATGACCGTATTCTTAAACATGCCCATAAAGGCAATGCCATCAGCAAAACCCTGGATGTAGGCGCTGTCAGCATCAAAGGAGGACAGGGCCTCGGTAACAAAGTCAAACTCCGCCAGGAGATCCCTGTCCCCCTCCCCCAGCCTGCCGCAGATTTCCGTGTATATTTGGGAGTGTTTATCAGTAAAAGACTGGTACTCCTCCACACTGCAGCTGGGCATAGCCCTCCCCGCCGCTGCCACCCGTTCGGTTACAAAATTTGCAAATTCCTGTTCGAAGGTTGGGCAGGACAGGGCACCCTTCTCATTCTCCATCAAAAATCCTCCGCTTTATTACTACAATAAAACGATAAATTCCCTGCATATGACGACTATAGTCATCGTAATCATAGCATAATAAAAAGGAAAATGTAAACAATTATTTCCGACCATAGTCCGTAGACAAATAGTCACATTTGCTTGACAATTTTTGGTTAGAAGGGAGGGGAGCCATCCTGAAAATTGAAGAGGCTTTCGGAATAGTTTTGAGGGAACATAGAAAAAGAGCATCACTATCTCAAGAAGAATTGGCACTTGACTGCGGATTGGACAGAACCTTTATAAGCCTTCTTGAACGTGGACAAAGGCGACCCACCCTGAACACTATTTTTGCAATATCTAAAAGCTTAAATATACGCCCAAGTCAAATTATCCAAGATGTAGAACGTATTTTAAACGAAAAATAGGCCTGTACGAGAGTATGACTTATCTACACCTTTTGCGTGGGCTTGCAAAGACACCTCCTGTCTTAGTTTATCAGGAGGTTATCACCTAGGTGTCGCCAATTTACAATAAGTTAGTTTGTTAGGTTCCCGGTACCGGAAGACCCCCTATGTTAAGCCGATAGCAGTCACCTGTCATGTTGAACAGTTCGCACTAATAAACTTTTTAATTATTGTTTCTGGGAACTATAGATACTCTTGCCTTAACTTCACCATAGCCTAAACAATGAACTCCTACATCCGGACATCTTATATACTGCATAAAGTGAAAACTACCAGGATCTAACTCTTCACTCAGTCGTTCGTTAATTAAAGCAACAGGAATAATCATCTGAGAAACAAGGTAAACGCACAAACGCTTTGGATTAAGTTTGGAAATCAGATTACCATCTACATCAAGAATAAACTTATCTCCCGCTTTATAGCCCGTGTTGCAGTGTTTAGAACTTACGATTTCTACTTGGATGGTATAGGTTTGTGAGGCTTTATGTAGAGCTTTTATATGCCTAATCCTTTGGCCACCTTCTTCCAGCTTTTTCATTTCTTCTTCATTGTAGCCTACCCGTTGACCGTATCTTTTAATTACATCAGAAGACATGTTGGTACTCTCCTCCTTTTTCATTTTAATTAAATATATTCCCAAAAGTGGAATGTATATATAAAGGAAATTTAATAGCCCTTGTGGAAGATTTGAAGATTTAAAACAACAGTAAAACAACAGGGTCAGGCTTTCAGTTATAAAACAACAGGGTCAGGCTTTCAGTTATGCATCTATCCTTGTAATCGCTCTTTTAGTATTTATCGACCGTTCCAGAGTCGGAATCCAGAATGGTATAAAGTATTGCCTATTGTATCTGTAAAGGAGAAGCCCCTAATCGAGCGATGTACCGGAGGCAGTTATTGGCTCTTGACGAAGAAGACTACTGACAGCCGAGCCTGCAACAGGACGTTGGAGGCAGCCCGAACCGGCGCATGGACGCGCCGTTGAGGGCGGTCGGCTGTCAGTTGGCGACAAGCCAATAGAGCCAGTTACTGCCGGAGGATCCTATCGTGAGTGCGGGGGTTTATCCGATACACCCCAGAGCTATAATGTTATTTGTAACCAGCTATGGTATAAAAAAGCCACCCGTCCAGACTTAACCCGAAACGGGTGTTTATTATAAAATTACGTTTTATTCGATGATATCTTCCATTTGCCGTTTCACTTCCGGCAAATCTCTTACGCAAGTCTCCCATACTATGTCATAATCCACACCAAAGTACTGATGAATCAGAATATCTCTCATTCCGGCCAGTTGTCGCCAGGGAACGGAGGGGTATTTCCTGCGGGTGACAGAAGAAATATTCTTTACTGCTTCCCCAATTATCTCTATACGTCTTGCAACTGCATCCTGAATTAACGGGGAGGATTTAAAATCTTGCTTTGATATGCCAACGATGTATTTTTCAATAGCTTCTATGCTTTCAAAGATATGCTTTATAAAAGTCATATCATTTTTCACATAATCACCCGCTTATCCTTCAAAACATTGTCCTTGATGTAGGGTGACAGTGAGTTTAAAGTTACTATCTGAACCTTCTTTTTAAGAACCCTTTTCAAGTCATTATTCATTTTGACAAGGGAAAAAAGTGTCAAAGCGCCGGAAGGATATTCTATCAGAAAGTCAATATCACTTTTCTTTTTCTGCTCGCCCCTCGCATAGGATCCAAAAACCGATGCACCCGTAACACCGTATTTTTTTAATATAGGTACCGCTTTGGTTTTTATTGTTTCAATATCTAAATCCAATTCCATGGCTATCACCCCTGATTAATCTCTTAAAACATTATAACCTGGAATGCCAGTCAACCTCCAGCATATATTTATAAACGCCCTGCGGGCGTTGCCGCCTTTCAAGGAAAGGGGACACACCTGCTGAAGCCGAGGTATTCCTTTTAAGACAGGAATGTCCCCAATTGTGGCGGAATTCAGAATTCAGGAGCCAGAATGGGTTAGGCATTCCCTAAAGCCCTGTTTTCTTTTCATAGTATGAAGCATTGTCTTTTGTATCTGTGGCTTATATAGGGTCAGGCTTTCAGTTATGCACTTCATCTTCGTCATTCTTTTTTAATAGCCAAAATTAAAAACAGCCTTTTTCTTTCAAATTCCGGTTTTATCTCGGTTACGCCTGAAAAGCAAAAGCCGAACGTCTTTTAATCAACATTCGGCTTAAACCCTTGCCATTACTGGCTTTTTGGTGTCGGTGGGGTGACTCTAACTTATCCGCATATTATTTACGCATAGAACACTATTTTATACACATAACCATATCTAACCAAAATATTCTATAATTAAACTTCCACTGTAACGAGATTAACTAATACTCAAATAGTGGAGAAACAAAATACACAGGTCCCTGTTCAATTAAAATACCATGTCTATTTTTTCCTCTTCCTCTTCAAACTCTGCAAAAGTGAACTTTTCTATAGCGATTTCTTTTTCCAGTTCTTTGAAATAATCATCACACTTGTCTATAACGAAGGACAGGGGACTCCCACCATTAAAAGGAGGAGTCCCCTGTCGAGTCTAAGTCAAAGACATTATAATATTGCCATTACAGTATCATCCTGTTTTTCCCTGTCATAGCTGTCTTCAGTGACGCCCAGGGCCTGCAGCTCTTTTTTCTTTATGCGGTGAGTTTCTGTTTTGGAAAAATCATCAACTATCCGGACATACCTGGGTATGGCGAATTTAGCCAATTTGTCCTGCAGAAACTCCAGCAAGTCCGGCGGATTCAGGTTACTGCCCTCCACCAGGCTGATTACAGCCATTATTTCATCTTCCCCCAATTCCGAGGGGACACCGAAAACCGCGCACTCAAGCACTACCGGATGTTTTAATATGGCGTTCTCAACCTCGTACGCCGATACATTCTCTCCCCGCCTCCTCATGGACTCGGTATTGCGGCCGACAAAATACAGGAACCCGTCCTTGTCCTGGTAAACCAGGTCGCCGGTGCCTTCCCATTCCCCACGGGTTTTTTTCTCACTGGCCTCGCTGTTCTTGTAGTACTCCACTTTGCTTGCCCTGTCTTCCGGGACTTTGAAAAGCAGCTCACCCGTTGTTCCCTGAGGAACATCGTTCCATTCCTGATCCACAATCCGGATCTCCACCCCCAGGGGTATGCCTATCGAACCGGCTGGAGCCGATCCGAAATTGGCGATTATTCCTGTGCCGTCAATGGCCGCATAGGCTTCCCATATGTTAACATTAAACCGCTTCTCGAACGGTTCCCACATGTTGGCCGGGCAGGCAGCGGACATTACCTTGACAACGTTATGTTCATGGTCGTCCGGCCTCTCAGGCTGCTTCAACAAAATTGGGATCATTGCCCCCAGGGTGCTGAATACAGTGGCCTTGGACTGCCTTATTTCATCCCAGAAGCGGCTGGCGCTGAATTTTTTGCTGAGGGCCACGGTTGAACCATTTATCATGGACAATGTAGTGGTAATAAGAAGCGCGTTACCGTGAAATAGGGGAAGGGCCGTGTAATAAACAGATTCCGGGCTGAGTATAAAGGAGGCCAGCGCCTTTAAAGACTCGATCCGGCTTTTGTTGTACCTGGTTACAACCCCCTTGGGAAGGCCGGTGGTTCCCGATGTATACATCAGGTAGAGAATGGAATTTTCGTCAAAAACCATTTCGGGCCTGGTAACAGGTATATCATTCCTGTATGCGTCGCGCAAATCCAGCATTCCTTCGGGGACGATATAATCCGGGGGCGCCTCCAGTGTGTTGACTATAACCTCCTTAACCTTAGGCAGGCTGTTTTTCACGCTGCGGTACAGGTCTATGAGGTCATAGTCCACCACCAGGGCCCTAGTATCGCTGTTGTCTATTATATAAGCCAGGCCGTCTCCCTTCAGTGAGGTGTTCACCGTATTTACATACATCCCTATCTTCTGGATGCCGAAAAAAACGTCCAGGTACTGTGAAGAGTTGTTCATCAGCATGGCCAGGCCGTCTCCCGGCCCGTACCCCTTTTTTAAAAGAAAATTGGCCACCCGGTTGGCGTTGTCGTTCATTTCCCGGTAGCTTATATACCTGTCCTGGTAAACCAGGTAGAGAAAAGGTTTGTCTCCCAATTGACGCGCCTGCTCATTAAGAAGCATCTCCCAGTTTAAAGGTATGCCCATTTTACCCGGCACCCTCCTTCTAAACATTTTTATAAAAAACAATCCGGCTAAAGGATTAAAAATCTTTCCGGGGCTTTTTCGGTTCCCCGCGTTCAATTATTACAAAATAACCGGGATAAACAGGCTTATTTTTCAGGGTTATGGAGTCGTCAGGGCAAATAGCCTGGCAGTCCCCGCAAAACATGCACCCCAAGCTGCTGTTCATCACCGCTTTTTTGTCGGCCACCTCTATTGCCTTGGCCGGGCATACCAGGGCGCACCAGCCGCAGCCGCGGCATTTTTCATGATCAATCTCGATGGTTCCGAATATGGCATCGTCAAGGTTTGTTTCATCCCAGCCGGCGATCACTCTTTTATCAGACATAACCCTACCCCCTAAAAAGTGGACATTTTAAACCGGGGACATTCCTTCGACCACCCCAAACTGCGCCGGTAATTGGAGGAGGTGTGTCCCCATTCCTAATAAACCACCGTCTTTGTCCCGCTCTCGTACCAATCAATGGCGAGGGTGTCCCTCTCCACCATTCCGTCAGGCTTGCCCTTGGGATAACCCAACGCAATCCCGCATTCAAATTCATAAGGAAAGTCTATGTCGAACCGTTCCCTCCACTCCGGCAGCTGGAACAGAGGGTCTAAAAAGCCTATATAGCAGGTCCCCAAACCAAGGCTGTGGGCCGCCAGCACTATATTCTGACTGGCTAGTCCACAGTCGTAATCGGGTTTTCCCACACCGCGCACATCTTTTAACACCATGATGACTGTTTTTGCCCCGTGAAAGAGCCTCAACTTACCGTTCGCAATTAAACCTATGGCCGCATATGGGACCGGATTTATTGGTTCCGGGGATTTTACCAGGGAAAGCAGCTCCTTCATGTTCTTACATATGGATACAACCGAACTCTCCATTTCATCAAGTATTTCCTGTTCACGGACAACCACGAATTTCCAGGGCTGGCTGTTTCCCGCCGATGGAGCGAAACGCCCGCATTCCAGTATTCTCCTGACTAATTCCCCGGGCACCTGGTCGTCTTTGTACAGGCGCACACTCCGGCGGCTTAATATCACCTTTTCGGTTTCAGTCCAGTCGCTTAAAACCTTATCAGACATCGAATTACCCCCTATGATTTAGCAGGTTTCTCCAGTATATGCACCGCCATGGCCGCCTCTCCGTTGCCTAAAAAACCTCCCCCGTTTTCCGCCAGGGCAATCTGCGGTTTGTCTATCTGCCTCTGCCCCGCCTCACCGCGCAACTGGGTGACCAGTTCATAAATCTGCGCCAGCCCTGAAGCCCCTATGGGGTGGCCACGGGAAATGAGGCCGCCGCTGGGATTAATGGGAATTTTTCCGGCCAGGGCCGTGGCGCCGCTTTCAGCAAATGGCCCGCCCTCTCCTTCCGGGCAAAATCCCATCTGCTCGGTCTGGTACAGTTCTCCAAAAACAGTGGCGTCATGGACCTCGGCCACATTGATGTCCGCCGGGCCGACACCTGCCATTTCATATGCCGCCATTGAGGCCCTTTTGCAAATGTCGCTTTCTCCTTCACGTTTTCCGGACCTCAGCACAGATGCCCGAATCAGCACTGCCCGGCCAAACCCTATCTTTTTAAGATAGCTTTCGCTGCAGATAATGGCCGCCGCAGCCCCGTCACCAATGGGAGCGCACATAGACCTCGTAAGGGGATAGGCCACCGGGCGGTCCTCCAGCGCCTGATCCACCGTTACCGGAAATGTGTACTGGGCCAGGGGGTTCAGGGTTGAATTATAGTGCGATTTTGACGCGATAACGGCCAGCTGCCTTTGCGTGGTCCCGTACATCCTCATATGCCGCCGGCAACCTGACGCATACAGGTCCATAAACGCCGAGTGGCCGCCCGGCGGTGGGGCCTGGCCGCTTATCTCGCTTTCTTCCTTTTGTATCTCGGCCAGCCTGTCAAATATCTCCTCGGTATCGGCGCCGGTAACAAATGCCTGCATGACCTTCAGGCGGTCATTGTCATAAAGCTTCTCGGCGCCAATGGCTAACACACAGTCGAACAGGCCGGCCCTGACTGCCGCCCAGGCGCCGTGCAGGGCGGTGGACCCGCTGGCGCAGGCGTTCTCCACGTTAATTATGGGTATCCCCTCAAGACCGTTGGCGGACAGCGCCACCTGTCCCCGGATGCAGCCCTGCATGCCTATGGTGCCCCACGCCGAATTGGAAAACCATGCCGCCTGGATGTGCTCCCTGGCAAGCCCGCAATCCTTCAGAACAGTATTAAGGGCCTCTCCCGCCAGCGCTTTAATACCCTTTTCCAGGTGTTTGCCGAATTTGGTCATAC
Organism: Bacillota bacterium; assembly: GCA_049323755.1. Lineage (GTDB taxonomy): Bacteria > Bacillota > Desulfotomaculia > Desulfotomaculales > Desulfocucumaceae > BRHc4a. Next base: position 12,300 of record JBMOPE010000045.1, read on the forward strand.
CCACCCCAATGATGTAAACATCGACGCTCATGCTACCACTCCTTAATCAACAGTTGTTACCGCGGATACGTTTCCGAAAGGATGTGGCCGCCTTCCGCAGCCAGCATTTCGTTGCAGCCGTCCTCAATAAGGGAGGCCCGTGCGTCACGGAAGAATTTTTCCGTGAGATATTCCCTGGTCAGGCCGTTGCCGCCCAGCAGTTGAACAGCCTCGTGGGCATTTTCGAAAGCCATCTGCGTACACCTTGTCTTGGAGGCCATGGAATATTCAAGAACCGGCATTACAGTGCTCATATTGAAATTGGATACTGCTCTCGACAGGGCCCGGCAGGCCTCCACCCTGGCAAACATATCGAAAAGCCTCTGTTTTACCGATGTATGCTCAATGATGGTTTTGCCTCCCTGTACTCTTTCCTTCGCATATTTAAAAGCCTCTTCAAACGCCGCCCGGGCAAGTCCCGTGGCAAAAATGCCCATGCAGGTGTTGGCCCCGGCCACGGTGGCGTCCAGCATGGGGACATACACTTCCGGGCCAAAAAGCAGGTAATTTTTGGGGATCCTGGCATTGTCAAAATAAATCTCGCCCTGGTTGAGATCCCTCTGGCCGATTTTATCAAGCGCCTTGCCTTTGGATACTCCATCAATCTCCAGTGGGCAGAAGAAGATACCCCCGCCCGCCAAACCCATGGAAGGATCTACCCCGGCAAACAGCACCGCGTGGGTTGCCAGCACCCCGTTTGAAACCCAGGCCGACTTCTGCCCGTTTAGCACCCAGTCATCCCCGTTAAGCACCGCCTGTAAATTATAGCGGACATTGGGGTCGGTAAAGAACTCCTGTCCCTTGCCGCTGATATCGGACCCGTGATCGGGCTCTGTAATGGCCCAGCAGCCCCTCATGCTGCCGTCTCTGCACATACAAAAGGGCTTTACGAATTTTTCAACCAGTCCGTTATCACCCGTTATGAGAGCAGTCCTGGCAGCCATATAAAAAGGAAAGCTGCACACACCCAGCAATACCGCCAGCCCGAAACTCCCCCAGCCCAGCTCCTCATAAACAAGATGTATCTGAAGGGGCGTAAGTCCCGGACCGCCCGCCTCGGCCGGCAGCAATATGCTGTGATAGCCAAGCTCGTAGGCCTTTTTAAGAAAGTCCCATACCGGAGATCCCTCCGCCACTGCCTCCTCCGCGCTCATGGTGTCCAGTTGCCTGGCCACAGGCCGCATTACTTCTTTGGCGAATTTGTGAGCAGCCTTCTTTAAGTCTATGTCCTCATCGGTCAGATTTAAATTCAGGTCAAAATAATCCATTACCTTAACCTCCCTTTTTTACCGGTTAAAAAATCTGGCATAGGCCTGCCCGGCCACTCCGGAGGCAAGCCTGCCAGCATGGAATTAAGCTGCCTATAGGCCTATAAAGTACAACATAAAGGGGAATTTACTTGCCCATAATCCCCTGAAGCTTCATGGCCAGTGAAATGTCGCCCTTGACCTTTATCTTTCCGGTCATAAAGGCGGGCATTGCAGCCAGCTTGCCCTCCTGAATGCTGATAAAGTTGTCTGCAGACATGGTAATGGTGATACTGGGCTTCTCCGCCAAACCCTCGTGGATGACACCGGCCCCGTCGGTAAATTCAGCGTAGTAGTTGCCCCCGCCTTCACCCTCCAGCACGAACTGGTAAGTGGCCGTGATACCCTTCATTGACGGCGACTGGGCCAACTTTCCTTTTAACGCCTCGATAAAATCACTTACTGTTGCCATTTTTACCCACCTTCCACTAAATTTTTACAATTAACTTAAAACAGTTATATTTTTAAACCTCAACCGCACCTTTTTCAATTAAAATCTCCATTACCCACCTGGCAACCTGGCCAACAATTCCTCCGCACTTTTCGGCGGAATGGGTGCCCAGTTCCAGAAGCTCCTGAGCGTCGTCCGGGTCCTCGAAATAATAGGGTCGCCCGTAATACTGGATTATAATCCCCATGCAGATGACGGTATGGTACTTGGTCAGGAACTTTGCAAACAGCTCCTTGGCCACCTGCTGGGCTAAAAGAATGGGAAAAGAGTCGCGCTCCTGCACTTCTTTAACGGTCCGGCCGAAAAAATAATCCAGCACCATTATTCCTCCCGACAACGCCCCGCACGTCCCTATGGACTGCAAAGCGACGCCGCCGCACAGTGAGGTGGATACCTTCACCACCGAATCATCAAGCCCGAGCACCTCGTGAAAAGCTGCCACAGTGCTCTGCGAACAGCTGCCCGCGTTGATTTCATAGTCACACGCTAATTCATAGATCTTGTCCAGCAGCTGCTCCTTGGTTAAGTTCTGGTATTCTCTTTTTACTTTCATTCGCCGTGCCTCCTTAAAAATGACAGATTGCTAACGCGGCCATGTTTAAGACCGGCAATGCGCTCTACACGGGATATTGCCCGGGAGGCGCCGGCCCCGGCGGTCTATCCCGCGCAGCCTCACCTTCCCGGAAGGCTGAACAGTATTTGTTCGCCCTCTTTTCTGCGTTTGGCGCCTGCTTCCTTGAGTATTACGGCTGCGGCCACCTCCATGCGGTTGGGCAGCCAGGGCCAGATCATTGACGACTTGAAGCGGGCGCTGGGTTTTTTAGAGGCCTTGAACTCCTCCACCACCTGGAGTATGGTAGCTTCTTTCAGCTTGGCCAGCGAGCTGAGCATTTCATTTTTCACGTCTTTATAGTAATTCTCAAATACCTGGAAGAAGGTGGCGCACTGATCCTTCCCGTACAGCACATCGGTCAGCTGCAAGCGGTGCAGGGGTTCCATGTTAACCTCCTCCATAATCCTGGACCACCAGAGAGTGCTGCGGTGGCTGTCCGATGCTATCTCCACCACTCCCTGTTCGGATAGGCGGCGGTACTTTTCGGAATACTCAATTAACCTTTCCATAGAGGTGTTCATAAACGGGGGGTTGATTTCCACCGTTACATCCCCGGTGAGCAGTATCTTGTATTTGGGGTCGTAAAGTGTGATATGGCCGGGGCTGTGGCTGCCGTCATGAATGGCGAAAAACCGCCCCACTTCCCACCCCAGGAACTCCATGTCCCCCAGTTTTCTTGACACCCGGCTGTCCATGGTGAGTATCTCGGCCTGATCGGCCAGGTGATTAACGCCGGACATCATGGCAAGCCCGAGGAACCTTAACAGGGCTTTCGAAGCGTCTCTCGATACATTGTTGACCAGGCTGATCATATTGACGGGAGGGTAGTCCAGGGGGAAAACAGCGTATGGGTCGAAGTATTCCTCCTGTTCAAACATGTCGTTGACGAAGAAGTTGCCAAAATCTATAACGTCCACTTCATTTTCGGGAAGCAGGAAGCGGGTATCTTCAAATCCGGCCTCCAGAATAACGTCGTTGTTCGCCGCGTGGTCGTTGTGCCCCTGGCTGTCCATGAGCACAAGGCGCTTGGCCCCCTCACTTTTGCACCTACGGAGTACTTTAAGTATGCTTTCCTTAAAATACGGGTACATGCCCGTATCCAGCAGGAAAACCAGGTCGCCGTCCCGGAGTATGAAGACATTGCTGGACGGAGATTTGCCGAAAAAATCTGCTGAAATGTAACCTTCCACCATCCATACTTCAGGAGCTATCTCCAAAATCCGGGAATACTTCAATTCATCCGGCGGCACTTTTTGAATGGCCATAAAAAACCTCCTTTATTCAATCATTTTTTAACCGATTAACTAGTCTTAATTACATCACCTCCCCGAATTGCCGAAATTTTTCGTTATTATATTCCGGATCATTATTGTACCTTGGTTTATTTTTATACCTTAGTTTATTTTATGCGGCAGTGATTGTCAATATTTTTAGTTAAAAAAAATGCAGGTTGATGATACCTGCATTGGCCAAAGGAGCTTTTGAAGAAAAAACTTCAATTTGTTGTGAATTGTTATTATTAAACTTCAACTTTAAATTTGCCTACCAGCAGGTTTAGTTCTTCGGCCAGGCCGGACAGGGAACCTGCATGGTCAGACACTTTTTTCATGGTTACCTTTTGAACTTCGGTAGACCCGGTCACATCCTGCACTCCCGCCGACAACTGCAGGGCAGCCAGCGATACATTCTTTATCTGTGAAGTCAAATTCTGTACAGCGTTAATAATTTCATTTAGATTCTCTCCAACCTCGCCTACTATGCTGCTGCCGGCCTCTACCTCCCTGTCCCCTTCCGCCATACTCAGCACCGCCCTTTGCGATTCAAGCTGAATGTCTGATATTATGCTGTGTATGTCCTTTGCGGCCGCTGCAGAGCGTTCGGCCAGCTTTTTTACCTCTTCGGCCACCACCACGAATCCTTTTCCCTGCTGCCCGGCCCTGGCCGCCTCAATGGCCGCATTCAGAGCCAGCAGGTTTGTCTGATCCGCTATACTGGTTATAAGCTCCACTATCTGGCCTATTTTCTGCGTTTTGTTGTTAAGGCCGCATATTACCTTCGACATTTCACCGGATGAGCCGGCAATGACCTGCATTTGCCCTACTATTTTTTCTATTCCGGTCCTTCCTTGCCTGGCCTGTTCCGAGGCGGTTTCTGAAGCGACTGATATTTCATTGATGTTGGAAGTTATTTGGTCCACCACCAGTGAAATCTCTCTTATAGTGGCCGCATTTGCGACAGCGCCGGCAGTGGTTTCATTGGAGATGGAATTCAACTGCTGGGCCGATCCTGATAGAACCGCCGTTTTATGAGCTATTTGGGTGATTAGTTCCCTGATTTGATAAATCATTCCCTTAAAAGCTTCGGCCAGCAGACCTATTTCATTGGATGTAACCGGAATCTCCTGTGTCAAATCCCCGGATGAAGCTCTTTTTGCCGCCGTTACCAGGCTTTTCATGGGTCTGGTGAACTTTACCGCCAACAGCATGGACATTATTACGTATAGAACCGCAAAAAGAATAAATGTTCCCATAATAGATAAATAAACAGTTCTGATTATATTATTCAGTCTTTCGGTTATTTCAATGCGTTTGCTTCCATAGTTTTGTGCAAAATACTCAATTATACCGGTTATATTTTTTTTGTTTTTATCCAGCTCCTGAATTAATCCCGGCTCATCAGAAGCTTTTCCGGCGTACTCCATATATTTTTTACTGTAAGCTTCCAGGTTGCCGGCCATTTTTATTTCTTCATCCGTATCAGCCCTTTTTGTTAAATAATTAATATTACTTTCAACACCTGCCATTTTTTCCCTAAGGCTAATATCTTCAGATTTTTTGCTGGCCAAAAGGGCCTCCTGATTTTCAAAAAGCATTTCCATCCGGTATTTTAGTTCTAATACATTCTTTTCATCTTCATACAAGGCCATCTGAGCATAGTGCGTATCTGACACTTCGATTATATTGTTATAATTAATGCCAAGTAATAAAATAAAGACTATTGATAAAAAAATAACCCTTGCTATTAACCTTCCTTTCAGTGAAAAATTAAGAAACAAACCTTACACCCCCTTAAAAGTAATAACCGGTCTATAAATAAATATACCTAAGTTTAATTTTATACCATAGTATAATTTAGGATAAGGCTTGCGTCAACTGTTTTTTCCAAATAAAAAGCAGGCACTAACAAGCACCTGCCATAGAAAGACAAAATCATTAATGCAGCTTTGTTTTATTTAAGCTTTAATACCATCAGCAAACATATCAAAAGCTATCTCCAATCGTTCCTTCAATGGATCTGAATCCTTATCTGAAATCCATTTAAAAACCTGAAAGAAGGTGATTCCAAGCAGGCTCTCCACCACCAGCGCAGGAGAGATGTAATCCTTAATTTCACCCTCTTTCTGTCCTTCCACAATCACCTGGCTTATAAGGGATATATAATCCTGGTAAGTGTCAAAGAGAGCATCCGCCCCCGCATACATGCCAAGTTGCCGCCATACGAGAAGACGGGCGGCTTCGCGGCGATTTTCAAACTGTTCCCCAATAACCAAAGTCATGGTTTTTAATCTCTGAAGGGGAGTTAAACCCCTTTTCTTCATCAATTTACGCCAGCCCGCAAGAACTCCTTTTACCATCTCCTTGCGGTAGAAGTTAACTATCTCTTCCTTGCGGGGGAAATAGTTAAAAAAAGTTGCCTTGCTGACATTTGCCGCCTCCGCTATCTCCTCAACAGTGGTCTGGTCATACCCTTTTTTCATAAACAGCCTAATGGCGGACTGGTATATTTCAGCCCGGCATGCTTCTTTCTTACGGTCCCTTAAGGGTCCCGCGTCTGATTTAGGCATGGCAACCTCCTCATTAGTCCGGGTAACCCTGAATGACATTATATGACAACAACCCTTAAACGTATATATATTACTTCCTCAGATAAAAAAGGTCAACCATGTAAATAACATGGTTGACTGATTCAACGATATCGTCACCTATGCCCATTTCAGGAGAAACAGCACCTATTGCCCCGCTGATCATGATCGGCTTTTTTTGTGGGAGTAGCGGCGGCTTCTTCGGTATAGGCGGCACCTTTATGGTAACCCCGTCCCTAAAATAGCCCGCCCGCTGGAATCTTCCTGGGCCGCCCGGCCTTATTATTCTCATATGCTGAAGAAATGGCGGTTAAACCCGGGATAGAGTAAATTCACCTGTTATCTGTCCAGCAGGCATTTTGCTATAACCACCCGCTGGATTTGATTGGTGCCCTCGTAAATCTGGGTTATCTTGGCATCCCGCACCATGCGCTCCAGCGGGTAGTCCTTCATATAGCCGTAGCCCCCCAGAATTTGCAGCGCGTCGACGGTAACCTGCATGGCCGTGTCGGAGGCGAACAACTTGGACATGGAGGAAAAGATGCTTATTTCGTTCATGGAGGTATTGTTTTCAGCCGCGCCTTCTATAAGATTGGCCGCCTTGTAAACAAGCTGGCGGGCAGCCTCAACCCTGGTAACCATATCGGCCATCATAAACTGCAGCCCCTGGAAGGCGGCGATGGGCCTGCCAAATTGCACCCTTTCCTTGGCATACCTGACCGCGTAATCCAATGCCCCCTGGGCCAGGCCCAAAGCCTGCGCTCCGATTACGGGGCGTGTCCGGTCCAGGGTCATCATGGCGTATTTAAAGCCCTCGCCCTCTTTGCCAAGCAAATTTTCGGCAGGAATCGGGCAGTTATCAAAACTCAGCTCGCAGGTCATGGACCCCCGGATCCCCATCTTCTTTTCCTTTTTCCCAACTGTAAAGCCGGGGGTGTCCTTTTCCATGATAAAAGCGCTAATACCCTTAAGCCCTTTGGCTGGATCGGTTTTGGCAAAAACCGTGTATACGTCCGCCAGTCCGCCATTGGTTATAAAGCACTTGCTGCCGTTTAGTATATATTTGTCATTTTCCCGGCGGGCGGTGCTTATCATACTGCCGGCGTCGGACCCGGCGTCGGGCTCGGTCAGGGCAAAGGCGATCAGGTGCTCACCACTGGCTACCCTGGGTAAATACTTTTTCTTTTGCTCCTCACTGGCAGCCACCAGTATGGGCATCAGGCCCAGTTCCTGGGTGGCGATGATCAGTGCCGCTGAGCCGGAAACCCTGGCCACTTCCTCCACAGCCAGACATACCGAGGGAAGTCCAAACCCTGTGCCGCCGTATTCTTCCTGCACGCCCAGGCCCAAAAGCTCCTGCTGGCCAAATAATTCTTTTAAATCCCACGGATATTCGTCTTTTTCATCAATTTCCGCAGCCCGGGGAGCCACCTTTTCCTCCGCCAGCCTGCGCACCGTCTGCTGCAGCATTTCCTGTTCTTCCGTCAACTGGTATAACAACAGTACTCCTCCTTAATTACAATTTGGGCAGCCGGGATAACTGCTTCAAAGCCGGATTTTAGGCTATATAATCAGTAGGCGTAAAAGCCCCTCCCGCTCTTCCTCCCCAGGTGACCGGCCCGGACCAGTTTGCGAAGCAGAGGACATGGCCGGTATTTTGAATCACCGGTTTCCTGATATAACGTTTCCATAACAAATAAAAGGGTATCCAGGCCCACCAAATCAGAGAGGGCCAGAGGGCCGATGGGGTGATTGGCTCCCAGCCGCATGCCCTTGTCAATATCCTCCGCAGACGCTATGCCCTCCATCAAAACAAACATAGCCTCGTTTAGCATGGGGACCAGTATTCTGTTTACTGCGAAAAGGGGGGCCTCCTGCACGAATATTGCTTCCTTCCCGAAGGACTTAACCAGGGCGGCGGCTGTATCCACCGTTTCCTGGTCGGTTTCGGCTCCTTTGATCAACTCCACCAGCTTCATTACCGGCACCGGGTTGAAAAAGTGCATTCCGATCACTTTTGCGGGGCGGTTGCTGCTTGCCGCTATCTCGGTGATGCTCAGGCCGGAAGTGTTACTGGCCAACATAACCCCGGGCTTGCAGACAGCCCCCAGTTCCCTGAAAATAGTTTTCTTTGAATCAATTTTTTCAACGGCTGCCTCAATGACAAAATCACAGCCGGACAAGGCCTCCATTTCCGTGGTACCGGTCAGACGTTCTAAAACAGCCTCTGCCTCTTCCCTGGTCCGGCGTCCTTTTTCCACATCCCTGTTCAGGCTTTTGGATATGGATTTCAGACCCCTCTCAACATACTGGATGTCGATGTCCCTCAAAACAACCTTGTAGCCGCTCTCGGCAGCAACCTGGGCGATGCCGGAGCCCATCAGTCCGGCCCCTATAACACCAACAGTTTGCACTTTCATTTTTCAGTCCCTTTCTCTTTCCAAAATCATGGCCATGCCCATTCCGCCGCCTACACACATTGAGGCCAGGCCTTTTCGCAGGTTGCGCCTCTTCATTTCATGCATCAGGGATACAACCAGCCTGGCCCCGGTGCAGCCCACCGGGTGGCCCAGACCCACGCCGCTGCCGTTAACATTGGTGATTTCCCTGTTTAGCTCCAGTAGTTTTTCGCAGGCCAGGTACTGGGCGGCAAAGGCTTCGTTTAACTCGATCAGCTCCATGTCCGCCAGGGTGATTCCAGCTGTTTTTAGCGCTTTTCTTATGGCCGGCACCGGGCCGTAGCCCATCAGGTCCGGCTCAACTCCCGCCCTGGCGAAGCCCGCAATCCTCGCCAGAGGCTTTAGGCCCAGCTCCCTGGCCTTGTCCAGGGACATGAGCAGCACCGCCGCTGCGCCGTCATTTAGCCCGGAAGAGTTGCCGGCTGTAACAGTGCCGTCCTTCCTGAAAGTAGCTGGTAATTGGGCCAGCTTTTCCATGGTCAGGTCGGGCCGGGGGTGTTCATCCTGATCGATAATTTTAACCTGGCCCTTACGCTGCGGCACCGCCACCGGAAGGATCTCCTCCTTAAAAGTTCCCTGCCGGATGGCCCTGGACGCGTTCATATGACTCCTCAGGGCAATTTCATCCTGCTCCTCCCTGGTGATGGAATATTTATACGCCAGCCGCTCGGCTGTTTCACCCATTAAAATATGGTGAATGGGGTCGGTCAGCATCTCCCACAGGGCGTCTGTCATCTGGCCGTGCTGCAGGCGCTGCCCCCAGCGGGCGCCCTTTAAAATATACGGTACCCCGCTCATGCACTCGGTTCCACCGGCCAGGACGATTTCTGATTCCCCGGTGACAATTTGCTGGTATCCGCACACGATGGCCTGCATTCCTGACGAGCACTGGCGCTGGATGGTCATGCCCGTAACTTCCTTCGGAAAACCCGCCACCAGTGCGGCTGTCCGTCCTACATTGGGCTCGTCCGTGCGCTGGGCGCAGTTGCCCAGTATTACATCATCCACCATGCCTCCATCTATAGAACCCCTCTTTAATGCTTCTTTCATTACCGGAACAGCCAGCTGGTGAGGAAGCATATTTTTAAATACTCCTCCAAAATCACCTATAGGGGTTCTTGCCCCGCTGACAATGACCACATCCTTAAACAACTTACCACCCCTTTTTTAATTCTTATCCAGTGCATCACCTGCATCAACCGGTCCATACAGAACTCATTTTCAACCCCTGACCGGCCGGCTGTTCAAGTGATATCTGAATAATTATTTTGAATTACTAATCAATATAAACAACAGCAATATGCGTGCCAGCACCCTGACAGCATTTTTACAAATAAAACAGCCATCATAAGGCGGGTAAATAAAAATTTGAATCGCTAGTGATTCATGATGCATCGCATCGATTCCACCACAAGAACAAAATCACCCTCCGGGTGACCCTTTAATTTGTCTTTCAAAAGACATTCATTGGGGCAATGAATAACAGTCCCGTTTGCTGGCTTTTTGAGGGCTGATACTGGCTCTTAATGAAGATGGCTTATGGAATGTCGACTCGGCTGCCGGATGCAGACGAAAGGCCGAGAGCCACAGGACGTGGCTTTCGAGGCCGGTCGATATTCCATTGGCCACGAATTTTAGAGCCAGTTTCAGTCAGAGATCTCGCCAGCATATGGGGCTGTTATTCTAAGCCTGCCCTATAGTTAGCTTTCAAGTAATCCACAGAGCATAATTTCCTGGCTATACTAAAACAAAGGCCCACCATCACTTTGATAGTGGGCTAATCAGCTTTTCCTGGTAATATTGAACTTCTTCATTTTACGAACCACGGTTGCCTGGCTGATTCCAAGGGCCTCGGCAACTTTTCTGGTGCTTTGCAGACGGTGATAGAGCTCTGTGATTATCTCCTTCTCAGATAAGGAAAATAAACCGTTAATGCCAAAAGTGGAGCCTTTGTTCAAAACGTTTATGGGCAGGTCCCTGGCTTCAATGATATCCCCCGGTGTTATTACAACCAGCCTCTCAACCAGGTTTTCCAATTCCCGCACGTTGCCGGGCCAGGGGTAATGATAAAGTATATCCATGGCGCCGGGGTCGATACTCTTTGTCTGGTGGTGCTTTTCGTTAAATTTTTGCAGAAAGTGTGAAACTAAAAAAGGGATGTCTTCTTTTCTCTCCTTTAAAGCCGGTATGACGATGGGGATTACATTGAGGCGGTAATACAGATCCGCTCTAAAAAGCCCCTGCTCAACCATTGAATATATATTCCTGTTTGTGGCGGCAAGGATTCTCAAATCTACCTGAATGGGCTTTGTGCCTCCTAATCTTGTTACAACCCTTTCCTGGATTACCGTCAACAGCTTTACCTGCAGGGCCGGGGGAAGTTCAGCAATTTCATCCAGAAAAAGCGTCCCTTTATTAGCCAGCTCCAGCATGCCGGGCTTTCCTTCCCGCCTGGCGCCGGTAAAGGCCCCTCCCTCATACCCGAACAGCTCCGACTCAAGTAAATTTTCAGGTATCGCCCCGCAATTTAAGCGGATAAAGGGAAATTTACACCGGTGGCTGGCCCTGTGCAGCAGCCCGGCCACAACTTCCTTGCCTACGCCGGAATCGCCTAAAATAAGCACCGTTGAATCCACTTTGGCAACCCTGAGGGTCAGGTCAATAACCTTGCGCATCGGCTGGCTGTTGCAGACAATATTGTGACCTAACCACTGGGAGCGCAGTTTTTCCAGTTCCAGCTGATAGACTTCGGTTAGTTCTTTACTTGTCTGCAGCTCATTTTTTAGATTAGTAAGGTCGGTAATATCCCGGCAGTTAACCATAACCCGGAAAACCATGGAGTTTTTCTTTGAGAGAATGGGATTGGCAGTGAGTAGTATTTCTTTAAAGGACCCGAATCTTTTAATAAAACTGATCGGTCTCTTTTTATCCAAAGCCTGAAGACTTACATCCTTTATGGCTGTTTTCAGCCCATTTTTGCTTATTAATTGATCAATTGAAAAATCAGATCCTGTATTTTGGTCATCCATTGATAGAACAAGTTTTCTTAAGGCATCGTTGTATTTAACCGGATCGCCATGCTCGTCCACCACCACTATACCGTCGTAAGACGAGTTGATAATGGCATTGAGATCATGGTAAAGCATCTCAAAGGCCTGGACGAGGTCCGTACGGGTCATCATGGCCACCAGTTTCCCGGCCTCATCCACCACAGGGAGCCTGCCTATATTGTAGTCCCAGGCCATCTGCCAGGCTTCCTCCACAGGCCGGTCGGTCTTAATCGTCTTAATGTCTCTTTTCATCATAAGCTCAACCTGCGCATCAAAAGAAATGCCGTTTACGATGGCGCGGTATAGGTGGGTTTTGGTTAGAATACCAACAATACTGCCCTTTTCGTTGATTACCGGCGCCCCGTCAATACCATGTTTCAGGAAGATAACCGCAGCTGCTTTGAGACTTTCCTTCTCATTTAAGGAAACCGGGTTGATGCTGGCAAAGCTTACCACTTTCATCGACATCCTCCATCCCCTGTCAGCCACTGATAAGGCTTTGGTTGTCTCCGGCAACTGCGGCCATGGCGTCTACCACAAAGGCCCCGTGGCCCTCCGGCAGAACGATAAGAGGGTTTATGTCCAGCTCAGCCAGTTCCGGCCAGTTTTCCGCCAGAAGGACCACCTTCAGCAAAATGTCTTCTACAGCTGGCAGGTCTAAAGCTGCTTTACCCCGGGCGCCGGCCAATATGGAGTAGGCCTTTGTTTCCCTGATCATTTCCCGGACATCATCTGCACATACCGGTAAAACCCGCATGGAGATGTCTTTTAATATTTCTACCCAGATGCCGCCCATGCCGAAGGTCAGTACCGGCCCAAATACCGGGTCCCGGCTTATTCCCACCAGCAGTTCCTGCCCTTCAGACATCATTTTTTGCACCAGGACACCACGAATAAGCGCCCCGTGCTGCCTGCGGGCGCACTGACCGGTCACCGAGGAAAATGCCTGCCGCACCTCTTCCGGGCCGGACAGGTTGAGCCTGATTCCGTCCACCTCTGTTTTATGAATTATATCAGGTGAGTCTACCTTAACCGCCACCGGGTAGCCAAGCTTTTGAGCGGCAGCCACTGCCTCATCGGCTGTTGCTGCGGCTAACTCAGGAACAACGGCTATCCCGCAGGATGCAAGCAGTTCCTTAACCTCCCTTTCGGCCAGCACCGAGCCCGGTATAAGGGATCGGCAGCGGGCCGGCACAACCGGGGCAGGAACGCTGCAGCAGGTGCCATGGCCAGTATTGGATTTTACTTTTTCCGTATATTTAACCACTTTGGCCAGGGCGGTGGCGGCAATGTCAGCATCGCCCATAAAGGCTACACCGTATTTCACAAGGTCCTCCGAGGCCTGGCGGGGACTAATGCCGGGAATGGCGCTAAGTAGTGCCAGGGGCTTATCTGTAAATTTGGCTATGGCCTTCAGCTGCCCCAGGGAGTCAATATCTTGGTTAAGCCAGTGTGATAATACCACGGTGCCCACACCAGTATCCTCTGACGCTGCGGATGCGCAGCGCTGGAAAAGCCCCGGGATAACTATGTCAAGTCCGGTCAGGTCCACCGGATTGCCCACCCCGGCAAAGGGCGGCAGTTCACGGGCGATTTTATTTTGGATATCAGTGCTCAACTGGACCAATTCCAGGCCGGCACCGGAGAATTTGTCAGCGGCAATCACCGCCTGGCCCCCTGATGAGGCCACTATGGCGACCCCCTTGCCGGCAGGTCTTCTGCCGGTGGCCAACAGGCTTAATACCGCCGCCATTTCACCAATGCTCTGAACATCTATTATTCCCTTTTGCCGGAACAGAGCCCTGTATACCGAGGCTGATCCCGCCAAAGCCCCTGTATGTGACCGGGCGGCCCTGGCGGAGGCCTCATGGGTGCCCGATTTAAGTATCACCACCGGCTTTCCGGCGGCCAGGGCAGCCTCTGCAGCCAGGGCAAACTTTCGGCCGTCAAGGATTCCCTCCATGTAGGAGGCCACCATTTTTATCTCCGGGTGGCCGGTAAAATAAGCCAGGTAGTCCGAGAAGTCGGTGGCCGCCTCGTTGCCGGTGCAGACATAGGCAGCCACATCCAGGCCCCACTGGTGGCAGGCCTGCAAAATGCTGCAGCCCACCCCGCCGCTCTGGCATATAAGGGCAATGCCGTTATCCGAATGGTCAGGCATGTTCGGCAGTTTATAGCCGTAAACAAAGGCCGAGTGCATTTTATTAAGATAGTTGACCATACCCATGGTATTGGGCCCGCAAATCCGCATGTTTAAATCAGCGGCCATTTCCCTGATCCGGTCCTGGGCCTGCAGCCCCGCCTCATCCACCTCTCCAAAGCCGGAGCTGAAAATTATGGCTGCCCTTATTTCCATGGCCGAGCACTCCTCAAGTATGGGAAGCACAAGATGTGACTTCACAGCCACCACCGCCAGGTCAACCTGTCCCGGTATGGTGGCCAGGTCAGGGTAGCACTTAAGTCCCTTTATCTCCCGGCGGCCGGGATTGACCGGGTAAATAGCCCCGGTGAAACCTCCGGCCTTAAGGTTTTCCAGCACAATCCCTCCCGGCTTTTTAAGATCGTCGGTCCCTCCCACAACAGCTATGGAAGAGGGGTAGAAGAGGGCATCCCAACCTTCAATGGTACTCCTTACTGCAGCCATGTCAGCACCTCTTTTTATAAATATTTAAACCCTAAAAGTATATGGCCAATTTGCAACCAACCGTTTGTTTGATTTTGGGCAAAAAATTTAATCCCTCTTTTTTATTCCATCCAGTGCCATTTTGCAAAAAATTTCTCCTATCTCGGAAGGGGAAAGGGAGCCATCCTGCCGGTACCACCTGTGGGCCCAGTTGCACATTCCAAAAATGGACTGCAGCATAATGCGGGCCGGCAAATCATCCCTAAAGGCAGTCCCTGCGCCAGCCTGCAGCACCTTCATCCACATGTCCTCATATTCCTTAATGGCGGCGTTCAGCTTTTCCTGGGGACCCGGCGGCAGCTTTGTTATTTCATTGTAGTAGACCGGCAGCTCCTCATTGCCCAGGTAGGCCTGCAGGTGAAACAGAATAGCCTTCTTCAATTTTTCCTCAGCCGTGAGGTCCGAGGCCAGAACCTTTGAAAGACCTTCGTTTAAAACATTGACTGCGCAGATAATAACCTCGGTCAAAAGCTGCTCCTTGCTCTGTATGTGATAATACAGGCTCCCTTTGAGCATCCCCACCTCACGGGCTATATCCTGCACGGTGGCCGCATGGTATCCCTTTTCCTTGAAAACCTTTGCTGCTGCCTTTACTATTTCCTGGTATTTGTTCATATCTACGCCCCATCAACCAAACGGTTGTTTTAATAATAATTATAAGACTTCCTGCCATATTTGGCAATATTTTAATTGTCCAGTTAACACGATTTGTAAGGCCTTCCTGAAGGACGCATGTTGTTGTAGAAAGTGAAGCCTCTCCCGCCTACGCTTCGCTAAGAGGCGGGAGCTTCCTGGTTCATCGACCGCAGCCTCAAAGGTCTTACGCAATCTCCACAGGCGTGAGTTCGGGTGCTACCAGCCCTACTTAAAACTAAAACCTATGACGCTCTTTGTAGTATCAACATTGCCGAAACCACGTCCCTGTCTGCAACTAATCCACATTCAGGGCACTTATGCATCCGGATGCTCAGGTCTTTCGGCACATGAGCGCCGCATAAGCAGGTCTGGGACGTTCCACCGGGCGGGACTTTTACGAACACCTTGCCATTTTTCAGACATTTGTATTCCAGGTAGTCCACGAACTTACCCCAGCCGGCGTCGGCAATGCTCTTGCTTAAGTGATGATTTTTAATCATGTTCCTAACTGACAAGTATTCCACAGCTATCAAGTCGTATTTTTGTACGATGCTGTAAGAAGCCTTGTGTAGGAAATCTCTGCGTTGATTGGAAATCTTATCATGCAGCCAGGAGGCTACTGACAGCCGAGCCTACAACAGGACGTTGGAGGCAGCCCGAACCGGCGCATGGACGCGCCGTTGAGGTCGGTCGGCTGTCAGTTGGCGACAAGCCGTAGAGCCAGTTACTGCCGGAGGATCCTATCGTGAGTGCGGGGGTTTATCCCATACGCCCCAGAGCTATAATGTTATTTGTAACCAGCTATGGTATAAAAAAAGCCACCCGTCCAGACTTAAATCCAAAACGGGTGACCTGCTCTTACCTCTTTGTACTTCCTTTCCACAACCAGTTAACTAGTTATTCACTGTCTACCCTCTGTAACTATTCTACAGTTACAGATTTTGCCAGATTACGGGGTTGGTCCACATCGCAGCCCCTTGCCACCGCCATCCTGTACGCCAGCACCTGCAGCGGCACCACCGTCAGCACCGGGGCCAGCAGTGGGTGGGTGTTGGGGATATGCAGCACGTGGTCCACAACTTTTTCTATTTCCTCTATGCCGGACATGGCGACGGCTATTACCGTGGCGTCGCGGGCCTTCACTTCCTTGATGTTGCTGACCATCTTTTCAAAGAGTGACTGCTGGGTTGCCAGGGCTATTACCGGCACTCCCTCCACTATCAGGGCCAGGGTGCCGTGCTTTAGCTCTCCGGCGGCGTAGGACTCGGCGTGGATGTAGGAAATTTCCTTTAGCTTTAAAGCGCCTTCCATGGCCACTGTCTGGTCCAGGCCCCGGCCGATGAAAAAGGCGTTGGGGGCTTCCTTATAGGTTTCCACAAAGGTGTCTATGGCGGCGCAGTTGTTCAGTATTACGCTGACCTTGTCGCCCAGCTTTTTAAGCTCTTTTATTATGGCCCGCCTCTCTTCTGCGGGGACGGTGCCCTTTGCCTGGGCTAGATACAGCCCTATGAGGTACATGCAGGTGAGCTGGGTGGTGTAGGCCTTGGTGGAGGCCACGGCTATTTCCGGCCCGGCCCAGGTGTACAGAACATCGTCTGCCTCTCTGGCGATGGAGCTGTCAACCACGTTGGTCACGGCTATGACCCTGGCTCCCCTTCTCCTGGACTCCCTGAGGGCAGCCAGTGTGTCGGCGGTTTCCCCGGACTGGCTTACTACTATCACCAGCGAGTTTTCATCCACCAGGGGGTCACGGTAGCGGAACTCCGAGGCAATGTCTATCTCCACCGGAACCCTGACCAGCTTCTCTATGACCTGCTTCCCCACCAGCCCGGCGTGGTAGGCCGTTCCGCAGGCGGTTATGAACATTTTGTTGATGTTTCTAATCTGATCGGGAGTCATTTTAATTTCACTTAGAACAACTTCAGACTCTTCGGGGTTTATGCGCCCGCTTAATGTGTCTCTGAGAGCCCTGGGCTGCTCGTGTATTTCCTTGATCATAAAGTGGTCGTAGCCGCCCTTTTCGGCCTGGGCTGCCTCCCACTTTACCTCAAATACGTTCTTCTCTACCAGCCTGCCGTACTGGTCGGTGACTATTACCTCTTCGGCGGTAATGTCGGCGATTTCTCCGTCCTCGAGGATGTAGGTGTTTCGGGTATGGCAAAGAAGGGCCGGTATATCCGAGGCCACGAAGTTCTCTCCGCTGCCCAGTCCCACCACCAGAGGACTGTCCTGGCGGGCCGCCACTATCCGATTGGGCTCATCCAGGGAGAGCACCACCATGGCGTAGGAACCCTCAAGCTTTTTGGTCATCTTGATTACGGTATCAACAAGGTCTCCCTCGTAAAACTCCTCTATGAGGTGCGGCAGCACCTCGGTGTCGGTTTCTGAAAGAAATTTGTGGCCCTTTGAAATAAGCCATTCCCTCAGGGTAAGGTAATTCTCGATGATTCCGTTGTGCGCCACCGCAAACCTTCCCTGGCAGTCCATGTGGGGGTGGGCGTTAATGTCCGAGGGCCTTCCGTGGGTGGCCCAGCGGGTGTGGCCTATGCCGGATGTGGCGTAGAATTCCTTTCCCTGGAGAGACTCCTTTAAAATATCCAGCTTGCCTACCTTTTTGTAGGTTTTTATCTTGCTGTCCTCCATGAGAGATATACCCGAGGAGTCATATCCCCTGTATTCAAGCTTTTTAAGTCCGTCCAGCAAAATTGGGGAAGCCAGGCCGGAACCGATATATCCTACTATTCCGCACATGTTTGCAGCCTCCTGTCGATATACTTTTTAAGCTAATATATATAGTACGAAGGTAATTCAAAGCTTCCGGTGCCCTGCCGGGAAAAAGCCCGGCAAATAAACAAGCCGCGAGCAATACCAAACCCGCGGCAAAATACGCATGGCTATGCCTTTAGCCACTCAGAACACCTTTGTCCCGGCAGTTGCCCGCCGGATTTGTAATGTCCTTAACGATGGTGGCCCACCGGGGAGCACCCGCCGAAAATTTCGATAAACTCCCCCCTCGTCAGCCCAATTTGGAAGTTGGAAATTGGAAGTTGAAAGTTGGATTCTTGTTGCAATTGGCTTCAGGCCAATTGCTTCTTAATCTAACTTCTAGCCTCTAACTTCTAACTTCTAAGCGGGCTCTGGCGCTTCAATTCAGTTGTCGCTTTAATAATCCCCGGCATCACCCCCGCACCTGTGTTCCATGATTCACTATTAACTATTCAACCAATCTGCTATAAATACCTTCCGCAAAATGCTTATACTGAAGTTTTATTCGGTCGGAATTCAGAATTCAGAATCCAGAACCCAGAATTTTATATAGCATTTCTTATAAGTTAAATATGGCTTATTAGCTGGGCTTAAATATCTCTGTTTTCTGTGTCCTCTATGGCTTTATAAGACCCCAAAGCCCGGCATACAAATCTCCTGTCTCCTGTCTCCTGTCTCCTGTCTCCTAATATTCTATGCCAATCTATTAACAACTTCTACCAGATCATTTACAAGTCCGCGCAGGGCTGTCATGTCCCTTCCCTCTGCCATTACCCTGACCAGGGGCTCGGTTCCCGAGGGCCTTATAAGAACCCTTCCCTGTCCGGCCAGCTTTTCTTCCGCCGCCTTTATGGCGTCAGCCAGAACCGGGCTCTGCATTACCGTATTTTTATTCTCCACCCTTACATTTTCAAGTATCTGGGGCAGTCTCTCCATCTGGGCAGCCAGCTCTGACAGCGGCCTTCCGCTTTCTTTGACCACAGCAAGCAGGTTAAGGGCTGTAAGTATCCCGTCCCCCGTGGTATTGTGCTCCAGGAACAGTATGTGCCCGCTCTGCTCCCCTCCGAAAGTGGCCCCGCTGCGAAGGCACTCTTCCAGAACATAGCGGTCCCCTACCTTTGTTTCCAGCACATTAATGCCACTTTCCCTGAGGGCCAGGTGAAGTCCCATGTTGCTCATCACTGTTGCCACCACGGTATTCCTGGCTAGCTCCCCCTTTTCCTTCAGGTGGCGGGCGCATATTACCATTATCTGGTCCCCATCAACATTGCTGCCATTGGAGTCCACGGCCAGCACCCTGTCGGCGTCACCATCATGGGCAAGGCCCAGGTCGGCACCAGCCTCGGCAACCTTTTTACGAAGCGCCTCGAGGTGAGTGGAACCGCACCCTTTGTTTATATTGAGGCCGTCCGGGCTGTTAAACACCGGTATAACCCTGGCCCCCAGCTCCTCCATAACCATGGGGGCAACCCTGGAGGCAGCGCCGTTGGCGCAGTCCACCACTATTGTAAGTCCTGAAAGGTCAATGGGCACGGATTTCTTGAGAAAGTCCGCGTAGCGGCGGAAAGCGTCGGGCATGTCGATTATACGGCCAACCTCTACACCCAACGGGGAAGGGATTGATGAGGAGTCGCTGACCAGTCCTTCTATTTTTTCCTCGGTCTCATCGGGAAGTTTGTAGCCGCTGGGACCGAAATATTTTATACCGTTGTCTTCCACCGGGTTGTGGGAGGCTGAGATAACTACCCCGCCCAAGGCCCCCAGCTCTCTGGTAAGGTAGGCCACCGCTGGAGTGGGAAGTACCCCTATCCTTACAACATCTACCCCGGCAGAGCATATTCCTGCACAAAGGGCTGCTTCAAGCATATCCCCGGAAATTCTGGTGTCACGCCCCACCACTATACGGGACCCCGGCTGCCCTCCCGAAAGAACGTAGGCGCCGGCGCGGCCTATTTTCATGGCCAGGTCAGGTGTAAGATCCTTGTTGGCTATTCCCCTTACTCCGTCAGTCCCGAACATAACACCCATATTGCGAATCCTCCAGGCAGATAACTTATTCCGGACAAGCCAAATTTATTATAACTGCACCAAACCCTGATGTCAATTTGACGGCTAATTCTGCGAGAAATTGCGGTCGGAATCCAGAATTCAGAATTCAGAAGCCAGAGTAACTAAGGCATTCCTCACAAGTCTAAAATACATCTGTAAAGAGCAAAGAAGAGGTCGTTATACTTACCTACAGAGTACGGCATTCAAAAATTCTGAATTCTGAGTTCTGAATTCCGACCTGATATATTACCTATTAGCATAAATATATGACTCCCGCTCCTTTATGGTTAAAGGGAAGGGGGTGTAAATCATGGTAATAGAATCACTGCTGATCTTCTTTCTCCTTTGGAGGCTCTGCGGTACCCACATCAGAAACCTGTTTCTTCTTAATGTTTACGATTACCTCAACTGTTGCAGGCCTTATATCCACCGCACCGGACGGTGGAATAATGGCAGCCTTTACAGTAACATCACCTGTAGCCCCGGTGACGTCCACACTTTGAATCTCTATCGATCTTATCCCCGCCAGCACCTCGGCAGGGGCCATTACCTGAACATCGCCAGGGCTGACAGTAATGCCGGATATTTCGTATTCACCCGCCGGCGAACCGGTTGTGCCGGCCCGGACAGGAACTGTTTTCACAGGCATGGGGGTTACCGGCACTGTAACTTTTACCGATAGGGGCAAAACGCTTATACCGCTCTGGGCCACTGTTACCGGCAGTATTTTTTCCACCTGCCTGTCGGCAGAATCCAACTCGACAGTGACGGTTGCCAGGCCATTTATGGCGCTTACCTTACTCCTTGGACCCTTTACCGTTACGGTGGAGGGCAAAATCACCGGATCAAGGACTGTATACCCCCTGGCAGGGGCTCCCTTAAGTGCAGCGGATACTTCTACCTGCTGCTCAATAATGCTTTCCAGGGAAAGAGATATTCTTTCCGGAGTCACCTTGCTAATCTGCAGGCCCTGCGGGGCGTTTACCTTTACAGGCACCGAGTGCTCTCCCTCGGTTAAACCCGCAAGGCTTAATACAGCCTCAAAGTCTGCCGGTGTCAGGGCCGCTACCTGCCCCCTGGTTCCCTGAACCCTTATGCTGACGTTCTGAGGAATGTTGCCGTTTAATACCATTCCTTCCGGCATCCCACGCTGCTGCAGGTTTATGCTGAGAATCTGGTTATAGGCCGGATTCTGCTCGTTGGTTACATATACCCAGAGCAGGAGGGCAAGCAGCACCGACAGTATCCTGAGAGACATATTTCTCCAATCAGCTGCACCCATAACCTCACCTCCTGGACCAGAAGGCAGCCGCAAGGTTACCCTGCTTTTTGGGCTGCAGGGCTCCGGTCAGCCTGTCGGTCAGTATCTTCTCATCAAGCCCCCCGGCCAGTACACCCTCAACCGCCAGGGAAATCCCCCCGGTTTCCTCGGAAACTATTACCGCCAGGGCGTCGGACTCCTCGGTTATTCCAATGCCGGCACGGTGCCTGGTTCCCAGGGACTTGCTTACATGGCCCTGGGTAAGGGGAAGAACGCAGGCGGCAGCCATTATCCTGTCTCCCCTTATTATTACCGCCCCATCGTGCAATGGGGTGCGGGGAATAAAAATATTTACCAGCAGCTCTCCGGAAACCTTGCCGGCCACCTTTATACCGGTGTCAATGTATTCCTCCAGCCCCGTGTCTCTTTCAAGGATTATGAGCGCCCCGGTCCTGTCCTTGGACATTATCTTTACCGCCCGGACAATTTCCGAAACAAGGGGCTCAATCTCAGCCTCATGACTTACCCCAAACTGCCGTGAAGATAAAAATCTTCCCCCTCCGAGCTTCTCCAGCGCCCTGCGAAGCTCGGGCTGGAAAACAATGGGAAGGGCCACTACAAGGGCTGTCATGGCCTGTTTTAATATCCACTGCAGGGTGTATAGCTGCAGGAGGCTGCTGGCGGCGGTTGCCACCACCAGGACGGCAAGGCCTTTTAATAACTGCACCGCCCTTGTCCCCCTGATGAGGAGCATTAGCCTGTACATCACAAAGGCCACAATGGCTATATCGATTATACTGGTGATGCTGATAATGTCCAGCAAATTGAAATTTAAGCCCCTCAACCATTCAAGCAACTGTTTCACCCCTTAATTTGACGAATTATATATGATAAAAGTTTCATTAATAAAATATTGTTCTGTTAACGAAATGCCAATCTTATTAATTATACACCGGGAAAAGCGTTTTATAAAAAAGAAAGGTTTGGAAACTGTTGTTTTCAAACCTGATCTTTTTCTCCCTTCGGAGTTTCCTGGTTTTTTAAAAGTCCGAATGCTATGCTGTCCACCAGCGCCTTCCAGCTTGCCTCGATTATATTTTCCGAAACCCCGATTGTACCCCATGACCGCTTTCCGTCGCTGCTTTCAATAAGAACCCTGACCAGGGCTCCCGTACCGTCCTTTTCTTCCAGCACCCTCACCTTGTAGTCAGTTAGGTGCATGCTTCTAATGCACGGGTAAAATTCGTCCAGGGCCTTTCTTAGTGCGTTGTCCAGGGCATTTACCGGGCCGTTGCCCTCGGCGGCGGTGTGCACTACCTTGTCACCCACCGACATTTTTATGACAGTCTGTGAGTTGGTGGGCTTATCCTCGCTCATTTCTATTATTATTCTAAGGTTCTCCAGCCTGAAGGGCTCTTTGTAGCCGGTCTTCAGCTTCCTTAGAAGAAGCTCGAAGGAACCCTCCGCCCCCTCGAAATGATAGCCCTCATTTTCCATATCTTTTATACGGTCTAAGAGCTCACGGTTCTCTTCCTTTTGAAGCTCCAGGTCCAGGTTCATCTCCCTGCATTTGTACAGCAGATTGGAAAGCCCGCTTAGCTCGGAAACAAGCACTCTCCTGCTGTTTCCCACCAGCTCAGGATCAATGTGCTCGTAAGTCCTGGAGGATTTTAATATGGCGCTGGCGTGTATGCCCCCCTTGTGGGCAAAGGCGCTGCTTCCCACGAAGGGCTGGCCGGAGACTGGAACCTTGTTGGCCACCTCGCTTACATACCTAGAAAGCTCGGTAAGCCTCTTCAGCCTTTCCCGGGGTATTGTATCAATGCCGCACTTAAAAGCCAGCACCGGTATTATGGAGCAGAGGTTGGCATTGCCGCAGCGCTCCCCGTAGCCGTTGACAGTTCCCTGAACCTGGCCTGCCCCTGCCTGGACCGCCATCACGGTGCTGGCCACGGCCATGTCAATGTCATTGTGACAGTGAATGCCCAGAGGAACATTGAACTTTTTCGCTACCAGGGTCACCACATCCCGTATATCCCCGGGCATTTGGCCGCCGTTGGTGTCGCAGAGCACCAGGGTGGAAGCTCCGCCCTCCACTGACGCGGACAGAGTTGCCAGGGCATACTCTGTGTTTGCCTTCATTCCGTCAAAAAAGTGCTCGGCGTCATAAAAGACAGTTAGGCCCTTACCCCTCAGGAAAGCCACCGACTCCCTTATCATGGCAAGGTTTTCTTCAAGGGTTGTGTTAAGGGCGTGGGTAACATGAAAGTCCCAGGTCTTTCCCACAAGGGTGGCCACCTGAACACCTGAGGAGAGTATGGTGTTGAGATTGGCATCCTCATGCGCAGCGGTGCCGGGGCGCCGGGTGCTCCCAAAGGCTGTAATCCTGGCATTTTTAAGAGGCTCGTCAACAATCCTCTTAAAAAAGTCCATATCCTTGGGGTTTGATCCGGGCCACCCTCCCTCTATATAGTGAAAGCCCATTTTGTCAAGCTTAAGGGCAATTTTTATTTTGTCCTCCACGGAAAAGGAAATTCCCTCTCCCTGGGAGCCGTCCCGCAGTGTGGTGTCGTATATCTCAACAGATCGCATTTTTATCACCCGGCATTGAATTTTTTGTCCCGGAATTGGGAATTGGGGACTAGCCAATTCCTAATTCCCGACCCGAAAGAATACTCCAAAGCCCTACCCTTTACCGACTTCTTCGGCAATAAGGTCTCCCATTTCGACGGTGTTGACCAGCTTCATCCCGCCCTCCATCAGGTCGGCGGTGCGGTAGCCCATGTCCAGTACACCGGTAACGGCCTTTTCAATGGCCTCGCACTCGGCGTCCAGGTTAAAGGAATACTTGAGCAGCATAGCCACTGAGAGTATGGTAGCAATGGGGTTGGCCTTATTCATCCCGGCTATATCTGGAGCCGACCCGTGGATGGGCTCGTACAGCCCTATCTTTCCCCCTATGCTGGCCGAAGCCAGCATTCCCAGGGAGCCGCTCAGCATGGAAGCCTGGTCGCTGATTATATCTCCAAAGGTGTTCTCCGTAACTATTACGTCAAACTGGCGGGGGTTTCTCACCAGCTGCATGGAGCAGTTGTCTATATACATGTGGTCCAGCTCCACGTCGGGAAATTCCGGGGCCATGGCGTTAACTACCTCGCGCCAGTGGCGGGAGGACTCCAGCACGTTGGCCTTATCCACAGAGGTCAGTTTTTTCCGCCTCTTCTGGGCCATCTGGAAGGAAAGCCGGGCGATACGCTCTATCTCGTAGGTTTTGTAGTCCAGGGTGTCATACACCCTTATGCCGCCCTCCGGGAGGGGCTCCCTGCCTTTCTCCCCGAAGTAGAGACCTCCGGTCAGCTCCCTTATCACCATTATGTCAAGCCCCTCCACCACTTCGGGCTTTAAGGTGGAGGCATTCACCAGGGCCGGAAATACCTGAACCGGCCTGATATTGGCATAAAGTCCCAGCTCCTTGCGCAGGGGCAGCAGCGCTCCGGCCTCGGGGCGCAGGTGCACCGGAAGGCTGTCCCACTTGGGGCCTCCCACCGCTCCCAGCAGTATAGCGTCGCTGGCATGACAGAGCTCAAGGGTTTCCTGAGGGAGGGGGTGCCCCTTGGCGTCGTAGCCTGCCCCGCCAATGTATCCCTCGGTACATTTGAACTGGTGCCCAAACTTTTTCTCCACCGTCTTCAGGGCCTTAAGGGCCTGCCCGATTATTTCCGGCCCTATCCCGTCACCGGGCAGCACCGCTATCCTGTAGCTTCCCATTAGCCTTTTATCCTTTCCGCTACGTAATTTATCAGTCCGCCTGCCGCGATTATCTGCTGCATAAAGGACGGCACCTGGGTAGCCCTGTATTCCTCGTTTTTGGTAAGATTCTTTATTACTCCGGCGTCTACATCCACCGAAATTTCGTCTCCCTCTTCAATTCTGTCGGAGGCCTCGGCGGACTCGAATATGAGAAGCCCTATATTGAAGGCGTTTCTATAGAATATCCGGGCATAGGTTTTTGCTATGACGCAGGAAACCCCTGCCTCCTTTATGGATATGGGGGCATGCTCCCTGGAGCTGCCGCAGCCAAAGTTTTTCCCTGCCACTATTATGTCCCCCGGCTTCACCTTTTTGGGGAAATCCGGGTCAGCGTCCTCCATGCAGTGGGACGCCAGCTCCCTGGGGTCAGAGGTGTTCAGGTACCGGGCCGGTATGATGGCGTCAGTGTCAACGTCATTACCGAACTTCCATGACTTGCCTTTCAGTTCCATGCTACTTCACCTCCCAGGGAGCAGCTATCCGTCCAAGGATGGCTGATGCCGCCGCCACCGACGGGCTGCTTAAGAATACCTCGCTGCCTGTGTGTCCCATACGTCCCACAAAGTTCCTGTTGGTGGTGGCAATGGCCCTTTCACCCTCTGCCAGTATGCCCATGTATCCTCCAAGGCAGGGCCCGCAGGTGGGCGTGCTTATGGCCGCCCCCGCATCCAGGAATATGTCAAACAGCCCCTCGTGCATGGCCTGCCTGTATATTTGCTGGGTTCCGGGGATTACAATCAGCCGGACATTGCTGTTTACCTTTTTGCCCTTCAGCACCTTCGCGGCCTCCCTGAGGTCTTCCATGCGGCCGTTGGTGCAGGACCCTATAACTGCCTGATCTATGGTGATGCTGGTTACCTCGCTGACCGGCTTCACATTCTCCGGCAGGTGCGGGAGAGCCACCGCGGGCTCCATTTTGCTTACATCAAATTCATGCACCTGGGTGTACACCGCGTCGGGGTCGCTGGCGTAGAAGGTGTACGGCCTTTTTGCCCTGCCCTCCACGTAGCGGCGGGTAATTTCGTCCGGGGGAACAATGCCGTTTTTGGCGCCGGCCTCCACAGCCATGTTGGCCATGGTGAGCCTGCCCTCCACGGACATTTTTTCGATGGCGGGGCCGGTGAATTCCATGGCCATGTAAAGGGCCCCGTCAACCCCTATTTTTCCTATGGTATATAGTATCAGGTCTTTGCCGGTAAGCCATTCCGGCATTTCCCCTTTATAGATGAATTTTATGGACTCGGGCACTTTTAGCCAGGTTTCACCAAGAGCCATGGCCGCAGCCAGGTCGGTGCTGCCGACGCCTGTTGAGAAGGCTCCCAGCCCGCCATAGGTGCAGGTGTGGGAGTCAGCCCCAATAACCAGGTCTCCGGGCCCCACAAGGCCCTGCTCCGGCAGGAGGCAGTGCTCTATGCCCATCTGGCCCACTTCAAAGTAGTTGGTAATCTGGTACTTGCGGGCAAATTCCCTCATCATCTTGGCCTGCTCGGCTGACTTTATGTCCTTGTTGGGAACAAAGTGGTCAGGCACCAGGGCCACCCGTTCCTTGTCAAAAACCCGGTCGACTCCTATTTTTTCAAATTCCTTAATGGCTACCGGGGCTGTGATGTCGTTGCCCAGGGCCAGGTCAACCTTTACATTGACCAGCTCGCCCGGCTCCACCCTGTCCTTTCCGGCATGGGCGGCCAGAATTTTTTCCGTGATGGTCATTCCCATTTGCGTACACCTCTTGTCTGGGAATTGGGAATTGGGAGTTGGGAATTGGGGAAAAACTAACAATTCCTGATTCCCGATTCCTGATTCCTATTTTTATTTCCTTTACCAAAAAATTAGCCATGCATTACATACAAGAACCAATTCCCAATTCCTACTTACTTCCTTTTCCGTTGTTGGAATCCCATATGAGCTTGTTTACGGCGCTAACATAGGCCCTGGCGCTGGCTTCCAGTATATCTGTGCTTATGCCCCTGCCCACGTAGTTCTTTTTGCCGTCCGGAGTTATTTTGAGGGTTACCTCACCCAGTGCGTCTGTTCCTGAAGTAACCGCCTGTATTTCCCAGCTGGCCAGTCTGCACTCTATCCCGGTAACCCTGTCAATGGCCCTGCATATGGCATCCACCGGGCCGTTTCCGCAAGAGGCCTCCTGCAGCCTGTCATCTCCCCTGAAAAGGGCCACCGTAGCAGTGGGAAGCACCGTAGACCCGCTGGAGATGTGTATATAGTCGAGTTCATAAACCGCTTCCACGGCTCTAATCTCGTCTTCCACTATGGCCTCCAGGTCGTGATCGGTTATCTCCCTCTTTCTGTCGGCCAGCTCCTTGAACCTCTGGAAGGCCTTGTTCAGCTCGGCCGGGTTAAGTTCATAGCCCAGCTCCTCAAGCCTGTTTTTAAAGGCATGCCGGCCTGAGTGCTTTCCAAGCACCAGATTGCCCTGGCTTAAGCCCACCAGCTCGGGATTCATAATCTCGTAGGTGGTTCGCTCCTTTAAAACACCATCCTGGTGAATTCCGGACTCATGGGCAAAGGCATTCTTGCCCACCACGGCCTTGTTTGGCTGTATAACCATGCCGGTCAGGTTGGACACCAGACGGCTGGTCCTGTATATTTCCTCGGTTTTCACCCTGGTGTGCTTCTGGAACTGGTCCCTCCGGGTGTGCAGCGCCATAATCACCTCTTCCAGGGAGGCGTTGCCCGCCCTTTCACCGATTCCGTTTATGGCCCCCTCCACCTGATTTGCGCCGGCAGCCACCGCCGCCAGGGAATTGGCCACCGCCAGGCCCAGGTCATCATGGCAGTGAACGCTTAATATAACCTTTTCTATTCCTTTAGCCCTGTTTTTAATATCCCTTATAAACTGGGCAAACTCAAAGGGCACTGCGTACCCCACGGTGTCCGGGATATTAATTACAGTTGCCCCGGCCCCGATGGCCACCTCTATAACCTGGCAGAGGAAGTCCAGATCGGACCTGGAGGCGTCCTCGGCCGAGAACTCAACATCCGGGGTATAGCTCCTGGCCAGCTTCACAGCGGCCTCGACATTTTCCAAAACCTTATCCCGGCTCATATTGAGCTTATACTTCATGTGCACGTCGGAAGTTGCCAAAAAGGTATGTATCCGGGGCTGATCGGACATCCGAACAGCCTCCCAGGCAGTATCAATATCTACCTTCTGGGCCCTGGCCAGCCCCGCCACGGTAACCCCCCTGACTTCCCTGGCTATTGCCTGAACCGCCCGGAAGTCCCCCGGCGAGGCTATAGGAAAGCCGGCCTCGATAACATCAACACCAAGCTTGGTAAGCTGCCTGGCTATCTGCAGCTTTTCCTCCACGTTCAGGCTTACCCCCGGGGACTGCTCGCCATCTCTTAAGGTGGTGTCGAATATATACACCCTGTTAGTGTCTATCATAGGGAATCTTCCTTTCCTTTAGCAGTCTACTGCCTCATCGATTCCTTTTCCGGCCGGTACCATCGGGGAAACGTTTTGGGAGGCATCGACCATACAGTTGACTATCACTGCATCGGGCCTTGATAATATCTCCGGAAGCAGCCTATCCAGCTCGGCCTGGCTCTCAATATTATACCCGGCTATACCGTATGCTCCGGCCAGCCGCTGAAAGTCAGGCACAAAGCTGAATTCTGTAGCAATATAGCGCTTGTCGCAGTATATTTCCTGCAGCTGCCTCACCAGTCCCAGGCAGTGGTTGTTAAGGATGAATATTTTGATGGGCAGCTTTTGCTCCACCACTGTGGCAAGCTCCTGAATTGTCATCTGAATACTGCCGTCCCCGGTGATAAGCATTACCAGCCGTCCGGGAAGTCCTATTTGGACACCCACCGCTGCAGGAAGGCCAAAGCCCATTGTGCCGAGCCCTCCCGATGAAATGAGAGTACCTGGATGCCTGAAGCGGAAATACTGGGCTACCCACATCTGGTGCTGTCCCACGTCGGTGGTAACCACAGCCTCGCCCCGGGTGTGCCTGCTTATGGTCTCGATAACAGCCTGGGGCTTTAGAATTCCATCGTTTTTATCATAAGTTAGCGGGTACTGCTCTCTCCAATCCTGTATCTGGTTAATCCACTCGGACCTGTCTTTCTTTTTAAGAAGGGGCAAAATACCCTGCAAAATATTCTTCACGTCTCCCACAATGGGAACATGCACCTGGACATTCTTGCCTATCTCGGCCGGGTCAATATCAACATGCACAACCCCGGCATTTGGGGCGAAGGACGCTATTTTACCGGTAACCCGGTCGTCAAACCGCGCACCCAGGGCAATTAGAAGGTCACAGTTGGTAACCGCCAGGTTGGCGTACCGGGTGCCATGAAGTCCTAACATCCCCAGAAAAAGAGGGTGGTCGCCCGGAAAGCCGGACAGGCCCATAAAGGTGTTTGTGACCGGTGCCGAAAGAATTTCAGCCAGCTCCAGGAGTTCCCCGGCAGCGCCGGAATTCAACACCCCCCCGCCGGCGTATATGACCGGCCTTTTGGAGTTCATCATAAGCTTGGCAGCCTCTTTAACCTTGGCGGGATGTCCCTTGTAGGTGGGTTTGTAACCGCGAAGGTTAACCGCTTCCGGGTAAGAAAACTTTATTACCTCAGATGAAACATCCTTTGGCAAATCTATAAGAACAGGGCCCGGCCTGCCGGTGGATGCTATATGAAAGGCATTTTTAATAACTTCCGGCAGCTTTTTGGCGTCCTTAACAAGGTAATTGTGTTTTGTAATGGGCATGGTAATACCGGTAATATCAACTTCCTGGAAGGCATCTGTGCCCACCTGGCTGGTGGGAACCTGCCCGGTAATAAGAACAAGCGGAATAGAGTCCATGTAGGCGTTGGCTATGCCGGTTACCAGGTTGGTGGCGCCGGGGCCCGATGTGGCAAATATTACGCCGACTTTTCCGGTTGCCCTCGTATAGGCATCTGCCGCGTGAACCGCCCCCTGCTCGTGACGGACCAGAATGTGCTTTATATTTCCTGTCTTACACAGGGAATCATAAACCGGGAGGATGGATGCGCCGGGATAGCCGAAAACAACCTCTACCCCTTCCATCTCCAGGCATTGAATAAGGGCCTCAGCTACAGTCATTTCCATGGCCTGTTTCCTCCCATCACTCTTCATCCTTTTGGCCGTTCAGGCTAGTATACCTTGTTCCCCTGAGCATGGCAATTTTCCCTGTCCGGACAAGCTCCTTAACGCCATAAGGGCGCAAGGCCTCCTCAAAAGCGTTTATTTTTGCGTCATTGCCGGTGCACTCCACCGTTATGGTTTTGCGGCCAAGGTCCACTATCCTGGCCCGAAACACGTCGGCCACCTGCATTACCTCGCCCCTGTGGGAAGGATCACAGTGAACCTTAATAAGCACAAGCTCCCTGTCAACATACTCTTCGGGAGTGATATCACTTATTTTTATTACATCCACCAGCTTGTGAAGCTGCTTCGTAACCTGCTCAAGAATCCTGTCGTCTCCCTCGACAACAATGGTCATCCTTGAAACATCGGGCCTTTCTGTACGGCCCACAGCAAGGCTGTCAATATTGAACCCCCGCCGGCTGAAAAGCCCGGCCACCCGGGCCAGCACCCCGGGATTGTTTTCCACCAGCACCGCTAAGGTGTGCCGCATCTTTTTATACCTCCCTGCCTTGAATCAGGAATTAGGAATTGGGAATTCGGAATTGGGGAAATTCTCATATTCCATATCCTGATTTACATGCATCTACTTTCTCGTTCTTAGATTTTAGTAATAATTGAAAACGCCTAGAGTTAGGAATCAGTTCAATTACCTGTTAATGACTTCTGGTTAGGGGTATTCCCCCCCAATTCCCAATTCCTGATTCCCAATTCCCGGTCTTTATCCGATTATATTGTTAAGTGGCGCTCCCGGAGGCACCATGGGAAGAACATTTTCCTCGGGCTCAGTGATGAAGTCCAGCATGACAGGCTTGCTGTTTTTTATTGCTTCCTCCAGGGCGGGCTTCACCTCCGCCATCTTCTGCACCCTTAAGCCGCAGGCCCCGTAGGCTTCCGCCAGCTTGACAAAATCGGGATTTGCCAGCTCGGTGTATGAGTAGCGCCGGTTATAGAACAACTCCTGCCACTGTCTCACCATACCCAGGAACCCGTTATTCAGAACGGCCACATTAACCGGCAGGCCGTAATTAACCGCTGTGGCCATTTCCTGTATGTTCATCTGAATGCTTCCGTCGCCGGCAATGTCAAATACAGTTTCATCGGGGCAGGCCACCTGAACCCCTATGGCTGCGGGGAAACCAT
The DNA here is from genome assembly GCA_049323755.1 of Bacillota bacterium. GTDB lineage: Bacteria > Bacillota > Desulfotomaculia > Desulfotomaculales > Desulfocucumaceae > BRHc4a. The sequence goes on from JBMOPE010000045.1 coordinate 43,560, forward strand.
ACCCCATGGTGCCCAGCCCCCCTGAAGAAATAAAGGAGCGGGGACGTGTGTAGGTGTAATAGTGGGCCGCCCACATCTGGTGCTGCCCCACCTCGGTGGTTATCCTGGCCTGACCCCCTGTGACATTGTATATTTCCCGTATTACCTGCTGGGGCTTAAGCCCCCCGTTTTCCTCAAAGTTTAAGGGATATTCCCTTTTCCACAGGTCTATCTTTTCCTTCCAGGCTCCGGGAAGCTTTGCCTCCAGCCTGGGAAGAATCTGGTTAAGCACTTTCCTGACATCCCCCATTATAGGAATGTCAACCCTTACGTTTTTCCCTATCTCGGCAGGGTCCACGTCTATATGAATAATTTTGGCCTCGGGGGCGAATTCATCTATCTTTCCGGTTACACGGTCGTCAAACCGCGCACCCACCGCAATAAGGAGGTCGCACTCACATACCGCATAGTTGGCGTATTTGCTACCGTGCATCCCCAGCATTCCCAGGTATAGCGGGTGATCCCCCGGAAAGCCCCCCAGCCCCATAAGGGTGGTGGTAACAGGGGCCACCAGCAGCTCGGCCAGCTTTTTCAATTCCTCGTGGGCCCCGGAATTTACAACCCCTCCCCCGGAGTATATAACCGGGCGCTCGGATGCCATTATCAGTTCCACGGCCCTGTTTACCTGCTCCTCGGTGCCCTCAAGAACAGGGCGGTATCCGGGAAGGTTTATGGGGCCGGGGTCGTCAAAGTCCATCTCGCCGCCTGAAACATCCCTCGGAATGTCTACCAGGACAGGTCCAGGCCTTCCGGTGGCGGCAATGTAAAAGGCCTCTTTTATGGTTATGGCAAGATCTTCAATATTTTTTACTATATAGTTGTGCTTTGTAACCGGCATTGTTATGCCTGTTATATCCGCTTCCTGAAAGGAGTCCCTGCCCAGCAGCGCCACAGGCACCTGCCCGGTAAGAGCCACCATGGGGACTGAGTCCATGTAGGCATTGGCAATGCCTGTTACCAGGTTAGTGGCCCCGGGCCCTGATGTGGCAAGGCACACCCCCACCTTTCCCGATGCCCTGGCATAGCCGTCGGCTGCGTGGACTGCCCCTTGCTCGTGCCTGGTAAGTATATGCCTTAATTTGGCGTCATACAATGCATCGTATATAGGCAGGACCTGACCGCCGGGATAGCCGAATATAGTGTCCACACCCTGGTCCAGGAGTGCCTGAACAAGAATTTCCGCACCTTTCATCTTCAAAACCAATCACCCTCTTTATGCTTAGTCCCGCCTTAATACAGCACCGTTTCCAGCTGATGTAACCATTTTTGCGTACCGTGACAGGTATCCCCTGGTAACACGGGGCTCCGGCTGTTTCCATTCCTTCAGCCGCGCCTGGAGCTCTTCCCCGCTGATCCTTACATTTATTGAGTTATTGGGAATATCTATGTCAATAATATCCCCTTCTCTGACTGCCGCTATGGGCCCTCCCAGTGCAGCCTCAGGAGCAACGTGGCCTATGGACGCCCCCCTGGTGGCTCCGGAGAACCTTCCGTCGGTAATAAGGGCCACATCCCTGTCCAGCCCAAGACCCATTACCGTGGCTGTAGGGGTAAGCATTTCCCTCATTCCCGGGCCTCCCCTGGGGCCCTCATAGCGGATTACTATAACATCACCCTTATTTATTTTCTTTCCATTTATGGCGGTGACCGCCTCCTCCTCGGAATCAAAAACCCTTGCAGGACCCGAGTGCTTAAGCATCTCCGGTGCCACCCCGGCCTTTTTGACCACTGCTCCCTCCGGGGCAAGGTTTCCCCGGAGTATGGCTATACCTCCGGTGGGGCTGTAGGGGTCGTCAACACTTCGGATAACTTCGGGATTCGCTATTTCCCGGCCATTAATAATCTCGCCTACTGTTTGGCCGGAAACAGTGGGTATATCCAGGTGCAGTAAATTTTTCCGGGACAGCTCGGCCATTACCGCCGGTATCCCGCCGGCCTCGTCAAGGTCCTGGATAAAGTGCCGGCCCATGGGGCTCAGCTTGCAAAGATTAGGAGCCTTTTCACTGACCCGGTTAATCATATCAAGATCAATAGTCAGACCTGCCTCTGAGGCAATGGCCGGAAGGTGCAGCACTGTGTTGGTGGAGCATCCCAGGGCCATGTCAACAGCCAGCCCGTTTTCGAAGGCCTTTTCCGTCATAATCCGGGAGGGGCGCACATCGGCCTTTACCAATTCCACTGCACGGATGCCCGTAAGCTTTGCCAGCCTGCGCCTTGCAGCTGAAACCGCCGGAACTGTTCCGTTGCCCGGAAGCGCCATACCCAGCACCTCTGTAAGGCAGTTCATTGAGTTGGCGGTGAACATACCGGCACAGGAACCGCAGCCCGGGCAGGTGGAGTCCTCCAGCTCGCAGAGCTCCTCCTCGGTCATACTGCCTGCCCTTACTCTGCCCACAGCCTCGAAAATATTGCTGAGGGATACGTTCTGTCCCTTGTAGCGGCCTGCCAGCATGGGGCCTCCGCTTATAACTATGGCCGGGATGTCAAGCCTGGCTGCCGCCATAAGCATCCCCGGCACTACCTTGTCGCAGGAGGTTACCAGCACCAGCCCGTCAAACTGGTGCGCCTCGGCCATGACCTCTACTGAGTCAGCAATGAGCTCACGGCTGGCCAGGGAGAATTTCATCCCGCTGTGGTTCATGGCTATGCCGTCGCACACCGCTATGGCCGGAAACTCCACCGGCGTGCCCCCGGCCAGCCTCACTCCCGCCTTGACTGCCTCGGTTATTTCTTTTAAGTGAATATGTCCGGGTACTATTTCGTTAAAGGAGTTTACAACTCCAATCATTGGCCTCTCAAGCTCCTGGTCAATGTAACCAAGTGCCCGCAGCAGTGAACGGTGAGGAGCCTTGTCTATACCCCTCTTGATTGCATCGCTGCGCATATTATCACCCCTGTTCAAAGTGTTTTTATTTACTAAAATAAAAAAGACCCCGCGCAATAAGATTAAGAGAGTGAACCTATCCGCCAGGGTCTGATTTGCAATATTATCAACCTGCCAGCCGGACTCCTCCGGTCCCCGCACCTTACAGGTCTGGCTCCCGGAGCTCGATTCCCTCTTTTTTTATTAATTTAATCCGAATAATTCGGATGATGGTAAGTCGAATGTTCATCATAATAAAATTAACCTCCCGCCCGGCAGTTGGTTAAGACTGCCAGGGACGAGAGGTTACTCACGCGGTACCACCCTGATTGCCTTTAGCCTCACGGCCAAAGGCCTCTTATTGTGTCCCGATCAGGACACAGCATTGGTAACGGGTGCTCAACCCGGCACAGCCTACTGGGAAAGCTGTTCCTTTCCTTTCAGCCTGCGGCTCCAGGGCGATGTTTTGACCGATGCTGGCGCCGGTTTTCAGCTGGTCCGGCTCTCTGAAGGCCAATGCGCTCGGCTACTTGCTCCCCTTCACTGCCTTTTTCATGCTTTACAGTATACAGAATCCTCCAAGTGGTGTCAAGAAAATAATAATTAATTAATGATTAAGACTTTTTGTTATTTTTTGCGTTACCTTAGCACTTCTATTTGAGCTTTAGCCTTGCATTTTTAATAGCTTCCCTGACTGATTCCCCATTGGGCCCTGACAGCACCCTCCTGGCCTCTACACAGCGGTGAATGGAAATGCTTCCGTACACATCCTCATCCACCAGGGGGCTGAATTCTCTATATTCCTCCAGGGTAAGCTCCTCCAGCAACTTCTTTTCCCGGACGCAGTAATAAACGGCCTTCCCCACAACCTCGTGGGCCTCCCTGAAGGGCAGCCCTTTTCTCACCAGGTAGTCTGCCAGGTCTGTGGCGTTGGTAAAGCCTCCCCTGGCGGCCGCCATCATGCTGTCCTCCTTTACTTTTATAGTTGCCAGCATGGGCCTGAATATTGACAGGCACTTCTTAACCGTGTCAAGGGCGTCAAACAGCGCCTCCTTGTCTTCCTGCATGTCCTTGTTGTAGGCAAGAGGCAGCCCCTTCAGCATGGCAAGAAGCGCCGCAAGGTCCCCGAAAACCCTTCCGGACTTACCCCTGATCAGCTCTGCCACATCAGGGTTCTTTTTCTGCGGCATCATGCTGCTGCCTGTGCTGTACCCGTCATCCAGCTCTATAAAAGAGAACTCCGAGGATGACCACAGTATTATTTCCTCGCAGAACCTGCTTAGATGCACCATTATAAGCGAGGCCGCAGCAGTGAACTCCACAGCGAAATCGCGATCGCTTACCGCGTCCAGGCTGTTTTGGGCCACTCCGTCGAAGCCAAGCCTTTGGGCCACGAACCAGGGGTCAATGGGAAAGGTTGTTCCGGCCAGCGCACCCGCCCCCAGCGGCATAATATTTACCCTCCGGCGGCAGTCCAGCAGCCTGTCACGGTCCCTGCCGAACATCTGAACATAGGCCATCAGGTGGTGGGCCAGGGTTATAGGCTGGGCCCTCTGAAGGTGGGTATAGCCCGGCATCACTGTTTCGGTATTCTTTTCGGCCATTTCCAGCAGAGTTTCAGCAAGCTCTTCTATAAGTCTTACTACGCCGTCAATCTCGTCCCTTAAAAACATCCTTATATCCAGGGCTACCTGGTCATTCCTGCTCCTGGCAGTATGAAGCTTTTTGGCCACAGCCCCTATTTTGGAAGTGAGTATTTGCTCGACATTCATATGTATGTCTTCGGCCTCGACAGAAAACTCCACCAGTCCGCTTTCAATGTCGGAAAGCACTTCCCCAAGGCCCTTGATAATTGCCCGGGCCTCTTCCTCTGCAATAATCCCGGTCCTCCCCAGCATTTCGGCGTGGGCCATGCTGCCCTCAATATCATACCGGTAGAGCCTGCAGTCAAAGGATATCGAGGAATGAAAGTCATCCACCATTTCGCTGGTCCTTTTCTGAAATCTTCCACCCCATAATTTGCTCATATAATACACCGCCTAACAATAACTTAAAAAAAATAATACCACGAAAGGAAAGATTATAAAAGAACACCTGCATTCCATTAAAAAAATCGAAAATATTCCATTAGGGGTAAAAATTTACGGATTATTATGATATCTTATTTAGTATAGTATCGTTTCCCACTCCCTCCCTAATCATCTTTTCCATGCTAATTAAATCCCGGAGGTACTGTTAATGGCTATAAAGCTCTTTGGTTTTTCGTTTAAGCAAAGTCAGAAAATTATTGTAAAAAGAAGCGAGGGCGATGCCAGGGAATTTATATCTTCGTTGGAAGGAGCCAGGCCGGAGTATTTTACCATATCGGAGCCCCTTTGCAACTTAAAGCCGCTGCCGCTTATACGCGGTGAAGAAATTTTTGTTTTAATTTCCCTGCAGTCCTTCAGCATAGAGTTCAAAACCAGGGTCAGGTCCTTCAAGGTGGACAACATACGCATGGTAAACCTTGAATACCCCGCAGAATATAAGAGGGTTCAGAGGAGAAACGCTGTAAGGCTTAAAGTCCTGATGGATGTAGAGGTGGCAGTGATCCCGGAAAATCCCGATCAGCCACCTGTTTTTGAAATGGCCGAGGCAGTCGATATAAGCGCCGGTGGAATGGAAATAATCACACGGCTTCCCGTTGAGAGAGATCAAAATGTGCTGGTAAAATTTACCCTTGAAATAGATAAAAACAGATTCCATAACTTTTGCATAAAGTCCAAGGTTCGCAGGGCAACAGCCGTACCTCCCAGAAAGAAGAGAATTGGCGTTGAGTTTTTAGACCTCTCCAGCTCCGATTCGGACAAAATTTTTCGTTTTATATTTAAAAAATCAACCAAGTCTCTTAGCTGATATCCTTTATAATTAACAAATACAAGTAATTAATAAGGAATTAAGAACGGGGGTGTACAATGAGACACTCTGAGTTTGGGTGGATGACCGGAGATGGGCTCAAAATTTTTGCCCGGGAGTGGATGCCAAAAGAAGTAAATCCAAAAGGCATTGTGTGTCTTGTTCACGGGTTTGGGGAGCACAGCGGCAGGTATCCGCACCTGGCCGAACACCTAACAGCGGAAGGATACGGTATTTTCAGCTTTGACCTGCGCGGACACGGAAAGTCCGGCGGGCAGAGAGGTCACACACCGGGCTACGAGGCATTTATGGACGATATTTCCCTCCTCCTGAAGGAGGCCCGACAACGCCACCCGGACATTCCCGGGTTCCTGTACGGACACAGCATGGGAGGGAACCTGGTCCTCAATTATGCACTGAGAAAAAGACCTGAAATTAAAGGAGTAATAGCCACCAGCCCGTGGCTTCGCCTGACCACACCTCCCCCCGCCATAGCCGTAGCCCTTGGCAGAATAATAAGCATTTTTAACCCTGCTTCGTCACGTTCTAATAACCTTGATTCAAAGGGCCTTTCCCACGACCCGGAAGTAGTCTCGGCATATGACAAAGACCCCCTGGTTAACCGGTTGATTTCATTAAAGACATTTATAAGCATTACAGATTCGGGCCGCTGGGCCCTTGACAACGCTGCCGGCTTTTCCCTTCCCCTTCTCCTCATGCACGGCAGCGCAGACCCCGTTACCTGCCCGAAGGCCTCTGAGGAGTTTGCCGGAAAGGCAGCAGGGAACTGCACCCTTAAAATATGGGAGGGGCTTTACCACGAGACCCACAACGAGCCCCAGCAAAAGGATATTTTCTCATTCGTCACCCAATGGCTGAACAAACATCTTTAACTAAAAAAATGCTTATACTGAAATCCTTATCTGTCGGAATCCAGAATTCAGAAGCCAGAATCCAGAATAATTTGACATGATGGTCTGATATGATGATTTAACCGGGAACGTAGACATCTTTAACAGTGCTTAAAGCACTATAACCTATTAACGTGCCCGGAATTGGAAAATGGGAATCAGGAATTTACTAATCCCCAACCCCCAATTCCTAATTCCCAATTCCCAATTCCCGATCTTCTGAAAACGGAGTGTTAAAAGATTGAGCAGCATTTTAATTAAAAATGGACTTTTGCTGTCAATGGCCGCCGATGGGCCTGATATAGCGCAAGGAGATCTTTTGATTGATGGCGGCATCATAGCAAAGGCTGGAGGCAGCCTGCCGGCAGACGGGGTGAATAAAGTGATTGAGGCCACAGGCAAGGTGGTGATGCCGGGCTTTATTAACTGCCACAATCATGCCGCCATGGTTCTGCTCAGAGGGTACTGCGACGACTTGAGGCTTATGGAGTGGCTGGAGCATAAGATATGGCCGGCCGAAGGCCGCATGAAGGGCGATGACATATACTGGGGCACCATGCTGGCCGCCGCTGAAATGATAAAGTCGGGCACAACCACCTTTGCCGATATGTACGGCTTTATGGGTAACGTGGCGGAAGCCGTTCGTGATTCCGGCATCCGGGCATCGCTTTGCCAGGGGCTTGTCTTCCATGACGGCAAGGGGGACAAAAGAATAGAATACACCTACAGGCTGTTCGAAAACTGGAGGAGCAAGGCCGATGGCAGGATTAATACCATGATTGGCCCCCATGCTCCCTATACTGTCCCGCCCGACAAAATTGAGCGGGTAATTGAACTTGCTGACGAGCTTAAAAGCCCGGTTCACATACACCTGGCAGAGACTGCCGAAGAAGTTGGCCAGATATTTGAGCGCTACGGAAAGTCCCCGGCCAGGTACCTGGCAGAACTGGGGCTTTTTGAATCCTGCCGTGTGCTGCTGGCCCACGCTGTGCACCTTTCAGCGGATGATATTAATTTGCTGAAAGGGTTAAAGGGGGGCGTATCTCATAACCCCGTGAGCAATCAAAAGCTTGGCTGTGGAATAGCTCCCGTGACAGAGCTGCGAAAAATAGGAGTGGCCGTTGGTCTTGGCACAGATGGAGCCGGAAGCGCATCCACCCTCGACATGTTTGAGGAAATTAAAGCCGCCGCCTATATGCAAAAAAACCGCCTGTTTAACCCCGCAGCGATAACTGCCTATGATGTGCTGAGGATGGCCACTATTGAAGGGGCCAGGGCTCTGGGGCTGGAAAAGGAGATCGGCACCCTTGAGGAGGGAAAAAAAGCCGACATTATTATTATTGATATTCAAAAGCCCCACCTTTTCCCGCACAACGATGTCTGCGCCCTTCTGGCCTACTCGGCCAATGGCGCAGATGTTGACACAACTATAATAAACGGCCAAATAGTTATGGAGCAAAGGGCACTTCTATCCTTTGACGAAAAAGAAGTAATGAAAAGGGCCCGGGACAGCGCCAGAAGGATAACGGAATCTCAGGAGGCCTTATATGAGTGAAAATACCACACCTCACAAGGCCTCCGAGTACGATGGCAAGGTCAGCCAGGTCATCCCGGGGTATGGTTTATTCCATGAGCAGATTATTGATCTGATCAGGTGTTACAATTCTACTCCGGGTGTCTGGCTTGATACCGGCTGCGGAACAGGCAGCCTTGTTCTAAAAGCATATAAGAGGTTTGTAGATACCTCCTTTATTCTTGCCGACCCGTCAGCCAGCATGCTGAAGATAGCAAAGGAAAAGCTGGCCGGGGAAAAAAGGGTTAGATTCCTTGACCCGGCCGGAACCCAGGAGTTAGCCCTGCCTGAAAACAGCACTGATGTTGTCACGGCAGTGATGTCCCACCATTATTTAGATAATGGCGGCAGGAAGAAGGCCACTGCAAACTGTTTCAGGATGCTAAAGAAGGGCGGATTATTTATTACATTTGAGAATATACGGCCTTCAACAGAAGAGGGAATACAAATAGGGCTGGAGCGGTGGAAAAAATTTCAGACAGGGCAGGGCAGAAGCGAGGAAGAAGCTAAAAAGCATCTTGCGAGGTTTGATGCCGAGTTTTTCCCGGTTACAATTGGAGAACACCTTAATTTGTTAAGAGAAACAGGATTTAAGGCTGCAGAAATATTATGGGCCTCATACATGCAGGCGGGGTTTTACGCGATAAAGTGAACCATGCGGAGTTGATAGAATGTTTTCTTTGATAGATCCATTTATAGCCCTGTTGCTGGTTATGTTCCTTCACGTGATGGAAGAGGCATTTTTCAAATGGCCGGACTGGGTAAGAAAAATGACCGGCTTTAGCCATATCGGATGGCTTGATTTTACTCTTGTTAATGCAGTTATGTTTGCCTTGGGGGGAACAGGAGCGCTGGTCAGGTGGGAATACCCGGTATTCAGCCTGGCCAACGCCTCCCTGGTAGTGATAAATGGCATACTGTTTCACCTGCTGCCAACTTTGAAAACCAGAGTTTATTCCCCAGGACTGGTTACCGGAATTGTTCTGTATATTCCGGCAGGAACATGGCTATATATAGAGGCCTTTAAAGAAGGTATTTTGAATTCAAATATATTGATATTTTCAATATTGCTTGGATGCTTTTATATGTCTCTGCCCATGTTAATACAGTTTATGATATGGAAAAAAGCAAAAGCCTCAAAATAAAGATCGCCCGGATATATAATTAGCTGAACTTAGCTCTTGACAAAAATTATTTTTTATGTTATAATACTAATTTAATATATTGACAGCAGCTTAAAATTTGATATGCTTCTTTTTAGGGATATTTAGCCTTTCGGATTTCCGGGAGGCTAATACAGTCTAAAAAGGAGGATATTCAGATGAAAGAAAACCAGGTTAGCATTACTGCAATAATGACCGCCTACATTCGTGCCTACCATGCCATGCACGGCTCCCCCAAAATCTTTGATGACTTTCTGGCCTATGATTTGATTCCGGAGGAAAGACGAACACTGATAGAGCAAGGCTTTGCCAGGGCTGTCCATCTTAATGCCGGTGATAGTACTGTGTCACGCTCCGGCCAGGCCACTGCCTTGGCTTCTTTAATGCAGTCCATGGGACTGCCAAATGTACTCGGACGTGCCCGGTATAATGAAGATACCATTGAAAAAGCTGTAAAACAGGGGGTGCGGCAGTATGTGATCCTCGGTGCAGGAATGGATACCTTTGCATTTCGTCGTTTAGATTTGCTAGATGAGCTGCAGGTGTTCGAGGTTGACCACCCTGCTACACAGGCCTTTAAGCGTAATCGACTGGCCGAGTTAAACTGGGAACTACCCAAAAATCTACACTTCATTCCCATAGATTTTTCAAAGGAGAGTCTGGCATCAGCACTCACCCGCTCATCATATGACCCGCAGACCAAAAGCTTCTTTAGCTGGCTTGGTGTCACCATGTACTTAACACCGGATGAGGTGTTCGAGACACTGCGTTCCATTGCGGATGTCGCCCCTGAAGGAAGTACAGTTATTTTCGATTACTTCGTGCCCGAAAAAGAGGCTCCACATATGCAAGAAGTACGGAAGGACCTGCAACAGATAGGCGAGCCAATAAAAGGGGGCTTCGACCCGTCAACTCTGGCCGCAGGCCTTGCAAGCTTGGGATTCCGCCTAAAAGAAGATCTCAGCCCGCCTGATATCCAGGAACTCTACTTCCAGGGCCGAACGGACGGCTATTATGCCTGCGAGCACGTGCACTATGCGTGGACAGTGGTTGAGGACAGCATCTCCCGGGATAGCTCCAGAAAGGCTGAAAGTGCAGGGGAAATCCATTTATCTTTATGATATACAATCTGGGTATTAGTATCAAAATCTGGCCCCTGCCATTGAAGGTCTATCAGCTCACCCCGGCTTAATTCCCCCTCTACGGCCATGTGCGGCAGCAGGGTGACTCCAAGCTGCTGGATAACGCACTTTTTAATGGCTTCAATGCTGGCTAACTCAAGCACTTGCCCAGGGTGAACCGTTGCGTCACTCAGAATCTTTTCAAAGACCACCCGGTAGTCGCAGCCTTCCTCACACAAAACCAACAGCATTCCATGTAAATCCCGGGGTGTCACCGGGATTTTTCCTGTTATAGGGTGGCCTGCGCCCGAAACTAAAACCATCTGTTCAAATGCAAGTATTTCCGACACCAGGTCGGAAGAGTACATTTCACGCCCCAGTATAAGGGCGACGTCAATCTCGCCATTCCTAAGGGAGGCCGTTATTTCTTTGGGGCGGCATTTTTTCACTATCATTTCAACATCCGGAAAACGGCTGTGAAACTGCTTAATCAAAGGTGGCAGGCGAACAGCGGACAGAGTTTCCGGCGCCCCTATAATCAGTGTTCCCCTGGGATTCAACGAATCCGACAACGCCTCTTTGGACTCGGAAAACTGCTTTAATATCTTTTCTGCATACACCATAAACCGCTCCCCTTCACGGGTCAGAATCACCTGCCGGCCCAGTCTCTCAAACAGCCTGACTCCCAGCTCGTCTTCCAGGGACTTCACCTGCCCCGTTATACTTGACTGGGCATAATCCAACATTTCTGCAGCTTTTGTAAAACTACGAGTGCCGGCCACCACAATAAACGCTTTTAATTGCCTGGTATCCATTGACCTCACTCCTGCTTCCTATCGGGAAAACCGATTATTATTCCCGGAACCTCCGTGGGATTTTACAATTATATACATGATAATATTTATTAAACAATCAGTCTATTGTTCATTAGAAATGAGATTCTGAGTAAAATTTAAGAAAAGGAGAAATAAATGAATACATTAGATGAGACCATAGGGCCGTCAACAATAATGCGTAATGTTTATGCTGTCTACCCGTCATTTGCCATGCTGGCAGGAATGCAGCTTGACGTTTTCACCCCCCTCAAAAACGGCCCCCTGGAGGCTAAAACCCTTGCACGCAATTTAGGTATAATGGAAGATAAACTCACACCGCTTCTTTATGCTCTCGTTGTAGCAGGTTTGCTTAAGATAGAAAACAAAAGCTTTTCCAATACACCCGAGGCTGATAAATATCTGGTTCGCGGGCGTCCGGAATACATTGGCGGATTGAGCGGATTTTATAACATGCTTTGGCATTCCACCCTGAAAACCGCTGAGAGTATTCGAACTGGAACCCCACAGGCAAAACTTGATTATCACGCCTTGCCGGAAGAAGAATTATTAAAATTTTTCCAAAAACAGGTTCACAGCAGCCTTAGGGGAGGAAAAGAGATCGCATATAAACTGGATTTTTCAAAATTTAAAATGCTTCTTGATGCCGGGGGAGGTACAGGGGGGGTGTCAATTGCCATTTGCAATAAATACCCCCAAATAAGGGCAACTGTTGCGGATCTGCCGAAGGTGGCGCAATTGGCCGAACATTTTATAGCGGAAGCTAAAATGTCTGACAGAGTCGGTGTATCAGCAATCGATCTTTGTCTGGATTCACCCGAAGGGAAATATGATGTCACAATTCTCAGGGCTGTTATACAAACCCTTTCGAAGGAACAGGCGCAGATGTCTTTAAAGAATATCAGTAAGTCCATGTCAAAGGGAGGCAGGATTTTTATTTTTGGAAGCATATTAGAGAATTCTCGCCTGGCGCCTATGTCATCACTGGCTTTTGGGCTGGCCTCCCTGAATGTCTACGATCATGGAACGGCCTATACCGAAAATGAGTATCAAGAAATGCTCATCAATGCAGGGTTTACGGATATTGCCACAGAACACGACGCGCTTGATGACGGTATGGGCATCATCAGTGCTATAAAGCAGTGAAAATACAAAGCACATTTGTCTGGATTTCAGAGAGTCTCTGGAGAAAAAAAATAATACCGGATTTATACAAAAAATAGATTAAAAACCCGCCGTATGGCGGGTTTTTAATACTTGCAGCACTACTTGAGCCCTGACTGCTTTTCCATTAGAGCTCTGACTTTTAACGGCAGGCCGAAGAGGTTGATAAAGCCCTCGGCGTCCTTCTGGCTGTATATTTCGTCCCGGCTGAAGGTGGCCAGCTCCTGGTTGTAGAGGGAGTACGGCGAGGTTACTCCGGCCGGGGTGCAGTTACCCTTGTAGAGCTTCATCCTTACTTTGCCGGTCACTGTCTTCTGTGTGACATCCACAAAGGCGTCAAGCGCCTCCCTCAGCGGCGAGAACCACACACCGTCATAAACCAGCTCGGCATAGCGGGATGCCACAAGCTCCTTGTAGTGCATGGTAATCCTGTCAAGGGTGAGCCTCTCCAGCTCCCTGTGGGCCAGCCAGAGTATCGTTCCTCCGGGAGTTTCATATACACCCCTGGACTTCATGCCAACCAGGCGGTTTTCCACCATGTCAACAACGCCTATGCCGTTTGCGCCGCCCAGGGCATTGAGCCTTTCCACCAGTGCCACAGGGTCCACAGCCTGTCCATCCAGCCTGACAGGGTATCCCCTTTCAAATTCTATCTCCACATAGGTGGCCTTGTCAGGAGCCTTCTCGGGAGAAACGGTAAGCAAAAGCACATCGTCAGGAGACTCCAGGGCAGGGTCCTCCAGGTCCCCACCCTCGTGGCTGAGGTGCCAAATGTTTCTGTCCATGCTGTAAGGGCGGGCCTTGGTAACCGGCACGGGAATATCCCTGGCGCTGGCGTAGTCGATGGCATCCTCCCGGGACCTTATGTCCCACTCCCTCCACGGCGCCACAATTTTTGTGTTGGGGCTGAGCGCCTTTACTGTGAGTTCAAACCGTACCTGGTCGTTGCCCTTCCCGGTTGCCCCGTGCGCAACTGCCTCGGCGCCCTCCTTCTCGGCTATCTCCACAAGCTTTTTGGCTATAAGCGGGCGGGCCATGGAAGTTCCCAGAAGATATTTACCCTCATAGAGAGCACCGGCCCTGAGGGTGGGGAATATGTAATCCTCCACAAACTCCTTTTTGACGTCCTCGATATATATCTTCAGCGCGCCGCTCTTAATGGCCTTTTCTTCAAGGGGATCCAGTTCCTCCCCCTGCCCCAGGTCGGCAGCCATGGCTATAACCTCGTAGCCGTAGTTTTCTTTAAGCCAGGGAATAATTATGGAGGTATCCAGCCCCCCTGAATAGGCCAGCACTATTTTTTTCAAACCTAACTCATCTCCTTTTTTATGCTTACAAAAAACATTATAACGTAACTAATACTGTAATGCTATTCCGTCAGAATACAGGAGACAGTAGACAGGAGACAGGAGTTTATTAAACCTAGCACCCTATTAAGCCAAGAGTAAGAATAATTTTTTTAAGGCCGGGCATGCACTACTCCTGTCTCCTGACCGCAAGCAAAACCTCATAGCTACATAAGCAGGGCCATTACCGCCTTTTGCACATGCAGCCTGTTTTCGGCCTCGTCCCAGACAACAGAGTGGGGTCCGTCTATTACCTTTGCAGCTACCTCCTCGCCACGGTGGGCAGGAAGGCAGTGCATAAATATAAAGTCCTTCTTTGCGTATTTTACCAGCTCCTCACTGACCTGATACGCGGTAAAGGCCTCGGCCCTTACCAGCTGCTCAGCTTCCTGGCCCATGCTGGCCCAAACATCGGTCACTACCACATCGGCGCCGGCAACAGCCTCGGCAGGGTCACTGACAACCTTTATTTCAGCCCCGGTCTCTGCTGCATCAGCAATTGCAGCCGTTACTATTTCCGGCTTTGGCATATATCCTTCCGGTGAGGCAACCGTAATATTAACCCCTGTTTTGGCACAGCCGAACATAAGGGAGTGGGCCATGTTGTTCCCATCCCCGACATAGGCCAACTTCAGGCCGGCCAGCTTTCCCTTGGCCTGCCTTATTGTCATTAAGTCCGCCAATACCTGGCAGGGATGCAAAAGGTCGGTAAGGCCATTAATCACCGGAATATCGGCATGCAGCGCCAGCTCCTCCACATCGGACTGCTTAAAGGTCCTTATCATTATTCCATCAATATATCTTGAAAGTACCCTTGCGGTGTCCGGCACGGTCTCCCCGCGGCCCAACTGTATATCCGATGCGCTTAAAAAAAGCCCGTAGCCTCCCAGCTGGTATATCCCCACCTCAAAGGACACCCTTGTTCGGGTGGAAGATTTCTGGAAAATCATCCCCAGTGTTTTGCCCTGCAAATACTGGTGCGGAACACTTTTTTTCTGCAGGCCCCGCAGGTAGTCTGCGGTGTCCAGTATTATCTCAATCTCCTTTGGGGTGTAGTGATGGAGGGAAAGAAGGTCCCTCCCCCGAAGAATATCAGGCAGTCGTTGCATTATAGTCATCCTTTCTGGTCAGGAATTGGGAATTAGGAAATAGCCGCTTCCGTTAAAGAGGGGGTGAACTCCCTCATATTGACAGGCTCCGGGCTCTCTCCCCTGCCAAGGCTCTCAAGGACCACCGAAAGCGCCAGGGCTGTATCCAGTGAAGTCAGGCAGGGAACCCTGTATTCGGAGGCGGTTCTCCTCAGCACAAACCCCCGCCTTCCGGCAATCTTGCCCCTGGTGGGCGTGTTTATTACCATACTTACAATTCCGGACCTTATTAAATCAGCAGGGCTATCAGTCTCTTCCACATCAAGGCCGGCGTCGGAAAGGCTCTTTGCAGTTCCTCCGGTGGCAATAAGCCTGAAGCCCATGTCCCTGTATTTCCGCATGAGGAGAAGGGCTTCTTCCTTGTCACGGTCTGCCAGGGACACCAGCAGCGCCCCTCCACGAACGATTCTCAGGCCAGAGGAAACCATTGCCTTATAAAGAGACAGGGGAAAGCTGTGGTCAATTCCCATAACCTCTCCGGTGGACTTCATTTCCGGACCCAGGGAGGTTTCCACAAGGCCCAGCTTTTCAAAGGAGAAAACCGGGGCCTTTACCGTCACCAGGCTGGAAACAGGGCCAAGGCCACTGCGATACCCCATGGACTCCAGGCTGCGCCCCAGCATGGCCCGTGTGGCCACCTGCACCATGGGCACACCTGTTACCTTGCTCAACACCGGCACAGTCCGGGATGCCCTGGGGTTGACCTCCAGCACAAATATCCCGCCCTCACCCACTACGTACTGAATGTTTATCAGGCCGCATATATTAAGGGCCCGCCCTATACGGACGGTATAATCCACTATCCTCTCCATCTCCTCACCGCTAAGGGACTGGGGAGGATACACAGCTATACTGTCTCCGGAGTGAACCCCCGCCCTTTCAACATGCTCCATGATGCCCGGAATGAAAATATCTTTTCCGTCACCTATGGCGTCCACCTCCACTTCCTTGCCCCGGACATACTTATCGACCAGGACCGGGTGTTTTGGTGACACCTGAACGGCAGACTCCATATATTTTAAAAGCTCGTCATCATTGTGAACTATTTCCATGGCCCGGCCGCCTAACACATAGGATGGCCGCACCAGTACAGGATAGCCCAGCCTTTGGGCGATCTCCAGGGCTCCCTTTACGGTAAAGGCAGTGCTTCCCTCGGTCTGTGGAATATTCAGGGACCGCAGCAGGTCTCCGAACTTTTCCCTGTCTTCAGCCGCATCTATGCCCTCCACAGGGGTGCCCAGTATTTTTACCCCGCTCTGGTGCAACTCTCCCGCCAGGTTAATGGCGGTCTGCCCGCCGAACTGCACCACAACTCCCTCCGGCTCTTCCTTGTCTATAATGTTCAGCACATCCTCCAGGGTAAGTGGCTCGAAATACAGCTTGTCGGAGGTGTCAAAGTCGGTGCTGACGGTTTCAGGGTTGTTATTCACTATTACGGACTCAACCCCCTCGGCCTTAAGCCCCCAGACAGAGTGAACCGAGCAATAGTCAAACTCTATGCCCTGGCCTATTCTAATGGGGCCGGACCCCAGCACCAGGACTTTCTTACGGCCGGACACCTCCACCTCATCTTCAAAATCATAGCTGGAATAGTAATAGGGAGTGGCCGACTCAAATTCCGCCGAGCAGGTGTCCACCACCTTAAAGGCAGGGACAAGCCCGTTATTCTTGCGAAGCTCCCTGATTTCCCCGGCGGTCATACCTGAAATACGGGCTATCTGGGTGTCCGACATGCCTATTTCCTTGGCCTTCTTCAGCAGGGCCGGGTCAGGCGGGCTTCCTGACGCCTTAATCTCTCCCTCGGTAACCACTATATTTTTTATCTTCTCAAGGAAAAAATAATCTATGCTGGTTAGCTGGAAAACTTCCCGCATTGCCCAAAACCTCCTGAATGCCTCGGCAATGGCGAAAAGCCTCTCGTCGTTAGGCTTCTCCAGCCTGCTCTCCAGCTCCATTTCACTCCAGCTTGCAGAGCCTTTAAGCATCAGGCTGTCAACACCAATCTCCAGTGACCGGACGGCCTTTAAAAGGGCCCCCTCAATGGAGCGGTCAATGGCCATAACCTCACCGGTGGCCTTCATCTGGGTGCCCAGGGTGCGGTCGGCGCTTCCAAACTTATCGAAGGGCCAGCGGGGTATCTTAACCACCACGTAGTCGAGTGTAGGCTCAAAACAGGCGGTGGTCTTCCCGGTGACCGGGTTAACAATCTCATCCAGGTTCAGCCCCATGGCAATCTTGGCCGCCATTTTGGCAATCGGGTAGCCTGTAGCCTTGGAGGCAAGGGCGCTGGAGCGGCTGACCCTTGGATTTACCTCAATTACATAATACTGAAAGCTGTATGGGTCAAGGGCAAACTGAACATTGCAGCCCCCCTCAACCTTAAGGGCCCTTATTATTTTCAGGGAGGCTGTGCGTAGCATCTGGTACTCCCTGTCGGCAAGCGTCTGGGAGGGGGCCACCACTATGCTGTCCCCTGTATGCACCCCTATGGGGTCTATGTTTTCCATGTTGCATATGGTTATGCAGTTGTCCGCGCCGTCCCGCATAACCTCGTACTCTATTTCCTTCCAGCCGGCCACGCTTCTCTCCATAAGCACCTGGCCTATCATGCTCATTTTGAGGCCCCTGCTCACCGTATCCGTCAACTGTTCATCGTTCTCCACAATGCCTCCCCCGGTTCCTCCAAGGGTGTAGGCCGGCCGGACAATAACGGGAAAGCCCACCTTTTCGGCAAACTCTCTGGCTTCCTCCAGGGTGGTGGCTATGGCGCTCTCCGGGACAGGCTCACCGATGGCAAGCATGGTGTCCTTAAAAAGCTCCCTGTCCTCCGCCCTCTTTATGGTATCAAGGGAGGTACCCAAAAGCTCTACATTGTATTTTTTCAGTATGCCCTTTTCAGCAAGCTCCACGGCCAGGTTTAGCCCGGTCTGCCCCCCCAGTGTCGGCAGGAGTCCGTCGGGGCGCTCTCTTTTTATTATGGAATCTATACTTTCCCAGTTCAGGGGCTCAATGTACACCTGGTCAGCTATCCCTGCATCGGTCATTATGGTGGCAGGGTTGGAATTCACCAGGACAACCTCCATCCCCTCTTCAGCCAGGGCCTTGCACGCCTGGGTGCCCGCATAGTCAAACTCTGCGGCCTGACCTATTACAATGGGACCTGAACCTATAACCATTATTTTCTTTAGGTCATTTCTTTTAGGCAATTTTATTTCCTCCCGGAGAAATGTCAGGATAACTCTCCCAATACACTGTCAATAATGCCGACAGCCCTATCAACATCGTCTTCGGCAATGATAAGCGGAGGCAGGAATCTAAGTACGTTATTGTTTGCGCAGTTGATCAGGAGCCCTTTTTCCTGGCACTTTTCAACAATTCCCCTGCACTCAATGGACAGCTCCATCCCGAGAATAAGTCCCAGGCCGCGAACCTCCCTGACAAAGGGATACCGTTCCGCCATTTCCTTAAGCTTGCCCTTAAAATAATCACCAACCCGGGCGGCATTGTCCACCACTCCGTGGTTTATCAGCTGATCAACGGCAGCCAGGCCGGCCGCAGAGGCCAGTGGGTTTCCCCCGAAGGTGGAGGCATGGTCTCCCGGCACAAAGGCCTGTGCAACCTCTTCCCTTGCCACCGTGGCCCCTATGGGGAACCCTCCCCCCAGTGCCTTGGCAAGGGTAATGATATCGGGCTCCACTCCGTAGTGCTGGTAGGCCATAAATTTGCCGGTCCTGCCCAGACCGCACTGCACTTCGTCAAATATTAAAAGAAGGCCCTTTTCATTGCATAAATCACGCACCCCGCGCAGGTAGTCCGGGTCAGCCACATTTATCCCGCCCTCACCCTGGACCGGCTCCAGCATCACCGCGCAGGTGCTGGGGCCAACTGCCTGCTTAAGGGCCTCCAGGTCATTTAAAGGAACATACTTAAAGCCTGGGGGAAGGGGCTCAAAGCCCTGCTGGTACTTGGCCTGCCCGGTTGCCGTGATGGTGGCCAGGGTCCGGCCGTGAAAAGATTTAAGCGCTGTTATAATCTCATATTTATCAGCAGCACCTTTTACCTTGGCGTACTTTCTGGCCAGCTTAATGGCGGCCTCGTTGGCCTCGGCCCCGCTGTTGCAGAAAAACACCCGGTCCCCGCAGGAATTCTCAGCCAGCATTTTGGCCAGCTTTACCTGGGGCTCTATATAGTAAAGGTTTGACACATGCATAAGCGTTTCAGCCTGCTCTGCTATAGCCCCTGTCACAGCCGGGTGGCAGTGACCCAGTGAATTTACGGCCAGGCCGCTTAGAAAATCCAGGTACTCCCTGCCGTCCGCGTCCCAGACCATGGCCCCCTTGCCCTTGACAAGGGCCATTTGGAGCCTGCCGTAAGTCTTCATCAAGTATTTATCACCCATTTGAATAATATCAGAATTACCCATATCTATTTCACCCGCTTTCCAAACAACTAATAAGCATTACTTTTCGGTCGGAATCCAGAAGCCAGGAGTCAGAATTCAGAATTCTTCATGCCGTGCTTCGAAGGCAGGGCAAATATAAACTGACATCCAGGGAATACCACAGCAATTCTGGATTCTGTATTCTGAATTCTGACTTCCGACCGCAAAGAATACCACTAAGCTATTCCACAACCATCGTTCCGATGCCCCTGTCGGTGAAAACCTCCAGGAGTATGGAGTGCTTGACCCTTCCATCAAGTATGTGTGTGGTTTTCACTCCCCCGTCCAGGGCACTGACGCAGCACTCCACCTTTGGTATCATGCCGCCGTCTATGACGCCCCGGTCTACCAGTACCGGCACATCTTTCCTGGTGACAGTGGAGATAAGGCTGGAAGAATCATTACGGTTTTCCAGAATGCCCTCCACATCGGTCAGTATTATGAGTTTGTCGGCCTTCAGCGCTACAGCAAGCGCACTGGCAGCAGTGTCTGCGTTTACGTTGTAGCTTTCCCCCTCATCTCCCACAGCCACCGGGGCCACCACAGGTATATATCCCTCTTTAATGATTGTAGCCAATATATCGGGGTTTACCTGACTAATCTCACCAACATAACCAATATCCACTGTCTCGGTGTTTCCGTCGGGCCCCTTTACCCGGCCTGCTTTTTTTACTGCCCTAAGCAGCCCGTCGTCCTTGCCCGAAAGCCCCACCGCCCTGCCGCCGTAGCCGTTTATCCGGGCTACTATATCCTTGTTTATTTTTCCCACCAGCACCATTTCCACTATTTCCATGGTGTCACGGTCGGTTACCCTGAGCCCTCCCACAAAACTGGACTCAATATTTACCCTTTTCAGCATGGAGGTAATTTCTGGCCCGCCCCCGTGCACTATAACAGGATGCATACCGACGTATTTCATAAGCACCACGTCGGTCAAAACCGCTTTTTTAAGTTCGTCATTGATCATGGCGTGCCCGCCATACTTTATTACTACGGTCTTGCCGTAAAACTTTTTGATATACGGAAGTGCCTCCACCAGTATGGATGCCTTCTCAAGCGCGCTAACCAAATCTCCTCACTTCTTTCCAGTAGTTTAAAACATACCGGAAGCCGCACCACCAGAATGAATTATTCTATCCTGAAAACATTGAATGTCTTTTTTATTAACCACAGAGGCCACAGAGATCACAGAGAATTTGCTCTCAGGTATTACTATAAGGTCTGAAACCGAAGTAGATAATAGAGAAGTGTACCCTTTTTAATAAATCTCTTTAAAGCTCACAAGCAGGGCTTAAAAACCTCTGTGTGCTCTGTGTTCTCTGTGGTTTTAAAAGGACCCCAATTTTCATTCTCATTGGTGGCCGTTTTATACGGCCCGGTTGTCTGGATTCTGGCTTCTGAATTCTGGATTCCCGACAGAATAAAAAATCAATATAAGCTTTTTGTAATCAGGTTCTATAATCCCCGTTTATCTTTACATACTCATAGGTAAGATCGCAGCCCCAGGCAACAGCCCCGTGCTTTCCTTCTTTCATGTCAATTAAGACAATTACCGTATCTCCCGAAAGGACCACTGCAGCCGCCTCTTCGTCGAAGGGGAGCCCGCAGCCATCCCCGGCCACCTGCACATCACCAAGGAATATGTTAACGGCGTTAGGGTTAAACTGTGCCCCCGAGTAACCGGCAGCACATATTATCCTTCCCCAGTTGGCATCCCGGCCAAAAACAGCAGCCTTGAAAAGGGTGGATGAGGCAACACTCCTGGCCGCAAGCCTGGCGTCCTTTTCAGTGGGGGCATTTATTACCCTCACCTCTATCAGCTTGGTGGCCCCCTCACCATCCCTGGCAATATCCTTGGCCAGGGCCACGCAAACATTGGTCAAAGCATCTCGGAAAATCCGGGAGCCGTCTCCTCCTGCCTTAATTTCGCTATTTCCCGCAGTTCCGCCGGCCAGGGCCAGCAGGCTGTCATTGGTGCTGCTGTCCCCATCTACGGATATCATATTAAAGCTTCTGTCCGCAGCGTATTTGACACATTCCTGCAGAAAACCGGGGTCCACCGCCGCGTCGGTGGTTATAAAGGCCAGCATTGTGGCCATATTGGGATGAATCATACCTGACCCCTTGGCCATTCCGCCCATCGTAATGATTTTGCCTTCCAGCTCAAACCTGACGGCGTGCTCCTTTAATTCGGTATCTGTTGTCATAATGGCCTCGGCTGCGTCATGTCCTCCGCTTTCACTTAGAGCGGCAACCGCCGAATTAATTCCAGGAACAACCTTATCCATAGGCATGGGCTGACCTATTACTCCTGTTGAGCACACCAGCACGCTTTCTTCCGGAATACCCAAAAGCCGGGCAGTCTCAGCGGCCATTACCCGTGCGTCTTCCATCCCCTGCGGGCCGTTACAGGTATTGGCATTACCGCTGTTTACCACCACAGCCCTGGCCCTTCCGCCCTTAACCCTCTCCATATTTAACAGCACCGAGGGAGACTTTACCACGTTTGTGGTAAACACCCCCGCCGCCGAAGCATCACATTCAGAATAAACAATCGCCACGTCTTTCTTTCCTATATACTTTACACCGGCGGCCACCCCGGAGGCCTTAAAGCCCCCCGCAGCGGTAACCCCCCCCGGCACTATCTCAAACTTATCCTCAGACACTATTCTGACCTCCATTCCAACTTCCAACATCCAACCTCCAACTTCCGGTTTATGGGTACATTCCCGGCCTGCCCAGGGCAACTTCTTCAGGAAGGCCAAACATGATATTCATATTCTGCACCGCCTGGCCTGAGGCTCCCTTGATTAGATTGTCAATGGCTGATACCACCACAACCCTGCCGGTCCTGCCATCAACCACAAGCCCTATGTCACAGTGGTTGGACCCGCTCACCGACTTGGTTCCCGGAAGCATTCCCGGGGGAAGAACCCTCACAAAGGGGCTCCCTTCATAAAACTCCCTGTATAGGGCGTTTATTTCTTCAACCTCTGCCTGCCCCTTCAGCTTGGCATACATAGTGCTTAATATTCCCCTATTCATAGGAGTCAGGTGGGGAGAAAAGGACACCACAACATTTTCCCCGGCCAGGAGGCCAAGCTCCTGCTCAATCTCAGGTGTATGCCTGTGGACCCCCACATTATACGCTTTTATATTTTCATTTACCTCGCAGTAAAGTGTATTAAGGGACAGCGACCTCCCGGCCCCTGATACTCCGGACTTCGAGTCTATTACTATGGTGCCGGCGTCCACAAGGCCCTTTTTAAGCAGCGGGGCCAGCCCCAAAATGACGCTGGTGGGGTAGCACCCCGGATTGGCGACAATACCGGCCTCTTTTATATTTTCACGGTGAATCTCCGGCAATCCGTATACAATTCTTTCGTTTAGCCCCGGCTCGGTATGCTCAACCTTATACCATTTCTCATAAACCCTGTGGTCGTTAAAGCGGAAATCCGCCCCGAGGTCAACGAGTTTTTTCCCCTGCCTGTTCACCTCGGCGGCCACCGGCATGGAATGCCCGTGGGGAAGAGCGGTGAAAACTATATCACACTTTTCCACCAATGCCGGAAGGTCCAGCTCCTCGCATATCATTTCTGTATGTTTATACAGGTGCGGGTATACCTCCCAGAAGGGCTTTTCAGCATAGCTCTGGGTGGTAAGCCCGGTGAGCCTTACCACGGGATGTGCCGATAATAAACGGACCAGCTCCGCCCCGGCATATCCCGTCGCCCCTATAACACCTGCCTTTATTTCCGCACTGCGCGTCATTTACTTTTCCTCCCCCCAATTACCTAAAAAACCACCCTAACCGGGTGGCTTTTTTTGGCTCTCCACCAAACAATTATAATTATACAACTCAGTGTATATTTATACAATATGTCAATTAAATAAAATTACATATCTTTTAATAATACTGCGGAACAGCTCATCTCTCCTGCCGGATTATTATGCCACAGTAAAATAAACGCCCTGCGGGCGTTGCCGCTGTGCCAGCGGCGGAATCCAGAATTCAGAAGTCAGAATCCAGAATTGTTTGGACATTTCCCAGCACTTTTTTCTTTTTTATAGTGTGAAGCATTGCCTATTGTATCTGTATAGGAGAAGCCCCCAATCGAGCGATTTCCCGGAGGCTGTTATTGGCTCTTGGCGAAGGAGTCTACGGGCATGCTAGTCTCCAACAGGACGTTGGAGGCAGTCCGAACCGGCGCATGGACGCGCCCGGCTGTCAGTTGGCGACGAGCCACAGAGCCAGTTACAGCCGGAGGATCCTATCGTGAGTGCGGGGGTTTATCCGGTACGCTCCAAAGCTGCTATGTTATTTGTAACCAGTCATATTTTACTTTATCGCTCTAGAGAATAACCGGCACCGGACCACCCAGTGCAACCTCCCTGGCTGACACTGTGCAGCTCCTTGCCATAACCTCAACCCCGGCTGAGGCCGCCCGGTCAAGCTCCAGGCTGAATATAGGGTCCCTGACCCGGTTAGGGCTGAAGCACCGGGCATCAGACCTCTGTATAACAAAAAGAACCACCGCCCTGTAGCCCTCCCTCAGAGCGGCGGCCAGCTCCTCCATATGCCTTGCCCCCCGTTCCGAAGGGGCGTCCGGAAAAAGGGCGGTCCCGCCTTCAACAAGGGTTACCGATTTAACCTCCATGTAACACCCCGAGCCGTCCCGGCCCCAAAAGAAAAAGTCAAACCTTCCCCTTCCATAGGCGGCCTCCCGCTTAACCACGGCTATTTCACCCAGTTCCGGCAGTGCGCCGGTAAGCAGCGCCCGGTAAATAAGCCTGTTGGGAAGAAGAGAGTCGACAGACACCCTATAGCCATTATTTTCAGCAAGAAGTATCCTATAATTTAATTTGGCTCCCGGCTTTTTACCATGGGCTACAAAGACACGGGCACCCGGAAATAAGAGCTCGGCCATCCTTCCTGAACTTGGCACATGGGCCAGTACCCTCTGGCCCCCTATTTCCACCTCTCCCACAAACCGGTTGTGCCGCAAAAGGAAAACCGCCTCGTTAAGGCGGGGCAGAACAATTTTAGCCTCAATGTCAGACTTACTCAAAATCAATTCTCCTATTCTCATATAAAACCGGCTTCTAAAATTTATTCTGACTTCTGACTCCTGAATTCTGACTTCTGACCGTGAAGGAATACCCCATAGCCTAAATAACCCTCTCCCCGGCCAGCCTGAGCATATCTCTTATCATCCTGGCGTTGGTCACAGCCTGGCCCCGGTAGTGGTTATTCATGCTGACATATACGTTTTCAACCTTTTGGGCAAGCCCTGCAATTCTGGGCACCCATTCGGCCAGCTCCTGCTCCGAGTAAAGATAGTCATACCTCTCATAGCTTTCCCTGTGGTTCCACCACTTCTCATAATTTCTGCCGTGAAACCGCACATAGGCTATTGACGAGGTAGCCCTTGCCTCAGGAGGCACCAGTCCCTTTAAAAGCGGTTCGTCCACACAAACGTAGCCCAGCCCCTGCTCTGACAAAAACGCAAAAATATCATCCCTGATCCACTCACCGTGCCTGAATTCAACCACGGTGGGAAATCCACCCAGGCACCTGCCAAGCTCCTTAACATAGGTCACATTATCCCCGTTCAGCCTGAAGCTCTGGGGAAACTGGGCCAGGACACAACCCAGCTTTCCGGACTCCACCAGCGGCTGCAGCGCCTGGATAAAGTCCTCGATATCCTGTTGATTGTCCTTTCTCTCGTGGGTAAGGGTTTTGTATGCCTTTATAACAAACCGGAAGTCTTCAGGAGTCTTGGCCTGCATGTTGTATATCATGTACTTGTTGGGCAGGCGGTAATAGGTGCTGTTAACCTCGGTGAATTTAAACTGCCCGGCATATAGAGAAAGCATCTCCTTTTTATCAACCTTTTCCGGGTAAAAGGTACCCTTCCAGTCATCGTAGCTATAGCCAGCTGTTCCCACAAAAATCATTAAATCACCATCTCAGGCCAGCAGGCCCTCATCATATTTTAGCTTTCCCCTGTCCTTTAAAACCCTTGCCAGCTCGGTGAAGGCCTCTCCCGCCCTTGCCTCTATTTTCAGCACCGCCCGGTGGTCCTCCATGGTGCCACCTAAATTAACTATTGCAAGTTGTTTGCACAGGCTGGGCAGGTAGTTCACCGGGGACACCTCCAGGCTGGAACCAACCACCACCATAAGGTCGCTTTCCGCCGCCTCTTTACAGCAGTGGTAAAAGTCGTGGGGAAGCGAGTCCCCGAAAAACACAGTGTCAGGCTTGTAAACGCCACCGCACTGGCTGTGCCTTGGAGGTATATGCCCTTCCAAAACCATGCCCTCCAGTTCCTGCCAGGATATCTTACTGCCGCAGTTTATACAGCTGGCCGACCTCAGGTGGCCGTGCAGCTCGTAAACCTTTTCCGACCCGGCTCTCTGGTGAAGCCCGTCAATATTCTGGGTTATAACTGCATCAACAAGGCCGGATTTCTCCAGTTCCGCGATGACAATATGGGCAGCATTGGGCACGGCAGCCTGCAGCGGGCCCATTAGGGGCATTCCTGCTTTGTAAAAAACTTCGGGCCTGTAAATAAAGGTCTCCGCCGAGAATACATACAGGGGGTCCACCTTATTCCAGAGCCCATCAGGCCCCCGAAAGTCCGGTATCCCGCTCTCGGTGGATATCCCGGCCCCGGTTAATATCATTGTCTTTTTACTCTCAACCATCAAGTCAGCCAGTTTGATTATTTTTTCACCAATAGACATAAATCAGTCCCACCTCCTAAACCACTACACCAACCCTGTGCCCGCAGCCCCTGCAAAGGTCGCCGTCCATCCCGGCAACCCCTGTCCGGTAGCCTCTCCTGTCGATAACCACAGCGGAGCACTCCGGGCAGTGGGTTTTACCCCCGTCCAGCTCAGGGGCATTGCCTATATAAACATAGTTAAGGTACCTGCCTGCGGTTTCCCTGGCCAAAAGCATTGTCTCCCTGGGTGTGGGCTCCAGGTCAAACTTGTAATTGGGGAAATACCTGGAAAAGTGAATGGGGATATCCCTGTTTATCCCCGCCAGCCATTTCGCCAGCTCTGTTATTTCTTCCGGGGTGTCATTAAGTCCCGGCACCAGGAGGGTGGTTATCTCTACATGGCACTTCCCTGCAGCTATCTCCACAGTCCTTATAACCGGTTCCAGACGGCCTGCGCAGGTATCCCTGTAATATTTGTCGGTGAAGCCCTTTACATCTATGTTCATTGCGTCAATAAAAGGCAGTATTTCTTTCAGAGGCTCTTCATTAACATAGCCGTTAGTCACCAGCACATTTTTCAGGCCCTTCTCCCTGGCCAGCTTCGAGGTGTCATATACATACTCGTACCACATAAACGGCTCAGAGTAAGTGTAGGCCAGCCCTACGTTTGGAACTCCCTCCTCCCTGGAGGAAAGCGCCGCTCTTACGGCGTCATCCGGGCTCATGTATACCGCTTTTGGGTCCCCGTGGGCTATTTCCCAGTTCTGGCAAAAGCCGCAGCGAAGGTTGCAGCCCACCGTTCCCAGCGAGAGAATATAGCTGCCGGGGTAAAAATGGTAAAGAGGCTTTTTCTCAATGGGGTCCATACCGTAAGCTGTACACTGGCCGTAATTGGTTGCGTACAGCGTCCCGTCCCTGTTTTCTCTCACCCGGCAAAAACCCCGATGTCCCGGCTTTATATTGCAAAGTTTGGGGCAAACCATACAAAAAGTCCTGCCGTCATCACTCTTATCGTAGAAAAAAACTTCTTTTCCAATTTCCTTTACATCAGCAGCCACATTATCACCCATACCCCTATCGCTATTGATAGACTCCAAGTACCCAAAGCTATTAAGGAATGCTCAATTTATTCTGGATTCTGACTTCTGACTTCTGTATTCCGACCGCAGGAAATACTAATAAGCGTCTATTTATGCCTTACCACTTCGAACCTTTCCAGTTCCACCGGCTCGTCTGGCTCTATTCCGGCCTTTTGCCTTGCTATATCCACCTGCTCCTCGGCAGTGCCGATGCCCTCCAGGTTCGGAAGCAGCAGCCCCTGCTTCCTTCCGGATTTTACTATCACGCCGTACCGTTGGGGGTCCAGGCTATCCATGCCTTCTATAGGCTCGGGGGGGTATAAAACATCCACTGATATGTCCAGGTCGTCCAGCTCTCCTGAGTCCACCGGGTAAAACCGGGGGTCGCGGTGCCCCGCGCTAATGGCGTTGTTTATAGTTTCCTCCACTATACTGCCGTACTGTGGAAAAACCGAGCCGATGCACCCCCTCAGCTGACCGTCCTTTTTAAGGGATACAAATACTCCGGCGGGCTTTTTAAACTCATCCGGAATATCATCGGGATGCATACGGAGCCTCTTTCCTTCAGCATGATACTCCAGGGCCATCCTGGCGATGCGGGGAAGCATACCTTCATTCAGCTTTTTGCTCTCAATGTTTAGCCGCCGGCCCTCTCCCAGAATTCGGCCAAAATCCCTTTCCTGGTCTTCTGACCTGGGGGTAAGGGCAGCCACCATGTAGCCAACCCCGAAGGGCCCTTCATAGGACAGCACCTCCGCGTCCACAGCATAGCCGTCCAGGGCGCCCAGCATCATTGTAATAGGCCTGAGCCCGCACTCCCCAGCCATTTCAACCAGCTGGGCATCAATATTTATTATTCCCATTACATCGGCCTCGCTAACCAGCCTGGCAATCTCCCGGTCGAATTCCTCACCCCTGGGATTATAGCCTGCCGGAGCATCCTGAGTCAGTGCATGGGAAAGGTCCCCGCTGGCAATTACCGCAATATTCTTGCCGGACTCCTCCGCACCCTCCTGTATAGCTTCGCCAAACCGGTATAGCTCCTCCGGAGGCAGCAGCCCCATGTAAATTACCACCAGGGGCAAATCCACCCCTGCCTCTCTTAAGAAATACAGGGGCACTGTGACGCCGTGGTCCAGCTCCACACTGACGCCATAGTCACCGGCAGTTTCACCATTCATTACAATAGTTACAATTCCCGCTTCCCTCGCCTTTCTGTAAATGTCCGAGGCCAATTGCAGGTCATTCTCAATTTCATAGGACTCCTCAGGTGCGCCGAACGAACCAAGGTTGCCACAAAGGATCTCTTCGGAGTTTATGGCAATCCCGTCCCTGAAAACCGGCCCGTGGGGAGTAATCATCACAAGTGACTGAGCCTTGCTCTCTTTGAGCCTACGGGCCAGCTCAAGCATTGCCTCCCTTGTCCTGATCACATTGTCCGACTGTTTTTTGCCCACCCCTGGCACCATGATGGGGGGGTGGGGACATACACCGCAAAATACTACGGGCATCGGGATCCCCTTTCCAGATTTTTATTATTATTTATATTTATATTTTAACCGCCAGCATACCACTGTCGATAAATTACCTCGTATAGTCCCAAAGTATTCATTTTAATAATCCTGAGAAAGCGTCCCAGATAAAGTACCCTCCGAGTCCAAGCACAAAAAGCCCGCACACCGCAAGCACCCCACTGTATATCCTCTGGCTGATGAACCTCCTCCCCCCGGCCACCGCGCCGGAGATCAGACTGTACCACACAAGATCAGCCAGTATGTGACCGGAGTAAAAGGATGTTACTCCCCATAGGCCTCCCTGCAGCGCCTGGGTTATGTAAAGAAGGCCCACTGTGGCCCACCACATACTCCAGTATGGGTTGGAAAGGCTTATCAGTGCTCCTGCCGTCACCGGGTGTAATCCTTTTCCGCCATTAGCCTCAGATGAGTGAGAATCCAGGTCCAGGGATACTTTTCCCTTTATGGCGTCCCTGGCCATACTCCAGCCAAAGTAAAGGAGGAAAAGACCACCTATCAGCCCAATGGTTATCTTGACCGACTCCCTGCCTAGCGCCGAGGCCAGGCCGAATGCCAGCAGAACAACCAGGAGCAGCTCAAGGATGGCATGTCCGAGGGTAATGAGGGGACCTGCCCAAAAGCCCCTCCTTGCACTCTCTCCCACAGTAACCACCAAGAGGGGCCCAGGCATCATGGCCCCCGAAAATCCAACCACAAAGGCTGTGGTAAATATTGCTGTCATATCCATAACATAAAACCTCCCCCAGGGGTTTTCTTCTCCTGGGGCCAAAATCCTTCAACTGTCTAAAAATATTGAAAAAAAGCTTTATTAATCTACTAATTACACGATATTATTATATAAGAAAGAAAATATCAGTAATTCAAAAATAAAAACCGGAAGTGCATAATTATGCAAATAAACAGCATGCTTCCGGCCCTGCTGAATATCCTGACCGGGCAGGCCGGCCAGAACAAGGTGGACAAGTCCGCTTCAAAACAGGGAATGGGTGAAATTTTCAGGCAAGTGGTGGAAGCCCCTTTGAAAGGCGTTCAGCCCCCGGGGGTAAACAGTCCGGCGGAGGCGGAGCCAAAACACGCCCCGCAGCAGCCTGCCGGCAACAATTTACCTGATTTCCTTCCACTGCCCCTGAAGTCCCCACTATTTGAAGAGTCCAGGTTTTTCATCAAAAACTACAGGGAAGACTCAGCGGAGCAGGAAAATGAGCGCCCCTGCAGCGTTTTTATAAACCTGCGCACAGACAACATGGGATCACTCTGGATACACCTAATGGCCAAAAGCCAGTCCCTGACGTTATCCTTCTACACAGAAAAAGAATATTACACCTCACTTATAAATAAAAGCTTTTCAGAATTGGTTGAAGATTTAACCGAAATAGGATTCTCATCGGTAAAAGTGGCCGGGATAACCCGGCCCGGAATAAAAAGCTGCGAGGACATAGTTCCGGGTTCCGGTGACTCACAAAACTACCTTCTTAATCTGGAAGTGTGATTATGGAAAAGAAGAACATGACCGGGCAAAAAGCCACTGACATGGCCGCAGCCCTGAAATATAAACAAGGTGATGATCGGGCGCCGGTAGTTGTAGCTACCGGCAAGGGTGACCTGGCAGCAAAGATTATAGAAATAGCAGAACGGGAAAAGGTCCCTGTATACAGGGACAATGTGCTTGCACAGGCCCTGGTAAAACTGGGTGCAGGTGCGGAAATTCCACCGGAGCTGTATAACGCCGTGGCACATATCCTTGTTCACATAGCCCGCCTGGACAGAAGTATCGGCGTGAAAGAATAAGGCAATACACTGCCTTAGAAAAATAATGCGCGTTCCGTGTTATAATATGAAATAATCTGCAGTAAAAGATAATCAGAACAGGGAGGTTTATAAGGAGTTGGCAAAAAGAACCGGGGAAAAATACCAGGCAATAATTGAAGCCGCCGTCAGGGTAATAGCGGGGAGCGGGTACCATAACGCCCAGGTCACAAGAATCGCAAAGGAAGCCGGCGTGGCGGACGGCACCATATACCTGTATTTTGAAAACAAGGAAGATGTTCTTATTTCACTGTTCAGAAATAAAATGGGGCAGTTCACCGCTGCGGCCGAAAAAGAACTGAAGAGTATTGAGGACCCCTACCAAATGTTAGCCCGCCTTATATACCTGCACTTTTACAGGCTTCAGAGCGACCGGAACCTGGCCTCGGTCCTTCAGATTGAGCTAAGGCAGTCCGACCCCTCCATAAGAAAAAACATTTCAAAGATTATAAAGGAATACTATAACATAATAGAGCAGGTGGTTAAGTACGGCATTGAAAAGGGGAGCTTCAGCCCTGCTTTAAGCCCCAGCGTAGCCAGGAAAATAATATTCGGCAGCCTTGATGAGGTGGCCACCTCCTGGGTGCTGTCAAACCGTCATTACAACCTCATAGACCTTACCATACCGGTATATAACATTTTATCCAGGGGTCTTTCCACCAACGGCTCGGCCCCTCCCTTTCCCCAGGAAATAATGCCTGTCCACTGATAATAGAGAAGGGAAGGTGCCAGCTCTGTCTTTTTCAGTAGAAGCTATAGCCTCTTATATTGACCACACTATTTTAAAGGCCGACGCCACCTCGGAGGACATACTGCGTCTCTGCTCGGAGGCTGCTGAACACCGGTTTAAGGCCGTATGCGTCAATCCCTCCAGGGTTCCCCTGGCAGTGAAGACCCTGTCCGGAACAGGTGTACAGGTTTGCACGGTAGTGGGCTTCCCCCTGGGGGCCTCTACATCGGCAGCCAAGGCTTTCGAAGCAGCTGAAGCCGCGAGGAATGGAGCTGCGGAAATAGACATGGTAATAAACATAGGACTTTTAAAAGAAGGAAAAGAGGATGATGTTTACCGGGACATCAAGGCAGTGGTTGACGCGGTAAGCCCGGTTAGTTCTGAGGCCATTGTCAAGGTAATTATAGAGACCTGCTATCTGACCAGTGAGGAAAAAATAAAGGCCTCTCTTATCTCCGAAAGAGCCGGGGCCAGCTTTGTAAAAACAAGCACCGGGATGGGTACCGCAGGAGCTGATGTCGAGGATATAAAACTCATCAGGGGCACAGTATCTCCCAACATAGGTATCAAGGCATCCGGGGGAATAAAAACACTGGAGCAGGCCCTAAAAATGATAGAAGCGGGTGCCACCAGGCTGGGCACAAGCTCGGGTGTCCAGATTATAAAAGAGCTGCTTAACCATAATTAATACAATAATAGGGAAATATTACGAAGGCGGCCAAATGGCCGCCTTTAAATATTATTCCTTCCCATAAACTTCCCTGAGCTTTGTCTTCAGCACCTTGCCCGAGGCGTTCCTGGGGAGCATTTCAGTAAAGTGGATGATTCTCGGCACCTTGTAGTCGGCAAGCTTCATCATGCAAAAGGCCCTTATCTCCTCGGGACTAAGGCTGACGCCGGGCTTGGGGCAAATTACAGCCGCCACGGTCTCCCCCCAGACGGGGTTGGGAACCCCTATCACTGCGGCCTCAAGAACTCCGGGACACTCGTACAGCGCCTGCTCAACCTCAGTGGAGTAAACATTTTCTCCTCCGGTAATAATCATATCCTTTTTCCTGTCCACCAGGGTAATGAAACCCTCATCGTCAATGGTGGCAAGGTCTCCGGTGTACAGCCAGCCGTCCTTTATGGTCTCGGCAGTGGCCTCGGGATTCCGGTAATAGCACTTCATAATGGTCTCGCCCCTGAGTATGAACTCCCCAATCTCTCCGGGATTAATGTCAATGCCGTTGTTATCCACCACCCTGGCCTCGGTATTAATAATAGCCTTACCACTGGCCCCAAGCTTTCTCATATGGTCCTCGGCATCCAGCAATACCCCTCCCGGCCCGGCCTCTGTAAGTCCGCAAAGGTTGAAAAACTGGTCGGTCTTAAACCGCTGCATGCAGCCTTTAACCAGCTCGGGAGCCATGGGGGCAGCCCCGTACCCGTATGTTTTAACAGAAGAAAGGTCATATCCCTCCAGGTTGGGAACCTGCAGCATAAAATTATACATTGTGGGGACCCCGAAGAAAAATGAGATTCTTTCGTCATGCAGAGTCTGCAATACATTCACCGGGTGGAAAATTTTATGCACCACGTGGGTGGCCCCCACATAAGTACCCGGCACCAGGAAAAGGTTTAGCTGGGCAGAGTGAAAAAGGGGAGCAACGTGCAGAAGCCGTGACTTCATGTTGATGCCCATAAAAACACAGGAGTTAAAGGCAACGTGTATTATCCTGTGATGGTCAAAAAGAGCCCCCTTAGGCCTGCCGGTAGTCCCGGAAGTATAAAGTATCTCACAGTCATCCGACTCGTCCACCTTGACATCCGGGTCTGTTTCCGGCATACCCTCCACTACCTTATCCCACTCCAGTAGATCTCCGGCTTCAACCTTATTAACGGCCTGAATAAAATGCTTCACACAGGGAAGCTTTTCCCTTACTTCCCTTACCAGGGGAAGGTATTCAGGGTCAAATATCATTACCGAGCTCTCCGAGTGGTCAGCCACGTACTGGGCCTCAGGCGCAGCCAGCCTGTAGTTCATAGGCACCACTACAGCCCCTGCCTTCAGTGCGCCGAAAAAAGCAAAGCAGTAGCGGTCGGAGTTTTGCATCATCAGGGCAACCTTGTCACCCTTTTTTATTCCCATCTTAATAAGGGCATGAGCCATTTTGTTCGCTTCAGCATTATACTCTTTGTAGCTGTAACGCTTTCCTTCGTATATCACGGCCTCCTTTTCGGGATGCCTTCTGGCGTTAAGGGCTAGTACTCCACCTAGATCCATGTCTATACCCCCTTTTTTTGGGAATGATTAAACATTCATTTAGAAATTCCTTTAATAAATATTAGAATTTTTCGACTTTTATTACAATTTTGGGACAACCCTAAACCGGTATTATTGCCAAAATAGCCATCCTTTGATAAAATATAGAACTGTCTTAGGGCAGTTTGATCGGAGGCTGTATTATGGAGATAGATTTATCAAATTCCAGCATGTGTTTCGGGTGCAGCCAGAAAAACCCCATAGGTCTGAAGCTAAGATTCACCATGGATGGTGAGATCTGCCGGAGCACCTTTACCGCCGGCACCGAGCACCAGGGCTGGACAGGCTATGTCCACGGGGGCATAATCTCCACCCTCCTGGACGAGGTTATGGCCAACTGGATATGGCTCAAGGAAATACCGGCAATGACAGCCGAAATGACAGTCCGGTTCAGTAAAGCCGTTCCCATAAATACACCCCTCGCCCTGGAGTCCCGCAGAACAGGCGGCAGGGGCAAATTGTTTATTATGGAGGGGCAGATAGTGCTCCCGGACGGTAGCATACCCTGTCACGCCACCGCCAAATTTTTAAGCCTGTCCGAAAAGGACGGGATAATTAAATAAAAGCATTTCTTACGGGTCCGGAATTGGGAATTGGAATCAGCCCCAAACCCCTAATTCCTAATCCCTAATTCCCTCAAAAAAGGAGACTGATTATGAACAGAGATGAAGCGCTGAGCCTTTTAAAGGAAAACCTTGAAAACAAGAACCTTTTCAAGCACTGCCTGGCCGTAGAGGCCGTAATGAGGGAGCTGGCCGAGCACTTTGGTGAAGACGCCGAAAAGTGGGGGCTGGCAGGACTTCTGCACGACATAGACTACGACCACACCAAGGACGACCCCCACAGGCACAGCCTGGAAGGGGCAAAGCTGCTGGAGGAAAAAGGGCTGCCGGAGGACATAGTGTACGCGGTAAAGGTGCACAACGAGGCCCACGGCCTTCCCCGCAACAGCCTTCTGGACAAGGCCCTGTACTGCACAGACCCCGTCACCGGCCTAATCGTGGCAGGGGCGCTTATTAAAAAGGAAAAAAGCCTCTCGGCTATAGATGTGCCCTTTTTAATGAAGCGCTTTGGGGAAAAGGCTTTTGCCAGGGGGGCCAACAGGGAAACTATTAATGCCTGCTCCGAGATAGGCCTCTCCCTTGAAGATTTCCTGGGCATCGGCCTCAGGGGAATGCAAAAGATTTCGGACGAAATGGGATTATAATCTACTTGACATAGTAGCGGGGTAAGTTATAATAAACTTTACCCCATTTTTTACGGGAGGTTCCCATGGCCGAGAAAGTTATTACCATGAACCGCAAGGCCAGGCACGAGTATCATATACTGGAGACCTTTGAGGCCGGCATAGAGCTTACCGGCACCGAGGTTAAATCCCTGCGGGCAGGCAAGGCCAACCTGCAGGACAGCTATGCCCGGGTTGAGAATTCTGAACTTATGCTGTATAATATGCATATATCCCCTTACGATCAGGGGAACAGGTTCAACCACGATCCCAAGAGGCCCCGCCGGCTGCTGATGCACCGGCACGAAATAATGAGGCTTTTGGGAAAGGTCCGGGAAAAGGGGTTTTCCCTGATACCGCTAAAGATGTACTTCAAGCGGGGCTGGGCCAAGGTGGAACTGGGTCTTGGCAAAGGCAAAAAGCTGTACGACAAGCGCGAGGACATGGCCGAAAGGGATGCCAAAAGGGACCTGGAGAGGGCCAAAAAAGAAAGATATCAATAAAAACAAAAAATACAGGCTGTCATCCAACCTCTAACTTCTAACTTCCAATTATGGGGGCGTAATGGTTTCGACGGGGGAACAGATGGCAGGAGTAGCGAGCCGGGGTTCCATCAGCCCGCAATACGGTGGAAAACTTATAATTGCCAACAACGAATACGCTTACGCTGCTTAATTAGCAGTTAACCTCCTACCTGAGCTGGGCCCGTGGCCCGGGCTAGGGGGTCACATTAACGGGCTAGCTTTCAGGCCAATTCTCGGAGGCCTGGCGGGACAATTATCGAGATAGCTCCAGAGGAGGCTGACTATGGCCGCCAAAGGCGCGAAATTTAAATCATAGTCTGCGCTCGGAGAGACTCCTGTGGTCATTCTTTCGGACGGTGGGTTCAACTCCCCCCGCCTCCACCAATTATGTAAAGCAATCCAGGTTTTTATAGCCTGGATTTTTTATTTTGGAGGAAATGGGGTTCAACGTGGAAAGTGAGTGCTTTATTTATGCGGGATACAAGGCTTTTGTTGTTGAACCCATGTTTTGGCGGTCAAACAGCATTGCGAGTATTTTCGTTGATGCTGTTAATTCAAAGCAAAATATGCTGTCTTTTCAAGGACTTTAATTGATCCACCTGATGCCTCATCGGGAACATCTATCTTATATGTCAGCTTAAAATTCTTTGAGAACTGGTCATATACTATTGAGCATATATAACGCTTCAGAATATTGTGCTGTATATCTGGCGGCTCAATTTTTATACGTTGGACAAAGTCCTTTAATCTATCCCTGATAAGCTGGAGATGTTCATCCGTCAAGTTAGGTGACGTTTTCATTTTCTCAACCTCAGAACGATCCCTTTTAAGCTTTTCAATCTCCCCTTCCATCTCTTTAATATAATGGGCCGCAAATTTTGCGTCGGCTGAGATTTTTTCTTTCCTTGCGATTTCTATTCTCCTGTTAAGGTGCTTAATGTCATCATCTATCCTAGCCAGTTGAAAAGTAATATCCCTGTTTTGGTTATCTACGTGCCGCCTTACCTCATCCTCTAAGCTACCAGCGAATGACAGTAGGGAAAACTCTCTGATTAAGCAGGTAAGTACCGCAACCTCAATCTTTTCCTTGGAAACACTGTTTCTTTTACAGGCTTTGGAGCCCTTCCTGTGATACGTCCCGCAATGATAATATCTGGTATGTCCACGATTCTTCCTACTATTAGCTCCAGTCACCATATTCACGCCGCAGAGCGGGCATTTCAGCATCCCCCTAAGTATATACAGGGATGGGCCTGTCGGCTGATATGCACCTCCAAGTGGGCTACGTTCATAACCTTTACCCGCCACAGCGTTGAATGTATCCCTGTCAATAATCGGCGGATGGGCATCGGCTACCACTATCCACTCACTCTGCGGCTTTTTCTTCTTACCATAGTTAACGTAATCATGCTTGTTCCAAGTCCTTCGGCCAATATAGACGTCATTATGGAGGATAGACCATACTGATGAAAAACCCCAGGTTATTCCCGTTGGAGAAGGCACACCCTCAGAGTTCAGCATATTGGCAATTGATTTATACCCCTTGTTTTGCCGTACATACAAATCAAAAATCCGCCTGACAGTGTTGACCTCTTCTTCTGGCCCCAACACCCAGACGGATTTTAAATTCCCTCTCCCATCCTGAACTTTTCCTATTCGGTACCCGTATGGAGGAGCACCACCATTATGATACCCCCGCTTTGCGTTTTCCGTCATTCCTTTTATAGTCTCATTCCTGAGGTTCATGTTATAAAACTCTGATATAACCTCCAGCATTCCCTCTAAAAGGAAACCGTGGGGAGTTTCTGAGTCCGTTTGTTCAGTCACGGAATAGACATGAACCCCGACTTTCTTTAGAAGAGCTTTGTAGACTACATGGTCTTCCCTACTACGGCTAAAACGGTCAAACTTATGGACGATAATTGCATCAAAATGACGGTTTTGTTTTTTCGCCAGAGCAATCATCTTCTGGAATGCTGGCCTGTCAGCTGTTTTGGCTGATTTTCCTTCATCCAGGTACTCTGCCACCAATTTGTAGTTTTTATCCTGGCAGTACTTTCGGATGGCCTTCAGTTGTGCGGGGATAGACAGCTCTTTTTCGGCTTGCTCCTTGGATGATACTCTGGCGTATGCTACTACTCTTATTTGTTCCATAGGCTGCTCCTTCCGATAAAAAATGAAAAACCCCGCGACTTTGCACATACGGGATTCATCGTTATTCTTCTTATACCGCCAATAAAGAGACATGGTAAGAGCTAATTATTAGTTATTACAACAGGATTTCTCCAAATTATGTTTAATATTAACCTTTATGAGAGAGGTGGTTATTGATGGGAAAAAGGTCAAGTGGGTATGATCTACAGTCAGTTGATGACGCGGATAATCACGAACTGAAAAAGAAAAATGAAACACTTATTATTGCAGAACAATCAAAACCTACACTCCCCTATAAAGGAAAGAAAAAGTCCACAGCTAACCCCCTCTTTAAATATGGAAAGTTTAAACCATAATTTAAAAGGACAAAAGTATGCCTATAAATATCCCTGTGGAATGGAAGCTATTTATTGCTGTAAAAGCCGTTTAAATATAATAACTTCAATATATCGGAGGAATTTCTTTGGCCAATAATAATCCCGAACAAGAATTTCTTAATGAGTTGAAATTGGTCTTTAAGGGCTTTAAGGAAATAAGAGCTATCGAATAATAGTAGTTGCAAAATAAAAAATCATACGGATTTTAAAGCTGATTTTGAATTCCCCAATAAAAAAACTTATTCGATGTGCGGCAAAGGTTGCCTCACAATCAGATGGCTCTGATTACTTAGACAAACACAATGCAGTACATAAAGGTTTTTTAGGGAAGTATAAAAAGGCCGAAATTTAATTGAAGCTAGAATCACAGTCCCAATACCCCTTGTTACGAATTTACTTATACCTGGAAGGAATTTTAGTTTTTTAGAACGACATAAAAATATACAGGATGTTTGGGAACGCCTTCGATTGCCGATATCTATTGGTCTTCTATATACAACAGAAAGGATTTAAGCTAGATATTTATGAATGGAAAGATTATCGGACAAAAAAAACCTAAAACACTTATGTAAAGGGAAGCAATGTTAAATTTTATAATGCAAGAGGTGTTATAATGAGTCAAGAAAATAGCAAGAGTTGGTTCGTTCGCATTCTAATTATTCTTTATATTATTTTTTTGCTCACACTTGTTAGTACAAGTTTTTGGAAAAAGCATCCTCCGTTCGAAATAAGTACCACAATCA
This sequence comes from Bacillota bacterium, assembly GCA_049323755.1. Classification (GTDB taxonomy): domain Bacteria; phylum Bacillota; class Desulfotomaculia; order Desulfotomaculales; family Desulfocucumaceae; genus BRHc4a. The sequence goes on from JBMOPE010000045.1 coordinate 82,263, forward strand.
TTACACTACTACTTCTGGTTACTTTGCTAATTCTATCAGAGGCATTTGATAACTTAAGCTTGGGGAAAATGTTATCTCTTAGCCGCGAGGTCAAGCACAAAAAGGAAGAAGTTGCCTCAGTTAAAAAGGAAAATGCAGAACTAAGGGAAAATATTATAAAAATTTCCACAATGATAAGCCAACGCCAGAACAATATGACCATTAATGGAGTTACTCCAGAATTATTACAGTTATTAGGTGTTACTAAGGCAAATAATGCAACTTTGGACGAAGATTTTGATGAAGAGTTAGAAGAAAAACAGCTCAAAGCAAGCAAACCTGCTGAAGATGAACAAAAAGAGTCAAGTATACCAAAATATCTACTAATGCCTTATGCCGAGAAAGAGTCTATAAAAAAGTATCTTGATAGATTTCAAATCCCTGAAAGTGATGTTATTTGGGAAGCACAGTTTACTCCGGCATTCCAAGGTTTAGACCAAATTATGGAACGTAAAATTGTTTTTAACGCATATTTAAAAACTCCCTTAAAAGAGACTTTTATTGAGGTTAAATTCATTAGCTCGCTAAGCCCTATGATTTTCGACAGACTATACGTTCTACTTTCAAAAATTTTGTTTTATAAGCAAGCCAAAAATATTAAGGCTGAACTTGTTTTACTTCTAGTTGATATTCAAACACAGAATAATAAAGAATTTGATTTTAGATTTCGCAGGTTTATTGAGGCTTTCCAACCGGCAATTGCCAATGATTTATTACGAGTTGAAACTATATCTTTTAGTGAAGAAGATTTAATTCGATGGACAGATGAAGTAAAAAAAGGACAATATAGGAGATGAGAATGAACATTATCTCCACCATCTCCACTACTCCCAAGATCCTGATGAATACTGGGCTTTCGGCGGTGAAGGTACATATGGAGGTCCATTTTCGCTATCTCCACTTTTTTGCATTGGGAACTGTATTCCTTGGTATGAATGGGTTTAGGCGGTGGAGATCCTTTTTGGGAAAGAAAATTGTGAATTTTTCCCCGGTTAGAATCCTTAGTACTACTGGGGTAGAGATGGGGAGATGGTGGAGGTCTTATGGGGACATTAGAGTGTCCTCAGTATATTCATCCATTCCAAACTTCCAAGTGATTTTTGTAGTTCCGCACAGGCTAAAGACCTATCGTAATTTCTTATGCATGTTTTTCGGGTACACTGCCCCAAAGCCTTACCCGAAAGAAAAAATAAGCGGTTAATCTACCCGCAAATTATAAGAAACAATAATTCGGCCCTATGTGTGAGCTATCTTATTTCCTATCCACGTACCCAGGATTGCTGTTATCATCAATGGTTATATGCTCCTGTATGTTCCGATGGATATTCTCCCTCTCTGTCTCCTCGTTTCCACAACCAACGCCCAAAAGCAAAGGATAAAAGCTCCTCCAATAATTACAACGCTATACGCTTACCATGAAAATCCCCCTCTACAATAATCCCTTTTCCTTCATACTTACAAAGCTATGCCCCACTATTACATGGTCCAGGACTTCTATGCCCAAAAGTTTTCCGGCCTCAACCAAGCGCTTGGTGATGTCAATGTCCTCCCTGCTGGGAGCCGGATCACCGGAAGGATGGTTATGGATCAGAATGACTGCTGCAGCGCTAAACTTAATTGCTGACTTAAACAATTCCCGGGGATGGACCAGTGAACTGCTCAATGAGCCTATGGATACTGTTTCCATTCTGAGGACATGGTGTTTAGTGTTGAGAAGTAACGCCCGAAAATGCTCCCTGTCCAGCAACCGCATCTCCCCCATAACCAGGTCGGAAACATCCTGAGGGCTTTTAATTTTTTTGGGCTCACCTGGGGGAGGAGAATTAAGCCGTTTTGCCAGCTCAACAAAGACCATAAGCACTTTGGCCTTACCAGGCCCTATGCCCTTTATTAACTTTAATTCCTCACCTGTAGCCCTGGCCATAATTCGAAGGTCAGAATAACGGCTGGAGAGCTCTTCAACTACGGGACTGTCAAGGCTCTCCCGTAAAAATAATGAAAAGAGCTCTTTGTTGGAAAGAGCTGCAACGTCAGGGTACTCTATGGGCAAATTTCATCACACCCTTCAATAATAAAAGGAACCGTAGGAATTAACCCCACGGCTCCCTCTACTATTTTTACAGTCCAGTAACGTCAACATTATTTCTCTGGGCGGTCCTATACAGATACCAGAGAGCAAATTTAACAAGGAGAATAGCCCCGATAAGAATCATCTCCTGGCTCTCTGGACTGAGCTCCCTGGTCCTAAAATTACTGGAATTATTAACAGACCTGTTTATTCTATCACAGGTACTGTCAATCTGCTCCCCCACTGTATCCGAACGGCTGGAAGGTCTTCTTTCCCTGTCGTAGTCACCCTGGGCATAGCGATTAACCCTCCAGAAATCCTCCGATGTATCGCCGGCAATGGAATCAAATATATTTATTCCCCCTTTTCCTTATGTTCCGGGGCCAAACCTAAACCGATTCCGGGAGCTTGCCTATTTCCCTTATAAGCTTATCGCCGGATTTGTAAAAAGCATCCTGCATACTAAACAGCAAGGCTGACGCCAAACCCAACTTAACAGTATTGACTATGGTCCGGCCAAGGATTTCATGAACTTTAGGACTCATCAGCACTTTTCCAAACATTCTCCCACCTCCTCTCCTGAATTTAAAAGGTTATCCATCTTTAATCCAGAAATAAAAAAGGGAGCTGTGTGCTCCCAAGCTACTGGTTTACTGGTGACTTTTTACGAGATCCCTGATGCTGTCGTAATCGGTCTTTGCCGATTGTATTGTTGCTGTTGCTGCTGTTTTGAAAAGGTTATTCGTAAAAACTGCGGCTCCTGCTAAAATTCCAAGTCTCATGACGTTTGTCGATGTCCGTATTGCTGCCTGTTTAAATTCCGGTTGTGATAGTATTTCCTTCAAAATCGTTCACCTCCTTGATTTACTTGTACCAGTAAAGAAGAGATTTGTCCGGAGGTAGGGATATGACTGATTACCTAAATAATATACCTATTATTGCCTTATCTGACTATCAGCAACCGATGTTTCAGCTTACCACCATTAAATATAATAAGGGTCGGTATGAGCTCGTTAACATCAGAGGGTTAGGGGTTATTAGCGCTGAAAGCTCACCTTTTTTATGCATCCTAAGCCTAGATGGAAAATGGTCCAAAGTTGCAAACAAAGATTATGTCGAAGGAATTTGGAGATATAAACACAAAGACTTCTTCAAAGCTGAGTACAGTATCCAGGAAAAAATATGGGCCCAGCAATATATAAAACTGGATGCCCTTGATAGGAATTTTCATAACAAGGCAGAGCACCGAAAAATAATAGAAGATATTAGATGTAAGCATGGCATCCCGGAGTTAGCCAACCTAAAATACCATAGATCAGTGGCAGGCGAAAACAATATTCTTTTTATTGATAGATATTTAGATCAGCAAGAAAGTTTTAAAAATGATATATTACAATACTGCACCGGTACATTGGCAATATCCGAAGAAAGCCGTGACAAGTATTTGGTTGCTGCATATGTACTTTTGGGGAAGTTAATTGTGGATAGGGAAAGTCAGGTTAGCGGGTTTATTGCTAACCTGATATGGGAGGCATTGAATAGTTTGGGGGAATCAAAATGCCCCTCTTCATGCGGGAAAGTTGTAGATTACCAATTGGAATCCGAGACAAATATTGATCCAATGGCAAACTTCATGAGAATACTTAAGAAGCTCGTTAGTGAAAGTGTTTTAAAAGATAAAGATGCTTTTATGAAGAAGATTGAAAAGCTCCAGGATTACCATTCAATTATCCCTGGGGAGATTAGTCTTTTCCTTTTCCCAAAGATACATATCATTCATATTATCAATGAAAAAGGTACTGTTTTGAGAAGGTTCTTCGAGGTAATACCCGAACTAACCCGTGACATTTTTTATATGGATTTAGTATCGGCTATTAATGTTGATGAGGCAGATCTCTCTTATAAATCAGATACCGAAATGAAAGCAGGTTATTCGGAGAGCCTATTCCCCCGATGTGCGCAAGACTTGAAAGAAATTCTGTCAGGAAAAGCATTCTGCCAAATGCCGTTATGCCGTACGGGTGTTCACGATTTTAGAAAGCTATACCCCTTACTCAGCCAAGCAATAAAAAGGGAGTCGTGGCGGACATGGACAAAAGAATATAACCCAGAACACCTTATTACCATTATATTGAAAAACGGTATGTTTGGGATTCCAGCTATGGGGACCAGCGCTGTAGCGGAAGTAATTGACGCCGATGTGTTGAATCCCTCGATATCCCGATTAGCCAAGAGGGCAGAGCGGGAGAAAGTATTTGTTTTTGATGGGGAAAATAAATTCAAGCTTTTCTAAGCCAACGGAAATACAAATAATCAATACTTTAAAATGCCCTAATAACAGGGGCTCCACGACCGGGAAAAATTTTTTCCGGTTTTTTTTTTGTGTCGCCTATTTGTGTCAATATTCATCCTTTAAAAATCCGTAAAATGAAAAGTAAACCCAATAAGGAGGTAAAAAGAACGTACTAACAATAATTTTGTATATTTCTGCGGGAAGTGTTACGGTACCTATAGCCCTTTTTTTTCTGGGATGGGTGTGGAGCATGAAAGCAGGTCTCGTCCGGCAGAGAAAGAAAATGCCGGTAGTGACGGGAAATAACAGCAGATCCCGGAGCGAAAGACATGCTGTACCCAGTTGGGATGGCAGCCCAACCGGGTGACTTAGCCCTCTTCGGACATGTGGCCAAACATGAATTTCGAGGTGTTCGAACATTGACAACGCCAACGATGGCCCTCCGGAGGCTGCATAGGGAGTTTCCAGAACTGTAACCCTGAAACAAGGGAACTGCAGGAATTAGGTATCCAAATCAGCTTTTCTGTCATCCTTGGGCTCTTCCGGGAAAAAGGACACGCCAGAAAAGACTGAAGAGACTTGCCGAAACCTTTGGCGCATGAGCTCGACTCCAGACTGGACACCCCAAAAGCCCAAAAATAAAAAAAGCTGAAAAATTACTGCAACAGCCTTCTATTTGGTTGTTCTTAACAAGAACGAGGGATATACGATGACCTATAAAGAAGTTGAACGGCTTGCAAATACATACCTGAAGGAAACGGACGATATACTCCGGCTCGACATCATCAGGAAAGTCTGGATCAACGAAAGACAAGAAGGCCTTGAACTTTTGAGTAAAATGCTGGGAATAAAATATTTCGACCTATACAAGGTAGGAAAAATTAAAGCCCTGAAAAAAGAACACTTAAAAAAACGGCGTGGCCGGAATTTCAAAAAGAAGACTGATTAATTTTCCAGCAGTTGAGGGGTAATGGATATTCGGGCTGCTCTCGGAACTTGCAAGGTAATTTTCAACCGTCAACATTTGGGCACTAACATACAAAATTTAAAAAGGGAGTAAATAAATGCATTTTCAGACTCATGTGCTGGCAAAGCCCAGCATAACCGATTTAAGAGAGATAGAACAAATAGTACGTCAGACGTTAACCCCTTTCTGTGAACTCTTAGAAGTTGATCCATATGACACCGAATGCGAGTGCGTTGGATATGAAGCTAAGCTTTTTGCTGAAAATGAAGCTAACCAAAAAATAAAGCCCATTCAGGACTTAAGGAAAGAGTACCGATCCATCCCCAAGGATGAACGACCAGTATGGGCTGAATATATAAAGGATTGGCTTAAAGTATATAATGAAGCCCTAGAGCAACACCCCCTCTATGGCAAAGCCTCTGCCGGTTGCTGGGAATGCAATGGAACTGGTATCGTAAAAACCACCCATAACCCGAACAGCAAATGGGATTGGTGGGTAATCGGAGGCAGATGGGACGGTATAATAAAGAACGATTTCCAAATGTTCAAAGATGACTTCTACCAAAACAGTATCGAAAACAACATTATAAAGGCATCAGAAATGACAGAGGACCATAAAATGCCTTATGCCATTTTAACACCTGACGGAAAATGGCACACAAAAGGGGAAATCGATTGGTTTCAGAGCAATAAAAAAGATGATATTAACTGGTTAAAGGAAGCTATGTCTATATATAAACAATACAGTGACTATTGGGTCGTGGCTTGTGACCTGCATATATAGTAAATACTCAGGATAAGGGAATACCTTTTTAAGGTTTTAAGGTATCCCTTTTTCACCAGCAGCCAGGCTCTGCCAGGCTGTGCCAGGCTGTGCCAGGCTAATTTGGGGTAGCAATCAATAAATGCCGCTATATACGGTAATTGCCGCCCTTGCCACCCTGACAGGCTTTCAGGGGACAAAACAGTGTGTACGCACACACGCTCCTCGGTCGGAAAGGTAATAAATGACAGAAATAAATTATATCCATTACATTAACTCAATTCCGATCGAGGAAATCATAGAAAAATATATAGGTAGTAAGGCTGATATCTACGACGAAGGTTCCTACCTGGTAGTTAACCCCTGCCCCAGATGCGGTCATAATGACTGCTGTAAAATAAACACCGAAAATAATACATTGGCTTGCTGGAGTGACTGCAAGATCCATTACCTTACACCAGTTAGGGTTGTACAGTGGCTCTTTGATATAGAGAACAGCGAAGCAATAACCAAAATGGCTGCTGACTTTAGTATCATGCTTCCTGACAATTATCAGGAGCTGTTAAGCCAGTATATAAAGGAAAACAGGCTACAAACCCTAATGGCAAGGTTCGCCGAGGAATGCCACAAACAATTAATCCCTTCTGACCGGAGATACTGGAATAACAGAGGTTTTACTGATGAGATAATCGATCTTTATACAATAGGGATTTGTAACGGGAACGGCTCAATCCAGAGCGTTCTTAAAGATGAAGGCTACACCAAGGAAGAGTTGGCAGAAAGCGGTCTCTTTATTATCGACCGGGAATATTTCGCCCACTGGTCTGATGGCAAAATCTATCCCTACTACCTTCCCAACTGGGATAAGGGCAAAGTGATAGATATCCAGGGAAGGATCAGTGGCGCTGAATATAAAGACCTTTCCCTTCCGAAATACAAAAATATGAGAGGTTCCGTTAGCTACCTCTATAACCGGGGAGCCTTAAAGGAAGACACTGTAATACTGGCCGAAGGCATACCTGATACCATAAGTCTTTTGGTAATGGGGTACAACGCAGTAGGTTCATATGGAATAGGCGGAATTAAAGATGATTGGCTTCCTTATTTTAAGGAAAAGAATGTATATATTGTTTTCGATTCCGATGACCCTGGCCAAAGAGGCGCTTATGACCTGGCCTTGAGAATCGGGGAAAATGCCAGGATAATAGCACTCCTCGATGTAAAGGACGTCAACGAACTTCTGGTGCAGCACGGCCCGGACAAAGCACGGGAAATTATTGAAGGGATTATAAAAGAGGCAAAAACAGCATTACAGATTGATATTGCTTCCCTTCCTGAGCAGATGGAACAGGTCGAAGATAGAATAATGAGGGGTATTGCCTTCAGGATTCTTGAACTGTCACCCACTAAACAGGAGTTCTATCGAGAATCCCTTGCGGCACATTTCGGAAAAGCAAAACGGCTTTTTGAAGATACCCTTCGACATTATAAAGAAGAATGGAAAAAGGCAGCAAAAGATAGTCCAGGTACCTCAAAGGATATTCTCCTTGAGCCTGACCCTAATTTTGCCCGGTTATCCCAGTGCTTTGCCCTTGGGAAAGTGTTTTATGCGCAGGACTTTGTTGAAAGGGCCGCAACGAAGGATTCGGAATATCGAAGATTTGCTGTCCGAGTAATTACCAGTGACAGAAAATTGCTTGAGCCTCCTTTTCCTACATCTGGTGACACCCGGGAAATCGTCAGCTGGAAATTCGGCAACGAAGAGCTGGTAATGAGGCGACCATTACACAGTGCCACAAGAAGATGGTCCAAAACCGGAACGCCATATTCCATAAATATGTTTCTGGAAGGCAAAGAGGAGAAGGTATCAACTGCCGACCTTTATAAAAAAGTTGAAGCTTTATTCCGGCGCTATTATAACACCTATGAGGAATATGATTATGTCATACTTACACTGTTTACCATGTTCACATACTACTTCGAGCTATATGATGCTGTCCCATATATCTTCCTCAACGGTCCGCCCGAATCAGGTAAGACAACCCTCTGTGTACTCATACAACACCTTGCTTTCAACGGGGACCTGGTTTCAAACATATCAACATCTTCTCTCTTCAGGGAGGCAGAACAAAAACAACTGACACTTCTCCTTGATGAGCAGGAAGGGATATCCAGCAACAAGGCCCACGACGAAAAAGGTGACTACCTTGCAATATTAAAGGATGCGTATAAAAGAACAGGAACAATAAAGCGCCAGTCCGCAGCAAACTATGAGATTACAGATGAGTTTCAGGTATTCAGTCCCTTGGTTATTGCCAATGTGAAGGGCCTGGAAAGTATCATAAAAACCAGGGCCATACAGGTTAATACACGGCCAACGCCAAAGGGCGCTGAAATAAAAACAGTCCCACTTAAACCCAGTGATCCTGAATTTGTACAGGAGACGCAACTGGTAAGGGACATGCTGTACTGCTGGGTAATGCAGAATCACCAGGAATTACGGGAATTGCCTAATTTTAAAGTAGGCGATATTGTACATAACAGGTCAGAAGAGCTTTTTCAACCCCTGTTTGCCCTTGCATCATATATAGAATGTTCCGGCGAAGAGGGAGAGTTCAACCTTCTTGAGCAGCTGCACCAGAGCCTGCCCAGCAAGTTGATGAAGCGGGCCTCATTTAAGACCAAAGACCCCAGTGAGCTGTTAAGGGAGGCCTGCCTGTTGGCCCTTTCTGATCAAGGCGTAACCCAAAATGGTGTGGGTGCCTGGATATCTTCCTTTGCTATATTTGACAAGTTAGTTGAGGTAACTGGCCAGTACAGGGACTTCATGACATTGCAGTGGATAGGCGATAGAATTGTCAGTTCGGGGTGGATAACTGGTGAAGCTGACAAGAGAAGGCAAAACATTACTACCCAAAAGCGGGACAAGAAAACCAACCTGCCTTTAAATGCCGGCAATTAGGAAGAAACTATAAGGGCGCAGCACTACTATCTTAAATATGAACTGGTAAAGGGTCAATAAATGCTCATTGAAAAACTCCAAAGGCATTATAACAATAAGATTGAAGCCTGGCATAAAAATCCAGCACCTGGGACAGCGCAACCTCCAGAAAAAACAAAAGATACCGAAACTTCAGCGTCCCGGTATGATATCGAAGATTTGATGGATGACTTAAGAAAAGAGTATTATGGCAAGGTACTTCCCCTTCTTAATGATAACCAAGGGCAACTGCGGAAATGCTCTGTACCGGTTACAAAAGAGGCCCTGAAAACGCTGAAAGCTGCTGAAGGTGAACAACAAGATCAAATTTATAGTGCTTACCTTAGCTTTCGTCTGGCCCAGCTGATTCACAGCATAACAACAAATGACAAGGAAATATCACCTTTCTCCTTGTTTTAAATAATAAATAAGAGACCGAGGATCGATCTGTGTGCGTACACACACCTTTACATCCTGGAAGCCTGTCAGGGTGGCAAGGGTGGCATTGATCGCACAATGCGATCAACTTTAAATCATATTAAATCTCTAGCCTGGCAAGCCTGGCAACTTATATAAACATAACAAGGAGGAAGCATGAATACTCTATACTCTTTAAAAGAGAACCCCCATATACTCCGGGCCTGGGATAACTTTAACCAGAGCCTTATCAGATCGGGACTTCTGGATGACCCTGCCGAATACGAATACTCCCCGGAGGATGACATTGACCCCTGGGAGGAAGAAGAAAAAGAGCGGGAATACCTTGAAAGCGTGGGCTGCGACTGCGAAGGTCCATGCGGATACTACGGCTGCCAAAAGCCCGTAAATATCGACAGGGTAGACGATGAGGTTTGCGTCCAGGTCGACTCAAGGATGCTTAAATGGTACTGGGATTACTTAACTCATTACCAGTACCAGAATCCTTTAAGAAATAAAGAGAATCAAAGGAATAAGGAGAACAGATCCAATGAAAACAATTGATGAATTTATAAAGTCCAACAATCTGATTGAATATCAGATAAGCGGACAGACCTGGTACAAGCTGGTAGACGTTGGCGAGGCAATTGGCTACATCAGAGCCCGGAAAGCAATTATGAGGGCTCACCAAGAAGAATTCGATGCCACAACTATGTTAGCGAAAATTCCGGTAAAGTCAATTAATACAGCCACCGGCAAGGAATACACAGCTCCCCGTGAGAGCCTTTTTATAAACAAGGAAGGTATAACCAAGCTCCTTATTTATTCAAACCTCCCTTCAGCTCAGTAATTTAAGAAATCCATTTCAAAAGAACTAGCTGGTTAAAAATAGTGGCTAAAAAACAACAGCCCCTCAAACGTCCAATGTTTACCGTTAATTAAAATAAAAAATCTTATAAATAAAATTTATCAAAAAAGGAAGGAAATAAGCAATGATAATGAAATCAGAAATTAATTGCAAGCAACAACCACAAAGCCTGGAATCCTCTGAGAAAGAATATCCAGACATTTACATCCTTGGTCGAGATAAGGTTATTTTTTTCAATATTATCATATTGACCCCAAAAGTATAAAAATCTTTGGCCTCTATAAAACAGGATTAATGATATATTCACCAGATGCCGAAAACCCAAAGCCAGGTAAGACAAGAACATATACAGCGTAAAAAGAAGCGGGGCCATGTGCCCTGCTTTTTTTATGTCCTTTCAGTGTTTTATAAGAATCATACTAAGTACATATCCTAAGATTCCTGATAATACAAAGACTATAATAAATTCTCCCATCTCTGCCTCCCTGGTTTTCTTTTCTTATACCGGAAAACCAGGTGCCTTTTACCTTACAATCCCCGTGACCTCCTGGAGGCCTTTGCACCTGCCATTCTTCCAGTCATCACACTTTTCTCTCCCCTGTACCCGCTGATTATTTCGTGTATAGAAGAGCTCCCCGCAAAGACAGTACATTTGCTCACCATTTATCAAGGCGTTTTCCCGGCCATATGTAGAATAAAAGCAATTTTGAAATACGTGCTTATATCCAACTTTAGTAGGCATATTTATCAACTCCAATATATTTATACTTATATTATAAAGATATTTTAAAAATACAGCAATTAAGTTTAAATTACCTATTATCTTTAAAATAATGGCTTGACCATTTTAGTTTATAACTGAAGCAGTATAATACAATATTCCTCCATTTTAATTTAGTATACCTCTTCCTGGTGGCCACTTTCCATAAATCTTTCTTTCCAGGAATAAGCACGCCGAACAACTCTTCTCGACCTGGCTCCAGCTTGAAAAAATACACTCATACACCTTCAGTGTCCTTACCCCTCCGCATACATGGCAATCTTCGTAGTGCCGGGTTATAAAGCCGCTGTGGTCTGACGCGACAATCTCCTTCATGGAGCACCCCCAGAATTTAAGGAAGCTTGAGTGTGCTTCCTTTTGTTGCTTATACCTAAATTTCGTTTAAGTGGCTCTTGAGCATATATTTTAATCGAGAATTATACTTCCATGATTTTAGAACTTTTCTGTTTCTAATCTGTTTCAGTATGAATGTTATTCATACTCAGCAGGGAATAAAATGATCACCACGAAATAGTAATTTTAGACATAATTTGCAATTGCCATAAATTAGCCTTTATGGCAGAAGGAGACATAACTTATGATTGGGTAGTAGATATGCCTGCTTTCTCCGTAATTTTAATGTTATGAATAAAGGTGATATTGACATCTTTCTAGGTTCAGGTGCCTCTGTCCAAGCTGGCATACCAACAGGTAGTGGACTGGTTTGGGAATCTAAGCGGCTATAAGCTGAGAAGAGAGAGTATGAAAAAGACCACTGAGGCCATGTTCGATTTGCTGGATCAGCTCGTTCCGTATGGCGTACCCGCTCAATACCTGCTTTTTGATAGCTGGTATGCCTATCCCAAAGTAAAGAAGAAATTATCAGTATTTACGGCAAGCGTTGGGATATTGAGGTCTTCTTTAAAATGACAAAGTCCCACTGAATCTTGCCAAGGAATTTCAGGGCGGTCTTATGATTCTATGGTGGCCCATACTACTATTGTTTTTTGTAGGTATATCATGCTGGCCCTGGAAAGCAGGAACAGTCTTGGCCAACGGAGTATCGGCAACCTATTTTACTTATGCTGTGACGAACTTCAAAACATTAGCTTTTCGAACCCTAAAACAAAGTTTACGAAGAATCCTAGCCCTACCTGGGCAGCAGTTGAATGACTTCTTAAACCAATTTATTATGTCACTGCCCAGTTATTTAAAGGCACGCCTACAATTTTCCGTGTGGGAAAGTTGAGTTATTATCTTTGATAGGTCTGTCCGCCCGTTCAAAACTGGGCTAACGACCGCTCGACGCAAAAATCAAAAAATCCCTTTACCGTCGATGCTGATAGTCGATTCACCGATTCAGTCTCTTGAAGAAGGCGTGGACGATAATACACCCGATACGATGAAGACGGGACTTTTCAAGTATTTGCAGTGCTGGAACACCAGACCTATGGGCAGGTCATCATTATCGAGAACAAGATACCGCCCGATCTGGACTACGGCAATGCTAATATGATTGAATTTACCAAAGGCAAGAAACCCGGTAGGTATGGACTATTGCCCGGCATCAAATCTTGAAACGGAGATTCGTTATGAAAAAGGATAACACTGACAATCTGGAGAAATGGAGACCAATGTCAACCGTTGTGGCTTATCTCAGTGTGAGCCAAGAAATTGTCCTGCAATGGATTGAAAAGAAGGGTATGCCCGCACACAAGGTCGGGAGGCAATGGAAATTTAAGATTTCCTAAATTGATGAATGGCTTCGGTCGGGAGCGGCGTCGGATAAGGAAGACGAAGCAAACTCGTGATGAAGTTATGAAAGGAGCAAAGCACATGGCACCAGAGCGTGACGAAAAATCGAATACTGCCGAAACAACGCAGGATTGCTTTGCCGACACGGTTAAGGCTACTTTTGGCGCTTGGCTGTCAATCGACCAGAATAATCATAATGAAGCTGGTCTCGTTTTGTCATCACTCGATTACGCTTCGGAGCAGCTACTAAAGCGGAAAATCACTTTTTCCCCACTATGGGAAATAACAAAGCCATCCGCTTTTGCCGATGTCTATAGAAAGGCACGTGATAATAAGTTCTTCAGGATAATGGACAAGAAGACCTACTTAGCTTTCATGCGAGATGGACAGGTATTTTTGAAATTTCTCAAATCAAAGCCTGTCTTTCAGCCTGATACCACCGCCAAAGAAATACTGTATTCTGATGAGCCGTCTTCTGATGAGCAACCGACCGCAATCGTCACCATTAAAGATGCGGTAATTAAGGTGCTTTCTGATGAGATGCGTCCTATGACTGCTAGTGAGATTTATACCAAGATAATTGAGCAAGGCTTATACACTTTTGGAGCGCAGAATCCTGTAAATGTAGTCCGCACAACCATTGAATACGCTTGCGATAACTCCAGTTACTCAAATGAAGATACCATTTCTTGCTTCCACTTTGAAAAGAATGTTGACGGCAAAAGAGTTTATTCCTTGCTGGAAGTCGGGTCAACTGATGCCGCAAAGGCACAAGAGTCCGCTGTTGAGGAGAATCAAGTTTCGAGTAGGCGTAGCCTTAAAATTTGGGATTACAAAGTAGAACAGGAATTTCAAAAATGGTTAGAGCGTGAGAATTACGCTCAGAAAACTGCGGACAACTACCGTAGAGCAACAGCACAAGTATTCCGTACTTACCAAGCCTTGGCTCAGAAAGCAGTCGTTGATTCTAACACCGAACTGGAAGCGGTTCGTAAATATATAGCTTTACTGAATGAAGACAGCGGTTTTGTCGAAGCAAATGCCACTCGGCATAACCAATTTACCGCAGCTTTGGCTGCGCTTGAGCGCTTCTATTCGGCAGGCATAGAGATTGTTGATGGTGAGGACGACGAACAAATGAATAAACAGCCCGAAACGACAAGCGTTCTCTCTTCTTCACTCGGCAATATCGTTGACTTGGAGGAAGGGAAAGCAGGCATCAGAGAGATTCTTGAAGCCCACTTCCAAACGCTCTATGGTTATAGCAACATCAGTATCCTTTGGAACGCAGCGCAGGACACCCTCTCGCTGTTCCTGAATGATAACGCTATCAATACCGCCGATGAATTGTGGCGGTTTTTGTACCGCGCTTTCTTAGGGGAATATGTGATGAGTAATCCGCACATCTGGAAAACACAGCCGAATTATCCTCAAAGTTATGTCGGTGTCATCATCAATCTTGCCCGCCAATTAGGCGGCACTGTTACCAGAGAACAGATTGACGAGTATTTTGCGCGCATTAAGCAGGCTTCACCTATTAACGCGACTATTATCCGTCAGGGACTACTGCTATTTTACACTAACAAGCATTTTATCCTCTCGGAAGCGGTTAATTTGACGAGTGAGCGTTGCACTGCAATTACAAAGTCACTGGACAGACTTTTCGAACACGAAAAGGTATCTTATGTCGTGCCACGGGACATCACGGCAGAGTGGTTCTCTTCCTTACCCACAATCAAAGGCGGCGCAAACTGGACTGCTTTGCTTCTTCAGGAAGTTTTACGTTTACGCCCTTCTATTGGCTATCGGGTCATATTTTCGGGGCTTGATGGTCAAGCGCTGGACACGCTTGGGGCAGCCATTGTTCCAAGCAAGTCTGATATAAATAGCTTTGCCGATGTGGTACACCGCCATTGCTATGAAAGAGAAAACTTAGGTAAAAGGATGCTCACGGAAGACCTAAGAACAATCCTGCGCGAAGCGGGGATGCTTGAAAGAAACGAACTTATTTATAACCTTCACAAAGCATTAAGAGACTACCGTTTTGCTTTCACGGATGAAAACAGAATGGTCAAGATATTGGAGAGATAAGAACAATGTACGGTTATAAGTGGACTGACAAAAACGGAATATACCGCCTTGTGCCGAACGCCAAGGTAATCAAGGAAATCCGTCCTGTTTTCAAGGAGGAACTTGACTACTTTGGACTCGACGCTTATTGGCAGTACCCGAAAACCGACGCCCCACTCCTTTGGGCAGAAGGTATCCGGCGGTATGTTCTAAACGGCGAGGTAGTTGCTGAAGCCGTCGGAGGAGGATTTTATACAAAGCCAACCATAAATGTGAAGAAAGAAGGACTGACTCTTAAGGCCATAAACATCGGACGTTTATGGAAGGAAAACGAAAGCCTCATGCGAGGGCTTGAGGACACGGCAGTTGGTTTTATACGCCGCGTTCATGATGAGTACGCCGCTAAAGGAATGAAATTCGTCGTTGCGTTTTCTGGGGGTAAGGACAGCCTCGTTCTGCTTGACCTTGTCGCCAAGGCTTTGCGACCCGACGAGTTTGTCGTTATATTCAGCAACACAGGAATGGAGTTAAAAGCAACACTCGAATCTGTTGAACGGGCAAAAAGCCACTACAGCAAACTTCATTTTTATGAGGCGGCGAGTCATATGACGCCAGACGATAGTTGGGAGGCATTCGGCCCCCCCGGACGGCGAATGCGCTGGTGCTGTTCGGTGCATAAGTCTGTGCCGACTATTATTGCCTTGCGTTATATAACTGGCGATTATGATGCCAAAGCTGTTGTGTATGACGGCGTTCGAAAAGAAGAAAGTGCTGCTCGTGCTATGTATGATGCCATTGGCGAGGGTGTTAAAAACATAAATCAGGTTAACTGTAGCCCAATATTGGAATGGGGTACGGCAGAAGTATACCTATATTTGATAAAAAACAAAATTTTGTTTAATGATGCTTACCGTCTTGGTCTGTTTAGGGTCGGTTGCAAAGTATGCCCAATGTCTTCGGCTTGGTGGGATGGAATTGCTAATGACTCCTATCCTGATGAACTCGCTTCTCTACTGGGGAAAGTCGAAGAATACGCCAGCAGTACTAAAACGCCAAAAGAGCAAAAGAGGTACATCGAAGACGGCGGCTGGAAAGGGCGCATGGGTGGACGCGGTTTAAAAGGCGGCGGCAACCGGGTAACTGAGGTGATTGACGGAAATAAGATCATTTTCCGATTCACATCTCAATCGAGTCCGTGGTTGGAAGTCAGTAAACTTCTCGGTGAAATCGTGGAAAAGTCGGGCAACACATACACCCAACTGATAGACCACCAGAGCTACACTTTTTCATTGAGTGGAAACATGGTTACTTATCAGCCATACTCTGCTATGGACAGATTTGTAATCAGCCACTTAAGAGGCGTTGCAAATAAGGTGGCTTACTGTGTGGGATGCAAGGCTTGTGTCGTGCAATGCCCGACAGGAGCTTTTGAAATAACGGAAGATAACAAAATACTCATTCGGGAGGAATTATGCGTTCATTGCGCTAACTGCATTGAGTTTACTGGAACAAAGGGCTGTTTAGCGGCTAAATCGTTATACACAACAGGAGGATATGGTATGAATCTTAAAGGAATGAATCGTTATCAGCACTTCGGATTTCGCCGTCCGTGGTTGGAGCATTTCTTTGAACACGGCACAGACTGCTTTACACAAGGGCAGCTTGGAAACAGGCAATACGATGCCCTGCGTGTCTGGCTACGGGAAGCGGAGTTGCTTACACCATCAAGCAAAGGAGAAAAATCGGGAACGCTGACGGAATTGTGCGAGCGGCTTATCCCACTTGGAGCGGGCAATCCGATTGTGTGGGCGGTGATTTGGACAAACCTCGCCTACAATTCTATAATCTCGAAGTGGTATATGCTGTACGTACAAACCGGCGAGACCTATGACAAGGCCGAAATGGTATTTATGCTTGGCGATGACTACTCGCCATCCACGCGCGATAATGCTGTGACGGCTCTGCTTGAAACCTTCCGTCATTCGCCTATCGGGACTACGCTAAAGCAGGGCATCCCGATTCCAGACGGCGCAAGCTACAAGTTTGTAAAGCAAGGTTGGGACACCCCGGAAGCGGCGGCTATTCTCTATGCGCTTTATAAGTTCGCCGAGGAGACAGGGCGTTATACATTCACGCTGACGCAGCTTGACAATGCCCGCGGCAATGCAGAAGCGAAAGGCGTCGACCCAGTAGCAATATTCGGATTGAATCCAGATAACTTCAAAGCCGTCGTTCAGGACATTGCCCTGCAGTACCCCGAATTCATCCGCGTGGCGTTCGTTCAAGACCTCGATAACATTATGCTCGTGCCTGAAAAGAAAGCTATCGATGTCCTCGATATAGTCACAGAGTAAAGGAGATAAGAGTCATGAAATACAGCAATTACATTGAGTTATCTGCAAACTATGAGTCGGTCGTTGACTTGGATGCAGAGGAACGCAATCCTAATCTGTGGCAGGAGTACATCGTCCACGACGATATGAAAAGTGCCATTGATGCCCTTTGTCAGACCATGCTTTGGGAAGATAACGACAAACGCCGCTCGTTCTGGATTCATGGTGCTTATGGCACGGGCAAAAGCTACGCTGCCATTGTCTTGAAGCACCTTTTCGAGGACAACGTTTCCAACATTGAGTCTTTCATGAGCCGTCCTTCTCTTGCGGAATACAAGAAACGGTTTCTTAAAATCCGCGAGAAAGGCGACTTCCTTGTCGTCTGGAAAAGCGGTGCGACCGACATTAAGAGCGGCACCCATCTCATGATGGAAATGGAAGTTAAGATAAAGGAAAAGCTGAAAGAGAAGTTCGGCGACAAGGCGTACTATGGGACTAGTTCGATTATAAATGCCGCAAAAGATGCCATTAACGACCAGAGCATCAACTGGGGCTACTTATTTACGGACATTCAGTATGGGCTGTCCGACCAATACTCTGATTTTGCCGAGTTTCAGCAGGCGGTTCTGGATGGTGATTCAGATGCCATACATCTTGTCAAACGCATCTGCGATGACAATAAACGCACGATGTTCACGGGTGTTGTTGATAGGTTTGAAGAATGGATAAAGGACATCATTACCGGCAATGGCCTTCAGGAAACAGGCATCGTGTTTATATGGGATGAGTTTACAGGCTTCTTACGCGACTGCGGCGACGACAACGTCCTTCAGCGCCTTTCTGAGTTCTGCAAGTCCGTTGACAAGGACGGAAAAACAAAGCCAAACGCACCGTTCTTTATGTGCCTTATCGTCCACCGTGACCCGACTTGGGTATCAGGACTCGGTGACGAAACCTATGAGCGCATACTGCACCGCTACCACGAATTGAAGTTCCACATCACGGAGAGCGCGGCGTATGACCTTATTGGCGACTCGATTATCCCACGTCCGGGTATGGCTCACCAGTGGGAGGATGTAAAAAAGGACTTGATGAAGTCCATCGCAAAATATAAGACCGAATTCGACAATCTCGACCAAAGCATAAACATCAACGAGCGTCTGGCGAAGCTATGCCCGATTCATCCTATGACGCTTGCAATGCTCGCAACCGTGGCAGAACACTTTGGCGCCTCACAGAGAACACTATTCCGGTTTATGAAAGACCGTGCCGAATCCTCCGAGGGTGTAGGTTTTATTCACTATATCGAAAATAACGAACCTGATAAGTGGCAGTGGCTTACAGCCGACTTCCTGTGGGACTATTTCTTTACTCGTGGCAGCGATGTGCGTAATTTCAGCGTTGAAGCTCGCAAGGTCATTCAGCACTTCCAAAACAAGGCAGATTCTATTTCCGACGAGTATGCGTTGCACGTTTTCAAGGCAGCGTTGCTTCTGATTGCCGTTATGAGCGGAAGCAACATCAGCAACCTATACAGCAAGCAAAGCCGTTCGCGCGGTAAAATCGGAGCAACAAGGAATACGCTCTATAAGTGTTTCCGTGGTCAGTTGGAGCAGTCGACGATTGATGAATACCTCGTATCGTTTAAGGAAATTGGTCTGCTAAGCCTTGGCGAGCAGCCAAACGGCGATGCCCGTCTTGAACTGCCTTATACTGGAAACACCGACACTTTCGATGTGCAGCTTGCGATGACCCAGAAGAAATACACGCGCTATGCGCTTTTCACAGAAAAAGGCATATTCTCAAAAGCCCTTGAGAACGGGATGTGGGATTATACGAGAGCAACCGCCGGACGTATATACATTGCCGCTTGTTCTTCAGATACAAATTCGATGACCGCAAGACTCGGCGAAGTCAAAAAGGAACTCCAGAAGTTTCCTTACAAGATCGGCATTCTTGTCGTGACGGTTTCCGAGGCAAGAGAATACACCAGTTTCCAAGCTAAGATAAAGCAACTTGCTTCAGAAGATGATAGTAAGCGCCTCGTTATCGCTATGCTTCGTGAACCTTGTACGGCGGACTTAATCGAGCGTTGGCATAAAGCCATCACGCACAAAGAACTCTGTGCCTTAGAAGGCAAATCCGGTGATGCGGGCAAGTATGAAACTGAGGCAAACATGATTGTAGCCACATGGGCGAGTCCTGCGGTGGATTCTCAGATTTATGCTTGCTATGGCGATATCCAGTTTACGGGCGTTTATGGGAAAAGCGACCTGATGAAACGTATCGAAAAAGATGTTCTATATAGTGTTTTCCACGCTGCCCCAGAACGCCTTGTGAGGGTTAATACCGCATACAAAAAATGTACCGATAAGGTCGTCCTAACTGGTCTCACAAAAACTGTAAGCAACACGCAGGTCAATAACATCGTTAATGCGCTGAAGGCTATAGGTGCATGGGATATAGACGATTTGGAGGGGCTTAAGAATCTGAGTGGCGGCAATGCGGATATCATTTCTGCGCTTGCCTCATATTTTCAGCAACAATTTGCGCAGGGAGCAAAAATCCCGCTTGATTTGCTCTGGGCTAAGCTACAACAACCGCCATTCGGGTATTACAACTCCATGACCGTTGGTTGCTTTATTGGGCTTGCTATGCGTTCGCTCGTCAACGGTTCGTTTAACTGGTTTGATGGAGTTAATACTCTGCCACCAACAGCGGGTAATCTGGCGAGCATGGTCAGCAATATGCTGGACGGTAAAACCATCAACCACAATCTCTCGTCTGGCTCTGCCATTTGGCAAAAGTTCAAACAGTACATTCAGAAGCTGTTTGGTCTTTCAAGTCAGGAGGCTGTGACTGATGCCGAGGCTCGAAAATTTATCAAACAGACAATAACAAGAAACGGTGTGCCTATTTGGGCGATGAAATATATGCCGAGTGATAAATTCGGCGGCGATGAGTTTAAGGCTGTAGTTGTCAGAATAACGGACTTGTTGTGCAGTTTTATCTACGAAACTACCGAAGACCAAGAGACTGTAATGGCAGAGGTGCTTACACAGTTTAATGGCCGTGGACAACTTCGCCAAGCGGTGACAACTGCCCTTGCTGATAAAACGGCAATGCTCTCAGCATTTAAACAGTTTATGTTCTCCAAGGTTAACGAAATAGAAAGCATAAGCCAGAGCCTTGACTTTACGGACAAGGACATTTTCGATGCCCTTCGGATTTATCTGCAGGATTCCATTTCGGCTTGGCGTGAAGAGCAAGTATCGGAAAAACTCGTAGAATTGGCACAGGAATTCAAAGTGATTGCTACAATAAAATCCGAAATTGGCGCAAGCGTAAAAACCTACCGTGCCGCTCAGAACGCTTTGAATAATGTTTTCGAACACATGAAGGTTCCCGGAACGGTCATAGAAACATTGCCCGTTAGCTGGATTCCCGCACTTAAACTTTTGCGAGAGATTTCAAAAACCGCGTGGTCTGAACTTACTGATAAAGACAGTGTTGTGGCAACTTTGGAAGGGAGCGCGAAAACTGCGTGGGAGAATCTCTCTCAGCCTAAACTGTTGCTTGAAGCCGTCTTCAATGCTCGTCGTATAACAGTTACCGAGGATGAGTTTGAAGAAGTCTATACGGCGCTAAAACAGCAAACCTATGAAACGCCGATAACCGCCTTTGACACCAAGCTGAGTGGCTTGTTGGACAATGTCCAGTATACCCGTGATTCCGAAAAAGCAAAAAAGCTGTGGCAAGATACTACTGGCACAGCCACCATACGCGAGTGGTGCAATAATACAAACACACCAATAGCTTGGTTGTTTGAGGGAGCAAACATCGCCGCAATAAGGACAATAAAAGCTCTGCAAGATGGGCGAACTGTAGAAAAGGATGCTCTTTCAAAAGCCTTAACATTCTTGAACGGCAGTGGGCTTGCTGTGCTGAAAGACTCTACTCACATCACGGATAGGTTCTTCGCTCACATTGGTGAAAACTATCGACCCGCTTTCAATAAGGACAGGAAAATCCTTATAGACAGACTCAAGACCAATTCAAAGTTGACTTCTGACGTTTATTCATGGGAGAGCAAAATCCCAGAGATACGCGCTATTCTCGATTCATATCTGCAAAAAACGTATCAGGAGGAGGCCAAGAAGCGTGTGAAGTCAATGTCCGATGAGGAACTTAGAGATGCCGTACTTCAGCTTCTCGACAAGAACCCTGAACTGTACAGCAATTTCCTGAAATAGGAGGGCGTTACGATGACCATTTCCGAAGTTGTTTCAAAAGTATCTAACGAACGGCAAACGCCCGGTCGCTTTCCGACACGGCTGATTTTTGCACACAACTTTCCCGATTATCTTTCTTTAGTGGGCGAACTTAAGGCCGTTTGCGATGCCGTGATTGACCTTGCTGATTATACTAAAGGGGATGTACTTCCTCGCTTCAAAGATTTTAAGGGTGAGATAGCTAGGCATTCTGGAAAGCAACTTCTCTTACTTTCGTTCGGAGAATATCTCCGTATTTGCATTAAACGCGAACGAGATAAGACGACAGCTGCTTTCCCCGGAATGTGGGAGCAACAGCAATCAGAAAATTCCACGACCAAGTACATTATCCCTATTTTTGGCGGTCGAGAAATTTTCGATTCCATTATGCCCATACAAGATGAACGCCAACAGAGATTTATTTGGGAAGTCAATGAATCGTCCGCAGAATCTGAATACGGCCTTGCTTTATACTCTCCTGATTTTGCTGACGCTGTAACCGTAGATGCTGAAAATTTGCAGGAATGGTTCCAAAAATGGACATCTCTGTTTGGGGACAAGAGCCGGAACAGCTTTTCTCTTCGAACAAAGCTGTATCGCTATGCAGAACCGACATACGGCGGGGTGCGATTAAGCATTATTGATGAGCCGTTCGCTTATGTAGTTTCTCTTGTTACCGACAGTGAAAGGCTAAAAAAAACTGATGGTAGTGAAGAGTTATGGCGGTTTATCGCACATAATGTAAAGCAAGGCAAGGCATTTGCAGAAACAATAAAACATCTTCTAAATATTGGTCACAGTTTTGACCCGATAAGTGTATTGGCGCGCTTTAATGAACTATCCGATACAGAGTTAAGCCTGTTGCTCATATGGTACAAAATTTATCCATCCGATGACTACTACACTTTTGCTATAAATAAGGCATCAACTGCGGCGGCAATACCAGTCACCTTGCGGGATTCTATTTTTGCACTGCCAAAGCTGACCGATGCTTTCATTCAGCAACGCACCTCAGCATTGCGTGTCCTTGATATTTCTTATAGCGACGACTATTTTGCAAAACTCGACAAACTCGCCTCACCTGAATCGAGGCTGATGATGTTAACATACAGGACGCTTGCAGAACGTGCCTATGCGGTGAAAACGGTAAGTAGTCTGTTGCGTAGCGGCGCTGATGTCAATACAGTCGCAGAATTAGTTAAAAACGAATACCCCGATTTAGCTGAATATATGAATCCCGGCATAACGGCTTCAAATGAAGTAACGCAATACTTCAATTGGTATCGCCGCAGCAAATTGGTTAACAGACCGAATACCGATGTGCCATGCGTTATTGATTTCGACTCTATTGATAGTCGAAACAAAATAATACAGGAGAATGCCACCAACGACAGCCTTACATTTTGGGTTGATGGATTGGGGGCAGAATGGATTCCTGTTTTACTGAGCAGATTAAAGGCTCTCGAAATAGAGGTGTCCTTAAAGCCGGTAGTAACAAAAGCACTTCTGCCGACGGAAACTGAATACAACCACAGATGGACTTCTGAGGACAAGAAATGGGATAGGTTAGACAAAATCTCTCATAACGGAATGCCGGATGATAAGGACTACTTCCTATGCATTGCGCGTCAACTTGAAATCATGAATGAAATAGTTGAACACGTCGCAGAAATGCTGACGAAGGTTAACAGGGTCATAGTTACCGGCGACCACGGAAGCAGTCGGCTTGCCGCATTGCTTTTCCATGATGAAGAGAACTTTGCTGTTGAACCTCCAAAGAATGCTATCGTGCGTTCTTTTGGTAGATTCGTTGAACTAAGGGACGACAGCTATGTTTCTGTGACACCGTCGATGGAGCGTAGAGAACTGGATGGGAAGCACTTCATCGTGATGAAAACATACGAACATTTTAAACAGTCTGGTAATGCCGCTGGTGGTAACACCGATGAAAATGCCGTTGCAGGTGAGGTTCACGGCGGGATGACACCCGAAGAGTACCTTGTGCCTGTAATTGTGGTTTCACGCAAAAAGCCGCTCCCACCGAAAGAAATCCCGAAAAAGCCCAAGGGGATAACGATTAATAATGATATGTTAGGGTTGCCATGATGAGAGCAAAGAAAATATGCATTGAGTGCGGTAAAAATTTGAGCAAAGACGAGGTTGCGATTTCACAGAAAATGCTCGGGAGAAACATAACCGAGTTTTACTGTATCGACTGCCTTGCAGAATATCTCGATTGCGACCGCGACGATTTAGAGGTTAAGATACAAGAATTCAAGGAACAAGGCTGCATTTTGTTTCTTTAGGAGGTTAGCGAATGGACAAGGTTAAAGAAGTCTTCGCTGGGATGGTGGTGCTCAAGAACCCTGAGCGGACGAAATTTTTCGCCGACCTCAGTCTGCCTTCTTATATGAGAGACTGGCTTGTAATGAAGTTTTCAGATGAAAGCGGGAACATCGACTACAACGGTGTGGCACGTTATATTAAGCAGTACATCCCAAACCGTGAGGACTATGAGCAATTCAAGTTCCAGATGGTCAACGGAGAGAGTGTGCGCTTTCTTGCCAGAATCCGCGTTGCTGTAGATGTCAAGACTGGGAAAACCCTATTTGAGCTGCCCGACTTCGGCGGTACTAAGACTGGTGCTGGCGGCGAGGTCGCTAATGACGTGGTCAGCAAATGGCAGGATACATTGCTCCGTGAAAGCGAGAACTGGGGAATAATCGACCTCGTGTGGGAGCAGGACTTTAGCAAGAAACCTCCGCGCGGGTATGTCAAACTGATAGGATATCAGCCTTTCTGTCCCTATAGCGTAGACTTGGAGTTTTATAGAGAAGCCCGCCGTAGCTTCACTACGGAGGAGTGGCTTGACTTGCTCATTTCTGCAGTAGACTATAATCCAGATGGCTATGACACAGAAGAACAAAAAATGTTCTTTATCCGCCGTTTGCTGCCTTTTGTTGAACGACGAGTAAATCTGATTGAGCTTGCACCGCGCGGTACAGGGAAAAGCTATGTGTATGAAAAAATCAGCAAACGCGGGTGGGTTGTTTCTGGTGGCACTGTATCGAGAGCTACTTTGTTTTACGACAACAACCTGAAGGCAGCGGGGCTTGTCACCCGTTTTGACTATGTGGCTTTTGATGAGATACAAAATATGAAGTTTATCGAACCCGCACAAATACAGGCAGCGCTTACCACTTATATGCAAGACGGTGTCGTTAAGGGCTTCGATTCCGAGATTCCTGCAAGTTCGGGGATTGTTGTTCTTGGAAACATAGAAGCAGAAAAGTTTAATACGCAGGTTAATATGGTTGACGCCATCAATCCAATTTTCCGCAAAGCAGAGACCCTTGACCGTATACACGGATTCATTCCTGGGTGGGAAATACCAAAATTCCATCATAACTTGGTAGCTAAGGGGTGGGCGCTGAATACTGAGTATTTTGCTGAAGTCCTGCATTCGCTACGTGATGGACTTCACTATTCCACATTAGTGGATTCGTGCCTTGCAGTTCCTCCGAAAGCGTATAAGCGTGACCTCGACGCAATAACACGCCTTTGCACAGGCTTCGTGAAACTCCTATTCCCACACGCAATAACCAGTGTGGATATTCCGCGGGATGAGTTCGTGAAGTATTGCCTTGAGCCCGCAAAGGCAATGCGCCAAATAATAAGAAATCAACTGCACGTTATCGCACCGAAGGAATATGTCAATCCTGACGTGCCGGACATTCAATATAAAGACTAAGAACAAAGAACAAGGAGGTGAGAGCATGATTTACGCCGATAAGTTCTTTGCGGTACCGGGTACCTGAGTTATTAAGTTATTGTTCGGTGGTCTGGCCAAAACTGGGCGTCACTTAAACGGGCTTGCTGTAAGACCAATTCTCGGAGGTTTCACGGGACTCTTAACGAGATAGCTCCTGCGGAGGCCGGCTGTGGCCGCCAAGGGATGGAAATCTAAATCGCAGCGCAGCGCTTTCGAGAGACTCCTGTGATCGTTCTTTCGGACGCTAAATTAAGATGCCCCCGCCTCCACCACTATTAGCATAAAACCACCGCAAAGGTGGTTTTTGTTTTGTCCGGGCATTTCCGGACGTTATCTTATAAGCCACAGAGCGAACAGAGAACACAGAGGTTTATTAAAAACTGTGATACTGCCTTGTGCGGGAAGATCTATATACAAATATAATTAATAAGTCAAGTACCCGGTACCGCAACATCTCATCGCAACATCTCATAGTCCCTACCTGTGTTTGGCAACATGAAAATGTAGCAAACGGAACTTAATTTTTAGAGCACCCCTGCCCCCATATCTAGGAATTTATGGGAGAGTTCTTGAGCCGATAACTTGGACCTGTAAACACCAGCAAATGACTGTGGTGGATCAGCCGATCTATGATTGCCGCGGTCATTTTTTCATCATAGAAGATGCCATTCCACTTACTGAATTCGAGGTTTGTGGTGATGATAACGCTACGTTTCTCATAGCATTCAGAGATTACCTGAAAGAGCAGCTGGGCACCCTCTTTTTCAAAGGGGATGTAGCCCCACTCATCACAGATTAAAAGGTCTGTCTTCTCTATCTGCTTCAATAACCGCCGCAATTCTCCCTGAACCTTGGCATCGGTTAGGTGATTAACCAGAGCGGCAGTTCTGAAAAAGCGCACTCTTTTTCCCTTGTTGCAGGCCTCGACGCCAATGGCGGTAGCCAGGTGGCTTTTTCCGGTGCCCACAGGCCCGTAAAGAATGAGGTTTTCTTTTCTTTTTACAAATGTGGCGGCGTTAATATCCTCCATAGTTATGGTTGGTGGGATTTGAACATTATCAAAGATATAATCTTCAAAGGTTTTGATTACATCAAAGCTGGCTGCCCGGAGTAGCCGTTTTTTCCTTACCACCTCACGGTTTTCCAGTTCCCTTTTTAAAAGTTCCAGTAAGAATTCCTCATGGCTTTCGGCCTTTATTTGCTTATAGTCCTTGTAAAACACTTTTCCAATCTTAAGTTTCTTACAGTAAAGCTCTATCATTGACTCCATTTTGACCCTCCTCTTAGCAGGAGGTCATAAATGGATCTATCTACTTGGTATGGGGATACTTCCGGAACCTTTTGTGGAAGTTCCGTTAGCTCCATTTCATAGGTTCCGGAAGTTAATCTGATAAAATTGCTCCAAATGCTGTCGGGGTCGTTTAGCCCACGTTTTAGGGTATCAGTAAAGGCTTCGGTAGCAGTGGCCATGTCACTGCCCTTAACCATTTTTGCCAGCACTTGTAGGGTTCTTTTTTGGGCGGTGAGGTCACATTTTTCTAAGAAATCCTGTAGTTCAATGGGCAGTTCTTTTAAAAAGCCCGTGTATTTCAATGCTCTGGGACGCCTGGCCATTAGTTCAAGATACGGGGCCCACTGCATGGACTCACTCTGCCGGCCATAAAGCCGGGGGTGTCTTACAATCTCCCGGTACTTATCGTCCAGCAGTGTCACTTCAAAGGCACCGGCCTTTAACCACAACTGGCGGCCAGCAAAGGAGGGAGAGCTGGAATATCTTCGGTTGTCATGTTTGACCTTGCCGTAATTATCTGCTTTAACCAGCTCCAGCCGGTATACCTCAAAGGGCACAAGGGGAAGTTTATGTAATGCCTTCTTATCTTCAGTAAATAGTTCCGCAATGGTTCCGGACTTTTTGTAATGGTTCCGCTGCATATCCTCATCGCAATTTATTAATAACTGCCGGTTAAACTCCCTAATATCATCAAACTCCGGTATGGGTACCAGGTAATTACGCCTGGAATAGCCAACTTTGTTTTCTACGTTGCCCTTCTCATGGCCGCTGTTGGGATTGCAGAAATTACTGATAAAATTGTAGTGGAGCATGAAACGCAAAAAGCCTTTATTTAAATCCCGCTCTCCTTCCCGTCGTATGGCATTAACAATTGTTGAGGCATTATCAAACCATATCTCCCGGGGAGAGCCGTCGATGTGATCGAATATATTCCTTAGCCCCTCCAGCAGACACTCCTGATTTTCTGACTTAAATAATTGTAGGTAACCGCCATTACTATGAGGAAAGGATAGCACCAGGTAGTAACCATCATACAAAGTTCCTCGCTCAACAAACTGGGCAGCGCCAAAGTCAACCTGGGCTTCACCGGGGGAATGTTCCAGGGGAAGATAACCTCCGGCAGCACCCTCAATCTCACGCCTTCTTTTGGCAACGTGTTTCCTTACAGACCGGCCGGAAACATTAAAATCATCACCATATATATGTTTCAACCTATCGTAGACCCTCTTGGCAGTGTGCCGTTGTTTTGGCTTGGCCTGCAAGTCATCCTTTAACCACTGGTCAATTAGCTCTTTGAAGGGCTCAAGTTTGCCCTTCCTGCGCTGTCTTTCACGTATCTGAAGATTAAAATCGTCTTTATCTACGTACTTTTTTAC